>NZ_JAUETW010000009.1:0-307680 GCF_032484895.1 Bradyrhizobium sp. SZCCHNRI3052 | reverse complement strand
CACGGCGTCTAGCGCCAAGGACCCAACGGCTTCCCGCCCACCATCATCATGGCAGACTTTCCAGACACAGGGACCCAAAACCCCAGGGAGCTGATTGAGGCAGGCTCCACGACAACTCGCCTGCTTCGACCGCCGCGGAACCTTTCAGGAGCCGAAAAGCAGCATCGCCGCACGGTCCCAAGGCAGGAACGACCGCGCCACCGCTGCGCGCGTTTGCTTGGCTGGTCCGGCTTGACGAAGTTTCGAGATCGTCTGCCGGATGAGCTGAGGATCCTCTCCGGCCGCCTCGTTGAGCCAAACGATCATGTGGCCGTTGTTCAGCCGCTGGTAAACGGCGCGTGCATCTACTTCCCAATCGGCGCGACCGTAGTCGCCCGGGCCATCGTACCCCTTCAGCCAGGCGATCCAATGATCCTGGTGAGTCTCGTAGCTTCCCTTCGACAGCTTGTCTGATTGCGGCATCGTTGCGGGCAGTGTTCTGACCGCGCGAAGCAGCTCGGAGATTCGGTACGACCGCAGCCTAAACAGCAGCCACGCAACCTGTTCCCACGGCAGGATTTGCCGGGCGATCTTCGCGAGCATTTGGGGATGATCGGCGCCGGCTCGGATTGCACGCAGCGCCCGCTCGATCAGCTCCCGGTCGACGCCAGCTGCTTCGTTCAGCCAGACGATGGCGGGGCCGCTGTTGAGGTGCTGATAGACGAAGCGGGCGTCACGGTCCCAGTCCGAGCGATTATAATAACCAGGCCCGCGATAGCCATCGAGCCAGCCGAGCCAGCTGTCCTGAAAGTCACGGTCGGTGCTCGCGAACTGGCGGTTCGTCTGCCGCGCGGTTTCTTTTAGATTCTCGACGGCCCTGCGAAGCCTTCGGATCGAATAGGAGCGCATGGCAGGCTTCTTCAAGTCTTGGCAAGACGGGAGGCCGCAGCGCGGCGACTACGCGGCTGTCGAGGCTCTTTGTTAGCCGCCGCGCGCTGCGCGCGGATGCGCTCCAGCAGGACGCTGGCCGGCTCGTCGTTCGGGTCCTGCGGCACCAGCTCGCCCTTGAACGCCTTGGTCAGGATCGCCGCCTCCAGCCGGTCGAGTAGCGCGCGTGCCCGCGCCGCCTCGGCTTCGAGGCGGTCGGCGCGGGCATTCGCTGATCGAATAGCAGAGATGATGGACCGTTGCGCCTCCAACGTGGCCGAGGGGATCGACAGACCCTTCAATTGTTCTGCGTTGATGTTATTCACGCCGCTCGTGGACCGAGCCAAGGCTTCAATCAGCTGCCTTGCTTGAGGTGATGCGAGATATGCGTGCAGATAATCTGGCAAGAGCTTCGACTCATCCAACCGCAAACGTATGAGGTATCCCGCGTACAGCATGCCCGCCGCTCCATCATCGACCACGGCCGACCTTCCCACCAAGTCTCGGCTTCCGTTGGATCGGATGATGAGCACATCTCCTCGTCGTAGCGAGAGTTTCGCAAGCTCGTCGTCTTCGAATTCTGCGCGCTTGAGGTCTTCTAGACTTATCCTTCCGTTTGCAACGTTCGGGATGCGGAGGACGGGAACACCGTTTCCGTAGTCGCATTTTTTGGCGGTGCCATAGCGAACATCCTCAAGCGCAGAGCCGAGCTTAAATGATTGCTGAGTGAAAGGCGAAAATGCGCTAGCATAAACTGCGCCGCGGGCCTTCTCCGCAAGAGCTGCAGTACGATCCAGCTCCGCCCGTGCGCGGGCCAATCGCGCGAACAGCGCATCCAGCTTGGCGACGATGCGGCGCTGTTCGGCCAGAGGAGGCACTGGGATCACAAGTTGCTCGATCATCCCTTTGGTAAGGGCCTGGCGTGTGAAACCGTAATTCTCTTCGAGAATCCATCTCTGCATCCCAGGCGAAGCTAAGAATCTTTCGAAGTAGGAAGGGAGCAGCTCCCGTGCCAGTCGAATTATGCAGACGTGCTGATTGACGCGAGCTCCAGACATGAATTCCGGAGCCAAACAAACCCGACCTATGGACGCTCCGGTGATGTTGAGAAGTACATCGTTTGCCTGAACGGTGACGCCGGCAAGCGCTTGCGCTTGTGCTTCGTTCAAATACGCGATGCCATCCGGCTCGAAGCCGCCGAAGTGCACATTCATTGATCGGATGAGTGGAACGCCGCTACTGGCGTAGCTTGCCTGCCCGCCCGTTGGAGTCGCGCCACTGCCAATCTTAGTTGATAGCAATCCTAGTTCAGCGGATGTCCATCCAGTCCGCAAATTCACTCTGCCGCCTCCTCAACTAAGTCAGCGAGCGCAGTCTCCGCACCAAGCTCCTCGACCAGCGCCCGGACCTCCTCCAGCGCCGCCGTCAGATGTCCCTCGATCGCGGCCGCGATGTCCTCCGGCGCTTCGAGCCCGTCTTCCGGATCGTCGCTCGTGTCCTTGAGCCATGTGATATCGAGATTGTTAGCCCGCGCCGCGATATCTTCGCGGGTGAAGCGGCGGAAGCGGCCTTCCTCGCCCTGGTCGGTCCGCACGCTGCGTCCACGAGGATCATCACCAAACGCAGCGACGAAGCCATCGAAATCTTCGAGTTTCAGCGGATTGGTCTTGCCATAGGCCGGCGCGCCCGAGCGCATGTCGTAGATCCACACCGCCTCCGTGGCATCCTGCGCCGGCGCTTCCTCCTCGCTGCGTGTGAAGAACAGCACGTTGGTCTTGACGCCTTGCGCATAGAAGATACCGGTCGGCAGCCGCAGGATGGTGTGCAGGTCGCACCAGTTCATCAGCCGTTGCCGGAGCTGTTTGCCCTTGCCGTCGTCGAACAGCACGTTATCCGGCACGACGACGGCGGCGCGGCCGCCGAGCTTGAGCGCGCGGATACAGTGCTCCACGAAGGGGAGCTGATAGGACGAGACGCGATCGGTGATGGTGAGGTCATCGCGGGTCGGCGGGCCGCCGGCGGGGCCGAACGGCGGATTGGTCAGGATCAGGTCGGCGTTCTTGAACTCCGCCTTTGCCCCGCTTGGCGACAGCGTGTCGGCGAGATCGAGATGGTTCGTGATGATCTGATGCAGATGCAGATTCATCAGTAGCAAGCGAAACGTATCCTGCACGTTCTCGATACCGCGCAACGCAGAATGGAGCTGAAATTCCTGTTCTTTCGACTCGAGCCGAAAATAGCCGTCCGTCCCGGCCTTCATGAACTGATTGGCCGCGATCAGGAACCCACCTGTGCCGGCAGCCGGGTCTTGGATCACCTCGCCCGTTTGGGGGCGCATCAGGCGAACCATCACCTCGATCAGCACGCGTGGTGTAAAATACTGCCCGGCGCCGCGCTTGGTTTCCTCGGCCATCTTCTGCAGCAGGCCTTCATAGGTATCGCCGAAGGCATCACGCTCGGCGCTGAACCAGTGCAGGCCGTCGATGGCGTCGATCAGCCGTCGTAGGTTCACCGGCTCGCGAATGATCGTCGCGGCGTTCTGGAAGATCGCGACCACGGACCGGTCGGCGATCTTGGTGCCGTCGCCGAGATCGATCAGCGCCTGGCGGTAGCGTTGCAGCACCTCGGTCTCCGGCACCGACTTCAGCGCGCCCCAGCGATATTGCTCCGGGATGCGGCTCTCGTCCTTCTGCTCCGAGGCCATCTTCAGGAACAGGAGATAGGTCAGCTCGGTGACGTATTGCTGGTATGTGACGCCGTCCTTGCGCAGCATCGCGCACAGGCGCCACAGCTTGTTGACGAGATCGGTCGCTGGATTCATGGCTTTTCCATCTCAGGCGACGTGGTGGTCCCAGATCGCGCCATTGAGGTCCTTGAGGATGTCACCTAGCCCGTGATCGAACGCCTGATCAATCACTTCGAAGCCACCATGCTGTGCAAACAGCGGATCGGCGAGGAGGGCGGGGTCGCCGACAGGCTGGGCCTTCAGCGCACGGCCGATCCGCTCCAGCCAGCGCCTTTGCGTCGCTGTCCAGGGCCGGCTGGCGAGAATGCGCTGAACGCCGTTTTCGACGCGGGTGGCGTAGGGCACCAGGGGATCGCCGAGCGCGGCCTGGCGCACGAAGCCGATGATGTGGGCGGCGATGTCGGCGTTGCGCGCCCGGCCATAGGCCTGGCGCAGATTGGCTTCGGAGAAGCCGTTGGCGTCGAGCAGGACGGCGAGTTCCTTCAGCTCCTTGCGGGTCAGCTCGCGCGGCTTCTGGGTTGCGGCGATCAGCGCCGGCGCCACGTTCATGTTGGCCTTCACGAAGGTCTCGAAACTCTCGATATAGTCGGCCGGGCTGGCGCGGCCGCCGAAATCGTCCTCGACGCTGACCAGCTCGTCCGGATGCTCGGAAATGTAAGTGCCGTCGCGCGGGCGGTTCGGGCTGGAATTGTCGAGAATTCCGGCGAGCAGCGGGTGCTGCCTGAACAGCGCCAGCGTCTCGCCCGGCGGCGCGTCGCGCAGCCGGTCGGGCAGCGCGGCCAGCGGGCCGAGCACGGTCTCGAGGGTCTCTCGTTCAGGGCCTTCGATGTATTTCAGGCGCTGGCGCAGCTTGACGACGATCTGGTCGCGCACTAAGGCGCGGTCCTCGTCGGTCGCCGCGCGTTCGAGATCGCCGAGCAGGGTCGCAAACGACAGCGCCGGGTTGACCACCACCGGCCGCATGTCGCTGACCTCCTGGAGGTTGGCGTAGATGTCGACCGCGTCGAAGATGCGAAAGTACTCCTTGCCGATCTCGTCGCAGCGCCGCGTGGCGCGGCCGATCATCTGGTCGTAGAGGATGCGGCTGTTGACGCGGCGGACGAACACGAGATTGGTGATGGCGGGCACGTCGATGCCGGTGGTCAGAAGGTCCACTGTGACGACGTATTTCGGCCGGGGATCGTTCTTGAACGCCTTGATGCGGTCCAGCGGCTTGTCGATGCGTCCGGTGATCTTCTCGACCAGATCATGCGGCTGCGGGCCGTATTCCTCGGTCAGTGCATCCTGAAGCGCCTTGACCAGCGTGTCGGCGTGATCGTCACGGCTGGCGAAGATCAGCGTCTTGCCGCGCTCGCTCGGCGGACATTCGCGGGCGATCGCGTCGGCGACAGCCCGGTTGAAGGGGCGGGTCAGCACCTTCTTGTTGAATTCGGCGACCTCGAAATCGACCTGGTCGTCGAGGTTGAACAGATCGATCTGGCCGGTGCGGGGATCGATGATGTTGACGTCCTCGCCGGCCTCGAAGCTGATGCCGGTCTGGCTCAGTGCCGTGGTGATGCGGCGTGGCGGCCGGTGGTCGATCAGGTAGCCGTCGATGACGGCCTGCCGGTAGCCGTAGTGGAACACGGCCGCGCCGAAGATTTCACGGGTGTGCAGCGCCGGCGTCGCCGTGAGCGCGATCTTGGTGGCGTCGAAATAGTCGAGCACGCGGCGATAGGCGGAGAGATAGTCCTCGAGATTGCGGAAGCCGAGATCGTCCTCGCGTAGCTCGGCATCGAGCGTATAGCCGCGATGCGCCTCGTCGACGATGATGAGGTCATAGGTGCCGGGCGTCGGCCTGGTGACGTCGGGGTCGTCGAAGACGCGGCGGATCATGGCCTGCACGGTGGCGACCTGGACACGGTCGGTGGCCTCGGGGAATTTCTTGGTGAGATCGGCGACCGGGAATACCTGGTCGAACTTCAGGAAGCCCGCGGTGTCGGTCGTGCTCATCGCATCCAGCGTCTGGCGCCCGAGCGCATTGCGGTCGACCAGGAACAGGATGCGGCGGAAGCGCTGGCGGCGCAGCAACTCGTACATCAGGGCGATGGCGAGCCGGGTCTTGCCGGTGCCCGTCGCCATCGCCAGCAGGATGTTCTTCTGGCCCGCGGCGATGGCGGTCTCCACCGCCGTGATAGCATCTGTCTGATACGGCCGCAGGCCGGTGACGCCGAGCTCGCGCTCGGCCAGCGCATCGAAATCCTCGGTCTGCTCCAGCCGTTCGGTGAGGTCGCGCGGCGCGAACCATTCGGGCAGCGCGCGCGGATTGCCGCCGGTCGGCCGCGCATCCCAGAACCAGATCCCGGACTTGGTCTCGAACTGCTTCACATAGGGCCGGCCGTTGGTGACGAACAGGAACGGCACGCGGAAGCGGTCGAGCTCCTGCAGCCACGGACTGCCCGGAAGGGTCTCGTCCGGCGTCAAGCGGATGTCGCGGGCGTAGCGCTTGGCCTGGCCGAGCCGGCCGGGCACGTCGGCGATGCCGCGCTTGGCCTCGATCACGCCGACGCAGCGGCCGTCGATGAACAGCGCGTAGTCGACCGGGCCGCTGTCGGTCGGCCATTCCGCAATGGCGATCTTCTGGCCTGGTTGCGGGCGCGTCCCCGCGGAATGTCGCAGCGTGGGTGTGTCGACGGTCCAGCCGGCGGCGCGAAGCTGCTCGTCGATCAAGAGGCGCGTGGTCGCCTCGTCGAGTTCGACCTGTTGCGCCTGCCGGTTGGCGAGCTGCGCCAGCAGGTCGAGCTGTTGCGGCGGCGCCGTCTCCGCCGCGGCCTGCGCCGCCTTCAGTGCCGCCTCGGTCTTGCGCAGGCCGGCCTCGGTCTCGGCGGCGTAGGTCTCCCAGAATTCCTTGTCCTGCCGGATCGCCTCGGCCTGGGACAGCGCCTTCACGCGCGCCTCCTCGGCATCGCGCAACGCCAGCCGCGCCTTGGCCGCCTCGTCGGAGCTGGCGCCGACCTGCTTGCGCAGCTCGTCCAGCTCGGCCCTGAGCGCCGCGGTGGCATCGACCGGCGGCCGCGGCGGCACGAATGGGCCGGCCTTGAAGCTGGGCTTGCCGCCATAGCTCTGGTGGAACCAGATCGCGGCGCTGCGTGCGATCTTCAGCGCAAACAGCGCATTGGCCGGCGTGCCGATATCCTCATGGACGGCCTCGTTGCCGAGCCGCTTCAGGTTGAACAGGAGATCGGCGATCTCGCGCGGCAGGATCGCGCGCAGCCGCAAGGTGCGCAGCACCTCGTCGAAGCTGACATTGCTGGAGGGCAGGAGGCCGTGGCGGGCGGCGACCTCCTTGGCGAGGAATTCGGCGAGCTGCCGCAGCTTGATCAGGGTGGAGGGGGCGTCATCGACGAAATAGCGTTCAGCGAGCGCGCCGAGCCTGGCCAGCCGCTCGTCCTGGCCGCTCAGAAAATCGAAATTGCTGGATGCCCCCATCGCGCCCAAATCGTCTCATCGAAAATACCGCTCAATCCTTGGTCGCAAAAGACGAATTTGTCTAGCCGGTTCAAGCTGATTTGCCCTGTCCAGATGTTCGGTAAAAAAGAAATCTCTTGCGCCGTCGGGCAAATCAGGTGGAGATTTACGCCCGTCCCGCCTCATTGAAGAGGGGCGCTTTCGCGAACGTCACGACGCGTTGAGGTGGGATGCGATGGCCGCGGCGGGGCGCAGCGTGAGAGCACGCGGACGTACGCCATGCTGCGGACGGTGAAGTCGCAGGGTCCTGGCCTCCCGACGCTGAGGTCCGCGCGGCGCGCGTGATGCGCGCGTCGTCGCCACGGTGACAAACAAGCCGGTCACCGAGGAGACTGCGTATAAATCGTAAAGCCATCGCGCAGGGAGGGCCGGGTCATTCCGGCTGTACCTGTGGTTCTGCCGCCTGCATTTTTTCTCGCAGGCGGACCGCAGGCCTCAGCCGAGGCCTGGCTCTCCCTGCGCCCTCTGTTCAGAAGAGGGTGTCTCGATGAGTAAAGCTCGGACGCGAAACGCGCCGCGAGACCGAAGTGTCATGTTCGCGCGGCGCTTCGTCGATTCAGGTGTCATCACCCGCTCCGGGCTAAACATCGAGCCGGGCGATGACGGTGGAGAAAATCAGCACCGCCTCGGGATGGCGGAAACGACGCTCATTCCTGTCACGTCACTTGGTCCTGCCGCGCCGCTATCTCGCAAACGACCGCGACGGCGCCACATGCAGTGCGTAGGCATCGGCCGCCTCGCTCACGCGCGGATAGAGTTCGGTCACCAGCGGATCGTGGCCCGGAATGAATCGATCCGGATGCCCGGCGAGGCGCTCGATGATCTCCCAGCCCTGGATCATGTCGCCGATGTTGAGCACGATCGGAAACGGGCTGCGGCGCTGCAGGTTGGCGTAGTAATGCGCGGCGTCGGAGGCGAGCACGACCGGGCCGCGCGCGGTGTCGACGCGCACCACCTGCAGCCCGTCGGAATGGCCGCCGACCCGGTGCACGGTGACGCCCGGCGCGACCTCACCGTCGCCGTTGTGGAAGGTGACGCGCTCGCCATAGACGTGGCGCACCATCGTGGTGACGTGCTCGACCGTGAACGGGTAGCGCAGCATGCCGTTGCACATGCAGCGTCCGGTCGCATACGCCATCTCGCGCTCCTGCAGGTGAAAGCGCGCGTTCGGGAAGCGGTCGAGATTGCCGGCGTGATCGTAGTGCAGATGGGTCACGATGATGTCGCGGATGTCGGCCGCCGCGACGCCGAAGGAAGCGAGCGCATCGATCGGATCGCGCGTCAGGGTGCGATGGCGGATCTCGGCCTCCGCGGCGTTGAAGCCGGTGTCGACCAGGATGTCGCGCCCGTCACGGCGGATCAGCCACACGAAATAGTCGAGGTCCTGCGCCGTGCTGTCGTGCGGATCGGGCTGCAGGAAGTTCATGTGCGGCGTGCGCGGCGACATCGTCGCGTAGCGCAGCGCGTAGATCTCGGCGGCGTTCCCCATGATGGCCTTCTCGTTGGTTGGGCGCGGCAACCATCGAGCCATCGGCACGGATCGAGGTCAATCGCATCGAGGTCAATCGCGGTGCTCGTCGAACCGGACGCTGCGCTGCCGCGACACAGCGTGAGGCATCTCACATTTCAAGCCATTGGGATCGTTGCATGGTCCGCTCGTGTCATGGCCCGCAGCTCGCAAGAGGCTCCTGCGGGCGGTCGCCGCCTCAGACGATTCGTCAACCTCTGCAAGCGGTTGACGTGCCGTCACGGCGATTTGATAATGCCTGACGCGTGGGATATGGTCGCCGCGGCGCAAGCTGGACGGCGCCTGATTGCTGACCGCTGGACCGCCATCGTGATGACTTTCCGCCTGCTGTTGCCGCTCGGCCTGATGTTCTCCGTCGCGTTTTCGGCCGTTGTCTCCGGGCCCGCGCACGCGGCCGGCGACCGCTTCGCCCTGGTGATCGGCAATGCGAAATATCCGGATGCCGAGGCGCCGCTCAAGGAACCGGTCAACGATGCCCGCGATCTCACCGACGAGTTGAAGCGCGACGGTTTCAGCGTCGAGACGCTGGAAAATGCCGGCGGCGACGCGATGCGCCGCGGCCTCGATCGGCTCTATGGCAAGATCAAGCCGGGCTCGGTGGCGCTGCTGTTCTTCTCCGGCTACGGCATCCAGTCGAGCCGACAGAGCTACATGATCCCGGTCGATGCGCAGATCTGGCAGGAGGCCGACGTGCGGCGCGACGGCATCGGCCTCGAGCAGGTGCTGCAGGAGATCAACAGCCGCGGCGCCGGCGTGAAGATCGCGCTGCTCGATGCTTCCCGGCGCAATCCCTATGAGCGCAGGTTCCGCACCGCCTCGGCCGGCCTCGCGCCGGTCATCGCACCGAGCGGTACTTTGGTGATGTACTCGGCGGCGCTGTCCGCTGTCGTGACGGATGGCGGGCGCGATCGCAGCCTGTTCGTGCAGGAGCTCCTGAAGGAGATCCGCGTTCCCGACCTCACCGCCGAGGAGACGCTGAACCGCACCCGCGTCGGCGTCACCCGCGCCTCGCGCAGCGAGCAGGTGCCGTGGATCTCGTCGTCGTTGGCGGAGGACTTCTCCTTCGTGCCGGGCAATGGCGGCGTCAGGCCGCCGCCGGCCGAGAGCAATGCCGCGCCGGCGCCTGCACCTGTACCTGTACCTGCGCCAACCCCGACGCAGGTCGTGGTGGCGCCGCCGGTGCCGTCGCCGCTGCCGCCGGCTCCGCCCGCGCCGCAGCCGACGCCGGTGCAGAAGGTGGACACCCCGTCGCCCGCGCCGGTTGCTCCGGCGCCGCCGGCGCCCGCGCCATCTCCCGTGATCGCGAACGTCGCGCCCGCTGCGCCCGCGGCCCCAGCAGCGCCCGCGCAGGATCCGTTCGCCGACGATCCGACGATCAAGAGCCTGAGCGCCAAGATCGCGGCCAATCCGGAGGATGCTGGCGCGCTGTACCGGCGCGGCCAGGTGTATGCGAGCAAGGGCGCCTACGCGCAGGCGATCCGCGATTTCGACGACACCATCCGGATCAATCCGAAGGACGTCGAGGCGCTCAACAACCGCTGCTGGGCGCGCACCGTCGTCGGCGAGCTGCAACCTGCGCTGCGCGACTGCAACGAGGCGCTGCGGCTGCGGCCGAATTTCGTGGACGCGCTCGACAGCCGCGGGCTGGTCAACCTCAAGAGCGGCGCGGTCAAGAACGCCATCGCCGATTTCGATGCGGCGCTGAAGATCAACCCGCGGCTGACGTCGTCATTGTACGGCCGCGGTCTCGCCAAACAGCGTAACGGCGCCGCGCAGGAGGGCGCGCTCGACATCGCCAACGCCAAGGCGATGGACCCCAACATCGTCCGCGAGTTCGAAGCCTACGGCGTGCGCTGATTTGTTGCGCGCGTCGGCCGGCCGGCTCGAACCATGCGGCAGGCCGGACCGACATAACAGCGAACAGCCGGGTGTCGCGCCGGGCGCGGCGGAGACCGGGACGATCAGTTCGCGTGAGGAGGGATTGGCAATGACCGCACCGAAAACGAATTCGACGATGACCGCCGGCCTGACGGCTCTCCTGGCCGCGACGGTCCTGAGCGCGGCCGCGTCGCTGAGCGCGATGCCGGCCTTCGCCGCCGATGATGTCAGTGAGGATCAGATCGTCCGCGCCCTGGCCGGGCCGAAGAGGCCGCTGACCCGGGGACTGTCGATGTCGCCGCCGTCGGAGGCCACACCCGCGGTCGCGCCGGAGCAGGACAAGTTCCTGCAGAGCATTCGCGGCCGTTCGACGCGGTCGCTGTCCACTGCCGAGCGCGAGGAGATCGCGGCGGTCGCCAAGACCAAGCCGAACATCGACCTCGAGATCACCTTCGACTACAACTCCGCCAACATCAGCCAGAAGTCGCTGCCGTCGGTGCAGGCGCTCGGCCGGGCGCTGACCAACGCCGAGCTGAAAGGGTCGACCTTCGTCGTCGCCGGTCATACCGATGCCGCCGGTGGCGAGGCCTACAATCAGGATCTCTCCGAGCGCCGCGCCGATTCGATCAAGCGCTATCTGGTCGAGAAGTTCGGCATCGCCGGCGCCGACCTGGTGACGGTGGGCTATGGCAAGAGCAAGCTGAAGGATCCGAGCCAGCCGCTGGCCGAGGTGAATCGCCGCGTTCAGGTCGTCAACATGCAGAGCAAGACGGCGGCGGCCAAGTAGCGCCGCGTCCATCGAGCGCCGTCGGAGGTCGCGTGGCCGGAGATCGAGGTGGCCGGATGCGTCCCGCAGGATTGCGGGGCGCATCGCCTTGTCGGAGCGCGCCGTGCCAAATTCGCAGCATCCATAACCCGCATCTCGCGCCGACCGGATCCCCCTGCCGATGAAGCTGCCAAAATCCCTCAAGTCCGCGGCCAGTGCGGTCGTCTTCGTGGCCCTGTTCGCCGGCTATTACTGGTATGAGCATCGTCCCCATCACACCGCCGAGGAGCCGCCGATGCAGGCCCAGGTGCTGGTGACCAAGGCGGTGAAGGCCTGCTTCTCAGATCTCGTGCGCGTCACCGGCTTCGTCCTGGCCCGCCGCGAGGCGGTGGTCGGCGCCGATCAGGAAGGCTCGCGGGTCATCGACGTTCTGGTCAAGGAGGGCGACACCGTTACCGAGAACCAGGAGCTGGCGCGCCTGACGCCGTCACCGCCGCAGCCGGGAGCGCCGGCGGCGGCCGCGAACCGGCCCGTGTCGCTGCGTGCGCCGGCCGCAGGACTCGTCACCGAGGTCCGCACGATCGCCGGTGCGCCGGCCTCGCCGCAGGCCGGTCCGATGTTCCGCATCGCCGTGAACAACGAGCTGGAGCTCGACGCCGAAGTTCCGAGCGTTCATCTCCTGAAGCTCGGCACGGGCGCGCCGGTGCGCATCACTCGCGACAACCTACCCGACATTGTCGGCCGCCTGCGCGTGGTGGCGCCGCAGGTCGACCGGACCACGCAGCTGGGCCATGTGCGCATCGCGCTGACCAGCAATCCGTCGCTCAAGCCCGGCATGTTCGCGCGCGCCAATATCGATGCCCGGCGGAGCTGCGGCGTCGCCGTGCCCAATACGGCGATCGATCATCTCACCATCCAGGTCGTGAAGGGCAACACGATCGAGACCCGCCGGGTGCGGGTCGGCCTGGTGTCGGATACGGCGAGCGAGATCCTCGACGGGCTGACAGAGGGAGAAATCGTGGTGGCCGACGCCGGCAGCTCGCTGCACGATGGCGACCAGATCAAGACCATGTTTGCCGAAGACATCGATCGCACGCGGGTACGCTGATGGCACTGAACATTTCGGCATGGTCGATCAGGAACCCGCTGCCGTCGATCCTCTTCTCCATCATCCTGCTGATCCTGGGCTGGATGAGCTTCACCAAGCTCGCGGTCACCCGGCTGCCGAACGCCGACATTCCGGTGATCTCGGTCGCGGTGGCGCAGTTCGGCGCGGCGCCGTCGGAGCTTGAATCCCAGGTCACCAAGATCATCGAGGACGGCGTCTCCGGCGTCGAGGGCGCGCGCCACATCCAGTCGCTGATCACCGACGGCCTGTCGGTGACGACGATTACGTTCGCGCTCGAGACCAACACCGATCGCGCCATCAACGACGTCAAGGACGCCGTCACCCGGGTTCGTTCCGACCTGCCGCAGAACGTCACCGAGCCGCTGATCTCGCGCGTCGACAAGATCGGCCTGCCGATCGTCACCTATGCGGCGATCTCACCGGGCAAGACCCCGGAGCAGCTGTCGTTCTTCGTCGACGACGTCGTCAAGCGCGAGCTGCAGGGCGTGCGCGGCGTCAGCCAGGTCGAGCGCATCGGCGGCGTCGAGCGCGAGATTCTGGTCTCGCTCGATCCCGACCGGCTGCAGGCCATGGGTCTCACCGCCGTCAATGTCAGCCAGAGTCTGCGCGGCACCAATGTGGACGTCGCCGGCGGCCGCGCCGAGATCGGCAAGAACGACCAGGCGATCCGCACGCTTGCCGGCGCCAAGACGCTGAACGAGCTGTCCAACACGATGATTCCCTTGTTCGGCGGCGGCGAGGTCCGGCTCGCCGATCTCGGGACGGTCACCGACACGATTGCCGATCGGCGAACCTTTGCGCGCTTCAACGGCGAGCCGGTGGTCGCGCTCGGCATCAAGCGCGCCAAGGGCGCCAGCGACGTGGTCGTCGCCGCCGCGGTCCAGAAGCGCATCGACCAGGTCAGGGCCGCCCATCCCGACGTCGAGCTGAAGCTGATCGATACGTCGGTCGATTTCACCAAGGGCAATTACGAAGCGGCGATCTCGACCCTGTTCGAGGGCGCGATCCTGGCCGTCATCATCGTGCTCTTGTTCCTGCGCGACTTCAGGGCCACGGTGATCGCGGCGATCTCGCTGCCGCTGTCGATCTTTCCGGCCTTCTGGGCGATGGATATTCTCGGCTTCTCGCTGAACATGGTGTCGTTCCTGGCGATCACGTTGTCGACCGGTATTCTCGTCGACGACGCCATCGTCGAGATCGAGAACATCGTGCGCCACATGCGGATGGGGAAGTCGCCCTATCGCGCGGCGCTCGATGCCGCCGACGAGATCGGGCTCGCGGTCATCGCGATCAGCCTCACCATCATCGCGATCTTTGCGCCGGCGAGCTTCATGTCCGGCATCGCCGGACAGTTCTTCAAGCAGTTCGGCATCACCGTCTCGGTGCAGGTGTTCTTCTCGCTGCTGGCGGCGCGCTTCGTCACGCCGATGCTGGCGGCCTACTTCCTCAAGGACCACAAGCACGACGATCCGCCGCCGGGGTTCATCCTGCGTGCCTATCAGCGCATCGTGACCTGGTCGGTAAAGCACTACTTCGTCACGGTGCTGCTCGGCATCGGGATCTTCGCTGCCTCGATCTGGAGCACGACGCTGCTGTCGCAAGGGTTCTTGCCGGCGCAGGACGCGGCGCGATCGCTGCTCGCGATCGAGCTGCCGCCAGGCGCGCAGCTCGCCTACACCGAGAAGGTCACCGAGGACATCGTCGCGCGCCTGCGCAAGCGGCCCGAGGTCCGCAGCGTGTTCGTCGACGGCGGCCGGCTTCAGGGCGCGATGGAGGTTCGTCGCGCCGGAATGATCGTCAACTACACGCCGAAGACCGAGCGCAAGATCACCCAGAAAGAGCTCGAGCTCGAGATCACCAAGGATCTCGAAACCATTCCGGACATCCGTTTCTGGTTCACAGACGAAAATGGTCTGCGCCCGATCAAGCTGGTGCTGACGGGCTCGGATCCCAAGCTGGTCGACAACGTTGCGAGCGAGCTCGCCTCGCAGATGAAGCGGATTCCGATCATCTCCAACGTGGTGTCGGACACTTCGCTCGACCGGCCGGAGTTGCGGGTGCAGCCGCGCGCGGATCTGGCGGCACGTCTGGGCGTGTCGACCGAAAGCCTGTCGCAGACGATCCGCGTCGCCACGATCGGAGATGTTGGACCTGCGCTGGCGAAGTATGACGCCGGCGGCCGGCTGGTCCCGATCCGGGTGCAACTCGAGGACGCGGCGCGCAGCGACGTGAAGATCCTCGAACAGTTGCGGGTGCCGCTCGGCCAGTACGGCGAAAAGGGCGGCGTGCCGCTGGCCGTCGTCGCCGACATCAAGCTCGACCAGGGCCCGACCAGCATCAGCCGCTACGATCGCGGGCGGCAGGCCACCGTCGCCGCCGACCTCGTCGGACTTGCGGCGCTCGGCGACGCAACCAAGCAGATCGACGAGCTGCCGGTCAGAAAGAGCATGCCGGCCAGCGTCAAGCTGATCCCGTCCGATGATGCCGAGAGCCTGAACGAGCTGGCGTCGGGCTTCATCACGGCGATCACGGCGGGCCTGATGATCGTCTACGCCGTGCTGGTGCTGCTGTTCGGCACCTTCCTGCAGCCGATCACGATCCTGTTCTCGCTGCCGTTGTCGATCGGCGGTGCGATCGCCGCGCTGATGCTGACGGGCAAGCAGCTCACCATCCCCGTCTATATCGGCATGATGATGCTCATGGGCATCGTCACCAAGAACGCGATCATGCTGGTCGAGTTCGCGGTCGAGGCGATCCATGCCGGCGTCAGGCGTGACGAGGCGATCATCGATGCCGGCATGAAGCGGGCCCGTCCGATCGTGATGACCACGATCGCGATGGTCGCCGGCATGATGCCGAGCGCGCTCGCGGTCGGTGCCGGCGGCGAATTCCGCTCGCCGATGGCGCTCGCGGTGATCGGCGGGCTGGTGTTCTCGACCGTGCTGTCGCTGTTGTTCGTGCCGGCGATGTTCCTGGTGATGGACGATGTCGGCGCGTTGTTCGCCCGCCTTGGCCGCAAGCTGATCGTCTCTTCCGGCGATGCCGCCGACGAGGCCCAGTCCGGCCATGGGCCGGAGGCGGCGCATCAGCCAAAGCCGCCGCCGTCGGCGATGTCGCCGGCTGCGGAATGAGATGACGTGCCGGAACGAGCTGTTTCAGTTCGCGGTCGAGGGCATGCGGCGGCGTGCGCTGAGATCGAGACCCCCGCTCGGGGCGCCGTCGACTGGCGCGGCGGTCTCAGGCGGCACGATCAGGGCAACGAAGCCCTGGCTGGCGCCTTCCAGGCCGAACAGCTTGGTCCGGAGCGTGAAATCGGCCCGCACCGAACGCCGCGCCTGCGCCGCCGCGGCTTGCATGCCGGAGATGCAGGAGATGTCGGTGTCGTAGCACAGCGCCGCCCAGCCCTGCGCAGTCAGCGCTTCGGACGGAGGTTGCAGCTCATGCGGGTGCACCAGCGCCATTTCATAGTGCGGATGGTCGGGACTGTAGAACGCTGCGGCAAAGGCGAGGCCGTCATCGCCGCCGACGGAGACAAGGGCGCCGTTCGATGCCGTCTGCCACAGGCGGTCCAGCTCGGTCACGGCCGGCTCGTAGAAGTTGCGACCCTCGTTCAACGGAACGTAGTTCCGGTACAATGCATGGAGGGGCGCTACGACGGTGGCCGCGAATGCGGCGATTGCGATCGTCGCAGCGGCGAGATTGATCGTGATGTCGCGGGGGGCGTGATAGCTCGCGCCACACACGATCACGATGACGAACAGGAAGACGCCCTGCAGGCCCCACAGCGGCGGCATGTCGGTGCCGAACACGATCGAGACCAGTGCGGGGAACACCACGGTCCCGATGCTGATCATCGCCAGCAGCCGGAGTCCGGAGTCGAGGCTGAGCGCATCGTTCAGCACGCGGGTGGGGCGAGGCCGCGTCATGGCGAGCCATATGAGGCCGGGGATACCGGCGATGCCGGCCATCGCCAACAGGAAGCCGCTGCCCTCGACCAGGGCGGCCACGGCGGTCTTGCCGACGTGATGCTCGATTGCATGCGAGAACGGCTGGGCGCCGGTCGTGGCCAGCCAATAGATATGAGGCGCCAGCGCGACCAGGCCGGACAGCGCCGCGATCCACGGCGCGGGCGAGGTGAAATAGGCCCGACGCTCGCCGTGGCACAACGCTGCGACCGCAAAGCTCGCGATCAGGAAGACCGAGTAGTACTTGCCGAGCATCGCGAGCGCCCCGGTCAGGCCGACCGCGATGGCCCAGCCGACGTGACGCGTCTCGAACGAGCGCAGGAAACACCAGGTCGCCAGCGGCCAGCTCGACAGCAGCACGGCGTTGGCGTTGAAGCGCTGCGCATGCAGTTGATAGACCGGCAGCAGCATGAGCAACAGCAGCACGACCAGCCGCTTGTCACCGCGCGCGAAACGCCGGGTGATGAGGTCGACGGCGAAGAGGCCGACGGCTGCGTTGGTCAGCGCCAGCAGGTTGAACGACCAGTTGGTCAGCGGAAACACGGTGGTCCAGGCCCACGCCGCCCAGCCCATCAGCGGCGGATGCTTGGTCGAACCCCAGTCGAAGCTGCGTCCAAGCGACCAGGTCTCGATCACGTCCTGGTGGAGATCGCCCCCGAGATAGGCGATCGAGAAATACACCATCCAGACCGCGACGAACCCGACGATCAAGGCCGGAACGGCCCAGCCGTCCTCCACGGCGTCGATCCAGACCGCGAGAGCTCTGCGCCAACGGCCAACAGAACCACTGGCCTCGATGGCGATTGCCGGCAACGCAAGACTCATGACGTCACTTCCAACCACGCTTGCCTGGCGCGCAAAGCTCCACCCCGCGCGCCGCCGCGCGCGAGCAAATGGAACTCTCCGCTGCCGGATTGAACCCTGTTAGAATTGTTAAAAAGAGTTCATGTCGCAAATTGTGAGGCGTGGTGGCCCAATTGCGATCATGTTTGGCCGATGCTGATACGAAACGATGCATGGCGGGCGGTTCCCGCCATGGACCGGACCCGCAATCGACAAATTTGCGGTGAGCACGCTGCGCGCTCGGCCAATTAGTCGTTGCGTGCGATCGTGTTCAGCTTGGTCAGGTCATGCAGAAGGATGCGGCCGCGTTGCAGATCCAGGATCTTGTCCTTGCGCCAGGCCTGCAACTGGCGGTTCACGCTTTCACGCGCCGCGCCGACGAAGACGCCAAGCTGTTCCTGCGAGATATGAACCTCGGAGCCGAAATCCTCCGCCAAGGCGCACAGCCGGCGTGCCAGCCGGACCGGCAGCGGCTGCAGCACCGATTCCTCCATTCGCTCGCTCTGCCAGCGGATGCGCTGGCACAGCAGCTGAATGATCCTGATCGCCACCTTGGGCTCGCGTTCCAGGAAGCTGAGGAAATCCTCGCGGCGAAGCACGAACAGCTCGGTCGCTTCACCGGCGGTGGCGTCGGCCGTGCGCTCCTGCCCGTCGAGCACGGCGACCTCGCCGAACAGATCGCCGGGCCCCATGAAGTTGAGCGTCAGCCGGCTGCCGTCGGTGGCACCGGTCTCGATGCGAATCTGGCCGCGCCGCACCCCAAACAGGGCATTGCCGGGGTCGCCCTTCTGGAACAGCACCTCGCCCGACGACAGATGCTGGGTGTGGCAGAGGCTCGAGATTCGCTGCAGCTCGTCCGCGCCGAGGTCGGCGAACATCGGGTTCATCTTCAGAATGACCGCAAATTCGGCCTGCTTGCTCATCACTATACCTTCGGCAACGGTTCAAAGCCTCAGTTACAGAACCCCCCCGGGCGGAAGTGTGTCATAAGTCACATAATGACGCACGGGCTTCCGACTATTTTGGTCGCGCTGGGAGCGGTCTTCGTTCCGAGAAAATTTCGGATTGAACCGGGTCGGCATTGCCGCACGCTAACCCGTGGAGACCGCTCGCGCCTCGCGCTTGGGACATCGACATGAAGGCATTGAAGATCGCAGGCGGTTTGATTGGCGCCGTCATCGTCGTGCTGGCTCTGGCGCTGGCTTTTGGACTTCCGGCGAGCTTCCTCACGGTGGCCATCCAGGACCGCGTCGAGCGTGACACCGGCTATCGCCTGAGCATCGCCGGCTCGGCGAGCGTCAGCCTGTGGCCGTCGCTGCATGCGACCCTGACGGACATCACCCTGCAGGATCCGAAGGAGCGTGACGGCAACAATCGGCTGACGATCGGCAAGCTGCAGGCCGACGTGGCGCTGTCGAGCCTGTGGTCCGGCCGGCCCGACATCGGCGAGATCATCATCGACAAGCCCACACTTTATCTGCCGTTGCTGCGCGAACGGCTGCGGGACAATGCGCCGCGCAGCCGTGCCTCGGCGAAGCCGGAAGCGGCGCTTGCGGCCCGGATCGAACGGGTCACCGTCAGGGACGGCGCCGTCGTCCTCTCCAACCCGCGCGACCGCGTCGAGAATCGGCTCGAGGGCATCGGCGCGACGGCGTCTCTGTCCGATGGCAAGGTCAAGATCACGGGTACGGCCCGGGCCGGCGACCGTCCGGTGACCTTCGACCTCACAGCGGCCGCGCCCGCGCTGCCTATTGAGCGCCAGACGCTGCCGGTCGATTTCAAGATCGACATGGCTTCTGCATTCCGCGGGAGTCTTGCCGGCCGCGCCGACGTTCGGCTGAATGGCCCGGTGGTGATGATCAACGGCCTCAGCGGCACGCTTGGCGACGGCGATTTCAACGGCTGGGCCTCGGTCGATCTGGCGAGCAAGCCGCTGGTGAAGGTCGATCTCGACGTTCGCCGGCTCGACTTGGGAGCGCCTGCCGCGCAGGGCTCTGCCGGCGCGTCGGGATGGAGCACGGCGGCAATCGACTTGCGGGGTCTGAACTACGTCGACGCGCGCGTGAAGCTGTCGGCGACGGATGTCGTTCTCTCCGGGACTCGCCTCGGGCCGCTCGATCTCGAAGCCTCGCTGGCCGGCGGCCTGCTGAAGGCGACCGTCGCCAATCTCGGCGCCTATGAGGGGCAGGCCAGTGGCGAGGTCGTGATCGACGCCTCCACGGGCAATCCGGCCTATGCGATGCACTGTGATCTCGTCGGCATCCGGGCGCTGCCGCTGCTCTCGAGCGTCGCCGGATTCGACAAGCTCGATGCGCGGATGCAGGGCAAGCTGGCCTTGCGCTCCAGCGGCGCCAGCCAGCAGGCTCTCATGAGCAACCTGAGCGGCTCGGCGTTCCTGCTGTTCCAGGACGGCGCGATCCGCGGCATCAACGTTGCGCAGATGATCCGCTCACTGACGTCCAATCCGCTGTCGGGATGGCAGGATTCGAAGGAACTGACGACCGATCTCACGCAGCTCTCGGCCTCGTTTCAGGTCGAGCGCGGGCAGGCCGCCACCAGTGACCTCAACCTGGTCGGACCGCTGGTCAAAGTCACCGGTACGGGGACGATCGATCTGGGCAATCGGGCGCTGGCGATGCGGGTCGAGCCGAAGCTCGTGATGACGACCGAGGGGCAGGGCCGCACCTCGGAGCCGATAGGTCTCGGGATTCCCGTCGTCATCGACGGCCCCTGGAGTCAGCCGCGCTTCTACCCCGACATGGCCGGCATCCTCGACAATCCGGATGCTGCCTACGCCAGGCTCAAGCAGATGGGCCAGGGCCTGTTCGGCAAGGACGGGGTCGGGCTGAACAATTTGATCAACGGCATCGGCGGCCTCATCGGAAATTCTGCGCCCACCGGTGCTGCTGGTCCGAACGGCGCGCCGTCAACGGCAGCCCCGAATGCACAGGCCCCGGCGGCTGGCCAATCCGACCTGCTCGGCGGCGATCTCGGATCGGCGATCGGCAATCTGATTCAGCAAGGACTGCAGGCCGCGCAGCCGCCAGCCAAGAGCCGCGGCCGTACGCTGGTTGCGCCTCAGGACGGCGCTGTTTCTCGGCCTCCGGGCGACGACGGCCGGGGCGCGGCGGAGGCAGCTCCCGCCGAGCCCTTGCAGGAGGGTGTGCAGGACAGCCAGCCGATGAACGACGTTCTGAAGCGCATCTTCAATAGGTAATATATAGCCGCGATCGACCGAGCCTGCGGAGAATCTCCTCGAGCGGTGCATGCGATTCAGGGCCAGCCGAGCAATAACGAGTTGGCGCGGGGCGCCGGCATGGTCGCCGCTGTGCATGCCATTCTGTGCTAAACGGGTGCCGGCGACGGGCCGTCTCGCACCCGAGCGGTCCTGCCTCCAAAGTGTTGCTGCCGCGAGGACGGCAGCGGACGCGCTTGTCCGAGGCTGACCTCGGTGATGACGCGCGTGAGGGGTCCGGATGAACGAGGTCGAGAACAGAGGCTGGTCGTTGCGGCAGGGCCTGTTCGCCAAATACGTCGTGTCGCTGGTCGGGCTCGTCGTGTTCGTCCTGGCCGTGAATGGCGCGACCGAAACCTGGATCAGCTATCAGTCCACCAAGGCGAGCCTGACCGCCGCCATGGCCGAAAAGGCCGACGCCAGCGCCCGGCGGATCGATCAGGCGCTCTCGGATCTGCAGCGACAGATCAGCTGGGTGACGCGGGCGAGCGCCAATACGCTGGAGCTCCGCCGCGCCGACTATGTACAACTGCTGAGTCAGGCGCCGGCTGTGCGGCAGCTGTATCAGCTCGACGGCCAGGGCCGGGAACAGCTCCGCGTGTCGCGCACCTCGATCTCGTTTGCCTCGGGCAACGACTTGTCACGCGATCTGCGCTTCACCGACACCGTCACACACGGAAGCAATTTCTCCGCCGTGACCTTCAAGGGCGCGCAGCCGATGATGTCGATCTCGGTCGCGCATTCCGGCTTCAATGCCGGGGTGACTGTGGCCGACATCGACCTCGACTTTCTCGAAGACTTCATGACCGAGGCGCAGATCGGCAAGGTCGGCACCGCCTACGTGGTCGATCCGCGGGGCCAGGTGTTGGCGAGCTCGGCGAGGGGACCGGCGGTCGGTCAGGACCTCTCCAAGCTGCCGCAGGTCGCGGCGGTGCTCACGCCGGATGGCGAGCCGCTGGCCTCCGGCACCGACGGCGAGGGGCACGCGGTGCTCTCGGCGGCCGCGACGCTGCCCAAGCTCGGCTGGGCCGTGTTCTTCGAGCAGTCCACGGCTCACGCGCTGGCGCCGATCCGCGATCAGCTGTTGCGCGGTGCGCTGTTGATCGCGCTCGGCCTTGCGGTTGCGATCCTCGCGGGCTCGGTGCTGGCGCGACGCATGCTCGTCCCGATCACCGCGTTGCGCGCCGGCGCGCGCAAGCTCGGCGCCGGCGATTTCGCCCAGCGCATCGAGGTGAGGACGCATGACGAACTGGAGGAGCTCGCCGATCAGTTCAACAGCATGGCCGGCCAGCTCGCGCAGTCCTATGCCGTGCTGGAAGCCAAGGTCGAGGAACGCACGCGCGACCTGGCCCAGTCGATCAATGAGCTGAAGGTGCTCGAGGAGGTTGGCCGCGCGGTGGCCTCCTCGCTCGATCTCAATGCGGTGCTGCCGACGGTGGCGGCCCGGGCGCTGGAGATCACCAAGACCGACGCCGTGCTGATCTATTCCTATGAGGCCGCCGAACGCCGCTTCAGGCTGGTGGAGGCCAAGGGCGTCGACCGGGACGGCCCGCACAATGTGCTGGACGAGCGGACGAGCCTGCTCTCCGACTCCGTGCGCAGCGGCGAGCCGATCGCGATCGCCGAGCTGGAAAACGCGCCCGATCACCCGCTGCGCGACGTCGCGGTTGCCGCCGGCTTTCACGCCGTGCTGTTCACGCCGCTGGTCGATCAGCAGGGCGTGCTCGGCGCGCTCGTGGTGCTCCGCCGGTCGGCCGGTACGTTCCCGCCGAACCTGATCGGACTGATGCGAACGTTCGCCAACCAGGCCGTGCTGGCGATGCGCAACGCACGACTGTTCACCGAGGTCGATCAGAAGGGCCGCGAGCTGGCGCTGACCCACGCGACGGTGCAGCAGCAGGCCGAAAAGCTCACCGAGCAGACCGAGCAGCTGCGCGAATGGAACAAGTCGCTCGAGGAGCGCGTCGAGAAGCAACTGGCGGAGATCGAGCGGATCAGGCGGCTGGAGCGCTTCCTGGCGCCGCAGGTGGCGCAGATCATCGCGTCGTCGGACGGCCATGATGCGCTGCTGGAAAGCCACCGCCGCGAGGTCACGGTGGTGTTCTGCGATCTGCGCGGCTTCACAGCGTTTACCGAGACGACCGAGCCCGAAGAGGCGATGAACGTGCTGCGCGAATATCACGCCGCGCTCGGCAAGCTGATCTTCAAATATGAGGGCACGCTCGATCGCTATGCCGGCGACGGCGTGATGATCCTGTTCAATGCGCCGATCCCGTTCGAGGATCACACCATGCGCGCGGTGAAGATGGCGCTCGAAATGCGCGACGAGATCGGCCAATTGACGGAGCGCTGGAAAAATCGCGGTCACAGCCTGGGATTCGGCGTCGGCATCGCACTGGGATATGCGACGCTCGGCCAGGTCGGCTTCGAGCACCGGCTCGAATACGCCGCGATCGGCAGCGTCACCAATCTCGCCTCGCGGCTGTGCGACGAGGCCAAGGCAGGCCAAGTGATCGTGTCGCGCCGGGTGTTCGGCGTCGTCGAACAGTCGGTCGATGCCAGGCCGATCGATGACCTGCATCTCAAGGGCTTCAATCACCCGGTGCTGGCGATGGAGATCCTGCGCTGGCGGGGGGAGGGCGCCGACGTGGTCGAAGTCGAGGAGCGGCGGCGATCGTCGGCGATCAACAAGTAGGGCGGGCAAAGGCGCGCGACGCCTTGCTCGTCGTCGACGGCAGTCTCGCGCGCGCCCGTGCCCATCGCTGTCATTTGACGAAGGATGGTGGGCATGGGTCGCCTTCGGCGCTTTACCCACCCGACGTAGCTCGGCTCAATAGGCCTGCTTCGCATCGGCCTCCTCGCTGGTCTGGATCAGATCGAGGCTTGCCTCGATCTTGCCGATCAGGCGGTCGAACGTCTTGCGCTCGTCGGCGGACAGGCATGCCATGATTTCGCGCTCGCGCTGCTGCAAACGCGGGATCAGCTCCTCGTACAGCGTCTTGCCCTTACGTGTCAGGCGCAGACGGAACTCGCGGCGATCCTCGGCGTTCTCGACGCGCTCGATCAGCCGCCGCTCCAGCAACGACGTCACGGCCCGGCTGATGGTCGATTTGTGCGTGCGGGTGCACGCTGCGACATATTGCGCGCTGCAGGCCTCGCGGCGGAAGCCGAGCGTCGCCAGCACGCGCCATTCCGGAATGTCGAGCCCGTAGCGCTCCCGATACTCGACGGCGAGCGCCGCGCTGACCTCGGCGGCCAGACGGTTGAGCCGGAATGGCGCGAACTTGAACAGGTCGAGCCGCTCGTCGTCCTGCGGCACTGCGGCATTTCGGTCATCCTCGACCGGCTTCGCCTGCCGCCTGGACGTCGCGGTAGATGGCTTCGCCAAGATCGCGCTCCGATTTTTGAGTTGACGCGGCCGAAGCCGTCGGCTTTAGAATAGTTGCAGGTGAGACTATCTGGCAAGACGGCCAGATGCCTCGCCCGAGGAAATGTCGGTCGCTTCGAAAGTCGTCGCTTCGAAAGTCCAAGAAAACCACAAGGCGAGCAAGCCATGGTGCAGGCCAATCCGGGGCAGGGCGCGAGCCAGGCGAAGGTTCAGTTCGGCTATCATCGGCACGAAGACCAGGATCAGGCCACGCCGGCCGCGCATCCGGTCGTCGTCGTGGGTGCGGGTCCCGTCGGGCTGTCGTTTGCCATCGATCTTGCGCAGCGCGGCCATGCGGTCGTGGTGCTCGATGATGCCGACCGGATCGGCGAGGGCTCGCGCGCGATCTGCTTCTCCAAGCGCTCGCTGGAATATTGGGATCGCCTCGGCGTTGGCGACCGGATGGTCGACAAGGGCGTGGTGTGGAACGTCGGCCGCATCTTTCACGGTCCGTCCGAGCTCTATCAGTTCAACCTGCTGCCGGAGCCCGGGCACAAGCGGCCGGCCTTCATCAACCTGCAGCAGTTCTATGCCGAGGCCTATCTGGTCGATCGCGTCAACGCGCTGCCGGAGATCTCGCTGCGCTGGCGCAACAAGGTCACCGCGCTCGAACAGCGCAACGATCATGTCGTGCTGACGATCGAGACGCCGGACGGCCCCTATCGGCTGTCGGCGCAATATGTGATCGCCTGCGACGGCGCGCGCTCGTCGCTGCGCCAGATGGTCGGCGCGGGTTTTTCCGGCAAGGTGTTCGAGGATCAGTTCCTGATCGCCGACGTCAGGATGACGGCCGAATTCCCCACCGAGCGCTGGTTCTGGTTCGATCCGCCGTTCCATGCCGGGCGCTCGGCGCTGTTGCACCGGCAGCCGGACAATGTCTGGCGCATCGACCTGCAGCTCAGCCGCTATGCCGATCCCAACGTCGAGAAGCAGCCGGAGAATGTGCGGCCCCGGATCGCGCGCATGCTCGGCCATGATCAGTTCGAATTCGAATGGATCTCGCTCTACAAATTCCAGTGCCGGCGCATGGAGCGCTTCATTCATGGTCGCGTCGTCTTCGCTGGCGATTCCGCCCATCAGGTCTCGCCGTTCGGCGCGCGCGGTGCCAATTCGGGGCTCGAGGATGCCGAGAATCTGGCCTGGAAGCTCGATCGCGTGCTGCGCGGAACCTCGCCCGCGACGCTGCTCGAAACCTACCATCTGGAGCGAAGCGCGGCCGCCGACGAAAACATTCGCGAATCCACGCGGGCGACGGATTTCATGGCGCCGAATTCGCACCAGGAAGCGCGGCTGCGCAAGGTGGTGCTCGCGCTCGCCAGGGACACCGAATTCGGCAAGCGCATGGTCAATGGCGGCCGGCTGTCGGTTCCCTCGGTCTACCAGACGCCGTTGTCGACCGAAGACGACGAGGCCTGGCACAGTGGCCCTCGTCCGGGAACATCGATGCCGGATGCGCCCCTCGAGACGGCAGACGGACGGCACCTTCACCTTACCGATGCATTCAATGCTCAGGGCCGGCGCTTCACCCTGCTGTCTTTTGCCAATGGTGAGGCGATCGATGTACCCGACGATGTCGGTGTCGTCAGCATCGGCGGTCCGAATGGACTTGCCGATGGCGAGGGTTTCGCGGGCAAGCGTTACGGGGCCGAACCCGGCACCTCCTATCTGCTGCGTCCGGATGGCTATGTCGCGGCGCGCTTCCGGCACCCGCGCCGCGCCGCGATCGCGGCGGCGGTCGCACGCGCCTCCGGCCTGAACTGAGGAAGCCGCAACGATGACGCTCTCGACCGCTTCCAATTTCGCCAAGCCCGACGATGCCTTCCGCGCCATTGTCGAAGCGCATCGCGGCCTCTCGGACCTCGAAAGCGCCGATCTCGATGCGGCGTTGGTCCTGATCCTCGCCAATCACATCGGTGACATCGGTGTGCTGGGCGAGGCGATCGCGCTGGCGAAACGCAGCATGGCGGATGCCGGCCAACAGCAACAACAGCAGCAGCAATAGGCTGCTGCACACACAAGGAATGAAGTGATGGCGAAGGGTTTCGCATCGACCACGGATCTCGCCGAGAAGAAGGTCACCTTCTCGGAGATCGGCCCGGATCTCTATGCTTTCACGGCGGAGGGCGATCCGAACTCTGCGGTGATCGTCGGCGACGACGGCTGCATCGTGTTCGACGCGCAGGCGACGCCGGCGATGGCCAACAAGGTGATCGAGCGGGTCAAGACCGTCACCGACAAGCCGATCAAATATGTCGTGCTGTCGCACTACCACGCCGTGCGCGTGCTCGGCGCCTCGGCCTATCATGCGCAGGGCATCGTCGCCTCGCAGGAGACGCACCGGCTGATCGTCGAGCGCGGCCAGCAGGATTGGGACTCCGAATACGGCCGTTTCCCGCGCCTGTTCCAGGACGCCGAGAGCATTCCCGGCCTGACCTGGCCGACCCTGACCTTCGAGGGCGAGATGACGATCCATCTCGGCAAGCGCGAGGTGCAACTGATCCAACTCGGCGCGGGCCACACCTCCGGTGACATCGTCGCCTGGGTGCCGGACGCCGAGGTGATGTTCTCCGGCGATCTCATCGAATATCACTCGGCCTGTTATTGCGGCGATGCCTATTTGCGCGAATGGCCGTCGACCTTGAACGAGATCCGCGACTTCAATCCCAAGGCGATCGCGCCGGGCCGCGGCGATGCGCTGAAGGGCGAGGCCACCGTGCGTGAGGCGATCGCGATGACGCGCGACTTCGTCACGTCGCTGTATGGCGCGGCCGAGATGTCGGTCGCCAAGGGGCGCAGCCTGAAGGAGTCGATGGCGGCGACGCGCGAGGTGATGGATCCGAAATTCTCGAGCTTCGCCATCTACGAGCACTGCCTGCCGTTCAACGTGTCGCGCGCCTATGACGAGGCCAGCGGCATCGACGATCCCGTGATCTGGACCGCCGAGCGCGACCGCGAGATGTGGGCCCGCCTGCAAGGAGAAGGATGATGAACGTCAACACATCGCCTGACCAGCTCAACCGCGCCACCGGGCAGGTGACGCCGGGCTACATGTCCGGCTTCGGCAATTCGTTCGAGACCGAGGCGCTGCCCGGCGCACTGCCGATCGGCCGCAACTCGCCGCAGCGCTGCGCCTACGGGCTCTATGCCGAGCAACTCTCGGGTTCGCCGTTCACCGCTCCGCGCGGGTCCAACGAGCGCTCCTGGCTGTATCGCATCCGTCCGTCGGTGAAGCATTCCGGCCGCTTCGCCAAGGTCGATGCCGGGCTGTGGCGCACCGCGCCCTGCCACGAGCAGGAGATCACGGTGCAGCAACTGCGCTGGGATCCGACACCGTTGCCGTCGGGCGATGTGACGTTCCTGCAGGGCGTGCAGACCATGACGACGGCCGGCGACGCCGCGACGCAGGCCGGCATGGCCGCGCATGTCTACGTCATCACCAAGTCGATGGTCGACCAGCATTTCTACAATGCCGACGGCGAGCTGATGTTCGTCCTGCAGCAGGGGCGCCTCAAGTTCGTTACCGAGTTCGGCCGCATCGATGCAGAGCCCGGCGAGATCGTCGTGATCCCGCGCGGCGTCAAGTTCCGGGTCGAGATCCCGGCGGGGCCGGCGCGCGGCTATCTCTGCGAGAATTATGGCGGTGCGTTCACGCTGCCGGAGCGCGGACCGATCGGCGCCAACTGTCTCGCCAATGCCCGCGACTTCCTGACGCCGGTCGCCTCCTACGAGGACAAGGACACCCCGACCGAGCTCTACGTCAAGTGGGGCGGCGCGCTGTTCAAGACCGAGCTCGAACATTCTCCGATCGACGTCGTCGCCTGGCACGGCAACTACGCGCCCTACAAATACGACCTGCGCACCTTCTCGCCGGTCGGCGCCATCGGCTTCGACCATCCCGATCCGTCGATCTTCACCGTGCTGACCTCGCCGTCGGAGACGGCCGGCACCGCCAACATCGACTTCGTGATCTTCCCCGAGCGCTGGATGGTGGCCGACAACACCTTCCGTCCGCCGTGGTATCACATGAACATCATGTCGGAGTTCATGGGGCTGATCTACGGCGTCTACGACGCCAAGCCGCAGGGCTTCGTGCCGGGTGGCATGAGCCTGCACAACTGCATGCTGCCGCACGGGCCGGATCGCGAGGCGTTCGAACACGCCAGCAATGGCGAGTTGAAGCCGGTCAAGCTCACGGGCACCATGGCCTTCATGTTCGAGACGCGCTTTCCCCAGCGCATCACGAAGCATGCGGCGGAGTCCGGCACCTTGCAGCCGGACTATGCCGATTGCTGGAACGGGCTCGAAAAGCGCTTCGATCCGAACCGGCCGTAGCCACGACCTCCGCCGTCATTCCGGGGCGCCGCGCAGCGGCGAGCCCGGAATCCATAACCACGATCGGCCGTGGGGATGCAAAGCTCGGCCACAACCACTGTGCCCCACACATCTGCCCGTTGCTATGGATTCCGGGCTCGCGCTGCGCGCGCCCCGGAATGACGAGCGGAGACATGGTCCGAACTCAGGAAGACAACTGTGCCCCACCCCAACGATCCCTCGCTCCGCTCCTTCATCCCGGTCGATCCGTCTTCCGACTTCCCGATCCAGAACCTGCCTTATGGCGTGTTCTCGGCGCAGGACTCGCCGAAGCCGCGCGTCGGCGTGGCGATCGGCGACGTCGTCCTCGACCTCGCCGTGCTCGAGGACGAAGGCCTGCTCGATCTGGCGCCGGCCTATGAGGTGTTCGCGCAATCCTCGCTGAATGCCTTCATGGCGCTCGGCCCCGCCGTGTGGTCGAAGACGCGGGCTGCGATCAGCGCCCTCTTGCGCCAGGACAATCCGCGGCTGCGCGACGACAAGCCGTTGCGTAGCCGGGCGCTGCTGCCGCGCTCCGACGTTACGCTGCATCTGCCGTTCCATGTCGCCGGCTACACGGATTTCTATTCGTCGAAGGAGCACGCCACCAATGTCGGCGTCATGTTCCGCGGCAAGGACAATGCGCTGCAGCCGAACTGGCTGCACATGCCGATCGGCTATAACGGCCGCGCGTCGACCGTGGTCGTGTCGGGCACCCGAGTGCGTCGGCCGCGCGGACAGCTGAAGCCGCCGGGCGCTGACGTGCCGAGCTTCGGGCCATGCAAGCGGCTCGATTTCGAGCTGGAGATGGGCGTCGTCATCGGCCAGTCCTCGCCGCTCGGCGAGATGCTGACCGAGGCGCAGGCGGAGGCGATGATCTTCGGCTTCGTGCTGCTCAACGACTGGAGCGCGCGCGACATCCAGCAATGGGAATATGTGCCCCTCGGCCCGTTCCAGGCCAAGGCGTTTGCGACGTCGATCAGCCCGTGGGTGGTGACGCGGGAGGCGCTGGAGCCGTTCCGCGTGTCGGGGCCAACGCAGGATCCGACGCCGCTGCCCTACCTGCGGCAGAAGGAGGCGCAGAACTACGATCTCTCCCTCGACGTGGCCTTGCGCGCCTCCGGCAGCAACGCCGCGCAGACCATCGCGCAGACCAATTTCAAGTACATGTACTGGTCGAGCGTGCAGCAGCTGATGCACCATGCCTCGTCCGGCTGCGCCATGAGTGTCGGCGATCTCCTGGGGAGCGGCACCATCTCCGGTCCGGAAAAGCACCAGCGCGGCAGCCTGCTGGAGATCAGTTGGAACGGCACCGAGCCGGTCGAGCTCGCGGGTGGAATCAAGCGCACATTCCTGGAGGATGGCGATTCGTTGGTGATGCGCGGCTGGTGTCAGGGCGAGGGCTATCGCGTCGGCTTCGGCGAGGTGGAAGGGACGATCGTCGTAGCCGAATAGCCGCCATACCCTCCGCAGTCATTCCGGGGCGGCCCGCAGGGCCGAGCCCGGAATCCATAATCACGATCGAGAGTGTGGATGGAGGGCATAGCCACGAATAGCTCGAGCTACACGTTCGCTTGTGAGTATGGATTCCGCGCTCGCGCTACGCGCGCCCCGGAATGACGGGGGGAAGGGCCTAGCGCTCCACCGGCGGCACGTCCTTCACGCCAGCGACGAAGGCAGTTACATCCTCGGCCGAATATTTCAGATGCACGCGCTTGTCCGACGGCACTTGTTTCACCGCGCAGACGCCCGGCCGCCATTCGTGTTCGGGGCGGATCGGCCGCGGCGCGAAGCCGCCACCGCAATTCGGGCAGACGTTGAATAGCTTCGTCTCGACGCAGTTGGCGCAGAAGGTGCATTCATAGGAGCAGATGCGCGCGTCCTGCGCCTGTGGCGGCAGGTCCTTGTCGCAGTACTCGCAGTTGGGACGAAGCTGCAGGGCCATGGTCGTCTCGCCGGGTGATTGAAACAGGTGAGTGTCGCAGAGGTGCCAGCGATGTTGAATGGCGGATTTCCCTCGATTTGCGCCAGGCCGGATCAGCTCGATGGCAGCAACGCCAGCGGCAGCCTGGTGCTCTCCTTGAGACGGTCGAGTACGATCGACGAGCGGACATGCGCCACGCTCTGGTGCGGCATCAGCACGTTGTTGACGATGTCGGACAGGCTCTTGAGATCGCGCAGCACGACCTTGAGCAAATAGTCGGAATCGCCGGTCAGCGCGTAGGCCTCCTGGATGTCGTCGACGCGGTTGACCAGCGCGCGAAACTTCTGCGCATTGTCGGGCGAATGCGTCGCCAGGGTGATCTGGATGAAGGCAATCAGCTCGAAGCCGAGCGCCTGGCTGGCGAGCTGCGCGCGATACCCCGCGATCACGCCGTCCTGCTCCAGCCGCATCCGGCGCCGCGAGCACTGCGAGGCCGACAGGCCGGCGATGTCGGCCAGCTCCTGGTTTGTGAGCCGGCCGTCGTCCTGCAGCGCGGCCAGGATACGGAGATCGAAGCTGTCGACCGAAATCATGCGCCATTTCCTCTGGTCGTGCATGGATCGTGCATATCCAGGCGAAAATGACAATGGTTTGCATGCCCTGTGCGCGGAATTCGGGAGATGATCGGCACATCAAGCTGAAGGAGCTTCCCCCGATGGGTCCATTTCCGCACGATGCGCCTCCTGCCACCATCTCCGCCGACAACCCGATGGGCACGGACGGCTTCGAGTTCGTCGAATATGCGCACCCCGAAGCAAGCGAGCTGCACGCGCTGTTCAAGCTGATGGGCTTCGCCGCGGTCGCGCGCCACAAGACCAAGGCGATCACGCTGTACCGCCAGGGTGACATCAACTACCTCGTCAACGAGGAGCCGGGCAGCCACGGCCACGACTTCGTCGCCGCGCACGGGCCGTGTGCACCGTCGATGGCGTTCCGCGTGGTCGACGCCAACAAGGCTTACGACCGCGCGATCGCGCTCGGTGCCGAGCCGGCCGACCTGCCTGCATCGCAGAAGACCTTGGACGTTCCTGTCATCAAGGGCATCGGCGGCAGCCTGCTGTATCTGGTCGATCGCTACGGCGCCAAGGGCTCGGCCTATGATCTCGAATTCGAGTGGACCGGCGCGCGCGACCCGCGCCCCGTAGGCTCCGGCCTGTACTACATCGATCACCTGACCCACAACGTGCACCGCGGCCGAATGGATGTCTGGGCCGGCTTCTACGAGAAACTGTTCAACTTCCGCCAGATCCGCTTCTTCGACATCGAGGGCCGCGCCTCCGGCCTGTTCTCGCGCGCGCTGACCAGCCCCGACGGCAAGATTCGGATTCCGATCAACGAGGATGCCGGCGATTCCGGGCAGATCGAGGAGTATCTCAAGATCTATTGCGGTGAAGGCATCCAGCACATTGCTTGCGGCGCCCGCGACATCTACGCCACCGTCGAGGGCCTGCGCGCATCAGGCCTGCCGTTCATGCCGTCGCCGCCCGACACCTATTTCGAGCGCATCGAGTCTCGCCTGCCCAAACATGGCGAGGACCTCACCCGCCTGCAGAGAAACGGCATCCTGATCGATGGCGAGGGAGTCGTCGCTGGCGGTCACACCAAGGTGTTGCTGCAGATCTTCTCGGCCAATGCGATCGGGCCGATCTTCTTCGAGTTCATCCAGCGCAAGGGCGACGACGGTTTTGGCGAAGGCAACTTCAAGGCGCTGTTCGAGTCGATCGAGGAAGACCAGATCCGCCGCGGCGTGCTGAAGGTGGAGGCGGCGGAGTAGGCGAAGGAAGCAGGCCGTCATTGCGGGAAGCGGAGCGACGAGCAATCCAGACTTCCGTCTGTCCCTGGAATGCTTGGCTTCGCTGGCAATGACGGCGTGATTGGAGGCAGTTTGCCGCCAAACTCTCAACTGTCGTCCCGGGCCAGCCCGACGGCGCGTAAGCGGCGTTGGGCACCGACTCGGGACCCATACCGCAGGGTGCGTCGATGAGGCACGGCGACAGATAATCGTCGTTTCAGGACGGCCGGTGGTTATGGGTCCCCGCGTTCGCGGGGACGACACTGAGATTGAGGCGACGGCGTAGCCAACTCGTTGACATCGGAACAGTCGAGCAGCGCTCGATCGGCGCTGCTGCAGCGATCGAGCTTTACCGCCCTGCCTGCCAAGCGCTCACCACAGCGCCGATCTCCGTCACCTCCGGCTCGCGGATATTCGACGGCGTCCGCGAGAACCTTGGCGCCGGCGCGGGCTGCGTCACGCCGTGCCGCTCGACGAACACGCCACGCGCGGCCATGTGCGCATGCTTCGGTGCCTCCGACATCGTCAGCACCGGCGCGAAGCAGATGTCGGTGCCCTCCATGATCGCGCACCATTGCTCGCGCGTCTTGCTCTTGAACACCGCGACCAGCTTCTCCTTCAGCGCCGGCCAGGCGCGCGGGTCCATCTGCGCGTCGAAGGCGGGATCGGAGAGGTCGGCATGCTGCCGCAGCAGCGCGTAGAACTGCGGCTCGATCGAGCCGATGGAGATGAAGTTGCCACAGGCGCATTCGTAGACGCCGTAGAAGTGCGCGCCGCCGTCGAGGAAGTTGCGCTCGCGCCCCTCGGTCCAGCGGCCCATCGCGGTGAGGTCGAAGAACATCGCGAGCAGCGAGGCCGCGCCGTCGCACATCGCGGTATCCACCACCTGCCCCTTACCGGACTTCGAGGCTTCGAGCAGTGCGGCAAGCACACCGACGACCAGATAGAGCGCACCGCCGCCGAAATCCCCGACCAGGTTGAGCGGCGGCACCGGCCGCTCCCTGGGTCCGATCGCGGCCAGCGCGCCGGTAATCGAGATGTAGTTGATGTCGTGACCGGCCGCATGCGCCAGCGGTCCGTCCTGGCCCCAGCCCGTCATGCGACCGTAGACGAGCTTCGGATTACGCGCGAGCACGACCTCGGGGCCGAGGCCGAGCCGCTCCATCACGCCGGGCCGGAAACCCTCGATCAGCGCGTCGGCACCGGCGAGCAGATCGAGCACCTGGGGGATGACCCCCTTGTCCTTGAGATCCAGCTCGATCACCTTGCGGCCGCGGCCGGCGACCGACTTCATGGTCTTGCGCGCACCGACGCGATCGAGCGTCACCACCTCCGCGCCCATGTCGGCCAGCAGCATACAGGCGAACGGACCCGGTCCAATGCCGGCGAACTCGACGATGCGGAAGCCCGCGAGCGGTCCGGTGGCGCGGATCTCGGTCTGTGGTGCGGTCTTGTCGAGCACGTTTGTCTTGTCCCTGCGGTGCTTCGGCGCGTGATGAGGTCGATCGGACAAAGATGGTCGCCGTGACCTTCACCCTCCGCCTCCAGGGGAGGGTGGGTGTGCTTGGCTGCTGTCCGCATCAATCAAACATCATCACGCGCGATGCGTTTCCTGATCCTTTGATTGTCCCGCGTGCATCAGGCCAACGCAAGCGCGCTGTATGCCGCAAAGCAAAACGGCGCGCATCGCTGCGCGCCGCATGGAATTTGTCGTGCCGTTGCGCGGAATGATCCGCGTCGTGAGGTCAGCCCGCGGCTTGCACCGCGCGCTGCGCCATCACCTTCACCAGATTGGCACGGTAATCGGCGGAGCCGTGGATGTCGCTCAAGAGGCCTGACGCCGACACCGTGACCCCGTCGATCGCCGAGGCCGACCAGTTCGACTTCAGCGCCGCCTCGATCGCCGGCACGCGCATCACGCCGCTCTGCGAAGCGCCGGTGGCCGCAACGCGGACGTCGCCGCCCTTCGTCTTTGTGACGAACACGCCAGTGAGCGCGAAACGCGACGCCGGGTGGCGCATCTTGGCGTAGCCGGCCTTTTCCGGCACCGGGAACGACACCTGGGTGATGATCTCGCCGTCCTCCAGCGCCGTCGTGAACAGGCCCTTGAAGAAATCATCCGCCGAGATCGACCGCTTGTTCGTCTTCACGGTGGCGCCGAGCGAGATCAGCGCCGCCGGGAAATCCGCCGCCGGATCGTTGTTCGCGATCGAGCCGCCAATCGTGCCGCGGGCGCGCACCGCGGGATCGCCGAGCACCGAGGTGAGATGGGCGATCGCGGGGATCGCCTTCTTCACATCGGCATTGGTCATGATGTCGTAGTAGGTGGTCGCGGCCTTGATGACGAGCGTGTCGCCCGACAACTGCACCCCGATCAGGTCCTTGATCTTGCCGATGTCGATGACATCGGACGGAGCAGCAAGGCGCTGCTTCATCACCGGGATCAAGGTGTGACCGCCGGCAAGGAACTTGGCTTCGCTGCCCTTGGCGAACAGCGCCGCCGCCTCGTCGACCGAGGAGGCACGATGATAAGTCGTCTGATACATGGTTGCTCCTCCGTTCGATCAGGCGTTGCCGTGGATCGCGTGCCAGACGCGGTCCGGCGTCGCCGGCATTTCCAGCTTGTTGTTGCCGATCGCATCCGTGATCGCGTTGATCACGGCGGCGGATGCGCCGATCGCGCCGGCCTCGCCGCAGCCCTTCACGCCGAGCGGATTACCCGGGCACAGGGTCGTGGTGTGGCTCAGCTTGAAGGACGGCACGTCGTCGGCGCGCGGCATCGCGTAGTCCATGAACGATGCCGTCACCGGCTGGCCGTTGCTGTCATAGATTGCGTGCTCGAGCAGCGCCTGGCCAATGCCCTGGACCAGACCGCCATGGACCTGGCCCTCGACGATCATCGGGTTGATCAGCCGGCCGAAATCGTCCGCCGCGACGAAGTTGACGAACGACGTCTTGCCGGTGGCCTCGTCGACCTCGAGCTCGCAGATATAGGTGCCGGCCGGGAAGGTGAAGTTGGTCGGATCGTAGAACGCAGTCTCCTTCAATCCGGGCTCCATGCCGTCCGGCAGGTTGTGCGCGGTGTAGGCAGCGAGCGCGACCATCGGCAGCGCGATCGACTTGTCGGTGCCGGTCACCTTGAACTCGCCGTTCTCGATGACGATGTCGCCTTCCGAGGCCTCCAGCGCATGCGCTGCGATCTTCTTGGCCTTGGCCTCGACCTTCTCCATCGCCTTGAGGATCGCGGTGAGGCCGACTGCGGCCGAGCGCGAGCCGTAGGTGCCCATGCCGAACTGCACCTTGTCGGTGTCGCCATGAACGATCGAGACTTGGCTGATCGGCACGCCCAGGCGCTCGGCGATCAGCTGGCAGAAGGTGGTCTCGTGGCCCTGGCCGTGGCTGTGTGATCCGGTGAGCACCTCGATGGTGCCGACCGGGTTGACGCGGATCTCGGCCGATTCCCACAGACCGACGCCGGCGCCAAGGCTGCCGACTGCCTTTGACGGCGCGATGCCGCAGGCCTCGATGTAGCAGGAGAAGCCGAGGCCGCGCAGCTTGCCCTGCGCCTTGGCGGCCGCCTTGCGCGCCGGGAAGCCGGCGTAGTCGATCGCCTTCATCGCCGCGTCGAGCGAGGCGTTGAAGTCGCCGGTGTCGTAGGCCATGATCACGGGGGTCTGGTGCGGGAACTGGGTGATGAAGTTCTTGCGCCGCAGCTCGGCCGGATCGACCTTGAGCTGACGCGCTGCGGTCTCCATCAGCCGCTCCAGCAGGTAGCTCGCCTCAGGGCGTCCGGCGCCACGATAGGCGTCGACCGGCGTGGTGTTGGTGTAGACGCCCATCACCTCGGCATAGATCGCCGGGATGTTGTACTGGCCCGACAGCAGGGTCGCGTACAGATAGGTCGGCACCGAGGACGAGAACAGCGACATGTAGGCGCCGAAATTGGCGTGGGTCTTGACCCGCAGCCCCAGGATCTTGTTGTCGGCATCGAGCGCCATCTCGGCCTTGGAGATGTGGTCGCGGCCGTGCGCGTCGGTCAGGAACGCCTCGGTGCGATCGCCGGTCCACTTCACCGGACGGCCGACCTTCTTGGAGGCCCACAGCGCCACCATCTCCTCGGGATAGATGAAGATCTTGGAGCCGAAGCCGCCGCCGACGTCGGGCGCGATGACGCGCAGCTTGTGTTCTGGTGCGATGTTGTAGAACGCCGACAGCACCAGGCGAGCGACGTGCGGGTTCTGCGACGTCGTATAGAGCGTGAAATGCTCCTCGGCCGCATCGTACTCGGCGATCGCCGCGCGCGGCTCCATCGCGTTCGGCGCCAGCCGGTTGTTGGTCAATTCCAGGGTGACGACGTTGGCGGCCTTGGCGAAGGCGGCGTTGACCGCCCCCTCGTCGCCAATATGCCAGTCATAGACGACGTTGCCGGGGGCCTCCGGGTGAAGCTGCGGCGCGCCGGGCTTCAGCGCGGAGGGCATGTCGGCGACCGCCGGCAGCTCCTCATATTCGACCACGACGGCCTCGGCGGCGTCGCGGGCGAGGTTCTTGCTCTCGGCGATCACGACCGCCACGGCCTGGCCGACGAATCGCACGGTCTCCGGCGCCATCGCCGGCCATGCGCCCATCCTCATCGGCGAGCCGTCCTTCGAGGTGATGGCCCAGCCGCAGATCAGGTTGCCGACCTTGTCGTCGACGATCTGCCTGCCCGTGAGCACCGCGACCACGCCGGGCATTGCCTCGGCGGCCGAGGAGTCGATGCTCTTGACCTTGGCGTGCGCGTGCGGGCTGCGGATGAAATGGGCAAAGGTCATGCCCAACAGCTTGACGTCGTCGACGTAACGGCCCTTGCCGGTGATGAAACGCTTGTCCTCCTTGCGGACGACGCTGGCGCCAATGCCTTCCATACCCATGCGAATCTCTCCCCTACCGGAGTTCTATTGTCCCGCCGCGGCCATCGCGCGCAGCGGTCGTGGTCTCGGTATTGCGGTAAACGGCGGCTCTCGCCGGCCTCATTCGGCAGCTTGCGCGACCTTCATCCGTCCGGCAGCGTCGAGCACGGCCTTGACGATGTTGTGATAGCCGGTGCAGCGGCAGATGTTGCCTTCCAGCTCCTCGCGCACCGTGCTCTCGTCGAGCTCGCCTCCGTGGCGGTGCACAATGTCGATGGCCGACATGATCATCCCCGGCGTGCAATAACCGCATTGCAGGCCGTGATTGTCGCGGAAGGCCGCCTGCATCGGGTGCAGCTCGTCACCCTTGGCGATGCCTTCGATGGTGGTGACGTTGGCGCCCGCGGCCTGGCCGGCCAGCACAGTGCAGGATTTCACGGCACGGCCGTCGATATGGACGACGCAGGCGCCGCATTGGCTGGTGTCACAGCCGACATGGGTGCCGGTGAGGTTCAGATGATCCCGCAGGAGGTGAACGAGCAGGGTGCGATCCTCGGCCTCGACCGAGACCGCCTTGCCGTTCACCGTCAGTTTGACTGTCGACACGAGTAACCTCCCGATGAATTTTTCTTATTCTGATTAGAAACAGCGCCCTCAGGACTTTGCAACTCGAATTTTCGTCTCTGATGTCATTGCGACGTCTTGCGCGCGGCCCCGGCGATTCGGTCGCATGTGGCACGCCATGCGAGGCGGCACCGGCGCGGGTGAGCGCAGGCGGCAGGCCGATGCCGCCCATTTACCGCCCCTTAGCCATTGTGACGTAGTTTTGATCACGCTCTGGTGCGTTGCTGCCGGGCGGTTGGTTTCTGGCCAATATAAAGAATGGCGTGTCGGGGGTGGGAATGTCTGCGCAGCTTGCGCCGCAGTCGCGGCGTGCCAATTTTCTGACCCTGCGATTTCGCGGCAAGATCTTCTTGGGCTTTGCCGTGGTGCTGGCCATCTCCGCCGTCAGCATCGGCTTCTCCTATCTGGGGTTCGAGCGGGTCGCCGCGGCGGTGGCGGCCTATCGCAGCAGCGTTGCGGAAGCCGACACCACCCGCACCATCGATCGCGAGCTGGTCTCGTACCAGGCTCTCGCCCGTTACTATGCCCTGACCGGCAAAGCCGACGACGAGGCGGCGGCCACCGCTGCCCAGCAGGCGCTCCAGGCCGCGATCGACAAATCGATGGCCGCGACCGGCGCCGAGCGGCGGGCGCAGGTCGGCAAGCTGCAGGCGCAGTTTCAGGCCTTCGCCAAGACATTCTCGAGCATCGTTGCCCTGACCCGCGAGAACGCGAAGCTGGCGACCGACCAGATCGGCATCATCGGCAACAAGATCCGCTTCAAGTTCGATGATCTGGCGGACACCGCCGCGCTCGCCGGCCTGCCGTCCGTGCAGACGACGGCCAAGGACCTCACCGGCCAGTACCTGACCGTGTCCGCGCTGGTCGGGACCTACATCGCCAAGCCCGATGCTAAGACGGCGGACGGCGCCATCGCGCGCACGCGCTTCCTGGAAACCTCGCTGGTGACGATCTATGCCAATGACGAGAAGATCACCCAGCGCGTCGCCGAGCTCGGCGACCTGATCAAGCAGTACCGCGCCGCCTTCATCAAGCTGTCGGAGAACATGAAAGCGCTCGGCAAGCTCGAACAGGAGATGGGCGTCGTCGGGACCGAGATCATCGCGCTGTCGAACGAGCTGAAATCCGAGGTCGCCTCCGACCAGCAGCGCATCGAGGCCGCCGCCAACACCACCATCGCGGACATCGAGCGGCTGATCGCGATGCTGGCGATCGGCGGGCTGACGCTCGGCGCCGTGCTGGCGCTGATGCTCGGCAACGGCATTTCCAGGCCGATGATCACGATGTGCAAGGCGATGCGCGAGCTCGCCTCGGGCAATTTCGACGTCCGGCTGCCCGGCCTCGGGCGCGCCGATGAGATCGGCGAGATGGCGGCCGCCGTCGAGGAGTTCAAGGTCCAGGCGGTGGCCAAGGCCGAGCGCGACGCCGCGACGCAGGACGCCCAGAACAAGGCTGCGGGCGCCGCGCGCCGGGCCGAGCTCATCCGCTTCGCCGACGAGTTCGAGACCGCCGTCGGCTCGATCGTGTCCAACGTCTCGAGCTCGGCCGAGCACCTCGAGCAGGCGGCTTCGACCCTGACGCGCACCGCCGAGACCACGCAGTCGCTGGCGAGCCGCGTGAGCGGCACCTCCGACCAGGCCACCGGCCGCATCCACTCGGTCGCGAGCGCGACCGACGAGCTGTCGGCCTCGGTCGATGAGATCGGCCGCCAGGTCCGCGAGTCCAGCCGCATCGCGGAATCCGCCGTCGCCCAGGCCGAGGAGACCGACGGGCGCATCGGCAAGCTGTCGCGCGCGGCGCAGGAGATCGGCGACGTCGTCAAGCTGATCACCGCGATCGCCGAGCAGACCAACCTGCTCGCGCTGAACGCCACCATCGAGGCGGCACGCGCCGGCGATGCCGGCCGCGGCTTCGCGGTGGTGGCTTCCGAGGTCAAGTCGCTGGCGGAGCAGACCGCCAAGGCGACCGACGACATCTCCAACCACATCTCCGGCATGCAGGCAGCGACCCAGGAGTCGGTGACCGCGATCAAGCAGATCGGCGGCACGATCCGCCAGATCTCGACCATCGCCTCGTCGATCGCGACCGCGGTCGAGCAGCAGGGCGGCGCGACCCAGGAGATCGCCAGGAACGTGCAGAGCGTCGCGGCAGGCACGCAGGCCGCCGCCGCCGATATCACCCAGGTCAATCGCGGCGCGACCCAGACCGGCGAGGCCTCGGAGGAGGTGCTGCGCTCGGCCCAGTCGCTGTCCTCGGAAAGCGCCCGCCTGCGCGCGGAGCTCAACCGCTTCATGGCGAACATCCGCGCGGCGTGAGTTTTGCGGCGACAGGCTGGTCTTCACGCCGCTCGCAAATGCGTTGGCGAGCCTGCGGCCAAACCCTCCGCTGTCATCCCGGCGAACGCCGGGATCCATACGCCGCGGCAGATGTGTCACGGGCGGTATCGATTGCGTGCCCCAATCTTGCACCACGCGGTACGGATCCCGGGTCGCGCTCGCTCCGCCCGCTTGCCCGGGACGACAGCTGAAATGAGGCGCGCCTGGGCCTCACCCAGGAAACGCTGCGGCCCCCCGGGGCGGGTCGAGCGCCGAACCCCGCCCCACTTCCGGGAACCCAGCGCGCGGCGAGACGTTGGGTCGCAGCGGCAGGGTTTCATTGCCGCATTTGCTTCATCCTCTCGGTCGAGCATGCGGTGCGACCCGCGCCGTCGCATTGGGATTCCATGGCACCCCGACAGGCATCCTTTCCGCACCTCCGCGTCATCACGTCAGCGCCGCAATCCAGCGCGCCGCCGGGCGACACGGCTGGCCAGGATCGAATCATCGAAACCAACATCCCCGCCCGGCTCGACGACCTCCGCTGGAGCGCCTTTCACACCCGCGTCGTGCTGGCGCTCGGCATCACCTGGGTGCTCGATGGGCTCGAGGTGACGCTCGCCGGCGCCTTGTCGGGAGCACTCAAGCAGAGCCCGGCGCTGCATTTCTCCAATCTCGAGATCGGGCTTGCCAACAGCGCCTATCTCGGCGGCGCGGTGATCGGCGCCCTCGGCTTCGGCTGGCTCACCGATCGCATCGGTCGCCGGAAACTGTTCTTCATCACGCTCGCGCTGTATTTGTCGGCGACCGCCGCCACGGCGCTGTCCTGGAACGTCGCGACCTACGCGCTGTTTCGCTTCCTGACCGGCGCCGGCATCGGCGGCGAGTATACCGCGATCAATTCGACGATCCAGGAGCTGGTGCCGGCGCGCTATCGCGGCTGGACCGATCTCATGATCAACGGCAGCTTCTGGCTGGGTGCCGCGCTCGGCGCCGTCGGCGCCATCGTGCTGCTCGATCCTGATGTCGCCGGCCCGGATGTCGGCTGGCGGCTGGCCTACGGCATCGGCGCCTGTCTCGGCCTGGTCGTGCTGGTCATGCGGATGTGGATTCCGGAAAGTCCGCGCTGGCTGATGATTCACGGCCATCCCGAAGAGGCGCATCGGATCGTGGCGGAGATCGAACGCGACGTCACCGGCCACGACCGCGAGGCGCGCGCAAAGGAATTGCCGAGGATGCGGCTGCGGATGCGTAGCCACACGCCGTTACGAGAGGTCGCGCATACGCTGTTCTCGGTCTATCGTCAGCGCTCGCTGGTCGGGCTGACGCTGATGATCGCCCAGGCGTTCTTCTACAACGCGATCTTCTTCACCTTCGCGCTGGTGCTGACCGACTTCTACGGCATCAAGTCCGATCATGTCGGCTGGTACATCCTGCCCTTCGCGGCCGGCAACGTGCTCGGGCCGCTGCTGCTCGGCCGTCTGTTCGACACGCTCGGGCGCCGCGCCATGATCACCTTCACCTATGGCGTCTCCGGCGTGCTGCTCGCGCTCACCGGCTATCTGTTCTCGATCGGAGTGCTGAGCGCCGCGACGCAGACCGCGGCCTGGATGGTGATCTTCTTCTTCGCGTCACCGGCGGCGAGCGCCGCCTATCTCACCGTGTCGGAGAATTTTCCGCTGGAAGTGCGCGCGCTCGCGATCGCGCTGTTCTACGCCATCGGCACCGGGATCGGCGGCATGGCGGGACCCGCGCTGTTCGGCGCGCTGCTCGACAGCGGGGCGCGCGGCGCGGTGTTCGGCGGCTATCTGTTCGGTGCCGCGCTGATGCTGGTGGCGGCGCTCGTCGCTTGGCGCTATGCCATCGCGGCCGAGCGCAAATCGCTCGAGCAGGTGGCGCGCCCGCTCGCTGTCATGGAGTAGATGATGATGTCCGACAACTCCGATCTGATCGGTTCTCCTGTGGCGGAGCCCGCCGAGATCGTTCCGACGCCGGTGAGTCTCGTGCCGCATCTTCGCGAGGTGGCGATCCTGCTCGATATCGACGGCACCCTGCTCGATCTCGCGCCGACACCGCGCGAGGTGTGGGTCCCGCCGGGGCTTGCCGAGGCACTGAACGCGTTGCTGCAACGAACCTCCGGCGCGCTGGCGCTGGTCTCGGGCCGCTCACTCAACGACATCGATCTCATCTTCGCGCCGGAGGTCTACCCCGCCGTCGGCGGTCATGGCGCGGAGATGCGGCTCGGCGGCGGCGGTGAGGCGGATGCGATCAAGGCGCCGCCGCTGGACAAGGAGCTGAAGCGCAGGCTCGCTGCGATCGCCAAGCTCAGCCCCGGCATTCTGCTCGAGGACAAGGGGTACTCGCTGGCGCTGCATTATCGCCTCGCGCCGCAGGCGGAGAAGGCGATCTACGAGGAAGTGTCGCGCATCCGCGCCGAGTTGCCGGAGGCGCCGATCGAGGTGCTGCCCGGAAAATGTGTGTGCGAGATCAAGCATGCCGGCTTCACCAAGGCGAGCGGCGTGCGCGAGCTGATGCGGCACGCGCCCTTCAAGGGACGCAAGCCGTTCTTCATCGGCGACGACGTCACCGACGAGACGGTGTTCGCGATCATGCCGGATTTCGCCGGCCTGTCGTTCTCGGTCGGCCGTCGGGCGCTCGGTGTCGACGGACATTTCGACGCTCCGGACGACGTGCGCGCGTTCCTGGCGCTCCTCGCCGACGGCGGAACTAATTCATCGACCTAGCGGTCCGCGCAGTGGTTCGGTATCGCCGCGTTATTAGTTCCATCCGCCATGCATTCGCATGTTGCATGCGTCGCTCTTGATTAGAAACGTTCTGACTTGATTGACGCTGTGATTACACCGCGCGAATGCCCGAATTTGGTTTCATTTGGTTGAAAGGGTGGCCTGGAACCATATTGATGAACAGCTGTTAACCGACATGACCAACAGGAGGGAGCTGTGAACCTCGTCGTGGTTTCGAATCGGGTGGCACGTGGCAAAGCCAACGAGCCAATGACCGGCGGACTTGCGGCAGCATTGCTGCCCATCGTGGAGAAATCGGGGGCAGTATGGGTGGGATCATCGGGACGTGTGCGCGACGGCGCGCAGACGGAACCGATCGCGGAGATCGAGCAGATCGGTGAAGGCGCGCTCGCGCTGCTGGATCTGCCGGCTGCGCACTATGCCGGCTACTACGAAGGCTTCGCCAATTCGGCGCTGTGGCCGGCGCTGCATTCACGCAGCGATCTGATCAGCGTCTCGCATGATGATTATCGGTCCTATCGCGAGGTCAACGCCTTCGTGGCGCGCGCGCTGCTCCGGTTCCAGAAGCCGGACACCTTGTTCTGGATCCAGGACTATCACTTCCTGTCGCTCGGCGCGGAGTTGCGCACGCTCGGTGTTAAGAGCCCGATCGGTTTCTTCCTGCACACGCCGTGGCCCGCGCGCAGCGTCATCGACAGCGTGCCGAATCACCGCGATCTCGTCACCGCGATGCTCGCCTATGATCTGATCGGCTTCCAGACCGAGGACGATCGCGAGAACTTCACCGCCTGCATCCGCGCCGATCTCGGCTTGCAGGTGCGTGACGGCGTGGTCAGGTCGCTGCACGGCCGCACACGTCTGGCGGTGTTCCCGATCGGCATCGATGCCGACAAGTTTGCGCAGCAGGCGGCGAAGGCGGTGGCGCATCCGGACGTGTCGCGGCTGCGCCGCAGCCTGCACGGCGAGAAGCTCGCCATCGGCGTCGATCGGCTCGACTACTCCAAGGGCCTCGTCAACCGCATCAACGCGTTCGACCGGATGTGGACGATGCACCCGAGCCTGCTGCGCGCCGTGTCGTTGCTGCAGATCGCAACGCCGTCGCGCGAATCGATCGAGGCCTATGGCAATCTGCAGAGCGAGGTCGCGCGCCTCGTCAGCGAGGTCAATGGCCGCCACGGCGAGGTCGACTGGACGCCGATCCGCTACCTCAACAAGGGCTATGGTCAGGGCGTGCTGGCCGGCCTCTATCGCAGCGCCCAGGTCGGCGTCGTCACGCCGCTGCACGACGGCATGAACCTGGTGGCGAAGGAGTATGTCGCCGCGCAGAGCCCGGTCGATCCCGGCGTGCTGGTGCTGTCGAAATTCGCCGGCGCCGCCAACGAGCTCGACGCGGCGCTGATCGTCAATCCGCATGACATCGACGGCATGGCGCGGACGATCGCGATGGCGCTGTCGATGCCGCTCAACGAGCGCCGCATGCGCTATGAGATCATGATGACGAAGCTGCGCCGCCATTCGATCCAGCAATGGTTTGCCGACTTCGTCGAGACCCTGCAAGACGGTGACTCGGCCGAGGTCGAGATCGAGCCTCTGCCTGCAGCGCCGGCGGGTTTTCTGGCCGGCCGCATGCTGTCGCCCGGCGCGCGCTATCACTGAACCGGGCGTTACACCTCGCCGCCGCACGGCGGCGAGGCTCAATGGCAGTAGGAGACGCCGTCGAGCACGGCGCAGCGCAGCTTGTTTGGCGAACTCGGATTGTCCATCGGCACCATCCCGTTGCCCTGTCCGACGAACACGCCGGGTCCCACCACCACCGATGCCTTGTTGCCGACGATGACGGACGGGTGCGGCTTCAGGCTGGACTTGGTCCCGTCCGGCCACAGGATCGCATCGCCCTGCCAGATCCCCTTGCGGCCGTCGTCGCAGGTCACGTCGACGCCCTGCTTGGTGCATTGATCGGCGCGCGCCGGGCCGGCGGCAGTCAGGCTGAATGCTGCCGCCAGCAGCACGGCGAGACGGGCAGGGGTGGATGACGGCATCGCGAGGTCCCTCGTGTGCAGCCGGACCGACGGGCTGCAAATCAGTGGTCGTGCCGGCCGGCCGGCCGGTTCATCGATCGGCCGGCGAGCGGCGGCGGCCCCCGGCCGAGCCCGCAACCAGGGCGGATTGATGATTTTTATCAGCGATTTGGGGGAAATTTGCCGCCGAGGCCCCCGCCCGGCTTGCAAAACGCCGCCGACCCCGCCAAGAGAGGGCCGCCGGAGAGATGGCCGAGTGGCTTAAGGCGCACGCTTGGAAAGCGTGTGTGCGGGAAACCGTACCGTGGGTTCGAATCCCACTCTCTCCGCCAGTCACCCATCCCAGCCATTCCGTTCAGTTGCGAGAAGATGAAATCGCTGCGGGCCGTCAGCCCTCCGGCCTCTTCCGCACGAGCGTGCGCGGGGGCACGCCATATCGACGGCGGAAGAGGCGGCTAAAATGCGAGGGGTCGTTGAAGCCCCAGCGCAGGGCAATGTCGGTGATGCTCTCGGTTCGGCGCGCGGCTTGGAGGTCGCGGCGGCAGCGGTTGAGGCGGCGCTGGCGGATGCATTCCGAGGGCGTGGTGCCGTGCTCGGCGAACAACAATTGTACGGAGCGGACGGATAGTCCGAAGTGGGCGGCGATCTCGGCGCTGTCGAGATCGGGGTCGTGCAGCTGTGCGTCGATGTAGCTCATGATGCGCGCGAACCGCGCGGATGAGCGGCGCGGTGCAGCGTCGCGGCGCACGAGGCGCGCAGCCCTGGCGACGATCTCGAGCCCGGTATCGACGGCGGCATGGGCCTCGCGGTCGTCCATCTCGGCCAGCGTGCCGGCGAAGCCCTCGAAGTAACCGGACACGGCGGCGCCGAAGCCGTGCCGGCCGGGCAGATGCAGGGGGCCGCGTCCGATCAGGTCGGGGTGAAAATTCCGGATCACGGCTTCAGGGCAGGCGATCATCATCTTGCGCAGCGGACTGAGCGTGGCGAAGGCGAGCGTCTCGCGCGTGTTCCAGACGATCACGTCGCCCGCTTCGAACAGCACCGTGCCCGTTGAGTCCTCGCCGCGCTCCCGGCCCTCGATCACGGTCATCACGACCACCAGACCGGCATCGGAAGCGCGGCGCATCCCGGCGCAGCCCTGTGCGACCTGCGCTTCGATCACGAGAGCATCGCCTAGCTGCCTCAACTGCTGACGGAGCGAGATGGCCTCGTGAATGGTCCAGCCGAGCAGTGGGTCGAGGGACGTCGTGGGCGCGGTCAGCGAGGCAAACCCTTGCACGTTCGGCATCTGCAACGCTTTCCCTCGGCCGCCCGGAGGCCCTCGCTTGCGGCGGCTGCGTCCGCCCGCGTTTCGCCGTCGTCCGGGTTCGCTTTCGCTGCCGTCCGGGACGTCGGTGCCGCGCTTGGACTAGAGCCTAGGCTGTGAACGCCGTGCAGACAAGGCGGAGAGACGAGAGCAAAGGGAGGTTGCAATGGTCGGTTCGGAACTGCGGGCTGGGTTCGAGAAGGTGGCCTTCAAGGCCGACGATGGTACGGTGCTGCGCGGCTGGCACGTGCCGCCGCAGGGGGACGCGCCGACAGCGCCCATCGTCGTGCTTCATCACGGCTTTAGCGGGCTCAAGGAAAGCTATCTCGACAAATATGCCGCCGCGTTCAGCGCAGCCGGTCTCGGCGCGCTGGTCTATGATCCCCGCAATTTTGGCGAGAGCGAAGGGCGCGTCCGGCAGGAGATCGACCCGATGCAGCAGCTGGCCGACTACCGCGATGCCATCACCTTCGCAATGACCCTGCCGCGCGTCGATCCCAGAAGGCTCGGCGCTTGGGGCTCCAGTTATGGCGGCGGTGTCGCCATCCAGGCGGCGGCGATCGATCAGCGCATCCGCTGCGTGGCAGTGCAGGTCTCGTTCCTCAGCGGCGGCGCGATCTGGAGCCACATTCCGGCGGAGACGAAGGCGCAGCTGTCGCAGCTGTTCGTAGGCGAGCGATTGGCCCGTGCCGCGGGCGAGCCGCCGATGACCATGCAGGTTGTCGCGCAGGATCCGGCGACGACGCCGTGCATCCTGGGGACATCGGACGCCTACGACTGGTGCATGGAGGCGGCGAAGATCTCGCCGCTGTGGCGCAACGAGGTTACCGTGCGCAGCCTGGAGCTCACCTTCAGCTTCGAGCCGGTCGCCTTCTTGCATCGCATCGCGCCGCGGCCCCTGATGTTGATCGCGGCCGAGGGCGACATGCTGATGCCGATCGAGGCGTCGCGGGAGGCGTTCGCGCGCGCCGGCGAGCCAAAACAGTTTGTCAGTTTGCCTTGCGGGCATTTCGCGCCCTATGTCGAGCACTTCGAACAATCATCCTCGGCTGCCCGTGACTGGTTCCGATCACACCTCCTTCAGACGCGCGAAGCTTGAGCTCCGCCGATAGGGTGGGGCTATCGCATATGAGGCGACAAGCTGTGGCGAGCGCTCGTTTCGCGGCCATCCTTCGCGATGGCCGCCTAAGGCGGCCTCTCGGGATGAGGGTCTTTTTCGCGGCCCTCATGGTGAGGAGCGCCGCTCTGCGGCGCGTTAGGCGATGCTCTTGCTTCGCCTTGAGACCCATGGGGGCTGACGATCGGCTGCTCCCGTGCGGCGCTGCTCATGCTGTTCCTGCTCGGGCCGGCGGCCGTGCGTGCAGTTGCCGGCACTGGCACGAGCACCCCGCCGGTGGCGGGGCCGCAATTCCGAAACAGCGGGGCTGATTCGGCGCGAATGCTCTAGAATTAGGATTGCAACGCGCGCCGCGCGTCACCTCCGTGCAGTGCCCCCGTCCGAAATGCCCCCCGTCATCGCCGACCCCTCCCTCCTGCGCGTCCTGATCGTGCTGGCCGTCACCCAGCTCATCGCCTGGGGCACGCTCAGCCTGCCAGCGGTGATCGGCCGGGCCATGGCGGCGGATCTGGAGATGGATCTGACCGCGATCTTCGCCAGCACCACGGTGCTGTACATGTCGATGGGGCTCTGCTCGCCGCTGCTGGCGCGGCCGTTCGTCAAGCACGGTGGCCGCCGCGTCATGATCGCGGGTACCCTGCTGGCCGCGCCGGGCTACGCGCTGCTGTCGGCCGCGCAGGGGCCGCTCTCCTACTACGCCGCATGGCTGCTGCTCGGCGTGGCCGGCAGCGCCACGCTCTCGACCGCCTCCTACATCGTGCTCAACGAAATCGCGGGCCTGCGAGCGCGCAGCGCCATCGGGGCGCTGATGCTGGTCACGGGCCTGTCGAGCAGCATCTTCTGGCCGGTCACCTCGGCCCTCTCGGCGCATATCGGCTGGCGCAGCACCTGCCTCGTCTATGCCGGCCTGCTGCTGCTGGTGTCGCTGCCGCTGTTCGTGTTCCTGCTGCCGCGGCGCGTCCATGATCATCTGCCGCCGTCCTCGGATGCGGCGGCATCGGCCCCCGCAGCGACGCCGTCGCGCGGCACGTTCTATCTGCTGGTCGGCGCCTCCGGCCTCAACGCCTTCGTCGCGTTCGGGATGGGGGCGGTGCTGATCGAGCTGTTGAAAGCCGAAGGCCTGTCGGCGGCCGAGGCGGTCGGCTTCGGCTCGATGCTAGGCGTGATCCAGATCAGCGCCCGCGCCATCGATTTTCTCGGCGGCGGCCGCTGGGACGGCATCAGCACCGCGATCGTCGCCGGACTGGCGCTGCCGGTGGCGATGCTGCTGCTGATGCTGAGCGACGGCTCGCACGCCGCGATCGGCGGCTTCATCCTGATCTACGGCCTTGGCAGTGGCGCGCTCGCCGTGGCGCGAGCCACGATGCCGCTGGTGTTCTACGACAAGGCGGCGTTCGCCAAGGCGTCCGCCCAGATCGGACTGCCGCTCAACCTGCTGTCGGCGGTGTCGGCGCCCATCCTCGTCGAGCTCTTGACCCGCTACGGCAGCAAAGCGCCGCTGGCGCTGAGCCTTGCCTGCTCGTGCGCGGCGGTGGTCATCCTGTTGCTGCTGCGGCAGCGCCGGCCGGCGCGCGCGGCGGTCTCTCCCTGAGGCGTTCGACCGAGTCGCCCGTCGGACCGGACATGGGCTCGCCGGGAGCGCCGGGCCGCGGGGACAGGTCGCATCCGTCCTGCGCCACAACGCGAAGTTCGGTCGTTGCTTCAACGACATCGCCGCAGCCGCGCCCGCCTGCGCAAATTTTGTTCTTTCGTTTTATCGGAATTCGTGCTTCTCTCTGATTGTCCCGCCTCATCGACGAGGGGCGCTGCGCATCGTCAGGAGCGTTGGGGTGGGATGTGATGGACGGGCAGGCGCCGACTGACGAGCGGCGCCGGCACGGACGGTCAAGTCGCATGGTCCTGGCATCCCGACGCTGATGCCTGCGTGGCGTGCCATTGGTGCGTTGTCGCAAACGGGGGCAAGAACGCCGGTCCCCGGGGAGAGTGCGAAGCAGCCGTAACACCATTGCGCAGGGAAGGCCGGGCAAACCCGGCTGAACCTGTGGTTCCTGCCCCGTGCATTCCTTTCCGCACGGGGGCCGCAGGAATCAGCCGATGCCTGGTCTTCCCTGCGCCCTCGATGAGGTGAGGGCTGAGCTGCACAAAGCTCGGGCGCCTGACGCGTCGCGACGACGAAACTCCGTGGGAACTCGACACCTAACCCACTGGAACTTCGCAGGGAACCGGCCGTCCCCTTGGATGATACCTCGGATTATCGCATGTTAGTTCGAACGATCGCCACCCCAGGTCGGGTTGGTTGTTCTCTGGCTTGAGTTCGCGTGAGTGGACATGATCCGTCCAAAAACTAATTAGTTCGACAGTGTTCGGGCGGCACGGATAGCAAACCATTAATGTACGGTTGGTATCGTGCATACAGTCCACGCAACGAGAACCAGAAAATGCGACACCTGACTGTCTATCAGCGTCTCGCGGCGATCATCGCCGTGATGTCGATCGCACTGTTCGCCGTCTCCGCCATGCAGATCCTGATGCTGCGCGGAACCGTTCTCGAGGAGCGGCAGACCATGGTCCGCAACCTCGTCGAGTCCGCCGTCAAGGTGCTGAGCTATTATGACGCCGCGGCGACCGCCGGCAAGATGGCGCCGGAGCAGGCGCGGCAGCAGGCCTACGCCGCGATCGGCGCAATGCGCTGGGGCCAGTACAACGACTATCTCGGCGTCTACGGAACCGGATCGTCGGATGCGGGCGTGACCTATGTCCACGCCAACCCGAAATACATCAACGTCAACCGCTGGGACTTCAAGGATTCCACCGGCAAGCTCCTGATCCAGGACATCGTGCGCATGGCGCGCGCCGGCGGCGGCTTCGTCGAGTACAAGGTGCCGCGCGCGGGGGGGACGACCGAGCTGCCGAAGATGTCCTACGTCGGCGCTTATGGCAGCGGCGACAAGATGCTGGCGATCCAGGCCGGCGTGTATGTCGACGACGTCGATGCGGTCGTCTATCAGCGCGCGCTGTGGGCCGGCTTCGGCGCGCTCGCAGGTCTGCTGGTGGCCGCGGTCGTCGCCTTCTGGCTCGGACGCAGCGTCGTCGTTCCGCTCGACCGTACCTGCGCCGTGATGGACGAGCTGACCAAGGGCAATCTGGGCCTCGAGGTGCCGTTCACGGATCGCAGGAACGAGATCGGCCGCATGGCGCGCAGCCTGCAGATCTTCAAGGACCATCTCGCCGAGAGCGAGCGTCTCCGGGCCGAGCAGGAGCAGTCCAAGCAGCAGGCCGCCGAGGAGCGCCGCACGGTGCTGGTGCGGATCGCCGACGAGTTCGAGCGCTCGATCGGCGGCGTGATCCAGACCACCGCGACCGCCGCCGGCGAGCTGCAGACCTCGGCGCAATCGATGTCGAGCATCGTCGCCGGCACGACCGACCAGAGCGCGAAGGTGGCCGCGGCCGCCGAGCAGACCGCCAAGAACGTGCAGACGGTGTCGGCCTCCGCCGAGCAGCTGTCGTCATCGATCCAGGAGATCGCCAAGCAGGTCACGCAGTCGTCCTCGATCGCTCAGAACGCGGTCGGGCAGGCGACGCGGACGGAGGCGATGGTCGACCGGCTGGTCCACGCGTCGCAGAAGATCGGCGAGGTCATGGCGCTGATCCAGACCATCGCCGGCCAGACCAACCTGCTGGCGCTGAACGCCACCATCGAATCGGCGCGTGCCGGCGAGGCCGGCAAGGGCTTCGCGGTGGTCGCCAACGAGGTCAAGGCGCTGTCGGCGCAGACCGCCAAGGCAACCGAGGAGATCACCAGCCAGATCGAAGCCATCCGCGACGCCACCGGCTCCACCGTCAACGCCATCCGCGAGATCGGCGCGACCATCGGCCAGATGAACGAGATCACCGACGCGATCGCAGCCGCGGTCGAGGAGCAGGGTGCCGCGACCAAGGAAATTGCCCGCAGCGTCCAGCAGGCGGCGCAGGGCACCCAGGGGGTCATGCAGCACATCGTCGGCGTGCGCGAGGCGTCCGGCCAGGTCGGCGCCGCGGCGGCGCAGGTGCTGAGCGCGGCCTCCCAGCTTGGCAGCCAGTCGGATCAGCTCAAGACCCAGACCGGGCGATTCCTCGGCAACGTCCGAGCGGCGTGACGTCGGCGGCGGATGGTGACAGTTCACCCTCCGCCGATCGCCACGACACGGTCGAGCAGCGCGGCCTGGGCTGGATTGATCCGGACCCTCGCCTCGGCGAGATCGAACCAGGCGGCGCGGTCCACCTCGGGAAAGCGCCTGACGTGGCCGCTACGCGGCGGCCATTCGAGCTCGAACGCGTTGCTGGTGATGCTGTCGGCATCGAGATCGATTTCGGCGGCGAATGCCTCGACCACCTTGCCGCCGCGCTGCTTGATCTCGCCGAGCGGCACGAGCGGCGCCGTCAGCGTCGTGCCGAGCTCCTCGGCGAATTCGCGCCGCGCCACCGCCTCGGCCGCCTCGCCGGCACCGAACTCGCCCTTCGGGATCGACCAGGCGCCGAGATCCTTGTTGCGCCAGAACGGGCCGCCGGGATGCACCAGCAGCACCTCGAGTCCATCGGCGGTGCGGCGAAAGGCGAGCACGCCCGCGCTGTGCGCCGGCATGCCGCTACGCCTCGCCGGTGCGCTGGATGAGGTCGCGCTCCCAGCCGAACACCGAACGGCCGTCGAGCTCTGGCGAGGCGGCGCGCTCCGTCGCGATGTAGGCATCGAGCGAGGGGCCGGTCGCGCTGCGCTCCAGCCGGCGGGCCTGGTCGTCGAGCCGCTTCAGCGCCGACAGCGCCTCGTCGCGGCCGAGCTTGGCGTTGCCGACAGCCGATTTGAGCACGCGGATGGTCTCGTCATAGACCTTGATCGGCACCGGATAGGGATGCCGGTCCTTGCCGCCATGCGCCAGCGAGAACCGCGCCGGGTCGCCGAATCGATACGGCGCGCCATGCACGACCTCGGCGACCATGGCGAGCGAGCGCACGGTGCGGGCGCCGACGCCCGGCGTCAGCAGCAGGTCGGGGAAGTCGACCGGGCCGCGCTCGGCCGCGGCCGCCAGCGTGCCGTGGAGGCGGCGGGCGAATACGTCCTTCGGCCTGACGTCGTGATGCGCCGGCATGACCAGATGCGGCAGCAGGCCCTGCGCCGGCTCCGGCGCGCTCAGCCGTTCGAACTCGGTGACGACGCGGTCGGGGCCGAGCTCGGCGAGCAGCTCGAGCTGGGCGTCGCGCGACGGCGCGGCGCGCTTGTCGGTGAGGTTGACGATCTCGCCCTGGACGGGACCGTCGATGGCGCTGTGCGGAGCGTCGACGAAGCTCGCGAGCTGTTGCGAATGCCAGTGATAGCGCCGGGCCTGGCGGGCGTCGCCATTCATGCCCTGCTGCACCACGGTCCATTTGCCGTCGGCGGTGACGAAGAAGCCGTGCAGATAGAGGTCGAAGCCGTCCTGCACCGCGGCGCTGTCGACCTTGGCGACGAGCTTGCTGGTCCGCACCAGCTCCTCGCCGTCGAGGCCGAGCCGGTCGCCGAGCAGGCGCAGCTCGTCGGGCGTCTTGCGCGAATGCTCGCCGCGGCCGCCGCAGACGTAGATGCCGAGCTCGCCGGACAGCGGCTTCAGCCCGCGCTTCAGAGCGCCGATCACGCTCGTGGTGATGCCGGAGGAATGCCAGTCCATGCCCATGACGGCGCCGAACGACTGGAACCAGAACGGATGCGACATCCGCGCCAGGAATTCGTCGCGGCCGTAATGATGCACGATCGCCTGGGTGATGATGGCGCCGAGCGAGGCCATGCGCGTGCCGAGCCAGGCCGGGACGCGTCCGGAATGGAGCGGAAGATCGGCGCTGCCGGTGCGTCGGGCCATCGGAACCTTGCAAGCGAAGTGTGCCGTGCCAATCTAACAGATTGCGCGCGACTGCGCGATCGCCCCCATGAAAGGCGGGCTGTAGCGCTATCCGGTTTGCCCGAGATGGCCGATCCAGTTGCTGAACAGCGTCTGGGCGGCGCTTTCGGCGGCGAGATCGGGCCGCAGCGTCAATCCCGGGAGCTCGGCCGCCAGCGTCGGGTCGCGCCTTTCCTTGGCCCGCCACTCGAACGCGTTGAGCACCGCCTCGCTCTCGGCGCTGAAATAGGATTTCGGCAGCCGCGGGTAGTCGTCGCGCTGCCCGGCGAGAAAGCGCGCGATGTCACGCATGTATTCGCGCTGCAGGGAGAGCGCGTCATACTCGGGATGGCCCTGGAAGAACACGAACCGGCTCGGCATCGAGCGCGCGAAAATGTCGACGCCGACTTCGTCCGAGCGGGTCAGGATATCGTAGCCGCGCTCCGCCAGCAGCGGCTCGTTGACGGCGTTGAGGCGCGAGTGCGGCACCTGAAGCGGCAAATGGATGCCGTGCGTGAGCCAGTCGTCCTGGACCTTCACGCAGTCGAAGATGCCGGAGCATTTGCTCGCCAGCCGCTGCCGCTCGATGTCGTCGAGATGCAGCACGGCCGCGTGGGCCGCGAGACACGACCAGATGGTCGAGCGCGTGTTGGTTCTGGCCCAGTCGATCACGGAGGTGAGGTCCGACCAATAGGGTTCGTCGCGCAAGGCCGCGGCGACAGGCTCGGCGCCGGTCACGATCAGGCCGTCGATGCCGAGCCGATCGAGCGACCCGATGTCGGCGTAGGACTGGGCGACGTGGCTCCTGGCCGCCTGCGAGCGAGAGATGGAGGGCAGCGAGAAGCAGTGCAGGCGGATGCGGACGTGCCGCGGCGCGCACTGCCGCAGCAGGCGGCCGATCTGGAGATCAGTCGCCTTCAGGGCGCTGTCCGGCATGTTGTTGACGAGGCCGATCGAAAGCTCGATCGGGCGTCGGCCGCGGTCGTCGAATTCAGCGGGCGCGAGGGCAGGGCTCGCGATCCTGCGATGTCGGTCGAACAGCAGGGTCATCGGCTGATCGCTCTACTCCGCCGCATCCAGCTGACGCGTGCGAGGGCAGGCCTGGGCGAGCGCCTGGTCGAGATCCTCGATGATGTCGCTGACATGCTCGATGCCGATCGACAGCCGGATCGTCTCCGGGAGGACGCCCGCCTTGCGCTGGTCGTCCGGCGGCATCTGCCGATGCGTGGTCGATGCGGGATGGCAGGCCAGCGACTTCGCATCGCCGATATTGACCAGCCGTGTGACCAGCTTCAGGGCGTCATAGAACGCCTTGCCCGCCTCCATGCCGCCCTTGATCCCGAATGTGAACAGCGACGACGCCCGGCCGTCGAGATATTTCTGGACCAGGGGATAATAGCGGCTGTCGGCGAAACCGGCGTAGTTGACCCACGCGACGCGCGGATCGTTGCGCAGGAATTCGGCGACCTTGCGCGCATTCTCGACGTGGCGCTCCATGCGCAGCGCGACCGTTTCGATGCCCTGCAGCAGCAGGAAGGCATTGAACGGCGACAGCACCGCGCCCATGGTCCGCTGATAGACGCTGCGCGCGCGCTGGATATAGGCGCTGCGGCCGAAATGATCGGTGTAGACCATCCCGTGATAGGACGCGTCGGGCTGGGTGAAGGCGGGAAAGCGGTCGGCGTGATCCTTCCAGGGGAAGTTGCCGCTGTCGACCAGCATGCCGCCCAGCGTCGTGCCGTGACCGCCGAGAAACTTGGTCAGCGAATGCACCGCGATGTCGGCGCCGTAATCGAACGGCCGCAGCAGGATCGGTGTTGCGACGGTGTTGTCGACGATCAGCGGGACGCCGTTGCGATGCGCGACCTTCGCCAGCGCCTCGATGTCGCAGACATTGCCGGCGGGATTGCCGATCGTCTCGGCGAAGACGGCCTTGGTGTTTTCGTCGATGAGACGCTCGATGGCGTCGGACGCATCGCTTTCGGCAAAGCGTCCAGTGATGCCCTGGCGCGGCAGGATGTGACCGAGCAGCGTGTGCGTGGTGCCGTAGAGCTGTGGCACCGAGACGATGTTGCCGCCGCCATCGGCAAGATTGACGAATGCGAAGTGAAGCGCCGCCTGCCCGGTGCCGACGGCGAGCGCGCCAACGCCGCCCTCGAGCTCGGTGACGCGCTTCTCGAGCACCGCCGTGGTCGGGTTCGAGATCCGGCTGTAGCGATAGCCCTCGGCTTCGAGATTGAACAGCGCGGCGCCGTGATCGGCGCTGTCGAAGGCGTAGGCGGCGGTCTGATAGATCGGAACCGCGACGGCCTTGGTGGTCGCCTCCGGCTCATAGCCGGCGTGGATTGCAATCGTCTCGTTGCGCATCGGCGATCTCCCCGCTCGCTTCGATCAATGCGGCGAGCTGCTCGTATTCCGCGAGTGGTGTCGTTGTAGGAGCGCAGGCGTAAAGCGGGCAATAATTCGCGACAAGAACGACGAAATAACCCTAACGATATGTGGCCGAAGAGCTTCGAATTAGCGCGCAACAGGGACACGCAGGAGCGACCGGATCTGCTGCCCGACCAGATCCAGTGCGACCTTCGCCTGCGGCAGGATCGCACCGAGGGCGTGGAAATTGTGAACCATGCCGTCGTGACAGACATGCGCGACCGTGACGCCGGCCTCCGCGAGTCGTGCGGCATAGGCATTGCCCTCGTCGCGCATCGGATCGAACTCCGCGGTGTGGATCACGGCGGGGGGAAGCCCAGCCAGCGTCTCGTGGCACAAGGGCGATATCAGTGGATTGGCGACATCGACCTCGCCGGCCAGATAGTCGGCGAGGTCGGCCTGCCAAGTCGCCCTGTCGATCAGATAGCCGGTCCCGAACAACTCGCGCGACGGCCAGGGGTTGGAAAAATCAAGCACCGGGCAGATCAGGCATTGCAGCGCGATCCTGAGACCGGTGCTGCCGGCAGCCTGCTGACAAACCGCGGCGGCGAGCGTGGCGCCCGCGGAATCGCCGCCGATCACAATGCGATTGCCGTCGATGCCGAGCGCGGCCGCGTGATCGATGGCGAAGTGAACCGCAGCGATCGCATCCTCGATTGCTGCGGGGAACGTGTGCTCGGGAGCGAGACGGTAGTCGATCGAGAGCAGCCGGCAGCCGGCGGCGGCGGCAAGCGCGGCGGCGACCTTGTCGTGCGTGTCGATGCTGCCTGCCACGAGACCGCCGCCGTGAAAGTATACGAAGCCGGGCGGCATCCCGGTATCGTCCAGGCCTGCTGCAGGCGTATACAGGCGATAACGAAGCAGCCCGGAGGGACCGGAGAAATCGCCGTCCCGCGTGATGGCGGCGCCGCAGTCGTTGCGCGCGAACTGCATCAGTTTCGCCAGCGACTGCCGGCGTTGCCGGGGACTCGGAGGCTCCCGGCTTTCCGTCACAACGGCCGCCACCATCGAAAGCAGGCGCTGGGCGCGAGGGTCGAGCGGCATGACAGCTCCAGTTAACCAAGGCATCGGGCATTGTGCCCATCAGCAGTGAATCGATCATGAGCGGCAGGTCGCGACCGGGAAATCCTTAAAATATTCACGCCAGAAGTGCAGATACGATCGATGCCGAACGGGAGCGCCGCCATGACCCACATCGTCAAGCCTGTCAGTTACTCGCAGACCTGGACCTTCTTCGACGGCGAATGGCGCGAGGGCAATGCACCGATCATGGGCGTCCGGACCCACGCGACGTGGCTCGCATCGACCGTGTTCGACGGGGCGCGCGCATTCGAAGGCGTGACGCCCGATCTCGATCGGCACTGCGCGCGGGTGAATCAGTCCGCGATCAATTTCCGGCTCAAGCCCGTGGTGGACGTCGAGACCTGGATGGGGCTGGCGCGGGAGGGCGTCGCGCGCTTCGCAGCAAGAGCCGAGCTCTACATCCGCCCGATGTACTGGGCGCAGCACGGCGCCGGCGGTGGTGTCATGTTCGATCCCGAGACCACCAATTGGTGCCTGTGCATCTATGAGGCGCCGATGCCGCAGCCGACGGGCAACGCCATCACGCTGTCGCCGTTCCGGCGGCCGACGGCCGAATGCGCGCCGGTCGACGCCAAGGCGGCGTGCCTCTATCCGAACAATTCGCGCGCGCTGATCGAGGCGGCCTCGCGCGGCTTCAACAATTGCCTGATGCTGGATCTGCTCGGCAACGTCGCCGAGTTCGGCAATGCCAACGTGTTCATGGTCAAGGATGGCGTTGTCTTCACGCCAGTGCCGAACGGAACCTTCCTCAACGGGATCACGCGACAGCGCGTGATCGAATTGCTGCGAGGCGACGGCGTCAGTGTGGTCGAGACGACGCTTCGATATGACGATTTTCTGAACGCCGACGAGATATTCTCATCGGGCAACTTCGCCAAGGTCGCGCCGGTGATCCGCATCGACGAGCGGACGATGCCGATCGGTCCGGTGTTCAGCCGTGCGCGCACGCTGTACTGGGACTATGCGCAACAGGCCAGGGCGGCGGCATAGGTCAGGACCCGTAGATCGGAAGCTCGGTGTCGCTGAGATCGCCGAGCCGCGCCGGCTGCGGCCCCTTGATGTACTTGCGGCCGCGGCGTTCGGTGTAGACGCCGTACAGCCCGGCGACCGGTCCGTTGGCGTCGACGATGACGGACACGCGGCCCCGCAGCAGCAGGAAACGGCCGACGGCGCCGGCGCAGGCGACATAGTCTGAGATGTCGCGGCAATAGATCAGCTGCATGGCGGGCAGTGCGAACCGTCCTTGCCGGATGCGCGCCTGCTGCAGCACCAGGGGAATGCTGCTCTGCTTCGACCTGACCACGATGCTGAGACAGCCATGGCCGGCGTGGCGGATCAGCAGATCCGCTTCGTCGGATGGAATGCCGTCTACAGCGTGCGCATCTGCCGCGACCTGTTGGACTCGAGCGCCCTGGCCCGCAGCCGAGAGTACCGGAATGGAAAACAACAGGCCGCGACAATAGGCACGAAACCCCTGAGCCTCGATGATCGGCCAGGTCCGGCGCGCGGCGCTGATGTTGACGTAGGTGACCTCGGGCCGCCGCTGGGCGATCGCGGTGAGCATCGTCGCGTAGTTGCGGAACGCCGGCTCGACATACCAGCTCGAGAGATTGCACCAGATCCGGGGCTGCGCTGGTGTGCCTCGATTGCTGTAGATCAGCAGCAGGACGCCGACCGCATTGCCGCCCTGCTCGAGCAGGTAGCCGTAGCGTGGATAGCCCTCGGGCGTCGGGCGCGCGGCCTGTCGCTGCAGGCCGCTCGACCAATAGCGGCAGGGGCGCCGGGGAAAGCCGCGCGCCAAGAGATCGGCGACCGCGTCCAGATCGGAGGCTCCGATCTCGCGGCACCGGATCGGTGGCTGGAGCGCGCTCATGAGATGGTCTGCCGATCCCTCGCCGGCGGCTTGGTGGCGTCAGCCGACGGTGCTTGCCTGGCGCTCGAATTGCAGCGCTTCCCGCACGCGCGACGGCCAGCGCGTCGGATCGATGCCGTGGGTGTGGAACAGCGCGACTGCCAGGCGGTCCATGCCGAAGGCCACGCAACCGGTGTGCGCCGGCGCACCGTCGGCATCGTCGATGCCCCAGGTGGTGCCGAAATGCTCGCGATGATAGTTGAAGCTCATGCAGGCGGTGGGCTGCTCCTCCGAGCGCAACGGCACCAGCAGCTCGAATTTCAGCGCCTGCTGCTTCTGGCTGACCGCCTTCATCTGGCCGACGCGGCCGAAGAACGGGTCGCTGGCATGATCGACGCGGAACGACAGGCCGAGATCGCGCGCAATCGCCTGTGCCTTTACCATCCAGCGGTCGCGGAATGCCGAGACGTCGTCGGGCGTGCCGATACAGACATATTCGCGCATCCGGAACGACTGCAGGCGGTCGAGATGACGCGACGGCTCGCGGCGGAAGCAATCGGCCGCGACGTCGAAGCGCAGGCCGCCGACCGGCAGCGCGCCGCGGCTCGCCGCGATCGGATAGACCGGATAGCAGGCCGCGGGCGACAGCACGAGGTCGGCTGGTGACAATGAGGTGGTCCAGTCGCCGCCCTTGTCGAACCGTGCCACGGCTTCATGGATGTCCCGCTCGGTGCCGTGCAGGCCGCAGACGCAGCCGAGCAGGTTGGGGAAACTCTTCAGATAGCCCGACTTTTCGAGCTGGGCGCGGCTCATGACGGGCGGAAAGCGCATGACCTCCGTGCCGGGCTCGCGATGCCGCGTGATGAGCGTCGCGAGCCGCTCCACCACGCCTTCATACAGCGCGGTCCGCGCATAGACGCCATCCGCGCCCATGCGATGGAACAGCGCGCCGGTCAGATGATCGAGCGCGTCGGCCGGCTGGGGTGCAATCTCGGGCGACTGCGGGAGAACGGGAATCGTCATTGTGCAAATCCTGGGTCGAGGCAATGGCTGCAATCGGCGCGATCATTCATGGAGCGAAGTCGGTACCGTGCTCATCAAGTTGGCCGTGGCAATGTTTGCGAGAATACGGTCGTTGTTGATCATGATCGGCGCCGACAGAACGTCGCGCAGGTGGCGGCCGATCGAGAACTCGCCGTCGTTGCGATAGCCCGAGAGACCGCAGGCGCGCATGGCATGCATCACGGTCTCGACGGCAAGTTCAGAGGCCTGCACCTTCAATAGCGTGATGGAGGACTGGAAGTCGAGCGAACCCAGCGCCCGCTCGTCATACTCATGGGCGACGAAGGCATCCATGTTGGTGACGATCATTGCGCGCAGCCGGGCCAGCGCCATCTTCGCCGCGGTGTAATGCGCAGCTGCCGGCGGCATCTGTCCGCCGGCGCCGCGTGCGGCCTTGCGCAGGAAGCGCTGAGCGCGCTCCACGGCAGCCGCAGCGATGCCGGCCCAGGCCGACGACCAGCACAGATGTGCGAACGGCGTCATCGTCTGGCCGTGGATGCGCTCATAGGGCTCGGTGAACATGCGGTCGGAGGGACAACTCACCTCGAGCGCGAATCCTGTTGAGCAGGTGCCGCGCATGCCCAGCGTTTCCCAGCCAAGGGTGCGCGAGATCGTGTAGTCGTCCCTGGTCAGCGCCAGCAGCACCTGATCGGAGGCGGCGGCGCCGTCGGCGCGCCGTGCAATCGTGACGAGGCCATCGGCTTCCGCGCCATAGGAGATGACCGCGGCGTCGCGCTTCAGCGAGATGCGGCCATTCTCGTGGCCGACGGCCGCAGCGCTTGCGCGGATGTTGCCGCCGTTCTGTCCCTCGGTGGTGGACGAGGCCATCAGCAGCTGCTCGGATGCGATACGGCGCATCAGGGATTCCATGTAGGCGCTGCCGCGGCCGTGACGCACCAGGCAGGCGACCTTGGTCTGGTGCATGGCGAAGATCATGGCGCTGGAGGCGCAGGCGCGGCCGAGCGCATAGCAGGCATCGGCAATGTCGTGAATCGAGGCACCGAAGCCACCGAACTCGACCGGAATCTGCATCCCGAGCAGCTTGTGCTCGCGTGACGCTTCGATTGCGGCCTTGGGGAAGCGGCCGTCACGGTCGACCTCGTCGGCTTCCGCGGCGGCCCGCGCGGCAACAGCGGCGGTCCGCTGCAGGAACATGTCGCTGCGATCGAGCAGGAGGCTCTCGCCATCGTCGGGGATCGGGTTTCGAAGCGCGGTTCCCTGGAGAGTCATGACCGATCGATACTCCGGATTTTGTCTCGTTGAGAGATCGGCACGTGCGTCCTCGCAAGATCAGGACAGATGCACTGCGCCTTCTTTGGGCTGCACGCAGGGTATGGATTTGATTCAAATACGTCGACGAAATTCAGGGTAAACGCCGCGCCATCGACGGGTGGGGGTTAATTCCTGGTTGTTTTGGTCCGAGAATTCTGGACCAAGCCGTTAGCGTTAAGACGAGTTCAGACTTGGAACGGGATGCGGCGTAACTCTTTCGACGCCGAATTGCATTATCTCCCTGCGCGAGCGTCGATCAGATCCGACGTGCCCGAACAAGCCGCGAGTGAAGAGGTCCCCATGCCGAGTTTCGATGTCGATGTCAGTCACAGGATCGTGGCGCTCGTGCGCGATATCCTCGCGCAGAACGCCACGGCCGCCGACGTGACGGCGGATGCAAAGCTCGTCGACATCGGGCTGACGTCCATGGACATGGTCAACCTGATGCTGGCGCTTGAGGCGGAGTTCGATTTCACCATTCCGCAGGAGCTGATCACGCCGGAGAACTTCCAGTCTGTCGCCACGCTGGAGCGTCTGGTGAGCGGTCAGCTGGCGGCAGCCAAGGCTGCCTGATCAGTTGCCACGCCCCACGGATCGCCGCGTCGCTGTTTTCAATTCGTCGCAAAGCTGGCATTCTCGTCTCGGTTGGAGATGGGGACGTCATGACGAAGGCTGTGCTTGGCATTATCGGCGGCTCAGGCATCTATGAGCTGCCGGGACTGGAAGATGCCCGCGAAGAGGTGATCGCGAGCCCCTGGGGTGAGCCGTCGGCGCCGGTACGCCGGGGGACGATCGCGGGCCTGCCGATCGTGTTCCTGCCGCGCCATGACAAGGGACACCGGCTGTCCCCCTCCGACATCAATTATCGCGCCAACATCGACGTGCTGAAGCGCGCTGGCGTCACCGACCTGGTGTCGCTGTCGGCCTGCGGCTCGTTCAAGGAAGAGCTCCCGCCGGGTACCTTCGTGCTGGTCGATCAGTTCGTCGATCGCACCTACAAGCGCGAGAGCTCGTTTTTCGGCAAGGGGTGCGTCGCCCACGTGTCGATGGCGCATCCGGTTTCGCCGCGGTTGCGCATTCATCTGGCGGCGGCGGCCGAGGCGGAAGGCATCGCGGTCGTGCGCGGCGGCACCTATGTCTGCATGGAGGGGCCGCAATTCTCGACCTATGCCGAGAGCATGACCTACAAGGCGTCAGGCTATTCGGTGATCGGCATGACCAACATGCCGGAGGCGAAGCTCGCCCGCGAGGCCGAGATCTGCTACGCGACGGTCGCAATGGTGACCGACTTCGACTGCTGGCATCCGGATCATGACGCCGTTACCGTGCAGGACATCATTCGCGTGCTCACCACCAACGCCGACAAGGCCAAATCACTGGTCTCGCGGCTCGCCCGCGAGTTTCCGCGCGAGCACGAACCGTGCCCGATCGGCTCCGACCGTGCGCTCGATACAGCCTTGATCACTGCGCCGGAGGCGCGCGATCCCGAGCTTCTGAAGAAGCTCGATGCGGTCGCAAGCCGTATCTTGCGCGGCTGAGGGGGATCGAACATGAAGGTGGACGGCCGGCACTATCGCAGCATCTGGCTCGACTCCGATGGCTGGTCGGTCTGCGCGATCGATCAGCGCCGATTGCCGCACGAGTTCGTGGTGGCGAAGATCACGACATGCGAGGAGGCCGCTGACGCGATCCGCGGCATGCTGGTCCGCGGTGCGCCGCTGATCGGCGCTACCGCCGCGTTCGGCATGGCGCTGGCGATGCGCGACGACCGCTCCGATCCCGGCATCGACCGCGCCTACGAGATGCTGATCGCGACGCGGCCGACGGCGATCAACCTGAAATGGGCGCTCGACACGATGAGCACCATGCTGCGCCGGCTGGCGCCGTCGGAGCGTCGCGATGCGGCCTATTCCCGCGCCGTCGACATTGCCGGCGAGGACGTCACGATCAACCAGGGCATCGCCGCGCACGGCTTCGCGCTGATCGAGGCGGCCGCGGCGCGCAAGAAGCCGGGCGAAGTCGTGAACGTGCTGACCCACTGCAATGCCGGCTGGCTTGCGACCGTTGATTGGGGCACGGCGACCGCGCCGATCTATCTCGCGCACGATCGCGACATTCCGATCCATGTCTGGGTCGACGAGACCCGGCCGCGCAATCAGGGCGCCTCGCTGACTGCCTGGGAACTCGGGCATCACGGCGTGGCGCATACCGTCATCCCGGACAACACCGGCGGCCATCTCATGCAGCATGGGATGGTCGATCTCGCCATCGTCGGCACCGACCGCGTCGCCGCCAATGGCGACGTCTGCAACAAGATCGGCACCTATCTGAAGGCGCTGGCCGCGCATGACAATGGTGTGCCGTTCTATGTCGCGCTGCCGTCGCCCACGATCGACTTTGCCGTTGCCGAGGGACGGCAGATCCCGATCGAACAGCGCAGTGCGCAGGAGGTGACCGAGATGACCGGCCGCACCGCCGACGGCCGCATCGAGACCGTGCGCATCGTGCCGCCGGGATCGCCAGTCGCGAACTACGGCTTCGACGTCACCCCGGCCCGGCTGGTGAGCGGGCTGATCACCGAGCGTGGCGTGCTGCGGGCCGACGGCGCAGCACTGGCGGCGGCTTTTCCGGAGCGGGCCAAACAGACGAACTATTGAGATCAGCGTCGTTGCGAGCGCAGCGACGCAATCAAGAATCCCACGAAGCCTCTGGATTGCTTCGGCGCAAGTTCGCCGCGCAATGATGATCAGCGCAGGCTCAATCCCGTCGCCGCTTCCAGCTCCGCGATCGCCTGCGATGCGCTGACGACCTTGATCGTGGTCATGCCCATCTCGCGCGCCGGCTTCAGGTTGATGCCGAGATCGTCGAGGTAGACGCAGTCCGCGGGGCTGACTCCGAGCGTCTCGGTCATCATCTGGTAGATCCGGGGATCGGGCTTGCGCAGCCCGATCTTGGCCGATTCGATCACGTGATCGAACAGCACCATCACTTCCGCGACGTACAACGAGCGGCCGCCCTGGCTGCCGGTTGCGTTCGCCGGGAGATTGTTGGTGATGCAGCCGGTCTTGCATTCCGCCTTGATGCGGCGGAGGGCCTCGACCATGTCGGGCCGGAGATCGCCGGCGAGCAGCGGCAGCACCTCGCGCCCGCTGACCGCTGCGCCACCGAGTGCCAGCGACTCCTCGGCAAACAACCTATCAAACGTCTCGAGGTCGATTTCGGCGCGCTCGAATTTCGCCCAGGCGTTCTCGAGATGGTTGGCAGCATTGGTGTTGCGGATGATGTCGACGGGATAGCCGCGCTCCTTCTCGAACCGCGCGAATGCCTCGAACGGCGATGTCGTCATCACGCCACCGAAATCAAAGATCACCGCCTCGACCATGTCAGTCCCGTCCTCGCTCGATCCCTGGATGATCGCTAGCACGGGACGCCGCACTTGGCGACCTCGGCGGCAGCCGCTATTGCTGCCGCGATGAAGCCGTCTCACGCAATCATTGCAGCCGCCGTCCTGCTCGCGCCATCGCCAATCCTTGCCATCGTCGGCAACGCGCCGGCGCTGAATGACGGCATCGGCCGCTCCGTGGTCACGATCGTCGGCTCGCGCGGCAATTTTTGCAGCGGCGCGCTGATTGCTCCGAAGCTGGTGCTGACCGCCGGACATTGCGTGCAGCCGGGGCTCGATTACCGCATCGTGGAATACGATCGTGACCGCAAGCCGGTTCTCAAGACGGTCCGGAGGGTGGCGGTGCATCCGAGCTTCAGCGTGCAGGCCATCCTGGCGCATCGTGCCACCGCCGATGTCGCGCTGCTGGAATTGGAGGCGCCCGCGGACGCGCGCGTGCCGGTGGCGCTCGGCGTGCCGCAGCCGCCGCTTGCCGCCGGCAACGCGTTCACGGTCGCAGGGATCGGCGTCGCGATTCCCGGCGACGGCAAGAGCGGCGGCGTGGTGCGTGGGGCGGCGTTGGTTGCGACGGGCAAGCCAGGCACGTTGCAAATCCGGCTGGTCGATCCGGCGACGCAAGGCGCGCGGTCCGGACTGGGCGGATGTACCGGCGACTCCGGCGGCCCTGCGTTCGAGACGCAGCCGCGGGGTCAGGTGCTGATCGGCGTCATCTCATGGTCGACCGGACCGAATCTCGGCGCCGGCTGCGGCGGCATGACCGGCGTCACGCCGCTCACGCTATATCGCGATTGGGTCGCACAAATCGCGCGGCAATGGGGCATGCCGCTCAGCGGAAATTGAGATCGTTCAGGGCTGGGTTGCGGCTCGCCGTCGCGGGTTGACCATCGTCGTGATCGGGTTCAGCCTGTCACGCGAGGAAACACCATCAAGACCAAAGCCCAGGGACTCACATGAACGTCATCGCGCCCATCCGGGAGGCCGCGTCCTCGCACGCGACCGAACACTTCGACGTGCTGATCGTCGGCGCCGGCATCTCCGGCATCGGCAGCGCCTATCAGCTGAGCAGGCAGATGCCCGACAAGCGTTTCGTGATCCTGGAGAGCCAGGACAGCTTCGGCGGCACCTGGCGGACGCACCGCTATCCCGGCATCCGCTCCGACAGCGACCTGCATACGTTCGGCTACAGCTTCAAGCCATGGGTCGGGCCGCCGATCGCGACCGCGGAAGAGATCCTCAAATACATGGGTGACGTGATCGAGGAGAACGATCTCGGCCGGCACATTCGCTATGGCCACCGCATCGTGTCGGCGAGCTGGTCGAGCGCGACCGGTCTCTGGACGGTGCAGGCGGTGAAGGGCAGGGATCAGCAGCCCGCCACCTTTACAACGAATTTCCTCTGGATGTGCCAGGGCTACTACCGCCACTCGAAGGGCTACACGCCGGAGTGGCCGGACATGGCGGAGTTCAAGGGCCGCATCGTGCATCCGCAGGTGTGGCCCGAGGATCTCGATCTCACGGGTAAGCAGGTCGTGGTCATCGGCTCCGGTGCGACCGCCGCGACCATCCTGCCATCGATCGCGGGCCAATGCGCACACGTGACCATGCTGCAGCGCTCGCCGACCTACTTCCGCATCGGCCGCAATGCGATCGAGCTGGCCGAGGAGCTGCGGAGACTGCAGGTGAAGGAGGAATGGATCCATGAGATCGTCAGGCGCAAGATCCTGTTCGAACAGGATTGGTTCACCAAGCGCTGCCTGACCGAGCCCGACCAGGTGAAGAAGGAGCTGATCGGCCAGATCAGCGCCATCCTCGGACCCGACTACACCGCCAAGCACTTCACGCCGAGCTACCGTCCGTGGCGGCAGCGCATCGCCTTCGTACCGGACGCAGACCTGTTCGAAGGCATCAAGAGCGGAAAGGCTTCGGTCGTGACCGACGAGATCGAGCGGTTCACGCAAGACGGCATCAAGCTGAAGTCCGGCGACGAGCTCAAGGCCGACATCATCGTCACCGCGACCGGCTTCGATCTTTGCGTGCTCGGCGATATCGCATTCTCGATCGACGGCAAGCCGCTCGACTTCGCCGACACCGTGACCTATCGCGGCATGATGTTCACCGGCGTGCCGAACCTAGCCTGGGTGTTCGGCTATTTCCGCGCCAGTTGGACGTTGCGCACGGACCTCGTCGCGGATTTCGTGTGCCGCCTGCTCGCGCACATGAAGGAAAAAGGCGTGAGCAAGGTCGTGCCGGCGCTGCGCCCGGAGGATCACAACATGCCGCTGCTGCCATGGATCGACCCGGAGAACTTCAACCCCGGCTACATGATGCGCAACATGCACCTGCTGCCCAAGCGCGGCGATAAGCCGGAGTGGCAGCACAGCCAGGACTATTGGAGCGAGAAGGACCAGATCCCGGCAATCGATCTGGATGATCCGGCGTTCGTGTATGGGTGAGCTTTTGACGGCCGGCGTGCCGCTCCAAAGACGGCGTCGTCCCCGCGAAAGCGGGGGTCCATAGCCACCGGCAGGTGTGTTGGGCACAACGTCAACTTTCGTCCCGCCTCAAGCAGCATCACGCGGTATCGGTCCCGGGTCGGCGCCCGCCGGCGCTTCGCGCCGCAGGGCTTGCGCGGGACGGCAGTGATGGTTGGGGCACGCTGGTCGGCCCGCCTCATCCCTCCCGCCGCGTCACCCCCGTCGCGACCGCCGCGGCGGCGGTGCGGTTCTCGACGCCGAGCTTGGCGTAGATCTGCTCGAGGTGCTTGTCGACGGTGCGCGGACTCAGTCCCAGAATCTGCGCGATGTCGCGGTTGGTCTTGCCCTTGGAGAGCCATGACAGCACCTCGCCCTCGCGCGTGGTGAGACCGAACTCGCTGGAGAACTCCTTGGGCAGCTCACCGGAGGACTCCTTGGCGAGCCGCAGCAGGAACTCGTTGGGCCCGGCTCCGCCCATGTAGTAGAGGCGCAGTTCGGGATGATCCGGGATCGAAGCGGCGGCCTTCGCACCGCCCTTGCCGTTCTGCGCCTGATCCAGCCACAGCCGCAGCGCCTCCGGCAGCACGAGGTCGTCGGCGGTGCCAAGACTGTCCGACAGCAGCTTCTGCGCCTGCGGCGTTGCCCACATCAGCCGTCCCTCACGGTTGACGGCAAGCAGGAAGCGGCCGGAGACATCGAGTGCGGCGCGCGCGCTCTGCGTCATCCGGGCGTTCGCGAGATGCACGCGGATGCGCGCCAGCATTTCCGAGACCGCGATGGGCTTGGTGACGTAATCGACGCCGCCGGCCTCCAGTCCTTTCACGATATGCTCGGTATCGGCGAGCCCGGTCATGAAGATCACGGGGACGTTGGAGAGGCCGGCCTCGCGCTTCAGCTTGCGGCACGTTTCGAAGCCGTCCATGCCCGGCATGACCGCGTCGAGCAGGATGATGTCCGGCGTGATCTGGTCGACGATGCGCATCGCGGCCGCGCCGTCGAGCGCCACCATCACGGTCATGCCGGCGCTATCCAGCGCGTCGGTGAGCAGCCGAAGCGTTTCTGGCGAGTCGTCGACCACCAGCGCGACGTCACGCTTCCTGCTGTCAGTGCTCATAGGCATGCAAGGTCTTCAGAGTTGCCATGTACTGATCGAGATCGAAGCGGTCAACGAGCGTGCGCATATGTGCGACGAAGTCGGCATGCTCCGGATGCGCATTGCGGATCTCGTCGAGCTTGAGCTGAATGGCCCTGATGTAGCCGATCTGGCCGAGGCTCATCAACTCCTCGACATAGTTGAGCGGGGGCCTGGATCCGGTGTCCGGCCGCCAGCGTGGCGAAACCACGGGGATATCGGTCTGGTAGCTCCATTCGAGCTTCAGCAATTGACGTATCGCCTCCAGCAGCCTTGGGATGTCGATCGGCTTCATCAGGTAGCTGTCGTGAAATGGTTGCGCCAACGGCCGGCCGTGCGCTTCGAGCGCGCTCGCAGATGTCATCAGGATCCGGGCCTGATGATGACCGCTGTTGCGCAAGGTCTCGGCCACTGTCCAGCCGTCCATGCCGGGCATCGAGATGTCCAGAACGAACAGATCCGGCTGGCAATGTTGTGCAAGCGCGAGGCAGGCGGGACCGTCGGGCGCGCTCAGCAGGATGAAGCCGAGCGGCGTCAGCACCTCGCGCAGGAGGTCGCGATGCACAGGATCATCGTCGGTGATCAGAATCGTCCTGCGCGGCCCGAGATAGCCGGCCACCGGCGCCTTCACCGGTGGATGCCGTGTCGGGTTGGTGACCTCCGACAGCAGGATCTTGACCTTGAACGTGCTGCCCGCGCCGACTTTGCTCACGACCTTGATGTCGCCGCCCATGACGCCGGCGAGCAGACGGCTGATCGTCAGGCCGAGCCCCGTACCCGTCTGCGGCTGCGCAACCCCGAGCGCGCCGCGCTCGAAGGGCGCGAAGATGCGCTCCAGATCGTCAGGCTGGATGCCCGGACCGGTGTCGATCACCTCGAATTCGGCCACCGGGCTCCGATAATGCACGACGAACTGGACGCTGCCTTCCCCAGTGAATTTGATGGCATTCGACAGCAGGTTGATCAGGATCTGGCGCAGCCGCTTCTCGTCGGCATAGACGACCAGCGGCAGTACGGCAGGCCGCTTGAACACGAAGTCGACGCCCTTCGCCGCAGCCTGCAATCGGAACATGCCCACGAGCTGATCGAGGAATTCGCTCAGGCGGACCTCGTCGCGCGACAGATAAAGTCGCCCGGCCTCGATCTTGGAAATATCGAGAATGCCGTCGATCAGGCCGGACAGATGATCGGCGCTGCGGCGGACGACGCGGACCTGGTCCCGCGGCTTCGGTGCAAGGCTCGTGTCCTGCTCGAGCAGTTGCGCATAGCCGGAGATCGCGTTCAGCGGCGAGCGCAGCTCGTGGCTGAGGCCGACGACATAGCGGCTCTTGGCGAGATTGGCCGACTCCGCCACCTCCTTGGCGCGTTGCAGCTCGGCGTCAGTGCGCTTGTGCGCCTCGATCTCCTGAATCAACAGCTGCGTCTGCCGGCGCGTCTCGGCCTCGGCGGCGCGACGGCTCTGCTGCGCCAGCACGAACAGCCAGGTCACCACGCCGATGATGATGGACAGGGCGAAGAACACCTTCCACAGCACGTCGGAGATGATGCCCTTGAAGCCCGGGAGCGCCGCCGAGGTCTCCAGATAGATCATGCCGAGCGTCAGTGCGACGAGCCCGGCCGATGTCAGAAATACACCGACATAGTGACCGAGCTGCGAGTTGATCTTGGCCAGCAACGACTCTGGCAGCATGCCGCTGAGCGCCGCTGCGACCTGCGCCTGTGCCCGCGCGTGCGGCTTGCACAGGTCGTGGCAGCGGGCGTCGAGCGAGCAGCACAGCGAGCAGATCGGACCCGCATAGGCCGGGCAAGAGGCGGTGTCCTCCGGCTCGAACTGATGCTCACAGATGCAGCATTGGATCCGCTCGATGTTCTGCCAGCTCCGCTTTGGCTTGCGTGCCAGATAGTATTTGCCGTCGGTCAGATAGGCGATCGCAGGCGCGGTGACGAGCGCGACGCCGAGCGCGACGAAGGTCGACAGTGCCTTTCCGGTCGGCCCGAACAGGCCATAGAAGGCGCTGATCGAGACGATCGTCGCGATCGTCATCGCGCCGACACCGACCGGGTTGATGTCGTAGAGATGGGCTCGCTTGAACTCCATCTGCGGCGGGCGCAGGCCCAGCGGCTTGTTGATCACGAGGTCGGCCACTAGTGCGCCGACCCAGGAGATCGCGATGTTGGAGTACAGCGCCAGCGTCTGCTCCAGCGCCTTGTAGACGCCGATCTCCATCAGCAGCAGCGCGACGACGACGTTGAACACCAGCCACACGACGCGCCCCGGATGGCTGTGCGTCAGACGCGAGAAGAAGTTCGACCAGGCGATCGAGCCGGCATAGGCGTTGGTGACGTTGATCTTGATCTGGGAGACGATCACGAAGGTGCCGGTCAACGCAAGCGCCAGGTCCGGCCGGGCCAAGACATAGCGGAACGCCTCCAGATACATGTGCGCGGGTTCGGCTGCGTGGTCGGCGGAGACTCCGTGGCTCAGCGCGAAAAAGGCGAGGAACGAGCCTGCCAGCAGCTTCAGTGCCCCGAGCACGATCCAGCCGGGGCCAGCCGACAGCAGCGCGATCCACCACGAGCGCTTCGATGTGCGGCTGTCGCGCGGCAGGAAGCGCAGGAAGTCGACCTGCTCGCCGATCTGGGCGACCAGCGAGAACACGACCGCCGCCGCGGTCCCGAACAGCGCCAGATCGAGATGGCCCATGGGATCGCCGTGCTCGCCGGGAAACTGCTGCCATTCGACAAAGGAGTGCGGGCTGGCATAGGCGATTGCGGCAAAGGGCAGGATGTGCAGCACGACCCATAGCGGTTGCGTCCATAGCTGGAAGCGACTGATCAGGGTGATGCCGTAGGTGACGAGCGGGATGATGACGACGGCGCTGATGAGATAGCCGATCGGCCGGGGAATGCCGAAGCACATCTCCAGCGCCGAAGCCAGGATGACCGCCTCGATGGCGAAGAAGATGAAGGTGAACGACGCGTAGATCAGCGAGGTGACGGTCGAGCCGATATAGCCGAAGCCGGCGCCGCGGGTCAGCAGGTCGATGTCGATGCCGCATTTGGCCGCATGATAGGCGATCGGCAGGCCGCAACAGAAGATGATGACGCTGGCGACCAGGATCGCGGCGGTCGCGTTGGTGACGCCATAGTTCAGCGTAATGGTGCCGCCGATGGCCTCGAGTGCGAGGAACGAGATCGCGCCCAGCGCGGTGTTGGCGACGCGGGCGGCCGACCAGCGCCGTGCGCTCTTGGCCGTGAAACGGAGCGCATAGTCCTCCAACGTCTGGTTGGCGACCCACTGGTTGTATTGGCGCCTGACGCGGTCGATCCGCTGCCGCCCTGCCACTCTCGAACTCCTCACCCGCGAGCGCTTGTCCGCACGCTCGTCCTGCCCCTCGCAAGACTTACGCAGAGCCTACGTCGCGCTTTTGCGGTGCAGTATACGCAATCTTGCGTATCCGTGCGTTGCACAAAGCGCGCCATCCTTCGTCTGACCCAACGCGTGTCCTCGAACCAAATAAATGGGGTGCTCATGTCAGACGAAACGAAAAAGGGCCTGAAGTCGCCGCTTCGGCGCCAATTGCTGATGGGAATGGCCGCGATCCCGGCGCTGGCCATGATGCCGCGGCCGTCCTTCGGCGCCGGCCCCGCAACCTCCGCTGTCAACACTACCGGCCTTGCAGTCACGGATAGCGAAGTCACCGTCGGTATTCTGCATTCGGTCACAGGCACCATGGCGATCTCCGAGACCGGGTCAGTGCAGGCCGAGAAGCTCGCGATCGAGCAGATCAATGCCGCGGGCGGTGTGCTCGGCCGCAAGATCAAGTACATCCAGGAAGACGGCGCGTCCGACTGGCCGACCTTCGCCGAAAAGGCGAAGAAGCTGCTGGTCAACGACAAATGCGCCGCCGTGATGGGCTGCTGGACCTCCGCCTCCCGCAAGGCGGTGCTGCCGGTGTTCGAGCAGTACAACGGCATGCTATACTACCCGACCTTCTACGAAGGCCTCGAGCAGTCCAAGAACGTCATCTACACCGGCCAGGAAGCCACCCAGCAGATCATCGCCGGCCTCGACTGGGTCAACAAGACCAAGGGCGCGAAGACCTTCTATCTGCTCGGCTCCGACTACATCTGGCCGCGCACCTCGAACAAGATCGCGCGCAAGCACATCGAGGGCCATCTGCAGGGCTGCAAGGTCGTCGGCGAGGAATACTTCCCGCTCGGCCACACCCAGTTCAATTCGGTCATCAACAAGATCAAGCTGACCAAGCCGGACGTGATCTACGCGATCATCGTCGGCGGCTCCAACGTCGCGTTCTACAAGCAGCTCAAGGCGGCCGGCATCGACATGTCGAAGCAGACGCTGCTCACCATCTCCGTGACCGAGGACGAAATCGACGGCATCGGCGGCGAGAACATCGCGGGCGCCTACGCCTGCATGAAGTACTTCCAGTCGCTCGACAATCCGAACAACAAGACCTTCGTCGCCGAATTCAAGAAGATGTGGGGCGAGAAGACCGTCATCGGCGACGTGACGCAAGCCGCTTACCTCGGTCCGTGGCTGTGGAAGCTGACGGTGGAAAAGGCCGGCAGCTTCGACATCGACAAGGTCGCCGCCGCCTCGCCTGGCATCGAGTTCAAGGGCGCGCCGGAAGGCTACGTTCGGATCCACGAGAACCACCATCTCTGGTCCAAGACCCGCGTCGGCCGCGCCAAGGCGGATGGTCAGTATGAGCTGATCTACGAGACCGCCGACTTGGTCGAGCCCGATCCGTTTCCGAAGGGCTACCAGTGAGCTGATCTGTCGCGTCTCATAGCAACAGGCGAATGAGATCGCTGATGCTGCTGCGCGGGAAGTGCGCTCCCTCCCCCCTTGTGGGGGAGGGCTGGGGAGGGGGGTACCCCACCCGCAGCTCGGCGCGGAGGCCCCCCTCCCTAGCCCTCCCCCACAAGGGGGGAGGGAGCGATCTTGGCTGCGGACACACTGTGCCGGCGCCGATCCATTTTGCAGCAGGGCATCACGAGAGGACGGATCATGTTCGGTGACTATTCCATCGGCGACCTCGGGGCCATCTTCGCGATGCAGGGCTTCGCGGGCCTCATCCTGTTTTCGGTCTATGTGCTGATGGCGCTGGGGCTTGCCATCATCTTCGGCCAGATGGGCGTCATCAACATGGCGCATGGCGAGTTCATGATCCTCGGCGCCTACGTCACCTGGATGACGTCGAACGCCTTCCAGCATTTCCTGCCCTCGTTGTTTCCTGGCTACTTCTTCGTCGCGATGATCTTCGCCTTCATCGCCTCCGGATCCCTCGGCATGCTGGTCGAGTGGGCGATGATCCGCCGTCTCTACAGGCGGCCACTCGACACGCTGCTCGCCACCTGGGGTCTCAGCCTGATCCTGCAGCAGGCCTATCGTTCCGTGTTCGGCGCGCGCGAGGTCGGCGTCGAGTTGCCGGATTGGATGATGGGCTCTTGGCAGGCGACCGACGCCATCCAGATCCCAATCAACGGCATGTTCGTGATGTGCTTGACCATCCTGATCACGATCGTCGTGGCCTACGTGCTGTTCCTGTCGCGCTGGGGCAAGCAGGTGCGCGCTGTGGTGCAGAACCGCGTCATGGCGGGCGCCGTCGGCATCAACACCGAGAAAGTCGACCGCTACACCTTCGGCCTCGGCTGCGGCATCGCCGGGGTCGCCGGCTCCGCCTTCACCATGATCGGCTCGACCGGTCCGACCGCCGGACAGCTCTACATCGTCGATACGTTCCTGGTCGTCGTGTTCGGCGGCGCCGCCAGCCTGCTCGGTACCATCGCATCGGCCTTCACCATCTCCCAGGCGCAGTCGACCATGGAGTTCTTCATGTCCGGCTCGATGGCCAAGGTGCTCACGCTGTTGGCGATCGTCGCGATCCTGATGCTGCGCCCCCAGGGGCTGTTTGCCCTGAAGGTCCGCAAATAGCCGAAACGCGCAGGGAATAGGGAATCAGAAGGCACGGTCATGATCATCAACACGCGCTTCTTCAACCGCTCCGAGCTCATCGGCTTCGCTTCGCTGCTGCTGCTGCTCGTCGTCATCCTGCCGCTGGCACTCGACATCTTCCGCCTCAACCTCGTCGCGAAGTATCTGACGTATTCCTTCGTCGCGATCGGCCTGGTGCTGTGCTGGGGCTATGGCGGCATTCTCAGCCTCGGGCAGGGCGTGTTCTTCGGCCTTGGCGGCTACTGCATGGCGATGTTCCTCAAGCTGGAAGCCTCCAGCGTCGCCAACACCAAGATCCAGTCGACGCCGGGCATTCCGGACTTCATGGATTGGAATCAGCTGACGCAGCTGCCGTTCTTCTGGAAGCCGTTCCAGAGCTTCCCGTTCGCGCTCGCCGCGATCATCCTGGTGCCGGCGATCTTCGCCTTCATCATCGGCGCTGCGATGTTCAAGCGGCGGGTCGGCGGCGTGTACTTCGCAATCATCACCCAGGCGATCGCGGCGATCATGACGATCCTGATCGTGGGACAGCAGGGCTACACCGGCGGCATCAACGGCATCACCGACCTGCGCACGCTGCACGGCTGGGACATCCGCACCGACCACGCCAAGTACATCCTCTACTTCGTCGAGGTGTTCTTCCTGTTCGCAGCGATCCTCGTCGCCCAGTTCATCCGGCTGACCAAGCTCGGCCGCATCCTGGTGGCGATGCGTGAGCAGGAGGACCGGGTCCGCTTCTCCGGCTACAGCGTCGCCAATTTCAAGATCTTTGCTTTCTGCGCGGCCGCCGTGTTCGCCGCAGTCGGCGGCGCGCTGTTCACCTTGGAAGTCGGCTTCATGTCGCCGTCCTTCGTCGGCATCGTGCCGTCGATCGAGATGGTGATCTACACCGCGGTCGGCGGCCGGCTCTCGATCTTCGGCGCGGTCTACGGCTCGCTCCTCGTCAACTTTGCCAAGACCAGCCTCTCGGAGACGTTCCCGCAGCTCTGGCTGTTTGGCCTGGGAGCGCTGTTCATCGCCGTCGTCCTCGCTTTCCCAAACGGCCTCGCCGGCATCTGGGGCGACTACGTGCAGCCGCGCATCGACAAGCTACTGGCCTCCCGCACCAAGAAATCCGGCAATGGCGGCCTCGTCGCCAACGGCGCCCCCGCAGAGTGAGGACACAGCGATGCTCATCGGTCATCAGCCCAAGGAATTCCTGCTCGCGGTCGAAGCGCTCACCGTGTCGTTCGACGGCTTCAAGGCGGTCAACGATCTCTCCTTCTATGTCGAGGAGAACGAGATCCGCGTGATCATCGGCCCGAACGGCGCAGGCAAGACCACTGTGCTCGACCTGATCTGCGGAAAGACCAAGGCGACCTCGGGCTCGATCCAGTTCCGCGGCAAGGAGCTGACGAAGCTGCGCGAGAACGAGATCGTCAAGGCCGGCGTCGGCCGCAAGTTCCAGACGCCGTCGGTGTTCGAGGATCTCACCGTGTTCGAGAATCTCGAGATCTCGTTTCCGCGCGGTCGCACCGTTTTCGGCTCGCTGACTTTCCAGCGTGACGCCGCAGTCAAGGATCGCGTCGAGGAGGTCGCCGAGATGATCTTCCTCAAGGATCGTCTCAAGACCTCGGCGGCCGTGCTCAGCCACGGTCAGAAGCAGTGGCTCGAGATCGGCATGCTGCTGATCCAGAACCCGGACCTTCTGATGCTCGACGAGCCCGTCGCCGGCATGAGCGTCAGCGAGCGCGCCAAGACCGCCGAGCTGCTGAATCGCATCATCAAGGACCGCTCGGTGCTGGTGATCGAGCACGACATGAAGTTCGTCGAGGACATCGCTCACAAGGTCACCGTGCTGCACCAGGGCCAGATCCTGTCCGAAGGGACGATGGAGCGAGTCAAGAACGACCCCAAGGTCGTCGAAGTCTATCTGGGGCACTGAGCCGATGCTCGGGAAATCGCTCGATCCACACCCTCGCTGCGCCCCCCTCCCCCTTGCGGGGAGGGGTCGGGGGTGGGGGTCCACACGGGCAGTCTCGCCCGGAGCCACCCCCCTCCCCAACCCTCCCCCACAAGGGGGGAGGGAGCTTAGTGCCAATGCCGCTCGATCGGCCGTCTCACTCCCTCTTGCATAGGAAGATATCCGATGCTCGCAATCTCCGATCTCCATGTCGCCTATGGCCAGAGCGAGGTGCTGCATGGCCTGAACGTCAAGGTCGCGCCCAACGAGATCGTTGCGATCATGGGGCGCAACGGCATGGGCAAGACCACGCTGATGAAGTCGCTGATGGGCATCCTTCCGGCCAAGAGCGGTTCGATCGCGATGGACGGCGCCGAGCTCGCAAGCCTGAAGAGCTATGAGCGTGTCGCCAAGGGCCTCGCTTACGTGCCGCAGGGCCGCATGATCTTCTCGACCATGACGGTGAAGGAGAACATCGAGACCGGGCTCGTCGTGTCCGGCGGGTCCGAGGTGCCCGGCGACATCTACGAGCTGTTCCCGGTGCTGCTGGAGATGAAGGGACGCCGTGGCGGCAATCTCTCCGGCGGCCAGCAGCAGCAGCTCGCGATCGCGCGCGCGCTCGCCACCAAGCCGAAGGTGCTGCTGCTCGACGAGCCGACCGAGGGCATCCAGCCGTCGATCATCAAGGAGATGGCGCGCACCCTGAAGCGCATCCGCGACGAGAAGGGGCTGTCGATCGTCGTCTCCGAGCAGGTGCTGAGCTTTGCGCTCGACATCGCCGACCGCGTGCTGGTGATCGAGAACGGCGAGATCGTCCGCGACGATCCGCGCGACCAGGTCGATGCTGCGCAGGTCTCGAAATATCTGTCCGTCTAACCACTCCGTGCAAGCAAGTAACAAGGGGAGCTTCTGATGCCTGACACACTGATCAAGGTCGATCTGACCAAATCGGCCTACGAGAACGACAAGGTGCACAATCGCTGGCACCCTGACATTCCGATGGTGGAGTGGGTCAATCCGGGTGACGACTTCATCATCGAGACCTATGACTGGACCGGCGGCTTCATCAAGAACAACGACTCCGCCGACGACGTGCGCGACATCGACCTGTCGATCGTGCACTTCCTGTCCGGCCCGATCGGCGTCAAGGGCGCCGAGCCTGGCGACCTCCTGGTCGTCGACCTGCTCGATGTCGGTCCGCTGAAGGAGAGCCTGTGGGGCTTCAACGGCTTCTTCTCCAAGCAAAACGGCGGCGGCTTCCTGACCGACCATTTCCCGCTGGCGCAGAAGTCGATCTGGGACATCAAGGGCCTCTACACCTCGTCGCGCCACGTGCCCGGCGTGAACTTCGCTGGCCTCATCCATCCCGGCCTGATCGGCTGTCTGCCCGATCCGAAGCTGCTCGCGACCTGGAACGAGCGTGAGAATGCGCTGATCGCCACCAACCCGACCCGTGTGCCCGGTCTCGCCAACCCGCCGTTCGCGCCGACCGCGCATGCCGGCCAGGCCAAGGGCGACGTCAAGGCCAAGATCGGCGCCGAGGGCGCCCGCACCGTGCCGCCGCGCGAGCATGGCGGCAATTGCGACATCAAGGACCTGTCGCGCGGCTCGAAGATCTACTTCCCGGTCTACGTGCCCGGCGGCGGCCTCTCGATGGGCGACCTGCACTTCAGCCAGGGCGACGGCGAGATCACCTTCTGCGGCGCCATCGAGATGGCGGGCTGGCTGCACATCAAGGTCGACGTCATCAAGGATGGTGTGGCGAAGTACGGCATCAAGAACCCGATCTTCAAGCCGTCGCCGATCACGCCCAATTATCGCGACTACCTGATCTTCGAGGGCATCTCGGTCGATGAGACCGGCAAGCAGCACTATCTGGACGTCCACATCGCCTATCGCCAGGCGTGTCTCAACGCCATCGAGTACCTGAAGAAGTTCGGCTACTCCGGCGCCCAGGCCTATTCGATCCTCGGCACCGCGCCGGTGCAGGGCCACATCTCCGGCGTGGTCGACGTGCCCAACGCCTGCGCCACCTTGTGGCTGCCGACCGAGATCTTCGACTTCGACGTGATGCCGTCGTCGGCGGGTCCGATCAAGCACATCAAGGGCGACATCCAGATGCCGATCTCGCCGGACAAATAGCGGTCTCCCTGCGCGATGGGTGCGGGACGGCAGCGTATCGGCCGCCCCGCATCCGCCGCGTGAGATGGAGATGATTGTTGCGCAGGAGAAGAGACGATGCCGGTCTATGAATATCTCTGTGATGCATGCGGTCCGTTCACGGACATGCGTCCGATGGCGGAATGTGATGAGCCGCAGGCCTGTCCGCAATGCCAGGACATGGCGCCGCGCGTGATCCTCACCGCGCCCGCCTTCGCCTGCATGCCGGCGGAGCGGCGCACGGCGCATGCCACCAACGAGCGCAGCCGTCACGCGCCGCAGACGGTGGCCGAGTACAAGGCCAAACACGGTGCAGGCTGCGGCTGCTGCGGGCCTAAGAAATCGCCGCGGCTGATGACCAAGACCAGGAGCGGCGCCAAGGGCTTTCCGACGGCGCGGCCCTGGATGATCAGCCACTGAACGAACGCGAGGGGCGGCGCGTCCGCCCCTCAGCGTGACGCCGGCACGCGGCGCGGACCCGGACCCGCCGGCTGGCCGCCGAACTTGACGGTCATCGCATTGGCGCCGTCGCTGATGTCGACCAGCGTCTTGCGGCTGTCGTCGATCACCTTGGCAGATTTGCGCTTGAAGCCGTCGACCAGCTCGCGCATCGACTTGATCTGGTCGAACAGCTGGCCGGGATTGCCGTCGGCAAATCCGGGAATGGCGCCGTCGATCTTGGTCACGAGCGTGTCGAAGCCCTTGAAGATGTCCTCGGCCTTGTCGATCGCGGAATCGAACGCCGCGGTCTTGGCCTGCAGCGAGGCGGTCTCGCTCTCGAAGCTCTGTAGCGCCTCCTTGATGGCCGGCGCATTGCTGACGACGTATTTGTCGATGTTGTGCACCGTCTCGACCATCGTCTCCTGGTCCTTGAGATCGGCCGTCAGCACCGGCACGCCGTCGCGATCGAGCGGCACCGGCGGCGCCGTCGGCGCGCCGCCGACCAGCGAGATCGCGGCGATGCCGGTCAGGCCCTGGAACTCGATGCCGGCGGTGGTGTCCTTGCGGATCGGCGCGGACTTGTCGAGCGTGATCATGGCAACGATCTTGCGCGGGCTTTCCAGATTGATCGACAGGATCTGCCCGGCCTGCACGCCGTCGAAATTCACCGGCCCGCCCTTGCGCAGGCCCGCCGCCGAGCCGCCGTCGAACACGACGCGCATCATGCTGCGCTGCTCGGCAAGGCGATGCTTCTGCTTGATCAGGACGCCGCTGATCCCGGCCGCGACGGCCGCGATCGTCAGGGTTCCCACGATGAGATTGATCGCGCGCATTCCGTGCCCACTGCTGTCTCGCTCGATTTTAGCCGCTATGTCTCCCGGTTGAAAGCTCAGCGCGCAAGGCCCGGCCGGGAGGGCGCGGCGAGGCCGGCCAGCAGCACCGCCAGGATACCGGTGAGAAAAATGCCATCGAACGTCCCGGCACCGCCGATCGAGGCCACGGGCGCGCCGAGGCTGCCGATCTTGTCGAGGTTCATCAGGTCGGCGCCGACCAGCGTGCCCATCGAGCCGCCGATATAGGCCAGCGGCGCGGCATATTCGCGCGACAGCAGGAACGCCAGGATCGCGGTCACGACAACCGGCGCGAACACCGGCACGGCGATGCCGACGCCCTGCACCGGCGTCGCCATCGCGTGGATGATCACGGCGATCACCAGCACCGCGATCGCGGCGCGCAGCCAGAGCTGGTAGCGCAGCATGAGATAGGTCGACATGATCGTCGGGATCACGGCGCCGCCGACATTCACAGCGAGCAGCGTGCCGGGCCATTGATGCACCAGCGGCACGACATATTGCATGCCGAAAAAGTCGATGATCTCGCCGGAGCGCGCGACCTGCCCGGGCAGCATGGTGATCGGAATGTTGAAATAGCTGCCGACCAGCGAGCCGAACAGCAGCAGCATCGCGGTGCCCGAGCTGACGCCGAGCTTCATGTAGGCGTAGCGCAGGATGCCGAGCTGGATCAGGACGATCAGGACGCCGAACGCCAGCACCAGGATGGCGAAGAAGACCGGCGTGATTGGCAGATATTGGACCTGGGAATGCATGTCGGAAGCGCTTGGATGTGAGCCTTGCTGAGCCCGTGGGATCATCCCACGGGAGCGGCAGGGTGACAAATGGGCATTCGTCGCCTGGTTCCCAAGAACGGCCATGCTCGTGTTCATTTGCCCGCAGCGATCATTGTGGCGTGCAGCACATAACGCTCCGGCCCCTGTGTCAGGGCGTCGAATGGCCAGCAGGTCGACAGCACCAGTTCGGCGCTCTCGGTCCCTGGATCGATCCCCGAGGCATCGAAGCGCACCACACGGGCGGCGTCGGCGCGATAGCGGAACGTCTTGCCGTCGCGCCTGACGATGTCGATCTCGTCGCCGATTTTGATGTCGCGCAGGAAGCGGAAATGCGTGTCGCGGTGCGCGGAGTACACCGCGACGCCCGGCTCGCCCGGCTCGGCGCTGCCTTCGACATGGCCGGCACCGAAGGCGAGCGCCTGGCCGCTGGAGCCGGCCAGCGCGATGGTGGAGACGCCGAGGCGCTTCACCTCGATGAGCGCCACCGGGACCGTGTCGGCCCAGGACCAGGGCTTGGCGGCATGGCCGGTCGCAACGGTCTGGCTGAACGCGCGGTCGAGCAGCACTTGCGCGAGAACGGCCTTGGCGTGGATGAAGGCGCCGTGGCCGAACAGGATGAGACCGACGAGCGCGACGGCGAGCGGGGTGACGAAGCGGGGCATTGTCTCTCCTCCCGTCATTGCGAGGAGCGAAGCGACGGAGCAATCCAGAGTCGGGTCCTGAGCCCTGGATTGCTTCGTTTCGCTCGCAATGACGTGCTCCTTAGTTGGCAACTCGCCGCCTGATCGCGACCAGCCAGATCAGTTCGAGCATCAGCACGCCCAACCCGAGCAGCATGCTCAGCTCGGCATCGGTCGCCGTCTTCGGCAGGGTGATCGTCGCGGGCGACGCTGGCACCACCGGTCGCTTCACCGCGGCGAGCTGGACGTCGCCGTTGGCCTCAGCGCGGCGCTCGTTCTGCATTGCCGGCACCCGGCCGTGCTCGCCGAACACCTTCTCGAAGTCCCAGCCGGCCGGCAGGTTGATCGGCAACTCGGCGAGCCTCAGCGGCTCGCCGTCGGGACGGCGCGGCGTCTTGTCGACGGCGACGAGGCTGGTCAGGCGCGTCACCAACTGATGCTCCAGCGCCAGCTTGAGAATGGCGCCGTCGGCTTCCTCCGGCGTCATCTGCCGCATGGTCCTGGCCACCTCGGCGTCGCCGATCTTGCGCCGCGCCCACAGCTTTGAGAGGCCCTTGCCCTCGGCGGCGCCGGACAGCGGCAACGTGATGGTCCATGGCTGGTCGCCGATGCGGCCCTTGAGCTGCAGCGATCCGGCGAGACGGTCGATCTTGGCGGCGAGCACGAGCGGCTCGTTGCGATAGACGTCCGGCAGCACGGCTGGCGTGAGATCGGCGGAGGCTTCCGAGAAGCTCGCGCTGAGCCCGGTCACGATCGGGTTCTCGAGCTTGGCGAAGAGATCGCGCATGCGCCCCTCGACCTGCTCGACCGAGCCGATATGGGTGAAGGCGCCGCGGCCAAGCTCTGAGGCGCGGGTCATCAGATAGGTGTTCGGCGCCGAGCCGATGCCGACCATGAAGATGCGCGAGCGGCCGCGCATTGCGGTAATGGTCTCGAATAGCTGCTGCTCGTTGCCGATGGCGCCATCGGTGAGGAATACCACCTGTCGCACGCGGTCGCTGTCGCTGCCATCATCGGTCAGCGCCGCGCGCATCGCCGGCACCATCTCGGTGCCGCCGCGCGCGTCCAGCGAACTCACGAAGCTGGTGGCGCTGCCGACATGCTCGGCATCGGCCGGCACCGAGGCGGGGAAGAGCACCGTCATGGTGTCGTCGAAGCGGATCACGTTGAAGCGATCGTTCGGCTGCAGCCGTCCCAGCGCATAGAGCAGGCTGGCCTTGGCCTGGCGGATCGAGGTGCCGCCCATCGAGCCGGAATTGTCGATCACGAAGATGACGTCGCGCGGCTGCGGGCGCTGCGCCGTTGCAGCCACCGCCGGCGGCGTGACGAAGGCGAGCAGATAGTCGGCGTCGCCGACCTGCTCGTGAAACAGCCCGACCGACGGCATCGTCGCAGCGGCCGGCTTCCAGGTCAGCTCGAAGTCGCGGTCGGCCGGCACCACGCCCTCGGCCAGGGTGACGACTCGCGTCTTCGCATCGGGGCTGTCGATCGTCACTTGGTGATGGTGGCTCTTGACCTCGCTGAGCGCAAAGCCGGCCTGCAGCCGCACCGCGATCCTGGTTGGATTGACCGGATCATTCTTGGCCGGATCGAGCACCTCCGGGGAGATGCGTTTGCGGTCCGGTACCGGATCGTTCGCAGCGGCGCCCCAGCCGTTGCTATCAGGGCGCAAATCGACGCTCTGCACGATCGGCGCCGGATTGTAGCGCGGCGCGACGACCAGCGGCACCCGCAGCGAGAATTCGCCGGCCGCCTGCGCCACCGGCTGCTGATATTCGATCTGCACCAGCACGGTTTCGCCGGGGCCGATATTGGCGAGCGAGTTGGTGAAGATGTTCGGCCGCTCCTGCTCGGTCAGCGCCGCGGTCTTGCCGTCGCGCTTGGCCTGCTCGTAGATCACCTTGGCCTGTTCGCGCGGCTTGATGTCGCCGACCACGACGCGGTCGCCGACGATCATCTTCAGCGTGTCCACCGCGCTGTCCGGCGGCAGCGGATAGACATAGACCGCCTCCATCCATTGCGAACTCGTGTTCTTGAACAGTTGCGTCACGCGCGCCCGCGCCGTCGGCCCCGACACGACGATATCGACGTCGATGCCGAGCCGCGGCGCCTCGGCGTAACCGGCGTCGCTCTTGAACAGCAGCGCCCCGGAGCGGGCATCGCCCGGCCTGGTCAGCGGCGCCAGCGGCCCTTCGGCGGACCAGCCAGGGGTGACGCTGAGAAACAGCGCCGTGAAGCCGACCAGCAGCACGGCGGCGGCCTGCAGCAGCAGGAATAGCAGCATGGTCACGATCCACGACCGGACCGGATGGGTGCTGCTTCTGATATCGTGGTCCATCGTCTCGCTCATCATTGGCTCCGCAACGAACAATTTCGGCATGCCGACACTGAGCGCAGCCCGCCAGCGCCGCGAGCGGAATGGTCGGTCTTGTTCGGCCGCCGCCCGCCCGCGCATGTCCGGTGGTGGTCGAGAGCGCGGCTGATCTGTCCGGGTTTGTGCTGATTTGTCCGTCTGCTAGAAGAGGTGCGCACCACGCGGCAGGGGACAGGATGTCGATACCGGACAACAGCGAGCTTTCCGACGAACAGAGCCGGCAGGTCGCGGAGACCATCCGCGAGGAGATTGCGCGGCGCCGGATGTCGCGGCAGGCGCTGGCGGAGCAGGCCAAGCTGAGCCTCTCGACCCTGGAGAAGGCCCTCGGCGGCCGCCGCCCGTTCACGCTCGCTACCATCGTCCGGCTCGAGCAGGCGCTCGGCATGTCCCTGCGCAAGCCGCCGAGTGCACCTCTCGCCGCACCTGCCGCAAGCGGCGGCATTGCGCCCGACAGCCTCGGCTCCTATTCGCGGCGGGCTGTGGAGTGGATCGAGGGCACCTACGTCACCTTGCGGCCGTCATTCGGCGACAAGGACGCCGTCTATGCGTACCGCACCGACATCGTCTGGGACGATGCGGCGTCGTCGCTGGTGTTTCGCGAGGGCGCGCGGCTCGATGCGGCGTTCACGCAGTTCGGCGAGGTCGCCGTGCCCAACCAGTCCGGCTTCGTCTACCTCGTCACCAACCGCCACGGCCAGCACCGGCTGATCACGGTGTCGCGTCCCACCATTACCGGCGAGATGTACGGCATCATCACGACCTTGCTCGCCGGCCGCGGCTCGCTGCTGACACCGATCGCCGCGCCGATCGCGCTGCTGCCGCTGCGCAATGTCGATGAGCCGAGCTTCGGCCGGCTCGGCGCGGATGACCGGCACTACCCGCTGTATCGCGAGCACCTGCGCAAGACGGTCGAGGAGCCGTTCGCGCTGTTCGTGCAGGGCGTGCCGTGACGTGTTGGGCGCAAAACTCACCACCGTCATTGCGAGGAGCGAAGCGACGAAGCAATCCAGAGTCTCGCACTCAGCCTGGATTGCTTCGCTTCACTCGCAATGACGGAGCATGTTGGGGGGGGCGGCATCGCCTCAACGCACCCCCGTCATCCCGGCGAACGCCGTGATCCATAACCATAGGGCGTGGGTTGAGGCAGGATAGTCATGAGCATCTCGCCCCTCATGTCTGCTGCGGCGTATAGGTCCCGGATCGGCGCCGCGGCGTGCTGGCGCACGTCACGGCTTGTCCGGGACGACGGGAGGGGAGATCGGATTCACATCTCAAACAGCGCGAACGTTGCGAGCAATTCGGGTCTCAGCAACGCTCGGAAATTGTGAAAGAGGGGCATAAAGATACAGTCTCGCGGCGGGTGACGCCCGAGCTATGCGACCGGTTCGTCCCTCCTGAAAGTGCAGAGGGCGCAGGGAATGCCGGGTGAAGGCCTCACCCATGGCCCGCCTGCGAAAAGAATGCAGGCGGCAGGTACCACAGGCAAAGCCGAGCACGCCGGCATTCCCTGCGCGATGGGTTGAACGCTTATACGCAGTCTCCCTGGTGCGCCGGCTTGTTGGCCACCATGGCGACAATGCGCTTGCGCGCATTGCGCTGGACACCAGCTTCGGGGTGTCAGGACGCTGCGACTTCACGTCCGCGAGCGATCGTTCGTCCGCGCCCTCGTGAGAAGACGCTGCGATCTCTCGCGGCCACCGCATCCCCGCCTCGCGTGTCGTGACGATCGCGCGCAACGCCCCTCTGCGGTGAGGCGGGATGTCGAGAGATGATCATGGATTCGGAAAAATAGCAATAAGTTTTTGGATGGCAGAATGTTGCGTCACGGGCAGTCTGCTCCCCTCCCCCTTGCGGGGAGGGGTCGGGGGTGGGGGTCCACGAAGACCGCTCGAAGTATTGGGGTGATGAGAAGGAATTGTTCTGGGGGGGTGGTTGCGGCGCCGAAATGCGCTGTGCCCTTCACGGCCTTTGGAGTGCGGAGACCCCCACCCCCAACCCCTCCCCGCAAGGGGGAGGGGAGCCGATCGTCGGCGTAGAGAGAGGGGGGCTCAAGCGATGCGGCGCGTCGTTGGACGATTCCGAGTGAGGCGCCGCAGCGACGCTGCTATCCCCCGACGTCCGCGCTGATGATGTCGCCGAACAGGTCCCATTTGCCGCCCTTGAACTGCATCATCTTGAGCTGCTCGATCGGGGCGAAGTCGTTGGGGCCGGTGTTGACCTTGATGCCCGGGATCAGGGTATCCGGCGCGAAGTCCTTGAGGCTGGCGGCCTGCTTCATGACGTTGTCGCGGGTGAGAGTGTCGCCGCACTGTTTCAGGGTCTGCACCATGGTCTGGGCCGCGGCATAGCCATAGGCGAGGTTGGCGTCGGAGATGTTGGCGCCCGGCATGTACTTGTCGATGAAGGCCATGAACTTCTTCATGCCCTCGTCGTCCTTCCACTGGGGGTCCGACGGATCCTTGAGATAGCCGGCGGACAGCACGCCCTCGGACGCCTCGAGGCCGGCCGGCTTCATCACCGCGCCGATCGAGATCGAGACGTCGGTCATCAGATGCATCGGCTTCCATTCCAATTCGGCGATCTTCTTGATCGCCTGCGCCGCGAATTTCGGCGTCGAGATGTTGACGAACACGTCGGCGCCGGTGCCCTTGAGCTTGACGATGTGGGAGTCGATCGACGGCTCGGTGGTCTCGTAGCTCTCCTCGGCGACGATCATGGTCTTGGCCTTGTCGCCGAGCACCTCCTTGATGCCGAGGACGTAGTCCTTGCCGAAATCGTCATTGGCATAGAAGATCGCGATCTTCGCGTTCGGCTTCTCCTTGAGGATGTACTTGGCGAAGATCCGCGCCTCGACGCGGTAGCTCGGCTGGAAGCCCATGGTCCAGGGGAATTCCTTCGGGTCGTTCCATTTGCTGGCGCCGGTGGCCAGGAACAGCTGCGGCACCTTCTTGGCGTTGTGATATTTCTGCACGGCGGTCTGGGTCGGCGTGCCCAGCGCGTTGAACACCAGGAACACCTCGTCGCTCTCGATCAGCTTGCGCACCTGCTCGACCGTCTTCGGCGGGCTGTAGCCGTCGTCATAGGAAATGAAGTTGATCCGGCGGCCGTTGATGCCGCCCTGATCGTTGATCATCTTGAAATAGGCCTCCTCGGTCTTGCCGATGATGCCGTAGGCCGAGGCCGGGCCGCTATAGGCCTCGACGTTGCCGATCCTGATCTCGGTGTCGGTGGCGCCAGTGTCGTATTTCTTTTGCGCAAGCGCGCTCTGGCTCGCCAGTACGGAAAAGGCGGCCGCGGCCGCGAATGAGAGCAGTGTCCTGGTCGTCATCGGCAACATTCCCTGGGCTTCCTCTGGTTGAATTTTCGTGATTGTCGTTCTTGTTCTTGGCTTGCGGCGATGGCGACCATGGAAGGCCGCTCACGGCAACGAGTGGGCAGATGTGTGCAATGCACTGTCTTGCGTCCAGGCGCTGGCCCCGGGAGGCCGGCCGGGCCGACCGGGCGCGCCGCAGGTGATTTTGCCGGTCAGCCACTCCACGCAAGTTGATGCGGGCGTTTCCGGCGCATCTTCGGAAGCGCACGAAGCAGGATGCTCCCGGCACCGCCATGACGAAAAGCCCGTTCTACACGGCCGAGCACGAGGCCTTCCGCGACGTCATCAAGCGCTTCGTCGACAAGGAGATCGCGCCGTTCGCGAGCGCGTGGGACGAGGCCGGAGAATTTCCGCGCGCGCTATATCTGAAGGCGGCGGAGATCGGCCTGCTTGGGCTCGGCTTCCCGGAGGAATTCGGCGGCGTGCCGGCCGACCAGTTCATGAAGATCGTGTCGTCGCAGGAACTGGCGCGTGCGGGTGCCGGAGGCATCAGCGCCAGCCTGATGAGCCATACGATCGGCGCGCCGCCGATCGCGCGCGCCGCGCAGCCGCAGGTGAGGGCGCGCGTGCTGCCGGAGATTCTGGCTGGGCGCAAGATCTCGGCGCTGGCGATCACCGAGCCGAGCGGTGGCTCAGACGTTGCCAATCTCAGGACCCGGGCCGTCCGCAACGGCGATCGCTATGTCGTCAGCGGCGAGAAGACATTCATCACCTCCGGGATGCGGGCCGACTACATCACGGTCGCGGTGCGCACCGGCGGACCGGGGCCGGCGGGCGTCAGTCTGCTGCTCGTGCCGGGCGACACGCCGGGGCTGACGCGCACCAGGCTCGACAAGATGGGCTGGTGGGCGTCGGACACCGCGACCCTGCATTTCGACGGCTGCCGCGTGCCCGTCGAGAACCTGATCGGAGAGGAGGGGCAGGGCTTCAAGCTGATCATGCACAATTTCAACAGCGAGCGGATGGGCATGGCGGCGAGCTGCACGGCCTACGCCCGTGTCTGCCTCGACGATGCGATTGCCTACGCCAAGGAGCGCCAAACCTTCGGCAAGCCGCTCGCGCAGCACCAGGTCATCCGCCACAAGCTGGTCGACATGGCGCAGCGCGTGGCGGCATCGCAGGCGATGCTGGAAATGCTGGCGTGGCGGCTCGAACAGGGTGACAATCCGGTCGCCGAGATCTGCATGATGAAGAACCAGGCGACGCAGACGATGGCCTACTGCGCCTCCGAAGCCGTGCAGATCTTCGGCGGCGCCGGTTTCATGCGGGGTGTCCGCGTGGAACGGATCTATCGCGAGGTCAAGGTCAACGCCATCGGCGGCGGCACCGAGGAGATCATGAAGGATCTGGCGAGCCGGCAGATGGGATTGTGACGCGCGCCTTCTCAGCACGTCATTCCGGGGCAGCCCGCAGGGCTGAACCCGGAATCTCGAGGTTGTTGCAACGAACGCAAAGCAATCTCTGGATTCCGGGTTCAAGGCCTGCGGCCTTGCCCCGGAATGACGAGCGTGACTCGGTCAAATGAGACCATATCGAGATTCCCGGTTCGGTCGCTCGCGATCGCCCCGGAATGACAGGGAATGAAACATGCTCTTCACCGCCGACCACGACGAACCGCGCCGCATCCTGCAGAAGTTCATCGCCGCCGAGATCAATCCTCACGTCGACGAATGGGAGGAAGCCGGCATCTTCCCCGCGCATGAGCTGTTCAAGAAGCTCGGTGACCTCGGCTTTCTCGGCCTCAACAAGCCGGTCGAGTTCGGCGGCCAGGGGCTCGACTATTCCTACGCGCTAATGATGGCGGAAGAGCTCGGCGCCATCAATTGCGGCGCGATCCCGATGGCGATCGGCGTACAGACCGACATGGCGACGCCGGCGCTGGCGCGGTTCGGCTCGGACGAGGTGCGCAAGGAGTTCCTGGCGCCCGCGATCTCAGGCGACTACGTCGCCTGCATCGGCGTCTCCGAGCCCGGCGCGGGCTCCGATGTCGCCTCGATCAAGACCCAGGCGCGCGGCGATGGCGACGACTACGTCATCAATGGCGGCAAGATGTGGATCACCAACGGCACCCAGGCCGATTTCATCTGCCTGCTCGCCAACACCAGCGACGGACCTGTCCATCGCAACAAGTCGCTGATCTGCGTGCCGATGAAGAGCAAGGGTGTGCAGGTCGCGCGCAAGCTCGACAAGATGGGCATGCGCGCGTCGGATACCGCGCAGATCTTCTTCGACAATGTCCGGGTGCCCAAGCGCAACCGCATCGGCGAGGAGGGGCAGGGTTTTACTTATCAGATGATGCAGTTCCAGGAGGAGCGACTGTGGGCGGGCGCCGCCTGCCTGAAGGCGCATGAGTCCATCATCAACGCGACCATCGAGTACACGCGCAACCGCAAGGCCTTCGGGCGCTCGATCCTCGACAACCAGGTCGTCCATTTCAAGCTCGCGGAAATGCAGACCGAGGTCGAGCTGCTGCGCGCGCTGACCTACCAGGCCGCGGAGGCGCTGATCGCCGGCGAGGACGTGACGCGGCTCGCGACGATGGTGAAGCTCAAGACCGGCCGGCTCGGCCGCGAGCTCACCGACGCCTGCCTGCAATATTGGGGCGGCATGGGCTTCATGAACGAGACCCCGGTCAGCCGCGCCTATCGCGATTCGCGCCTGAGCTCGATCGGCGGCGGCGCCGACGAGGTCATGTTGACCATCCTGTGCAAGATGATGGGGACTTTGCCCGGCACCGGCAAAGCTGGGAGCGCCTGATGATCACGCTGTATCATTGCGACGGCGCCCGCTCGTTTCGCCCGTTGTGGATGCTGGAAGAGCTTCGACTTAACTACGAGTTGAAGATGCTGCCGTTCCCGCCGCGGGTGCTGGCGAAGGAGTATCTGGCGATCAATCCGCTCGGCACGATCCCGTTCATGATCGACGGCGAGACGAAAATGACGGAGTCCTCGGGCATCTGCCATTATCTCGGCATCAAGCACGGCCCGACGCCGCTGATGGTCGGGCCTGAGGAAAAGGACTACGGCGCGTTCCTGAACTGGATGTATTTCTCCGACGCCACGCTGACGTTCCCGCAGACGCTGGTATTGCGATACACTCAGCTCGAGCCGGAGGAGCGTCGCTCGCCGCAGGTCGCCACGGATTATGCCAAGTGGTTCCTGGGACGGCTGCGCGCCGTGGAGGCAGCGACCGCGAATGCCGAGTTCTTGTGCGCGGGTCGTTTCACCGCGGCCGACATCGTGATCGGCTATGCATTGCGTCTCGCAGACACGCTTGGGCTCGCCAAGGATTTTGGGCCGAATGTGGCTGCCTATTGGGTGCGATTGCAGCAGCGCGAGGGCTATCAGCGGGCACGCGCCGCCGAGCAGCGTGCGGGCGTGGAGCAGGGCATCGAGCCGCGGGTAAGGCCGTAGCTTTGGGCACGTCATTCCGGGGCGATGCTCACGCGCGCCCCGGAATGACGATCATCTCGGATCGGTGAGTTAACCGCGACAAAAATCGGCAATCGTCGCCGATGACAGGGGCGCGAATTGCGCTATGGTTCTTCTCCAAAGAAGCGGCCGACAGAGCCGCGCCTCAGGAGGAAGACCATGGATGTGACCCGCCGGGACTCCGGCCATCTCATGCTGATCACGCCCGAGCGCGTCTTCTACGCCGGGCTGCTCGGCCGTCCGCGCCAGCGCTGCTCGGGCGCGTGCCATATCTACGTCGCGCTCACCGGCAGCCTGCGGCTGATTCCCGATGGCGGCGAGGAGCGTTGCGGCGAGCTGCTGGTCGTGCCGCCCAACAGGCCGCACACGATCGAGAGTGACTATCGGACCGTCATCGTCGTAACGATCGAGCCGGAGAGCGTGCCGATCGGCACCTTGGATCGCTTCGCGAGCAAGGTCACCCGCGAGGCGGAGGCCTATGCCGGCCGCATCCGCGCCGCCTATGAGGAGCTGGTGCAGCGGCCGCTGAGCGGCGACGTCACCAGCGCCGTGTTCGACCGGCTGTGCTTCGGCGAGGTGCTGCCGCAGCGGACGCTCGATCCCCGCGTGGTCAAGGCGATCGGCCTGATCAGCCGCTTCTCCGGCGAGCCGGCCACGGCCGAGAGCTGCGCCGCCGCCGTCGGGCTCTCGACGTCGCGCTTCCTGCATCTGTTCAAGGAGGAGACCGACATCTCCTTCCGCTCGTTCCGCGCCTGGAAGCGCGCGCGGCATCTGCTCAACTACGCCAACCAGGACCTCAACCTGGCGCATCTCGCGCAGGACATCGGTTATCCGGATTCCACGCATTTCAGCCACTCGATCCGCCGCTTCTACGGGCTGAAGCCGCGCGCGATCTTCTCCGGCTCGCGCGATCTCGCGATCTACCGCGCCGGCGAGGTCGCCTTGACCTGACCTTTCCTGGCTGCGTGCCGCGCGAGCGCGGCGCGCAGCGGAAACTTCGACAGTTCGAGCAGGATCAGCGTGGTCAGCGCGGCTGTCGCGGTCAGCGCGAGATCGTCGGCGTGCAGCGGTCCGAACCGGAACAGCCCCGCGGCGGCGGGCAGCGTCAGGCTGGTCGCGAGCACGGCGACGACGAAGCCGATCACCAGCAGCAGCATGCGGTTCGGCCGCAGCAGCGCCTCGCGCAGCGAGCTCGAGAACGAGCGGTTGACGAAGATCAGGCTGACGATCACCGACACCAGGGTGAAGAACACCAGCGCGCGGAGCTCGTCGTCCGGCATGCCGTTGCGGTGTGCCAGCAGCAGGACGCCGCCCGTGGTGAGCATCGCCAGGATGCCCTGCAGCGCCCCCCACAGCACCAGCGGCCGCGGCAGCAATGGCTCCTGCGGATCGCGCGGCGGCCGCCGCATGATGTCGCTTTCCTCGGTCTCGGCCTCGAACACCAGCGAACAGACGGGATCGATGATCATTTCGAGAAAGGCGATGTGCACGGGTCCGAGCAGCAGCGGCAGGCCCGTGACGAGCGGCAGCAGCGCCAGCCCGGCGATCGGAAAGTGCACGGCGAGGATGAAGCTCATCGCCTTGCGCAGATTGTCGTAGATGCGCCGGCCGAGCCGGATCGCCTTGACGATCGAGCCGAAATCATCGTCGAGCAGCACGATCGCCGAGGCCTCGCGCGCGACGTCGGTGCCGCGGCCGCCCATCGCGATGCCGATATGCGCGGCCTTGAGCGACGGCGCATCATTGACGCCGTCGCCGGTCATCGCGACGATCTCGCCGTCGGCCTTGAGCGCGGTGACGATGCGCAGCTTCTGCTCCGGCATGATGCGCGCGAACGCCGTCGGCGCGCGCGCCGCAAGCGCCAGGGCGTCGTCGTCGAGATCGGCAAGCTCGGGGCCCGCGATGACGCGCTCGGGATCGATCCCGGCCTGCCGCGCAATGGCGGTGGCCGTCGCGGGATAGTCGCCGGTGATCATGATGACGCGGACGCCGGCGGAGCGGCACTCGGCGACGGCATCCTTCACCTCCGGACGCAGCGGGTCGGCGAAGCCGACGAGACCGCGGAACGAGAACGCGAAGTCCTGCTGTGTGTCGGGGAGCGCCTCGCCGCTCCAGCTCGCCTGGGCGACGCCGAGCACGCGCAGGCCCTCGGCGGCGAGCGTCTCGACGCGCGCCTGCAGCGCCGCCAGCTCGCCGCCATCGACGCCGCAGAGCGATGCGATCGCTTCCGGCGCGCCCTTGGCCGCAGCGACGCCGGCGCCGTCGCGCGACCAGACGTTGGTCATCGCCAGCAGGTCGGGGCGCAGACCGTAGCGCCGCTGCAACGTGGCGCCCGCGGTGGTGTCGGCGCCGAGCGCGTGCAGCGCCTGCTCCATCGGATCATGCGACTGCGGGTCGCAGGCGAGCACGGCGGTGGCGACGAGATCGCGGAAGGGCGGTGTGATGGCGTCCGGCGTCGCCGTCGCAGGCTGCAGCGCGCCGCCGTCCGGCAGCACCAGCCGGGCCACCATCATGCGGTTCTGCGTCAGCGTGCCGGTCTTGTCGGTGCACAGCACGGTGGCGGCGCCGAGCGATTCGATCGCCGAAGCGCGCCGCGTCAGCACCCGCGCCTGCGAGATGCGCCAGGCGCCCATCGCCAGAAACACCGTCAGCACCACCGGGAATTCCTCCGGGAGCATCGACATGCCCAGCGCGATGCCGGCGAGGATTCCCTCCAGCCAGCCGCCGCGATACACCGCATAGAGCACGACCGTGATCGCAACCACGATGGCGCCGGCGATCGCGAACGCCAGCACCAGGCGCCGGGTCTGCTGCCGCAACCGCGGCGTCTCGGTCTCCAGGGCGGTCACCGACTGGCCGATCCTGCCGATCGCCGTGTGCGGCCCGGTCGCCATCACCTCGGCAATGCCGCCGCCGCGCACCACCAGGCTGCCGGAGAACACGAAGGGCTGGTCGTCGCCGCCGGCCACGGTTGCCGCGTCCATCGCTTCGCCGGCGGCCGGCCGCTTGCGCACCGGCACGGATTCGCCTGTCAGCAACGATTCATCTGTCAGCAGATCGTCGCATTGCCGCAGCACCGCATCGGCTGCGACGCGATCACCTTCCGCCAGCACGATGAGATCGCCGCGCACCACCTCGCGGCCGGCGATGCGGATGCGCTCGCCGTCGCGGATCACCAGGGCGCGCGGGCTTGACAGGTCGCGCAGCGATTCCAGCACGCGCTCGGTCCGCGCCTCCTGCACGATGGTGATGAAGACGGAGGCCGAGGCGAACACGCCGAGCAGCATCGCTTCCGCCGCGTCGCCCAGCGCGAGATAGATGCCGGCGCCGCCCAGCAGCAGGAGAAGCATCGGTTCCTTCAGAACGTCGGCGACGAGGCGCAGGATCGAGCGCGAGCCCGGCTGCGGCAGCTCGTTGAAGCCTTCCGTCCGCAGCCGACGCGCTGCCTCCGCCGCGCTCAAGCCATTGGGAAACATCGGCGCAGGTTGTGGGTCGATCGACATTGCACGCCCGTGAGGAGAAGCAGGAACCGCTTAGCGCCGTTTCCGGCCGCGGACTTGATGCAAAGCAATATCCGGTTGCGCCGCATGTCACCAGCGAGTCAACGCAAGCAGATCCCGGCGTGCGGCCGTCATATACGGACCCTGTCAGCACAGCGCCGCCTGCGCGCAGCCCATCGAACGAGTGCCATGAGCGACAAAGCCGTCATCACCTGCGCGCTGAACGGCGTGCTCACCGATCCCAGGCAGCACCATGTGCCGGTCACGCCCGAGGAGATGGCGCGCGAGGCGCGGCGCGCCTATGACGCGGGTGCTGCGATCATGCACATCCATCTGCGCCAGCAGGCGCCGGGCAAGGGGCATCTGCCGTCCTGGGACGTCGACGTCTCCCGCGAGATCCAGCAGGCGATCCGGGAGGCCTGTCCCGGCGTGATCATCAATCACACCTCGGGCGTGTCCGGACCGAACTATCAAGGCGCGCTCGACTGCATCCGGCAGACCCGGCCGGAGATCGCGGCCTGCAATGCCGGCTCGCTGAACTATCTGAAGGTCAAGGCCGACAACAATTGGGCCTGGCCGCCGATGATGTTCGACAACTCGGTCGAGAAGATCCAGGACTATCTCGCCGCGATGAAGGACGCGCACACGATCCCGGAATTCGAATGCTTCGATGTCGGCATCGTCCGCTGCGTCGGCATGTATCGCCAGGCCGGCATGTATGACGGCCCGCTCGAATACAACTTCGTGATGGGCGTCGCCTCCGGCATGCCGGCCGATCCCGAGCTGCTGCCGATCCTGCTCAAGCTGAAGCTGCAGGAAGCGCACTGGCAAGTCACGGCGATTGGCCGGGCGGAGATCTGGCCGCTGCACCAGCGCTGCGCCGAGCTCGGCGGCCATCTCCGCACCGGGCTGGAAGACACGTTCTATCTCGCCGACGGCACCAAGGTGACCTCGAACGGCCAGCTGATCGAGGCCATCGCGGCGTGCGCGCGGCGCGCCGGCCGCGAGATCGCAAGCCCGGACGAGGCGCGGCAGATGTTCGGCACGGTGAACTGACGCAGGCAGACGCCGTCATTGCGAGCGCAGCGACGCAATCCAGAGTTCTGCATGACGCCCTGGATTGCTTCGTCGCCTTCGGCTCCTCGCAATGACGTGAATGGGGAGGGAACAGACCAATGACCAATCTCGACGCCACCGGCGGCGTGTCCGGTCCCGGCCGCATCGGCCGGGTTGCGATCGGCGACCTCCTGAAGCGCGCGGCGCGCCGCTTTCCCGAGCGGGTGGCGATCACCGATGGCGCCCGTCAGGTGACGTTCACCGAGCTCGAGCGCGATGCCAATCGGTTTGCGAACCATCTCGTCGCCAAGGGGCTGAAGCCGGGCGAGAAGATCTCGACCGTCTGCAACAACTCGATCGAGTTCGTCAAAGCGCTGTTCGGCATCCATCGCGCCGGTCTCGTCTGGGTGCCGATCAATACGATGCTCGGGCCCGCCGACATGGATTACATCCTCGGCCATGCCGAGGTGCGCTTCGCGCTCGTCGATGACAATCTGTTTGCGCAGCCGGAGCGGCGGGCGGCGCTGGAACAGCGCGGCGTCGAGCTGGTCGCCGTCGATCTCACCGGCACGGCGAGGACCTCGGGGCTCGCCAGCTTCACCGACCTCATCCAGGGGCATTCGGACGTCGAGCCCGAGATCGAGATCAACGATCGCGATCTCGCGATGATCATCTACACGTCGGGCACGACGTCGCGGCCGAAGGGCGCGATGCACTGTCACCTCGCCGTGGTGATGGCCGTCATGAGCAACTGCATCGAGATGCAGCTCTCGCGCGACGACGGCATCACCGGGCAGTTCCCGCTGTTCCACTGTGCCGGTCACGTGCTGCTGCTCAGCTATCTCTCGGTCGGCGGCCGCATGGCGCTGATGCGCGGCTTCGACCCGGTCGCCTGCATGGAGGCGATCGTACGCGATCGGCTGACCGTGTTCGTCGGTCTGCCGCTGATGTACCAAGCCATCCTCGATCATCCGCGGCGGAAGGAGTTCGATCTTTCGCATCTGCGCACCTGCCTCTACACCATGGCGCCGATGGGCCGGCCGCTGCTGGAGCGCGCGATCAAGGAGCTGTGTCCGAACTTCGCGCTGACCAGCGGTCAGACCGAGATGTATCCGGCGACGACGATGTCGCGGCCCGAGGTCCAGCTCGACCGCTTCGGCAACTACTGGGGCGAGTCGCTGTTCGTCAACGAGACCGCCATCATGGACGATGCCGGAAATCTGCTGCCGCCCGGCGAGATCGGCGAGCTGGTGCATCGCGGGCCCAACGTGATGCTGGGCTACTACAAGGATCCGAAATCGACCGAGGACGCCCGCAAGTTCGGCTGGCACCACACCGGCGACCTCGCGGTCATCGACAAGGGCGAGGTGCTGTTCCTCGATCGCAAGAAGGACATGATCAAGTCCGGCGGCGAGAACGTCGCCTCGGTCAAGATCGAGGAGACCCTGCTGGCGCATCCGGCGGTGCAGAATGCCGCCGTCGTCGGCCTGCCGCATCCGCAATGGGGCGAGGCCGTCTCGGCCTTCGTCAAGCTCAAGCCCGGCGCGCAGGCCAGTGAGACCGAGCTGCTCGAGCACTGCCGCAAGTCGCTTGGCGGCTTCCAGGTGCCGAAGCTGGTGCGGGTGCTCGAGGAGATGCCGATGACGGCTACCGGCAAGCTGCGCAAGGTCGAGCTGCGCCAGGCCTACGGCGAGCATTTCGCGAAGAGCGCGTGAGCCGTATCAACGACTTCCGCCGTCATTCCGGGATGGCCCGAAGGGCCAGGCCCGGAATCCATAACCACCATCGGGAGTATGGATTCCGGGCTCGCGCTCCGCGCGCCCCGGAATGACGGCCAAAAGAGAGAACCTCGTTCGTGGCAGTGATCGACAACACCATCTCTCCCGCCGGCGCGGCCTTCCAGGCCAACCGTGACGGCATGCTCGACCTGATCGCGCGGATGCGCGATCTGGAGGCGCGCACGCGCAATGCCTCGGCGGCGGCAAAGGAGCGCTTCCATCAGCGCGGCCAGTTGTTGCCGCGCGAGCGCGTCGCCTTGGTGCTCGATCCCGGCGCGCCGTTCCTGGAGCTATCGACGCTTGCCGGCTACATGTTCGATACGCCGGACCCGGCCAAGAGTGTGCCGGGCGGCGGCGTCGTCGCCGGCATCGGCTTCGTGTCCGGCGTGCGCTGCATGGTCTCGGCGAACGACGCCGGCATCGATGCCGGCGCGCTGCAGCCTTACGGCCTCGACAAGACCCTGCGCGTGCAGGAGCTGGCGCTGGAGAACAAGCTGCCCTACGTGCAACTGGTCGAGAGTGCCGGTGCCAACCTGCTGCGCTACCGCGTCGAGGATTTCGTCCGCGGCGGCAACATCTTTCGCAACCTGGCGCGGCTATCGGCGGCGGGCCTCCCGGTCGTCACCGTGACGCATGGTTCGTCGACCGCGGGCGGCGCCTATCAGACCGGATTGTCCGACTACATCGTGATGGTGCGCGGGCGCACCCGTGCCTTCCTCGCCGGGCCGCCGCTGTTGAAGGCCGCGACCGGCGAGATCGCCACCGAGGAGGAGCTCGGCGGCGCCGAGATGCACACCTCGATCTCCGGGCTCGGCGACTATCTCGCCGAGGACGATCGCGACGCGCTGCGCATCGCGCGCGAGATCATGGGCAAGCTCAACTGGGACCGGCCGTCGCGGGAGTCGTCGCCGGTACAGCCGCCGCGCTACGATCAGGAGGAGCTGCTCGGCATCATGGCGCTCGACCACAAGCGCCCCGTCGACATGCGCCAGGTCATTGCGCGCATCGTCGACGACAGTGACTTCGTCGAGATGGCGCCGAACTACGGGCCTGCGACGGTGTGTGGCCATGCCCACATCGAGGGCCAGGCGATCGGCATCGTCACCAACAATGGCCCGCTCGATCCGGCGGGCGCCAACAAGGCGACGCACTTCATCCAGGCCTGCTGCCAGACGCGCACACCGATCCTGTATCTCAACAACACCACAGGCTACATGGTCGGCCGCGCCTATGAGGAGGCCGGCATGATCAAGCACGGCTCCAAGATGATCCAGGCGGTGACGTCGGCGACCGTGCCGCAGATCACGATCTATTGCGGGGCCTCGTTCGGGGCGGGCAATTACGGCATGTGCGGCCGTGGATTCCACCCGCGCTTCTGCTTCTCCTGGCCCAACGCCAAGACCGCAGTGATGGGTGGTGAGCAGGCGGCGGAGACGATGGCGATCGTGACCGAAGCGGCCGCGGCGCGCCGCGGCAAGCCGGTGGAACGCGAGAAGCTCGACGCCATGAAGGCGCAGATCATCGGCGTGTTCGACAGCCAGATGGACGTGTTTGCGACTTCGGCGCGCGTGCTCGACGACGGCGTGATCGATCCGCGCGACACCCGCGCGGTGCTGTCGGAGGTGCTGGCGATCTGCCGCGAGGCGGAGGCGCGGCAGCCGCAGCGCATGCAGTTCTCGGTGTCCAGGCCATGAGCGGAGAGATGACGGGAATGCAACGCAGGCCGTTCCACAAGGTGCTGATCGCCAACCGCGGTGAGATCGGCTTGCGGATCATGCGCACCGCGCGCCGGCTCGGCTACGGCGTGGTCGCAGTCTATTCCGATGCAGATTTTGAGGCGCCGCATGTCCGGCTCGCCGATCAGGCGGTCCGCATCGGCGCGCCGCCGCCGGCACAGTCCTATCTCAACATCGCAGCGATCATCGCCGCGGCAAAGGCGACGGGCGCGGATGCCGTGCATCCCGGTTATGGCTTCCTCGCCGAGAACGAGGATTTTGCGCAAGCGTGCAAGGAGGCCGGTCTGGTGTTCATCGGGCCATCGCCCGAGGCGATCAAGGCGATGGGCAACAAGGCCGGCGCCAAGGTGATCATGAGTTGCGCCGGTGTGCCCTGCGTACCCGGCTATCAGGGGGAGGACCAGGGCGACGACGCAATGCTGCGCGAGGCGCGCCGCATTGGTTTCCCGGTAATGATCAAGGCCGTCGCCGGTGGCGGCGGCCGCGGCATGCGGCTCGTGGCAGACGCCGGCGCGTTCCCCGATTTGCTGCGCAGTGCGCGCTCCGAAGCGGCCGCCGCGTTTGGTGACGGCACCGTCATCCTGGAGAAGGCGATCGCCAATCCGCGCCACATCGAGATCCAGGTGTTCGGCGATCGGCACGGCAATGCCATCCATCTCGGCGAGCGCGACTGTTCGGTGCAGCGCCGGCACCAGAAGCTGATCGAGGAGGCGCCGTCGCCCGCGGTCGGGCCGGAGCTGCGCGCGCGCATGGGCGCCGTGGCGGTGCAGGCGGTGAAGGCGCTCGGCTATGAGGGCGCGGGCACCCTGGAATTCCTGCTCGACGGCGACGGCCAATTCTACTTCATGGAGATGAACACGCGGCTGCAGGTCGAGCATCCCGTGACAGAGGCACTGACGGGACTCGATCTCGTCGAATGGCAATTGCGCATCGCCGCCGGCGAGCCCCTGCCGTTGCGCCAGGAGCAGGTCAGCTTCTCGGGGCACGCGATCGAGGTGCGACTGTGCTCCGAGGATGCGGCGCACGACTTCATGCCGCAGTCCGGGCGGATGACGCTGTGGCAGATGCCCGGGACGATCCGGGTCGAGCATGCGCTGGAGTCCGGCGCCGACATCCCGCCCCATTACGATTCGATGATCGCCAAGCTGATCAGCCATGCTGCGACTCGTGAGGAGGCGCGCGCAAGACTGATCGCCGGATTGGAGCAGGCCGTTGCCTTGGGCGTCCCGACCAACCGGGCCTTCCTCATGTCCTGCCTGCGGCATCCGGCCTTCTCCGCGGGCAAGGCGACCACCGCATTCATCGCGGCGCATCGTGACGAGCTGCGTGCGCCGGCGGTCGAAGCGGCAGACCTCGCGCTGGGTGCGTTGCTGCTCTCCGTCAGCCATCCGCTCGCGCATCCCGTCCGCCGCGGCCGCTCGCTCGCGGCAGCCTTCGCGACGCCGCTCCGGTTCGAGATCGCCGGTGAGGTGGCCGAGTGCGAGCTGCTGCGCGAGCGTGACGGAATCTATCGCGTGACGCGTGGCGATGCAGAGCATCGCTTCGAGATCGTGTCGCTCACGGATGATGCGATCCGCGTTCGTCACGCCGAGATCGTCGAGAGCGCCCGCTTCGTCCGCGACAACGATCGGCTGTTCGTCCAGCATCGCGACCAGACGCTGGCGCTGCGCGACGTGACGTTGGCGAGGCCGCAATCCTCAGCCGCTGGCGGCGGTGATGGCAGGGTTCGCGCGGCGTTGAATGGTCGTGTGGTCGCGGTGCTGGTGAAGCCGGGCGACAGCGTGGCTGTGGGACAGCCGGTGGTGACGCTCGAGGCGATGAAGATGGAGCACGTCCACACCGCCGGCATCGCCGGAACGGTGACCGCGATCGAGGTCGCCGAGGGCGACCAGGTGACGACGGGGCGGATCGTGGCGGAGATTGCGGCCTGACCGTCGGGCAGGTGGGCGTGAGTTGCCTGCCTGCGTCCTTTCAGGGCGCGACGTCGATGTGGATGGCCGGGACAAGCCCGGCCATGACGACGTGGAAACAGACGGTCGAAAGACGGAGACCGCCACAAGCGATTGCGCTGGCAGTTGCGGGGAGAGGTCGGCTTGTCTCGAAGATGCAACCGCTGCAGCCACGTCACGCGGAAGGTCGTCTCCCGCTGCAACAGACTTCACTGATGCAATTGCCGCTTCAGTGCGGCTACCAGCCGCGACGTCTGGAACGGCTTCGACAGCAGCGGTGCCGTGGCGAATTCTTCCGGGCATTGATCGACGGAATAGCCGGTGACGGCGACGAAGGGCACGCCGGCCGCGACCAAAGCGCGCGCGATCGGCGCCGATGTTTCCTGCCCGAGATTGACGTCGAGCACGGCGAGATCGCAGTGATTCCGCTCCAGCAGATGGAGGGCTTTGTGCACGGTCGCCGCCACGCCGACGACCGTGAATCCGGCGGCTTCGAGCTCGACCGCGAGGTCGAAGCCGATCATGGGATCGTCCTCGACGATCAGGAGATGAGTCTTCTCACTGTCGCGCATGATGACGGTCGCGGCAGAGGCGTTGCAGGGGGCACCTCAGGTGCCAGCGTAGTCCGGTCGGCAGGAACTCGACCTCGACCGTTCCATCCAGGCCGGCGCGTACCAGATCGGAAATCACCCGGCTGCCGAAGCCGGTGTGCTCCGGCGGCGCGACCTCAGGTCCGCCGCTTTCGACCCAGGTCATGTCGAAGCTGTCGTCGATGCGCGTCCAGCGGACCGCGATCCGTCCCTCGTCGTTCGACAGTGCACCATATTTGGCGGCGTTGGTGGCGAGCTCGTGGACTGCCATGCCGATCGACTGCGCGGCCTCCGGCGTCAGCTCGATCGGCGGCCCGTCGATCGCGATGCGGTCGCCGATCAAGTCGCTGAACGCCCCGAGCTGCGAGCGGACCAGGCCGCCGAGTGGAATGAAACGCCAATCGTTCTGGATCAGGAGATCCTGATTGCTCGCGATCGCCTGCAGGCGCTCCAGAAAGCGGTTGAGGTCGAGCTGGCGGCCGTGACGGGTCATCTGCCGGGCGATCGCCTGCACCAGCGACAGCAGGTTCTTGCTGCGGTGGTTCACCTCGGCCAGCAAGGTGCGCAACTGCTCCCTTGTCTGGCGCTTGTCGGTGATGTCACGCACGATCTTGGAGGCGCCGATGATGCGGCCGCTGGAGTCCCGGACCGGCGAGACCGTCACCGACACGTCGATGAGCGCCCCATCCTTGCGCAGCCGGATGGTCTCGAAATTGTCGATGATCGCGCCGGATAGGACGGTGGCGAGGATCCGGTCCTCCTCGGCCTGGCGCTCCTGCGGGATGATCGTGCGGATCGAGCGGTTGATCATCTCGCCTTCCGAGAAGCCGAAGATGCGTTCGGCGCTCTTGTTCCAGCTGGTGATCGTGCCGTCCAGCGTCTTGCTGACGACGCCGTCCGAGGACGAGGCGACGATGGCCGCGAGCATCGCCGCCGCACGCTCGGTCTTCTTCGACAGCGTGACATCGCGGATGACTTTGGAGATGCCGACAATCACGCCGGTGCTGCTGCGGATCGGTGAAAACGTGATGGAGACCTCGATCGGGCGTCCCTGCTTGGTCAGCCGGACGGTCTCGAAGCTCTCGATCGCTTCGCCCGCGTTGACCCTGGCGCGCAAGGCGCTCGCTTCTTCCGCCAGCTCGGGGGGGATGATCTCGGAGACGGATCTGCCGATCATTTCAGCCGCGGTGAACCCCAGCATCCGTTCGCTGGCCGCGTTCCAACTGCGGATGACGCCGTCGGCGGTGGTGCCGATAATGGCGTCGGCCGAGGACTCCACGATCGCCGCCAGATAGGCCGTATCGTCGTCGGTTACGCGTGGGACGGGGGAGGCGCCGGGCATTCCGTGCACGTCGCAGGCTCCTTGCTAACAGGTCGGCAGAGAAGACGCCGTGCACCGGATTACCAACTTGTTTGTGTACAAATGCAAGGGCTATCTCGATCGCTGCTTGTTGTTGGTTTTTCCGGCAACGAGGACAGGACGATTTGCCGTCGGCAGACCCCCTTGGGGCCGTGCGACGTGCTCCAGCTCACGACGGCGAACACAGAGAACGCAGGCATGGGCGTTTTGTTCCAGGGATTCTGCTAAATTGCCGCCGAACGTTCGGCGCCAGGGTCCGCTTGCATCCGGACGCCGCCGACCGGGGGGGGGGCTCAACCCATTGGCGAATGTCGTATCAACTACTTCCTCAGGCTGAGGATGTAGCCTGCCAGATCGGCCGCATCATTCGCACTGAGCGGATTGTTGGCCATCGTCGCGTGGGGAAGCAGGAGGAACTTGGCCAGCATCTCCTTCGTCACGTCATCCCTGGCCGCGATGGCGACGAACGGCCGGGCGCGCCGGAACTTGGTCGGCTCTGTGGCCACGGCGTGGCAGGCGGCGCACCAGCGCTCGGCGAGCTGGCGGCCGTGATCGAGATCCTCGGCGGCCGCCGGGGCGGACAGCAGGACCAGCAGCAGCAGCGATGGTACGGAGGCACGTCGCACGCCCGGCTCTCCTCACAGCGGCTGGTCGTCGTCGGTCGACGGCTGGTCCTGCAGCGAGACGATGTCACCGCCGCCGAACTCGTCCTCTGGCGGCGGATAGACCCACATGTGGTCGCGCACGTTCCTGACGCCCTGGACGCTCTTGGCCGCCACGATCGCCGTGGCCCGCTCCTTCTCGCTGCGCACCGCGCCCGTGAGATGCGCGATACCGTTGCGGACGACGACGTTGAAGCGGCAATGCTTGCAGGCGGCCTGGTCGAGTGAATCGAGGATGGCGTTGCGGATCCCGTCATCGTCAGGGGTGGGGCCTGGAACGGCAGTGGCGAGGTCGGCCACGGTTTGCAGGAAATCCGTATGGGTCACCACGCCGGCCAGCCGGTCGCCACTCATCACAGGGAGACGCTTGATGTTGCGCTTCTCCATGATCTCGGCGATCTCCGCCAGGCTGGCATCGACGCTGACCGTGACCGGAGGCTGGCTCATGATGTCGCCAACCGTACGGCCGTGGGAATGGACGAAGTCGGCGCCGATGCGGCCGCGGCCGACCAGGAGGTCGAGCCAGCGGCCTTGCCTGCGTTCGGTGCCGAGCTCGGCGCGGCGCAGGAAATCACCGTCCGTGACCATGCCGACGAGCGTGCCGGACGCGTCGACCACAGGCAGCCCGCCGATGTGGTTGCGCAGCATGATCCGCGCTGCCTCGGCCACCGGGGTTCCGGGCGTCACCGCGATCACGGATCTGGTCATGATTTGATGAGCGCGCATGTCGTCGTCTCGTGCTGCGATCGCAATTGGCGGAGAATAGCTGCGCGGCACCGCGCGCGCTTGACCAGGATCAATCCGAGGTCGTGCCGCCCTACACGATCCTTGACGTCTTGTTGCCCCAATAGCGGTCGCGCAGCAGGCGCTTGTAGAGCTTGCCGGTCGGCAGCCGCGGCAGCTCCTTCTCGAAATCGATCGAGCGCGGCACCTTCTGCCGCGACAGCGACTGCCGGCAGAACGCGATCAGCTCCTCTTCCAGCTCGGGCCCAGGCATGATGCCCGACATCGGCTGGACCACCGCCTTCACCTCCTCGCCGAGATCGGGGTTGGGCACGCCGAATACGGCGGCATCGGCGACCTTCGGATGCGTGATCAGCAGGTTCTCGCATTCCTGCGGATAGATGTTCACGCCGCCGGAGATGATCATGAAGGTGGCGCGGTCGGTGAGATAGAGATAGCCGTCGGCATCGACATAGCCGACGTCGCCCACGGTGCTCATGCTGCCGTCGGCCGAACGGGCCTCCTTGGTGCGCTCGGGGTCGTTGAAGTACTCGAACGGCGATCCCGTCTTGAACCACACCGTGCCGGCCGTTCCTGTCGGGCACGGCTGCATGGTCTCATCGAGAATGTGCAGGTCGCCGAACAGCACCTTGCCGACGGTGCCGCGATGCGCGAGCCATTCCGCGCTGTCGCAGGCGGTGAAGCCGAGGCCTTCGGTGGCGCCGTAATATTCGTGGATGATCGGCCCCCACCATCTGATCATGTCCTCCTTGACCTGTGCCGGGCAGGGCGCGGCGGCATGGATCGCGACCTCGAGCGAGGAGAGATCATAGCGCGTGCGGATCTCTTCCGGCAGTTTCAACATGCGCGAGAACATCGTCGGCACCAATTGCGTATGCGTGATGCCCCATTGCTCGACCAGTTGCAGGTAGCGCTCGGGGTCGAACGTCTCCATGATGATGGCGGTGCCGCCGACGCGGATGGTGAGGTTGACCGCGGCCTGCGGCGCGGAGTGATAGAGCGGCGCCGGCGACAGGTAGATCATGCCTTCGCGGTAGCGCCACAGTCTTTCCAGGAAGTCGAAGATCGGAAGCTGCTGAACCGGCGGCTGCTCGGGCAGCGGCCGCAGGATGCCCTTCGGCCGGCCCGTGGTGCCGGAGGAGTACAGCATCGCGGTGCCGACGCATTCGTCGGCGATCGGCGTCGCCGGCAGGCCGGCCGTGGCCTCGGCGAGGCCGACGATCCGCTCGCTCTCGCCAAGTTCGTCCCGTCGGCCATCGGCGACGATGCAGAGCTCGATGTCGGGCGCCTGCTTCAGCGCCTCGCGCGCGACGTCGAGCTTGGCGAGGGAGGTGATCAGAAGCCGCGACCGGCTGTTATTGAGGATGTAGGCCAGCTCGCCGGGCGTGAGGTAGGAGTTCACGCAGGTGAAATACAGCCCGGAGCGCTCGCCGGCGCCGCACGCCTCCAGATAGCGGCTGTTGTTCTCCATGAAGATCGAATAGTGGTCGAGCCGCTTCAGGCCGCGTTGGCGGAACAGATGCGCCAGCCGGTTGCTGCGCGCCTCCAACTCGCGATAGGTCACCGCCTCGCCGGTCGAGGCCATGATGAAGGCAGGCTGCAATGGGCGCAGCCGGGCGTGCTTGCCGGTGTACATGTGTCCTCCTGCCGATGCGCGCAGCTCGCCGCGGCGCGGCGCGCAGGCGGGAGGAAGGCGCCTGCCGCGGCACCTCGGCATGGCGACGCGATGCAGACGGTGCTGCCTCACGCGTCCAGGCGGTTTCCTTCCCTGCGCACCATCCCGGCGGGACGGCTCGTTGTTTGGACGCGAATGTAGCGGAGGAGCCTGCGTCTCTCAACATGGCTGTCAGCCGATTGGCTGAGGCGGGAAGGGATGGGCGTGGCCGGGGTTCTGGCATAACATGAGCGCGCATTCCAACGAATGACATCTCAAGACCAAGACATGCGGGGAGAGACCATATGAAATCGGGTTTGCTGGCTTTTGCGGCCGTCGGTGCGCTGCTGGCGGCGGCGCCGGCGTCGGCGCAGGTCAAGATCGGCATCCTCAATGACCAGTCCGGCGTCTATGCCGACTACGGCGGCAAATATTCCGTCGAAGCGGCCAAGATGGCGATCGAGGATTTCGGCGGCGAGGTGCTGGGGCAGAAGGTCGAGCTGGTCACCGCCGACCATCAGAACAAGCCCGATCTCGCCTCGTCGATCGCGCGGCGCTGGTACGACACCGAGGGTGTCGACATGATCACCGAGCTGACGACCTCCTCGGTCGCGCTGGCGATCCAGGATCTGTCGAAGGAGAAGAAGAAGATCGACATCGTCGTCGGTGCCGCGACCTCGCGCATATCGGGCGATGCCTGCACGCCCTACGGCTTCCACTGGGCCTATGACACCCGCGCGCTCGCGGTCGGCACCGGCGGCGCGCTGGTCGAATCCGGCGGCGATACCTGGTTCTTCATGACCGCCGACTACGCCTTCGGCTATGCGCTGGAGAAGGACACCAGCGACATCGTGACGTCGAAGGGCGGCAAGGTGCTGGGCTCGGTGCGCATCCCGCTCAACTCGTCGGACTTCTCCTCCTTCCTGCTGCAGGCGCAGAGCTCGAAGGCCAAGATCATCGGGCTTGCCAATGCCGGCCTCGACACCACCAACTCGATCAAGCAGGCGGCCGAGTTCGGCATCGTCAAGGGCGGGCAGAAGCTCGCCGGCCTGCTGATGACCCTGTCCGAGGTGCATGGTCTCGGGCTGGAGGCGGCGCAGGGCCTGATCCTCACCGAAGGCTTCTACTGGGATCGCGACGACAAGTCCCGCGCCTTCAGCGAGCGCTTCATGAAGCGCACCGGCCGGATGCCGAGCATGATCCACGCCGGCACCTATTCCGCGACATTGTCCTATCTGAAGGCGGTGAAGGCCGCCGGAACCAAGGACTCCGACGCGGTGGCGGCCAAGCTGAAGGAGCTGCCGGTCGACGACGCCTTCGCGCAGGGCAAGGTGCTCGCCAACGGTCGCATGGTCCACGACATGTACCTGTTCGAGGTCAAAAAGCCGTCGGAATCGAAGAAGCCGTGGGACTACTACAAGCAGCTCGCCACGGTGCCCGGCGACAAGGCGTTCTTCACCGCCAAGGAGAGCGGCTGTCCGCTGACGAAGTGATCGTCACACCATCGCCGCCGTCGCGGCGAAAGCCGGGGCGACGGCGATGGGTGCAGCAATCAGCCGTGCAGCATCCGCCACAGGATGGCGATCAGCGCGCCGGCGAGGAGTACGGATGCGGCGAGCGCCTGCACGCCGAAACCGGGGCCGCGCTTCTCCGCGGCCTTCGCATAGGACACCATGTACATCGCGCGACCCGCGATCCAGACGAGGCCGATCAGGGCCGCGATCGGGTCGCTGATATAGATCGCGAACAGCCACAGCGCCGGCAGGAAGATCGGCATCCATTCAAGCGTGTTCACTTGCACGCGATAGGTGCGCTCGAAATCGAGATTGCCGGTGACGGCCGGCGCCTTGACGCCGAACCTGGCGCGCGCTTGCGCGACGCGGACCCCCATGTAGAAATACAGCATGAGCGCGAGCACGGTGACGAGTGCGGTGAAGTGATACATGCGCGGTTCCCCCTGATGACGGCTTGTTAATATCCCGTCAGCTCGAGATAGCCCACCCCGGTGTGGCTGCCCTTGAAGCTGATCGGTCCCTCCCAATAGGGCACGCGGGTGCCCATCCAGGCCTTGGAGTTGAGCGGCGCGGTATCGATGGCGATGCCGAGCGCTGATATCTCGACGCGCCAGCCGACCGGCAGCCTGCGCTCACCGATCGCAACGATATCCTTTGGCGTCATCACGATGCCCCCGGGGCCGAGCGCGCGCGAGACGCCGTCCGCCGTGATCCAGGTGCCGGACGTGTAGTCGCCATTGCCCTGCCGCATCCGGTACAGCATTAGCTTCTCGCCGCCGGAGAAATGCAGCGCGAACCAGTCCCAGCCGCTCTGGTCGGCGGCCAGCGGCTGGCTGCTCCATTCGCGGTCGAGCCAGGCCACGCCTGTCACCTCGACCGGCGTGTCGTCGAAATTGATCTGGCCGCGGGCGCGGTAGAACGGCTGGCTGTAATAGTAAGACGCCTGGCCGCGCTCGGATTTGCGGCTGTAGCCGCCGATGCCCTGCAGCACCACCGGACGGTCGGCCTCCAGATGCAGCGCGTAGGAGAAGTCCGGCCCGGCGGCCGTCATGTCGAGCGGCGCCAGCGATCGATCGTCGGTCGCGGCGGTGCCGCGCAGCTGCCAGTCATCGATCCAGGCCTGGAACGGCTTGGCCTCGACGCCGGCCTGACCGACGCCGCCGCGCGCGAACTTTTCCGTCGATAGGTGACTGTCGGCACGCGTCACCGCGGCATGCGCCATCCAGAGCTGCTGATTGTCGAAACCTTCGCCCTGCGGTCCCGGCCGGGCCGCCGAGCGGAACAGGGTCCATTGCAGGCCATAGGCCTTGCCGCTGCTATCGCTGAGGTTTGCGGTGACGTACCACCACTCGATGCGGAAATCGTCGTGCGGCCCGTGATCCGCAGGGAAGCCGAACGCTCGTCCGGGCGTCACCGGCGCAAAGCCGTCGGCGCTGTCGCTCAGGCCCGCAAAGCCCTGTGCATGTGCGAGGCGCGGCAGGGCCAGCAGGCCGAGCCCGCCGATCAGGCCGCGCCGCGTGATCGTCGTTCTAGCGCTCAATGGTAAAGGTCCTGACCAGATCGGCCGGCTGCATCCGGGCCAGCCGCAGCACCGGCAGCAACGAGGCGATCACCGCCGCGACCAGCGTGACGACTAGCAGCCGGATGAGCTGCAGCGGGAACACGTCGAACGGCAGCCGCCAGCCGAACGCTTTGACATTGACGATCGCGATCAGGCACCACGCCACGACGAGCCCGAGCGGCAGCGCGAGCAGCGCGGTCAGGCCGGCGAGCGACAGCGTCTTCAACAGCTCGACTTCGGCGAGCCGCCGCCGCGTCAGCCCGATGGCCCATAAGGGTGCGAGCTGCGGCAGCCGCGAGTTCGCCAAGGTCAGCAGGCTGGTCAGCAGCGCGATCGCGGCGACGCCCAGCGTGAAGGTGTTGAGCGCGCCGGTGACCGCGAAAGTGCGGTTGAAGATCTGCTTCGACTCCTGCTTCACGGTGGCCTGGTCGATGACGTTGCGGCCGTCCAGGCCGAATTTGTCGGTCAGCGCGCTGATCAGTCCCGGCACGTCGGGCGGCGCTGCGCGCACGGCCATGCGCGTGATGGGCGTCGCCGGGAAGCGGCGCGTCAGCGCGGCGACGTTGACCGTGATCTGGCCCTTGGGATTGCCGTAGTCGGCATAGATGCCGGCGATCGTGATGCGCCAGTCGCCGCCGGATGCGGGGAGGTCGATGCTGTCACCGACAGACAGATGGAGCCGGCGCGCCAACTGCTCGCTGACGAAGCCGGCGTCGCCGCGCACCAGCTGCTTCCAGGCGCTGTCGCCGGCCTGCAGCAGCGGCCAATGGTCGCGATAGGTGTCGTGATCGGGCAGGCCGAGAATGTCGATCGGCGCGCCCGCCAACTGCGTTTCGGCGCGTCCGCCCGGCAGCACGGCCTGGACATCGGGCCGCGCGCGCAGCCAGGTCTGGATGTCGCGCGCCTGCGCTTCATCCGCGGCGCTGACGTAGACGTCGGCGGCGAGCCGGCCATCGAGCCAGACCAGGAAGGTGCGGCTGAAGGTCTCGACCATCGTGGCGACGCCGACATTGACGGCGAGCGCGAGCAGCAGCGCCATCAGCGCCAGCGACAGGCCCGAGATCTGCTGGCGGCTGTCGGCCCAGAACCATTGCGCCAGCGCCGCGCGCGCGCCGCGCTCGCCGAGCCGCAGCACCAGCTCCAGGATCGCGGGCAGCAGCAGCGCCGCGCCGAGCATCATCGCCGCGAGCACGCCGAAGCCGGCCAGCAGCGACTGCCCGAGCCACAGCAACAGGCCGGCGGCGACGAAGAAGGCGAGCGCGACCGCGCTCTGCAAGCGCAGCCAGCGCCGCTGTGCCTCCTGCCACGCATAGGGCTGCGCGGTGGAGAGGATCGGCAGCCGCATCGATTTGACCAGGCTGGTCGTCGCGGCTGCGAGCGCGCCGGCGATGCTGATGAGGAGGCCCGCAAACCACCATTCCGGCTGCAGGCTGAGCTCGCCCGGCACCTGCGCTCCATACAGGCCGCGCAGCGATGCCGCCACGTTCGGCAGCAGCGCGGCGGCGATGACGTAGCCGCACACCAGCCCGACGAGCCCTGCCACCAAGGCAAAGGCGATGAGCTCGCCGATCAGCACGCCGTTGAGCTGGCGCGCCGACACGCCGCAGGCGCGCAAGGTGCGCAGCACCGGCAGGCGCTGCTCGAAGGCGAGGCCGATGGCGGAATTGACGATGAACAGGCCGACGACGAAGGACAGCAGGCCGAAGGCGGTGAGGTTGAGGTGGAAGCTGTCGGTCAGTCGCTCCAGGTCGGTCTCGGCCTCCGGCTGCACGAGCTGTAGCCGGCCGCCCGCGAACGACTGCAACGGCGGTCGTTGGACCGACGTCTTGCCGACCAGCAGCCGCGAAATCTGGCCGGGCCTGTCGAGCAGCCGCTGCGCGTCGCTGATATCGACCACGAGCACGCCGGGCGCGAGCTGCTGCTGCGCCATCAAGGGTGGCAGCAGGGCGTCGTTGCTGAGCCGCGGCGCCGTGCCGTCTTTCAGTCCGAGATCGGCCAGCGTCTCCGGCGAGATCAAGGTGCGATGTGGCGGTGTGAGAAAGGCCTCGAGCTCGCTGCGCCCGACCATCGGCGCATTGCCGACCTCCCGGGGGATGCTGAACGGCTCGATGCCGAGCAGCCGCACCGAGTGGCCGTCGATCTGCACGCGGCCCTCGAGCACCGGCGACACCGGCCAGCGGGCGCGGCGCAATTCCGCGAACACGCTCTGCGGCAGCATCTTGCCGTCGGTCGCGACCAGCATCGGCGTGCGCGCGCCGCCGAAGATCGCCGCGGCGCGATCATAGGAGCTGCGCGCCTGCTGGTTCAGCGCCTGCACGCCGCTCCACAGCGCGGTCGCCGAGATCAGCCCGATCAGCAAGGTCGCGAGCTGCATCGGATGCCGGCGCCAGTGGCTGAGCAGCACGGCGAGAATCCACAGCGCGCGCCTCATGCGATGCGCCCGCCATGCAGGTGGACGCGGCGGTCGAGCATCGCCGCGAGCCGCGCGCTGTGCGTCACCATCAGGAAGCCGCAGCCGGTGCGCGCGACGAGGTCGCGCGTCAGCGCCATCACCTCGTCGGCGGTGTCCTCGTCGAGATTGCCGGTCGGCTCGTCCGCGAGCAGCAGGGCCGGCTTGACCGCCAGCGCGCGGCCGATCGCGACGCGCTGCTGCTGTCCGCCCGACAGTTGCTCCGGATAGCGCTTGAGCAGCGACTTCAGCCCGAGCCGCTCGACAAGCTCGGCGTGCCACGCCGGATCGTGCCGACCGGCCAGCCGCGCCTGGAAACTGAGATTGTCCTGAACCGACAGGCTCGGCACCAGATTGAACTGCTGGAACACGAGGCCGAGCCGCTCGCGCCGGACCGCCGCGCGTGCCGAATCGTCGAGCGCCCCGACCGAAACGCCGTCGAGCAGGATGTCGCCGCTGTCGGCGGCATCGAGCCCGGCGATGAGATGCAGCAGCGTGCTCTTGCCGGAGCCGGATTCGCCGGTCAGCGCGACGCGCTCGCCGGAGGAGACGTCGAGGTCGACGCCACGCAGGACGTGGATCGGCTCGCCGCCGGATCGATAGGACTTGGTGAGATGACGGACGCTGAGCACGAGCATGATCGGGGTTGTTGCGTCACAACATAACAAGGGCCAGCGCGAACATCACGCGCTCGTTCTTCATGACGCCCCTGATGTGATGCCGGCCGCGCGCAATCAGGTTGCGAGGGTATCGCGATGCAGCCCAAGAGGGCGGATTCCCGCGTTGCAGCAATAACTTAGCGCGCCAGCCGGTTGCCTGCGAAGCCGCTTCGTGGGTAGCATCGTCAAAACGCCCGGACGACAGGGGCGGATCATGACAGAATGGGGAAGGACCATGGCCGCGCCAACGACGCTGAAGGGCACATCCCGCGCAAGCGCGACGCCGAAAGGCGCCTGGAAGATCACCTTCCTGCTGTTCCTGTTCATGCTGGTGAACTTCGCCGACAAGATCGTGGTCGGGCTCGCCGGCGTGCCGATCATGACCGAGCTCAATCTGAACGCCGAGCAGTTCGGCCTGCTTGGATCATCCTTCTTCTTCCTGTTCTCGATCTCGGCGATCGTCGTCGGCTTCGTCGTCAACAAGGTGCCGACGCGCTGGGTGCTGCTGGTGCTGGCGCTGATCTGGGCGCTCGCGCAATTCCCGATGGTGGGCACCGTCGGCTTCACCACGCTGCTGATCTGCCGCATCATTCTCGGCGCCGGCGAAGGTCCCGCGGCGTCCGTCGCCGTTCACGCGGTCTACAAATGGTTCCCCGATGAGAAGCGGGCGATGCCGACCGCGATCCTGTCACAGGGATCCGCCTTCGGCGTCATCCTCGCCGTGCCCGCGCTGAACTGGATCATCGTGAATCACGGCTGGCACTATGCCTTCGGCGCACTCGGCGTGGTCGGGCTGATGTGGAGCGTGGCGTGGCTGTGGCTGGGCAAGGAAGGGCCGCTGGCGGAGGTCGAGCTCGCCGGCTTGCGCGAGCGGCGCGTTCCCTATCTGCAACTGCTGACGTCGCGGACCTTCGTCGGCTGCGTCGCCGCGACCTTCGGCGCCTATTGGGCGCTGTCGCTCGGGCTGACCTGGTTCACGCCGTTCCTGGTGAAAGGCCTCGGCTTCTCGCAGCAGCAGGCCGGCTTCATCTCGATCCTGCCCTGGATCTTCGGCGCGTGCGTGGTGCTGACCACGGGCTTTGTGTCGCAGACGCTGATGGCGCGTGGCGTCTCCACACGCATGGCCCGTGGCGTGGTCGGCGCGACGCCGCTCGTGATCGGCGGCGGGCTGATGGCGATGATGCCGCATGTCGACGCCGCTTCGGCAAAGATCGCGCTGCTCGTGGTCGGATCAGGATTGTGCGGCTCGATCTACGTCGTCTGCCCGCCGATGATCGGCGAGTTCACCCCGGTCACGCAGCGCGGCGCCGCCATGGCGATCTACGGCGCGCTCTATACGCTCGCCGGCATCGTTGCGCCCCTCGTGATGGGCAAGATGATCCAGGCCTCTGGCAGCCTGCTCGAAGGCTACATGTCCGGCTTCACCATCAATGCTGTCATCATGGTGATCTCCGGCCTGCTGGGTCTGGCGCTGCTCTGGCCCAACAGCGAGCGTGCGCGCCTGCAGGCGCAGCAGGGTGTGGCGCCGGAATTTGCGTGATACAACCCCCGCCCGGGGTCATCAGGAGGCGGCCTCGCATTCACCCGCGTGAGGTCCCGCATGATGCGCCTGTTCTCTCATATGCTGCAGTACTGGCGCGGCGTGCGATGCCTGACGATCGAGGACTTCTCGGGCGCCATCTTCCACTTCAGCAAGGTGGTTCAGCTCAATCCGCGCAACCATTACGCTTACCACAATCGCGGCGTGGCGCTCCAGGGCATGGGCAGCTACGCCAGCTCGATCGAGGATCTTGGTCTCGCGCTCAAGCTCAAGCCCAACGCGCAGACCTACGGCGCCCGCGGCGTGTCACGCAAATTCCTCGGCGACTTCGACGGCGCCATTGACGACCAGACGCGCGCTCTCGCGCTCGAGCCCAGGCTCGCGGCGGCTCATGGCGAGCTCGCGTACCTTCATCATGTGAAGGGCGATCTGGATCGCGCGATCGCCCAGAGCACGACAGCAGTCGGCCTCGCGCCCAAAGACCCGGTCATGCATCGGGGACGTGGCTATATTCAGTTCTGCCGCGGCAGGTTCGAAGCCGCGGCAGCTGACATGGAACGATCGCTCGCGCTCCAGTTCGAGCCCTATGCGGCCCTGTTTCGTTACCTGTCGCTGGCTCGGTTGCCGGGGCGCGCCAAGCCAGATCTCGCTTCTTTCGCGGCGTACTGGGCGGCGGGGCAGTGGCCCTGGCCCGTGTTCGATCTTCTCATGGAGCGTTCGACGGCGCAGCAGCTGTTGAACGCGGCGGCAACGGCTCCAGAACAGGCTGAAGCCTATTTCTACATCGGTGAGTGGCATCTCCTGCACGGCCGCAAAGACGAGGCCGGCAGGGCACTCGAGATCGCGCTGCGCTCGTTGCCACCCTGGTTCAACGAGCATCCCGCCGCGCAAGCCGAGCTTGCAAGGCTTGCCGAGACAGTCGCCGCGGCCAGTTGACGTCTCAGCTCAGCTGGCGCGCACCCCTCACCAGCCGCCCGGGCCGTGCGCCGGTGGCTTCGCCATGCCGGCGTGTCACCACGCCCGATACGATCGTCGCCTCATAGCCGTCGACCTCCTGCATCAGGCGGCGGCCGCCGACCGGCAGGTCGTAGTGCACCTTCGGCGGATGCAGATGCAGCCGGTCGTAGTCGATGACGTTCACGTCGGCCTTGTAGCCTGGCGCGAGCAGGCCGCGATCGTCGAGGCCGACGGAGAGCGCGGTCTTGCGCGACTGCGCGGCGACGACGAACGGAATGGAGAGCTTGTCACCGCGCCTGCGGTCGCGGGTCCAGTGCGTCAGCAGATAGGTCGGGAAGCTGGCGTCGCAGATGATGCCGCAATGCGCGCCGCCGTCGCTGAGGCCGGGCACGCTGCGCGGGTCGCGCAGCATCTCGTAGGTGGCATCGAGATTGCCGTCGGAATAGTTGAGGAACGGCACGTAGAGCATGCCGCGCCCGCCATCCGTGAGCATCGCGTCATAGGCCAGTTCCTCGGGACGACAGCCGCGCGCGCGGGCCTGGGCGCCGAGTGACCGCGCCGGCGGCTGCTCATAGTCCGGCGGATCGCCGAGCAGATACATCTTGTCGTAGTTCGGCTTGAAGAACAGCGGGTCGTCGGTCGCGCTGGCCTGCTCGCCTAGGATGGCCGCGCGCAGCGCCGGATCGCGCATCCGCGCGACGCGCTCATCCAGCGGCAGATGCGCGATCGCCTGGTAGCTCGGATGCGTCTGCAGCGGGTTGCGCGACAACTCCAGCCCAAGCAGCAGCCCAACCGGGCGCGCCGCGATCTGCGCCGTCACCGACAGGCCGCGCGCGGCGGCGGCGTTGATTTCGGCCAGCGTCTGCCGCCAGCGTTGCGGCGCGCGGTCGTTCTGCGTCACCGAGAACGAGATCGGGCATTTCGTCGTGTCGGCGATGCGCAGCATCATCGGCAGGTCTTCGTGGATGGTGGAGATGTCGAGCACGAATTGCAGCACGCTGCGGCCGGCGCCGTGCATGGCCTGCGCGATCGTCGTCAACTCGTCCTCGCCCGCCTTGAGCGTCGGCGTGTAGTCACCGGTCGATGTCCGATGGTTGAGCGTGCGCGAGGTCGAGAAGCCGAGCGCGCCGGCCTTGACCGCATCGCGTGCCAGCGCCGCCATGGCGCGGTTGTCGTCGGCGGTGGCCGGATCGCGGCGCGCGCCGCGCTCGCCCATGACATAGACGCGCAGCGCTGCATGCGGCAGCTGCGCGCCGATGTCGAGATCGAATTCACGCTTGCCGAGCCACTCCATGTAATCCGGAAAGCTCTCCCATTCCCAGGGAATGCCGGCTTCGAGCACCGGTTCGGGGATGTCCTCGACGCCCTCCATCAACTGGATCAGCCGCTGATGATCGGCCGGCCGGCACGGCGCGAAGCCGACGCCGCAATTGCCCATGATCGCGGTGGTGACGCCGTTCTGCGACGACGGCGAGATGTCATGGCTCCAGGTCACCTGGCCGTCGTAATGGGTGTGGACGTCGACGAAGCCTGGTGTCACGAGTTTGCCGCGTGCGTCGATCTCCTCGCGGCCGGATGCGTTGACCTTGCCGACCTCGACGATGCAGCCGTCCGCAATCGCCACATCAGCTTCGTAGAGTTCGCCGCCCGAGCCATCGGCAATGGTTCCGCCGCGGATCACGAGATCTGGCTGCGTCATGGCGTGTCTTCCCCGGGTGTTGTTGTTGGCCGCATCATCGGCCAGGGAACGGTGATGTCAACACGCCGGAAGTGGGGGCAGCGTTGCGAGAGAAGCCACCGCCGCAGTCATGGGGACTGCGCTCATCTCCTGTGTCCGGGCGCTTTGACGATAAGCTTGATAGTTGCGACTAACAGCTACGCCTTGGCCTTCTTCGGCTCGGTGAAGAACGCGAGCACGATCGTCAGCAGCATGAACACGACGGAGGTGCCGAACACCCAGCGCGGTGCGTTCATGTCCATGATCCAGCCGAACAGCAGCGGGCTGACCACGCCGGCGAAGTTGAAGCCGGTCGACACGATGCCGAAGGCGCGGCCGGCGGCACCCGGAGGGGCGGCGTTGCGCACCAGCATGTCGCGCGACGGCGCGATCACGCCGCTCATGAAGCCCGCGACCAGCATGATCGCCGTGAGCAGCACGGTCGGCAGGTTGATGAAAGTGATCATCAGCACCAGCACGGCGTTGATCGCATAGGCGACGGCCGCGACCAGGTTGTGATGGCGGATGCGGTCGGCGAGCTGGCCGCCGGCGAGCACGCCGACGGCGCTGGCGCCGAGGAACGCGGTCAGTGCGATGTTGGCGGTCGAGAACGAGATGCCGTAGCCGTTCATGAGCGCGACAACGCCGAAGCTGGCGATGCCGGCGTTGGACAGGCTGAGCAGCATGAAGAACACGGTCAGCAGCATCAGCATCGGCGTCAGCAGGCTGGGCTGTTTGACCTTGCTGCCGTCGGCGCTGGCGTGATGCGGATGCGGCGGCACCTCGGGCACGTTGCCGACGAGCAGCAGCAGCGCGGCGAGCGGTCCGACCAGGCCGGCCGCGATCAGCGCGCCGGAGCCGCCGACGGTGGTGACCAGCGCCGCCATCACGGCGGGCGCGACGGCGCCGCCGAGATAGCCGGCGAAGGTATGCACACCGAACGCGCGGCCCATGCGCTTCTCGTCCATGTGTGCGGCCAGCAGCGCGTAGTCGGAAGGATGGTAGACCGCGTTGGCGAGGCCGAGCAGCACCGCCGAGACGACAAGGCTGGCATAGCTCAGGTAGACGCCGAGCATCGCCAGCGACAGGCCACCGAGCGTCAGGCCGATCAGCAGGATGCGGCGGGCACCGGCGCGGTCGACCAGATAGCCGACGGGCGCCTGGGTCAGGGCCGAGACGACCGCGAACACGGTGAGCGGAAAGCCGAGCTCGATGTAGCCGACGCCGAGCTTCTCCTTCAGGTAGGGAAACAGCATCGGCAGCACCAGCATGTGCAGATGGCTGACCCAGTGCGCCAGCGAGATCAGCGCCAATGTGCGCAGCGGCGAGGCGGCCCGGACCGGAGCATGTTGCGGTGCGGCGAGAACGTCAGCCATGGTCGATCCGTTGGCCCCCGGCGTCAGCGATGGAAAGGAGGGCGCGTTGCCGGCAAACCGCCGATGCTCCCGAAATCAGGGGCGCGCGCGACACAACGCCACACTATCGTAATGCGGTTCATTGTCCATGAACGCCCGCGCATGGCACCTGCGCGGGATGGCCGGCGGCCGAGGGGCGGCTTCCCTCCGCGGATGACGTTCCAGATGACGTGGGGCGGAGATGTAGGGTGGCAGCTCCAACACCGGTGTCGTCCCTGCGAACGCAGGGACCCATAACCACCGGCGGACGTTTGTTGCGCGACTCGTGCAACGGGCAGCCTGCCTCAAGTGAGATCACGCGGTATGGCCGGGTCGGCGCCCGCTGACGCTTCGCGTCAACGGGCTTGCCCAGGACGACAGCGAGAGAGCGTGACCTCCTACGGCACCACCGGCCCGCCGGCCTTCTTCCACGCGTCCAACCCGCCTTCAATATGCGCCGTATTCGCCAACCCCGCCGCCTGCGCCGTCTGCACGGCCATCGCCGAGCGCTCGCCATAGGCGCAGAAGAACACGATGCGGCGGCCGGTGGCGGCGGCGACCTCGCGCAGCATGCCGCCCGGCTTGAGATTGTCCTCGATCGCAGGATAGGGCGCGTGCAGTGCGCCGGACAGCGTGCCGTGCTTGGCGCGCTCCGCGGCCTCGCGCAAATCGACCAGCAGCACGTCGGGGCGTCCCAGGCACTCGATCGCCTCGCGTGCCGACAGCGACAGGCCCCGCTTCGCCAACTCCTCCTGATGCAGCCCGACGCGCATGTTGGCGGGCACCGCGACATCCATCATCTTCGGGTTCGGCAACTTCAGATTCGCCATTAGCGCGACGTAGTCGTCGACCGACTTGACCTGCAGGCGCGGATTGTAGCGGCGCTCCTCGCCGATCGTGGAGACGGTGTCGCCTTTGTAGTCGTGTGCGGGATAGACCAGCGTGTCGTCGGGCAGCCGCAGCAGCTTGTTGAAGATGGAGTCGTACTGCTGCCGCGCATCACCGTTCTGGAAATCGGTGCGGCCGGTCCCTCGGATCAGCAGCGTGTCGCCGGTGAAGACGCGGTCGCCCAGCGAGAAACTATAGGAATCGTCAGTGTGCCCGGGCGTGTACATCACGTCCAGGCTGATGCCCTCGATGGCGATCCGGTCGCCCTCGCTGACGCGCATCGCCACCACGTCGGCCTTGGTCTGCTCGCCCATGATGGTGACGCAATGGGTTCGGTCGCGCAAAGCGCCGAGGCCGGTGACGTGATCCGCATGCAGGTGGGTGTCGACGGCCTTCACCAGGCGCAAATCGAGCTCGCGCAAAAGCTGGCAATAGCGCTCGACCTTCTCCAGCACCGGATCGATGATGACGGCCTCGCCGCCGCTGCGGCTGGCGAGGATGTAGCTGTAGGTGCCGGAGACGCTGTCGAACAATTGGCGGAAGATCATCAGCGCCTCCTTCCGATCTGGATCATCGTGGCATTAGCACGACCGGCCCGATGTCACCAATGCGGCGAACGCTCGGTAGGTCGGATTGCATCGCGCAATCCGCTGTCACGATTGCGATGCAAATCCGGGATTGCCGTCGACACCCGAGAGCGTGACCTTGTTCGTTCCGACCAGCACCAGTTGGCCGTTGCGCAGGTGGTTGGCCACCACGTCCCACACCGGCTTGCCGTCCTGCGCGTTCATCGAGGCCCAGCCGGCGACCTTGTAGCTCTTGCGGGCGTCCAGCGGCCGGCCATCGTCGAGCGTGAGATCGGAGATGCGGCGGCCGATCGGCTCGGCGGGCGCGCAGCGGTAGGATAGCCCTCCGGTTCGCACCATGTCGCCGCCCTGCTGCAGATAGGGGTCGGCGTTGAACAGGTTGTCGCAGACGTCCTCGAGCACGTCCTTGATCTCTGCGCCGGACATCCGCTGCACATAGGTCTCGGGATAGGTGATGGCGGTCTGCGCCAGCACGTCCTCGAGCAGGATGGATTGGTTCGCGAGCAAGGTCGGGCCCCAGCGGAATCCGGGCGACAGCGCGATCTCGGCATCGAGCTCGCGGCGCAGCGCCGCGCAGATCAGGTCGTCGGTCGCGCCTTCGAAATTGCCGCGCCGGTAAAGCAGCCGGTCGGACGTCGCGAGCTTCTCGCTCCAGGCCGCGACCTGCGGCTGCTGCGTCTGATCGATCAGCGCCTGCATCGCCGGGTCCGGCTTCAGCAGCTCCGAGTAGACGGGCAGCAGCCGGTAGCGCACATCGGCGACGCGGCCCTTGCCGACGTCGAGATCGAGCACGGCGAGGAATTTGCCGTTGGAGCCGGCATTGGTGACGAGCGTCGCGCCCTTGGAATTGCTGACCGCGACCGGCTGCGGAACCGCGTCATGGGTATGGCCGCCGAGGATGACGTCGATGCCGGTGACGCGGCTCGCCAGCTTGAGGTCGACATCCATGCCGTTATGCGACAGCAGGATCACGGCATCGACCTTGTCGGCGCCGCGGAGGCCATCGACCAGCTTCTGCAGCTCCTCCTCGCGGATGCCGAACGTCCAGTCCGGCGTGAAGCGGCGCGGATGCGCGATCGGCACGTAGGGAAAGGCCTGGCCGATCACGGCAATGCGGGCGCCGCCGATCTCCTTGATGGTGGCCGGCTTGAACACGCGGCCGGAGCCGGGATCGAACGCCTTGGCGTCGTTGAACGCCGCCTCCTCCGTCAGGAACACGTTCTGCGCCAGGAATTCGCCCTTGAAGCGGGCGAGGTTGGTGCGCAGCGCCTCCTCGCCATAGGTGAACTCCCAATGCCCGGTCATGGCGTCGATGCCGAGCAGGTTGGCGGCGCTCACCATGTCGGCGCCGCGCATCGCATTGGCGAGCCCGGTGCCCTGCCAGAGGTCGCCGCCATCGAGCAGCACCGAGCGATGGTCGCCGGCATCGGCGCGCAGCTTGTCGACCAGGGTCTTCAGATGCGCGAATCCACCCATCCGGCCGAAGCGGACGGCGTACTTCTCGAACTCGAACGAGGTGAACGCATAGGCCTCGGCGCTGTCGGGCCGGATGCCGTAGCGGTCGAGGAAGGCGCGCTCGACCAGATGCGGCGGCCGTCCCCACATTTCGCCGATGCCGAGATTGACGCTGGGCTCGCGGAACAACAGCGGCCGCAACTGCGCGTGCGTGTCCGTGATGTGCAGGATGCGCGCGTTGCCGAACTTCTCGATGTCGTAAAGGCTGACGGTGTCAGCGGCGCGGGCGCTGCGCAGCAACGCCGGCGCGGCGAGCGTGGCGACAACTGATGCCTTCAGAAAGTCCCGGCGCCGAATCATGGCTCGCGTCCTAGATCATGATGCGATTCCACGGAATCGCATCATGATCCATCCCTTTGTTTGAGCATGATCTCCGCACAAACGCCTTCGGCGTTCGTCGCGAGGGAAAACCGGTTGCCACTTCTCCGGATCATGCTCTAGCGGATCTCCATGTCCTTCCAGCGCTGCTTCTCGCTGGTGGCCTGGACGACCGAGGCCTTGGCGAGCGCCTCGGCCTCCTGCGCCGACTTCAGCGCAGAATCGAAATTGCCGGAATCCGCTGCCTTCTTCGCAGCGGTGAGTGCGGCCTGGGTCACGGTCCATTGGTTGCGCAGACGTCCGGCTTCCTTGTTGGCGCTCTCGGCCGCCGCGACAGCCGCGAGATAGTCGGCCTCCGACGCGGCCCGCGCGGAGCCGGCGCCGACCGCTGATACCATCATGGCGAACACGATCTTTTTCATGACGCTTGCTGTCGTGACGTTTTTCATGGCCGTGCTCCAGGTCCTGAAACCGGCAGGCCGTTCGACACGTAGGACAGGTAATATTCGAGGTTGCGGTATTCGTCCGATTGCGGCTCCAGCGGCACGGCGCGTGTCTGGCTGTTGCAGGTGACGAAGCGCCGGCTGATCGTGCCCATGCCGCTCCATTCCGAGCGGTAGATCGGCATCGCGTTGAGGATGCCGAGCGCCGGCGCCAGGATCTCGGCGCGGATTCGTTCCCCCGGGCTCTGCACGTGGCAGCTCGCGCAGGAGAAGTTCAACTGGCCGCGGCGGGTGTAGAAATACTCCTTGCCCTTTTCGAAGGCCTCGAGCGCACGCGGGTCGTCGGGGATCTTGATGTCGAAGCGCTTGCCGCGCGACGTGTACGCCATGTAGGCGGTCAGCGATGCCATCTCGTCCTTGACGTAGGAGTAGGGCTGCTCGCCATTGGCCTCGCGGCAGCGGTTCAGCGCCAGCTCGAGGGTGATGACCTTGCCTTCCTTGTCGTCGAAATAGGGATAGTTCTGGCGGATGCCGATGCCGCCGTTCGGGAAGCAGTCGGCATAGGTCTTGCCGTTCTTGAACGGCTTGGCGAACATCTCCCTGCCGGCATCGAGCGCGAACTCGTAGGGCGGAAACTGCTCCTTCTCCTCCCATTGCTTGCGCATGTCGGCGTTCATCGAATACGGCCCGTTGACGAAATCGTCGAACGCCACCTTCGGAAACTTCTTGACGAAGTAATCCTGGAACGCCTTGGCGTCGGCGGCCGGGTTCGGCTTGTCCGCGGCCGCAGCGCCGCAGGCGCCGAGAGCGAGCGCGGCCGCCACGGTCAGCGCGAGGCGCGGCACCCTCATTGGATCGTCGCCGTCAGGCTGTCGGTCGCGCCCTTGCTGTCGACCCAGCTCACCTTGAGCTCGTCGCCCTTGGCCGCGCCCTTGAAGGCGAATTTGACATAGGGGTCCTTCGACACCGCGGTGCCCCAATCGGCCAGGAACACCGTCTTGTCCTTGTGCACGAAGGTGACCTGCTGGATGTAGTGCGCCGGGATCACTTCGCCCTTGGCGTCCTTGACCAGGCCCGTATCCATCGGGTGCTGAATCAGTGTCTGGACCTCGGCGACGTCGCCATTCAGGACGGCGCGGACGCGGATGCTCGATGCCATGATGATCTCCTGATCTTAGCCGCCGCAGCCGCCGACGGTGACCTTGACCTCCTTGGTCGCGCTGTAGAGCTTGCCGCCGGATTCGACGAGCGCGATCACGTTGGAGGTCTTGGCCATCTTGAGCCGGTTCGCCACCGCGGGCACGGTGCCCTCGGGGATGTGGTACGACGCCGCCAGCGCGAACGGATTCTCGCTGACGATGAAGGCGATCGAGGTGACGTTCGGCAGCGACGTCGTCACCGCGATCGGCACCACGCCGCCGTTCTCGGCGATCTCCGGCGCGTCGAGCTTGATCTTGTCGGACGCTTCGTGGTCGCGGCCGTACAGCGCCTTGACCGCGTCGCCGGCATTCTTCTGCTTGAAGGCGTCTTCCGGATATTTGTTGTCATTGGTCGCGGCAAACACGGGGGTCGCGTGCAGCACGGCGTTGCCGAGGCCGATCAGCGCGACGAGGCCGGCGCCCTTCAGGAACAGGCGGCGGTGGGCCAACGGGCCGAACGAGGCAGTCATGGCGGTCTCCAAACGGAATCAGAGGGTCTGCAGGAAGTCGACGATGGCGCTGATTTCCTGCTCGGTCAGGATGCGGTTGCGGCCGAACGGCGGCATCACCGTCAGCGGATTGCGCCTGGTCTCGTCGTTGAGAATCGCGATCAGCTCGGCGCGGTCGTACCTCGCCTTGAGGTTCTCCAGCTTCGGGCCGATCGAGCCCGGCAGGTCGCCGCCCTTGATCTCGTGGCAGGTCAGGCAGTTGCCCTTGCCGCGGTCGAAGGCGAGCTTCTGGCCGTCGACGGCACCGGACTGGGCGTGAGCGGCCATGGACATGGCGAGCGAGAGCCCCATCGCCAGGGCGGTACGCAGGACAGGTGTGATCAAGGTGGAGTTCCGACGTCTCGGTGATCTCGGCAATATAGGCGCTGCAAAGCATAAAGACCATCGGCTGACAATGCAGCTATGGTGGCCGCCGCAACGCGGTTAACGAGGGCCGTCCATGGGGCGGCCGGGAGAATGGTCATGGCGGAATATGTCGTGGAGTTCGGCCGGGACGGTCGGCCGGTGGAACCGGACGGACGGCTGGACGCGGCCGCGTTCCACCGCAACCACCAGCCGATCTGGGCGGTGCTGGAACGGCTGCTGGCGGGCAAGACCGGCGACGTGCTGGAGGCCGGCAGCGGCACCGGCCAGCACGTCGTGCATTTCGCCTCGCAGCGCCCGGACCTGACGTGGTGGCCGAGCGATCTCAACGCCAACCACCTCGCCAGCATTGCGGCTTGGCGCAGCCATGCCGGGTTGTCCAACATCCGTGATGCCCAGCGCATCGACCTGTCAGATCCCGGCTGGCCGGCGGCGTTCCGCGCCGCGGGCGGGCCGTCGCAGCTCGCCGCGATCTTCTGCGCCAACGTGATTCACATCGCGCCGTGGTCGGTGGCGGAGGGATTGTTCGCCGGCGCCGGGCAGGCGCTGTCGGCGGACGGCGCACTGGTGCTCTACGGCCCGTTCAAGCGCGACGGCAAGCACACGGCGGTCAGCAATGCCGTGTTCGATACGTCGCTGCGCGAGCGCAATCCGGACTGGGGCGTGCGCGACATCACCGACCTCGAGGCGCTCGCCGCGCGCCACGGGCTCGCCTTGCGCGAGACGATGGAAATGCCCGCCAACAACATGATCCTGGTGTTCGGTCGGACTTCGTAGGTTTGCGACGGCGCCTCGCCGATCTCCGTCATTGCGAGCGAAGCGAAGCAATCCAGGGTCGCGTTGGGACTCTGGATTGCTTCGTCGCTTCGCTCCTCGCAATGACGGAAGATGGGCCGCTCACTTCGCCTCCAGCCCGACATGCCGCGCCAGAAACCGCGTGCCCAGCGTGATGAAGCTGGCGCGCTCACGGTTGTCGGTGCCGTAGCCATGGCCGCCGGCGGCGGGTTCGTAGAACCAGGCGTCGTAGCCCATGGCCTGCAGCTTGGCGGTCATCTTGCGCGCGTGGCCGGGATGGACGCGGTCGTCGCGCCGCGTGGTCGCGATCAGGATCGGCGGATAGGGCTGGCCGGGCGTTGCGGTGTGATAGGCCGAGTAGGTCGACAACCAGCTCCAATCCTGGTCGCTGTCGGGATCGCCATATTCGGCGATCCAGCTCGCGCCGGCGAGCAGCTTGGTGTAGCGGCGCATGTCGATCAGCGGGATGGTGCAGAACAAGGCGCCGAAGTGCTCGGGGTAGCGCACCAGCATGTTGGTGATCAGGATGCCGCCATTGGAGCCGCCTTGCGCCGCGATGCGCTTCGGCACCGTCACGCCGCGGCGGACGAGGTCGGCGGCGACCGCGGCGAAATCATCATGCGCGAGCCGCTTGCCCGCATAGCGGCCGGCGTCGTGCCAGGCGGTGCCGAACTCGCCGCCGCCGCGGATGTTGGCCTCCACGAGCGTGCCGCCACGCTCGAGCCACAGCTTGCCCAGCGCCGCATTGTAGGCCGGACGGAGCGTGTGACCGAAGCCGCCATAGGCGCTCATATGCACCGGCGCGTCGCCTGTCAGCTCGGCCGGCCCGGTCTGGGTGTAGGGAATACGCTCGCCATCCACCGAGATCGCCTCGTGTCGCGTGACGACGTGCCCCTCGGCGCTGAAGGTGCGAGGCGCCTGCTTCAGCACGATCGGCGCGGCCAAGCCCTCGATCAGTAGCAGCGACGGCGGCGTCAGCGGATCCTGGATGTTGGCGAGCAGGTCGCCGTTGCTTTCGGCCTCGTCGGTGTCGAGACGCCAGACGTCCACCGTCGCGATCTCCGGCAGGCCGGGAAGCCGCTCGCAGCTCCACTCCCCCGGTGACGGCGTCCACACCTCGAACCTTGCCCTGAGCTCGTCGAGGATCGACAGCACCAGCCGGTCGCCGGCCCAGGACAGGCCCTGCAGCGCGCGTCGCGGCGCGGGCTCGAACACGCGGGTGAAATCGCGGCGCCCGGCAAGGAATGCTGAGAGCTGGAGACCGAGCACCACATCTGCGGGATGGGTGACCTCGCCGACGGTCCAGGGCTGGCGCAGCTTGATGGCCATCCAGTCGCCATGCGCTGACATCCAGCAGTCGGTCGGCAGGTCGAGCCTGGTCCGCGCCCCGCCGCCGTCACCGAGCCATAGATATTGGTTGAAGAAGTCGATGCCCTCGGCAAACCACACCCGCGCCGGCGCGACGCTGCGATCGACACCGACATGCACCCATGTCGACTGACTGCCTTCGGCGGCGAAGATCACCTCCGCCTGCTCGACCGGCTGGCCGCGCCGCCAGCGCCGCACCGTCCGCGCGTAGCCCGACGGCGTCGCCATGCCCACGCCGAACGCGCTCGCCAGCAGCAGGGTGTCGGCATCGAGCCAGGCGGCGCCGCCCTTGGCCTCCGAGAGCGTGAAGCCGCCCGTCAGGAAGCGCTTCGTCGCGATGTCGAACTCGCGCAGCACCACGGCGTCGCTGCCGCCCCGCGACAGGCTCAGGACGGCGCGCTCATGCGCCGGCGGCAGGCTCGAGACCCCGTTCAGCGCCCAGTCCTCGCCTTCGTCGGCAGCGAGTCGGTCGATGTCGAGCAGGTCCTCCCATTGCGGTTGCGCCTTGCGGAACTCCGCCATCGTCGTGCGCCGCCACAAGCCGCGCGGATGCGCCGCGTCCTTCCATTGATTGTACAGCAGCCCGCCGCGGCGGCTGACGAACGGGACGTTGTCCGGCCGATCCAAGATGGCGGCCAGCGTGTCGCGGTCGCGTTCGAAGGCCGCATCGCCGAACGCGGCGAGCGTGCGCTGGTTCTGCGCCGCGACGAAGGCGAGCGCGCGCTCGCCGTCGATCTCCTCGAGCCACAGATACGGATCGTCATCGGGCGCCGCGATGGTCGGACGATCGTCGATTGACATGGCTCAAGCTCCGCGGGCGCCGTTGACGCGAGAATACAGCCGGCTTGATTAGCCGGGCAGGTCGGGAGTGTCGAATCACGCTCCGTGGCGCGTTCGCTGCCGCATGGCTTGTCTCCGTTCGCGCCCGTTGCCTCGGGCGCGCGCTTCCCGCAATAGTGCGGCTGAACCAGCAAGGCGGGAGCGTGCGTGCCACGCCTCCGGATACCTGAGATGATCGATCTGACCGTGAGCGAAGACACCTCCGATGATGCCCGCGCTCGCCGTAACGTGGCGCGGCTCGCGGCCGCCCAGGCGCTGACCGGCGCCAACTCGGCCGTGATCTTCGCCACCGGCGCGATCGTCGGTGTCACCATTGCCCCGAACATCGGGCTCGCGACGGTACCGATCTCGATGTACGTCGTTGGCCTCGCCGCCGGCACCTTGCCGACCGGCGCGATCTCGCGCCGCTATGGCCGCCGGGCGGCCTTCCTGATCGGTACCGGCTGCGGCGCCGTCACCGGCGTGCTCGGCTGCCTCGCCATCTTGCGCGGCTCGTTCGCACTGTTCTGCCTGGCGACGTTCCTCGGCGGCGTCTATGGCGCCGTCGCGCAATCCTATCGCTTCGCGGCGGCCGATGGCGCCAGCGCGACGTTCCGGCCCAAGGCGGTGTCGTGGGTGATGGCGGGCGGCATCTTCGCCGGTCTGCTCGGTCCACAGCTCGTGCAATGGACCATGGACGTCTGGCAACCCTATCTGTTCGCATTCAGCTATCTGGTCCAGGCGGCGGTCGCGCTGGTCGCGATGGGGATCGTCGCCGGCGTCGATCTGCCGAAGCCTGAAGCTGCCGATCTCCATGGCGGCCGGCCGCTGTCCGAGATCGTGCGCCAGCCGCGCTTCATCGCAGCTGCCCTGTGTGGCACCATCGCCTATCCGGTGATGAACCTGGTGATGACCTCGGCACCTTTGGCGATGCAGATGTGCGGGCTCACCGTGTCGGATTCCAATTTCGGCCTGCAATGGCACATCGTGGCGATGTACGGCCCGAGCTTCTTCACGGGATCGCTGATCGCGCGCTTTGGTGCGCCTGCCATCGTCGCGGTGGGCCTGGGGCTTGAAGCGGTCGCTGCCGTCATCGGCTTGTCGGGCCTGACCGCGATGCACTTCTGGGCCACCCTGGTCATGCTCGGCGTCGGCTGGAATTTCGGCTTCGTCGGCGCCTCCGCGCTGGTGCTGGAGACACATACATCCGCCGAGCGCAACAAGGTGCAGGCGTTCAACGATTTCCTGATCTTCGGCCTGATGGCGCTGGGCTCGTTCTCCTCGGGCCAACTGCTCGCCAATTTCGGCTGGTCGGCGGTGAACCTCGTGGTGTTCCCGCCGGTGCTGCTGGGATTGTGCGTGCTTGCACTGGTGTGGTCGTCGAAGCGGCGCGAGGCAGCGGCGGGCTGACTAAAACGGGCGTAGTAGTAACGAGGTCGCGCCGCACCCACGGTGCGCTCCCCTCCCCCTTGCGGGGAGGGGGCGGGGGTGGGGGTCCACGAACCGTGCTCTCTCAGATTACAAGGATCAAAGTCTCTCGCTCGGCCGAGCGGTGGATGCCCAGCCTTGAGAGCCGATAGCAGTGCAGATTGATAAGGTCGCACCTCACTTCGCGCAGCGCCCGGAGACCCCCACCCCCGACCCCTCCCCGCAAGGGGGAGGGGAGTGCACCGGCATCGTGGCGACAGCGGCGCATCGCAGCTCACGCGCTTCTCACTTCAACTCCGACACCTCGCCCTCCGGCAGGTCGAACTCGAACGCGTTCAGCGTCATCGACACCATCGTGTAGTAGCCGCACAGGCCGATGATCTCGACCAGGCCGCGTTCGCCGAGCAGCGCGATCGCTTCCTTGTAGAGCGCATCCGTCAGTCCATGGCCCTCATGCAGCGACTTGGCGACGTCGTAGATCATCTGTGCCTTGGGATCGGAGAATTCCGGCGTGCGACGGTCGCGGATGTCCTCGATGATCTCCAGGTCGAGCCCGCCGGCCAGCGCCAGACGCTTATGCGCGTACCATTCGTAATGCGCGGTCCAATGCCGCGCCGTCACCAGGATCGCGATCTCCGAGAGTGCTGCCGGAAACACCGTGTCGTAGCGCAGGAAGGCGCCGAGCCGCGTCGCGTGCCGCGCCATCTCCGGGCTGTTCAGCCAGGCCATCATCGGCGGCGGCGGCGAGCCGCGCTTGCTGGCGATCGACTCGTCATAGGTCTGGCGCTGGTCGGCGCTCATTTCGCCAGGCGAAAGAAGTTTCAGGCGCATGTTCGTTTCCTCGTATTTCACGCGGTGGCATCATGACCATAGAACGCCTGGCAAGGCGAGGGCGCCCGCGGCGACATCGATGTTGAATTCCCTGACGGGCTGAGGTTAGGTCGTTTCAAAGACAGCAATCATGGAAACGCGTGAGGACTTGGCATGGCCGATCTCGACACATTCCGCCGCGAAACCAGGGCCTGGCTGGAGGCCAATTGCCCGCCGGAAATGCGCCGGCCGATGACCTCCGAGGAGGACACGTTCTGGGGCGGCCGCAATGCAAAATTCTCCTCTGAGCCGCAGCGCGTCTGGTTCGAGCGCATGCGCGACAAGGGCTGGACCGTACCGCACTGGCCCAGGGAATATGGCGGCGGCGGTCTCGACGGCGAGGAGGCCAAGATCGTGCGCCAGGAAATGGCGGCGATCGGGGCGCGCGCGCCGATCACCTCGTTCGGCATCTCAATGCTCGGGCCGGCGCTGCTGAAATACGGCACGGACGACCAGAAGCGCGAGCACCTGCCGAAGATCACCGCCGGTCTCATCCGCTGGTGCCAGGGCTATTCCGAGCCGAACGCCGGCTCCGATCTCGCCTCCTTGCAGACGCGGGCCGAAAGCGACGGCGACGACTACATCATCAACGGCCAGAAGATCTGGACCTCCTATGCCAACTACGCCGACTGGATCTTCTGCCTGGTGCGCACCGATCCGGCGGCGAAGAAGCATGACGGCATCAGCTTCATCCTGTTCGACATGACGTCGAAGGGTGTGTCGACCAAGCCGATCCTCCTGATCTCCGGCCGCTCGCCATTCTGCGAGACCTTCTTCGACAATGTCCGCGTGCCCAAGGCGAACGTGCTGGGTACCGTCAACCGTGGTTGGGACGTTGCGAAGTACCTGCTGCAGCACGAGCGCGCGATGATTTCCGGCATGGGCGAGCGCGGCGGCAGCCGGCCGCTCGGCCAGGTCGCGGCGGATTCCGTCGGCAGCGATGCGCAGGGGCGGCTCGACGACGCGCTCTTACGTGCGGACATCGCGACCTTCGACGTCGACGAGGCCGCGCTTGCCGCCGCCGCCGAGCGCATGGTCGATCTCGCCAAGGCGGGACAGGGGCATCCGGCGTTCTCGTCGGCGATGAAGTACTACGGCACCGAGCTCAACAAGCGTCGCCACGAGCTGCTGATGGCGGCCGGCGGCATCGACGCGCTCGAATGGGAGAGTGAGCGCTCCCACGAAGGCGCGCGTCCCCGCGCCTGGCTGCGCACCAAGGCCAACTCGATCGAAGGCGGCACCTCCGAGGTCATGCTCGGCATCGTCGCCAAGCGCATCCTCGATCTGCCGGGGGCGTAGTTCGCACCCACGCCGTCATTCCGGGGCGCCGCGACGCGGCGAGCCCGGAATCCATAACCACGATCGTGAGTATGGATTCCGGGCCTGGCCCTTCGGGCCATCCCGGAATGACAAGACCAAAATTGATTGCCATCGTTGCAACGGGATCTCCCATGCCTCTCCTCCTCACCGAAGAACAATCCATGCTGCGCGACAGCGCGCGCGGCCTCATCAGCGATCACGCACCGATCGCGCACCTACGCAAGCTGCGCGATGATCGCGACGCGACCGGCTTCTCGCGCCAGCTCTGGGCCACCTTCGCCGAGATGGGCTTTGCCGGACTGCTCGTGCCGGAGGAGCACGGCGGCTCCGGCCTCGGCGCGGTCGAAGCCGGCGTCGTGATGGAGGAAATCGGCCGCACCTTGATGCCGTCGCCGTTTCTGGCGACGTCGGTGCTGTCAGCCTCGGCGCTCGCCCGCGCCGGCTCGGCGGCGCAGAAGTCCGAGTATCTGCCGAAGATCGCCAGCGGCGCGCTGCTCGCCGCGCTGGCGCTCGACGAAGGCGCCAAGCATCGTCCTTTGCACACCGCCCTGCAGGCCGTGCGCTCCGGCAACGGCTTCAAACTGAACGGCGCCAAGGCGATGGTGGTCGACGGCCATGTCGCTGATCTCCTGCTCGTCGTCGCGCGCAGTGCGGGCTCGCCTGGCGATCGCGATGGCCTCACGCTGTTCCTGGTCGATCCCAAGGCCAAGGGCGTGGCGATCGAACGCACCATCATGGTCGACGCGCACAACGCCGCGCGGGTCACGCTCGACAACGTCGAGGTCACCGCGGATCACGTGCTCGGCGAGGTCGATGGTGGCGCTGCCACGCTCAGCGCCGTACTCGATCTCGGCCGGGGCGCGGTTGCCTCAGAGATGGTGGGACTGAGCGAGGAGGTGTTCGGCCGCACCGTTGCCTATCTCAAGGAACGCAAGCAGTTTGGCAAGGCCATCGGCGAATTCCAGGCGCTGCAGCACCGTGCCGCGCAGCTCTATATCGAGATCGAGATCACCCGCGCCGCGGTGCTGAAGGCGCTGCAGACGCTCGACGCCGATTCCGCCGGCGCGACGGCCGCCGTGGCCGTCGCCAAGGCCCGCGCGGGCGCGACCGCGACCCGCGCGGTGCAGGAGGGCGTGCAGATGCATGGCGGCATGGGCATGACCGACCAGTTCGACATCGGCTTCTTCATGAAGCGCGCCCGCGTCTGTGAGGAGCTGCTCGGCGATGCGAACTATCACGCAGCGCAGCTGGCTCAGCTCAGGGGGTACTAAGCAAGGCCGCTTGTCGGCACCCGCCGACTCCACACGCTCAGCAGTCATCGTCCGCGAAGGTGGACGATCCAGTACACCGAGAGAGTTGTGATTGACCGAGAAGCCGCAGTGTACTGGGTACCCCGCCTTCGCGGGGTGACTATCGACGGCAACAGCAGACTTCGCAGAAAAAGAGCGCGCCATCACCGATGGCGCGCTCTCATTCGATCAATGATGCATCGCGGTCTTGGCCGGTGGCAGCAGCACCTTGTCGATGACGTGGATGACGCCGTTCGAGGCCATGACGTCGGCCTGCACCACATGCGCGTCGTTGACCTGCACGCCGAAGAAGGTGCCGTCGACGGCCACCGGCTGGCCTTGCGCCGTCTTCACGCTCAGCTTCTTGCCGGCGACGTCGCCGGCCTTCACCGCGCCGGGGATCACGTGATACTTCAGGATCGCGGCGAGCTTGCCCTTGTTCTTCGGCTTGAGCAGATCCTCGACGGTGCCCGGCGGCAGCGCGGCGAACGCCGCGTCGGTCGGTGCGAATACGGTGAAGGGACCCTTGCTCTTCAGCACCGGCACGACACCTGCGGCCTTGGCGGCGGCGACGAGCGTCTTGAACTGACCGGCGCCGACGGCGGTGTCGACGATATCGGCGGCACGTGCCGCGACTGCTGACATGGAGAGCGCGCCCAGCATCAACGCGCCGGCCACGAACGAACGGAATCCCAGCGTCATTCGAGTTTTTCCCTGTGAACTGAACTGATGAGTTGGCTGATGCGCAAAGGGATTTCGGTCCCCCTTGTTCTCCCTGTTGTGCAGGGGCGCATCACCCGACCGGATTGGTCAGGCTCGTTACGATCGCTGCGATTGGCTGGATTTGAGAATGAGTTCACGAACTCGTGAGCGGCTCCCCGAGCCTCCCGGGCAGATCGCGCGAGAGCCATGAATCCGCGGGACTAATTGCTTTGCGGGAGCATCCGCAGTGCCCGTCGGGCCATTTTGTCGCAACCCGACGGGCGTTGTCTCGTCGGGCAAATCAGCCGCACATTCCCCGCCGTCACGGCCCGCAAGAGGGACGCTTCGCGATCGTTACGAAACGTGGGCCAGTGACGCGATGGACGCATCGGATCGCAGCGCGAGTGATCGCGCCGACGAACGATGGCGATGCGGACGTGAAAGCGCGTGGTCCTGGCGCCCCGATGCTGGCGTCAAGTCGACGGGGGATGATCCCGGGCGGCGACGGTGGCTAACAAGCCGGACACCGAGGAGAGCGCGCCATAAGCGTTAACACCATCGCGCAGGGAAGGCCGGGTTGTCCCGGCTGAGCCTGTGGTTCTGCCGCCTGCATTTTTTTACGCAGGCGGGCCGCAGGTGCCAGTCGGCACCTGGCCTTCCCTGCGCCCTCGATTTTCGGAGGGTGGAGAATTTGCAGAGCTCGGGCGCGGAAGACGTCGCGGGGATGATGATGTTTGTTCTGCTCTAAGCACCGGAAAATCAGCCCTCGCGGTGCATATGAATGCGCCTCTCCCCTTGTGGGAGAGGGCTACACAGAAGCCAACTCCAAGCTTGCTTGGGTAAGGGCCTGGTGCGGCAAATGCAGGTCTGAGTTCGTGGCAACCCCTCACCCGGTTTCGATGCTGCGCATCGAAACCACCCTCTCCCACAAGGAGAGAGGGTGCACCGTTCGTGTCGCGAGAGGTGTGAGACCCGTCGAAGCGAAGCCGACAATTCCGACCGGCGTCCTACCTGATCGGCGGCGCGTACTGGACGCCGCCGGCGTTCCACAGCTGGTTCATGCCGCGCGGGATCTTCAGCTTCGACTCGCTGCCGACGTTGCGCTCATAGACCTCGCCGTAATTGCCGACGTGACGGATCACGCGCGCGGCCCAGTCCTTGGTCAGGCCGAGGTCCTGGCCGTAGCTGCCCTCGTTGCCGACCAGCCGCATCACGTCCGGCTTCTTCGACTTCAGCGCCTCGTCGATGTTCTTGGAGGTGACGCCGAGTTCCTCGGCATTGATCATCGCGTACAGCGTCCACTTCACGATCATCATCCAGTCGTCGTCGCGCTGGCGCACCACGGGCGCGAGCGGCTCCTTGGAGATCAGGTCGGGCAGGATGTCGTGATCGCCGGGCTTCGACAGCGTCAGGCGCAGCGCGTAGAGCTGCGAGACGTCGGCGGTGAAGGTGTCGCACTTGCCACTGTCATACGCCTTGATGACGTCGTCGAGCTTGGGAAACTTCACCTCCTCGTACTTCATGTTGTTGGTGCGGAAATAGTCGCCGAGGTTGAGCGCGTTGGTGGTGGAATCCTGCACGCAGACCTTGCTGCCGTTGAGGTCGAGCGCGGTCTCCAGCTTGCGCGACCGCGGCACCATGAAGCCCTGGCCGTCGTAATAGGCGACCGCCGGGAAATACAGGTCGTAGTTCTGCTCGCGCGCCATCGACCAGGTGGTGTTGCGCGACAGGATGTCGACCTTGCGGCTCTGCAGCTCCTTGAAGCGCTCGTTGGCGTCGAGCGGCACGAACTTCGCCTTCTTCGGATCGTCGAAGATCGCGGCCGCGACGGCGCGGCAGAAGTCGACGTCGAAACCGCTCCAATTGCCCTTGTCGTCGGGAATCGAGAAGCCGGGCAGCCCGGCATTGACGCCGCACAACACCTCGCCGCGGCGGATGGTCCGCTTCAAGGTGCGGGTGTCGTACATCTCATAGGTGACGGCGAGCGCCGCGACGAGGACGGCGACGGCGAGCCCGATCAGCAGGCCGCCTCGGAAAGTGCGCATGGTGAATCTCTTTCAGAAAATGTCAGGACAAAGCGATGGCTGAATGTCCGGCGGCGGGCGCCGGCGTCACAGTTCCGGCTTCTGCCGCACCACGACCTTGGTGCCGACCGGCACGCGGTCGAACAGGTCGGCGACATCGGCATTCACCAGCCGGAAGCAGCCGGAGGAAATCTTGCTGCCGATCGTCCAGGGCTGGTTGGTGCCGTGGATGCGGTACACGGTGGTGCCCAGATACATCGCGCGCGCGCCCAAGGGATTGCCGGGGCCGCCGGCCATGAAGCGCGGCAGATAGGGCTGGCGCTGGATCATCTCCGGCGGCGGCGTCCAATCCGGCCACTCGGCCTTCTTGGTGATCGACAGCAGCCCCTGCCACTGGAAGCCGTCACGGCCGACGCCGATGCCGTAGCGGATGGCACGTCCGCCCGGCTGCACCAGATAGAGGTGGCGTTCGGCGGTGGACACGATGATGGTGCCCGGCGGCTCGGTGGTGCGGAAATAGACCACCTGCTTGCGCCATTCGGGATCGAGCTCGTAGCCGTCATCGGCGACGAGACCGGGCTGATCGCCGGGGTCCTCGGACTGGGCAAAACTATGCGATGTGGACAGCGCCAGCGCGATGATGGCGCTGGCCGCACAAAGCAGGCGACGGAAACTCGGCATTCAAAGCTCTCCTCAACGGACCCCTGCGAAGCTTGCCCGATCAAATCCACCCGTCAAATTTCAGGAGCATATTCGCAGCAAAGTCAAGGTGAGCGCAGGGCGCACCCCGTTGTCATCCGAGCTTCATCCAGAGCCGCAGCAGGAAGGCCACTGCGCCGACGGTCGCCACGCCGGCGAGCCAGAGCGCAACGAACCAGGCGAGGCGCTTCGCGAGGGACGCGGGCTCGGGAGCGGGCATCAATGATAGCCGCTGTCGTGCCCGACCTTGCCGCGAAACACCCAATAGGCCCAGCCGGTGTAGCCGAGGATCAGCGGCACCAGTACCAGCACGCCGGGCAGCATGATCAGTTGGCTGCGTTCGGGTGCTGCCGCCTGCCAGATCGTGATGCTCTGCGGCACGACGTAGGGATACATGCTGATGCCGAGGCCCGCGTAGGAGAGGAAGAACAGCGCGAGTGCGAGAAAGAACGGCCAGCTATCGTGCCTCTGGGCGAGGTTCTTCATCATCAGCACGGTGACGCCGACGACGGCGAGCGGCACCGGCGCGGTGAGAATGATCGCCGGCCACCTGAACCAGCGGTCCGAATATTGGATCGTGAGCAGCGGCGTCCACAGACTGACGGCGGCGATGGCGAGCAGCATCGCGAACAGCAGGACCCAGCTGATGCGATAGGCCTTGTCGCGCAGGTCGCCCTCTGTCTTCAGGATCAGCCAGGTTGCGCCGAGCAGCGCGTAGCCGACCACGAGCGAGACGCCGGTGAGGAGGCTGAACGGCGTCAGCCAGTCCCACCAGCCGCCGGCATAGTGCCGGCCCTCGACATGCACGCCCTGCAGGATGGCGCCGAGCGCGATGCCCTGCGCGAGCGCCGCGACCCATGACCCGCCGGCAAAGGCGATGTCCCACAGATTGCGTGTGGCGCGGGTGCGCCAGCGGAATTCGAAGGCGACGCCGCGGAAGATCAGGCCGACCAGCATCGCGATCAGCGGCGCATACAGCGCCGGCATCAGGATGGAATAAGCGAGCGGGAACGCGGCCATCAGGCCACCGCCGCCGAGCACCAGCCAGGTCTCGTTGCCGTCCCACACCGGCGCCACGGTGTTGGTGATGACGTCGCGGTCCTGCTTGCCTGGAAACAGCGGGAAGAGGATGCCGAGGCCGAGATCGAAGCCGTCCATCACGACGTAGATGAACACGGCAAGCGCGATGATGAAGGCCCAGAGGGTGGCGAGATCGATGGCGACGCTCATGATCCGACCACTCCCTGCACGACGCCGGCGGCCGGCGTGATGCCGGCGGTGCGCACCGGCTGCTCGCTGCTCGGGCCCGGCTCGCCGGGATGCGGCGGCTCGGCCATCAGGCGCAGGATGTACAACACGCCGGCAGCGAAGATGATGAAATACACGATGATGAAGGCGAGCAGCGAGGCACCCACGGCTGGGGCCGCGAGCGGCGAAACGGAATCGGTGGTGCGCAGCAGCCCGTATACGGTGAACGGCTGCCGGCCGGTCTCGGTGGTGATCCAGCCGGCCATGACGGCCATGAATCCCGCAGGTCCCATCGCAATCGCGAAGTGGTGCAGGCCGCGATTGATGTACAGCCGCCCGCGCCAGCGCTCCCACAGGCTGAACAGGCCGAGCGCCAGCATCAGCAGGCCCAGGCCGACCATGATGCGGAACGACCAGAAGGTGATCGGCACCGGCGGCCAGTCCTGCCGCGGCACGGTGTCGAGCCCGGCCATCGGCGCGTCGATCTGGTGCTTGAGGATCAGCGAGCCGAACTTGGGGATCCCGAGCGCCCATTTCAGTTCGCCCTTGGCCTGGTCGGGCCAGCCGAACAGGTATAGCGGCGCGCCGTCCTTGTGGCTCTCGAAATGGCCTTCCATGGCCATGATCTTCACCGGCTGGTGTTCGAGCGTGTTGAGGCCGTGCTGATCGCCGACCAGGATCTGCAGCGGCGCCACCAGCGCCGCCATCCACATCGCCATCGAGAACATCACGCGCGGGCCCGGCAGATGCGGATTGCGCAGCAGATGCCAGGCGCCGACCGCGCCGACCACGAGCGAGGTGGTGAGATAGGCCGCCAGCACCATGTGCACGAGGCGGTAGGGGAAGGACGGATTGAAGATGACTGCGAGCCAGTCGACCGAGACGAACTGGCCGTCGGCGTTGACGGCATAGCCCGCCGGCGTCTGCATCCAGGAATTGGCCGAGAGAATCCAGAATGCCGAGATCAGCGTGCCCACGGCGACCATCAGGGTGGCCAGGAAATGCAGCTTCGGGCCGACGCGCTTCAGGCCGAACAGCATGACGCCGAGAAAGCCGGCCTCGAGGAAGAACGCCGTCAGCACTTCATAGGCCATCAGTGGTCCGATCACCGGTCCGACCTTGTCGGAATAGACCGACCAGTTGGTGCCGAACTGGTAGGACATCACGATGCCGGAGACGACACCCATGGCAAACGCGATGGCGAAGATCTTGAGCCAGTAATTGAAGACGTTGAGATAGACGTCGCGGCCGGTCCACAGCCACAGCGCCTCGAGCACGGCGAGGTAGGACGCGAGCCCGATCGAGAAGGCGGGGAAGATGATGTGGAAGGTGACCGTGAAGGCGAACTGCGCGCGCGCCAGCTCAACCGCATCCAAACCGAACATCAGCACCGTCCGTCATTGCCGTGGGGCTTGTAGCACCGCCCCATGACGGAAGATTGCACCGGCAACGCGCGATATCAAATGGTCAAATCGCCCTATTGGCGGGGTGAGCGGTCCCAAACGACGAAGACCCGGCGGGGGCATCCGCCGGGTCTTCGGAGCAACCTTGGAAGGTGGAGGTATCCTTGAATTTGCTCGCTCCAAACCGAGATCAGCTGGGGGACTGAGGCTCGGCTGATGGATAACGTTCTAGCGGCGGAAATTTTCCAGGTGATTTCGCCGATTGTTTCAATTGTTTCGTTCGGCGATTTTCGTGCGTCGTCGTCTTTGGAACCCGCCGGGACCGCAGCCCCGACGAGAATGAAGCTTGGTCAGGCGGCGAGGCTGTGGACGCCGGCACAGCGCAGGAGCTCGGCCAGGTGCTTGCGGGCATAGAACATGCGCGTCTTCACCGTGCTCTGCGGAATGCCGATGATCTGCCCGACCTCCTCCACCGACTTCTCATGGTAGTAGATCAGGGTGATGATCTCGCGATGCGCCGGCGACAGCTTGGCGACGCAGGCGCGCAGGATGGCGCTGGTGGTGGAGCGCTCGAGCGAGGTCTCCGGGGTGTCGGAGTCGTCGGCGATCTCGCGCACCTCGTCCTGGTCGATGTCCTCGAAGCGGCGCTGGCGCAGCGCGGTCAGCGCCTTGAAGCGGGCGATTGACAGCAGCCAGGTCGAGACCTGCGAGCGGCCCTCGAACTGCTTGGCGGTGCGCCAGACGTCCAGGAACACCTGGCTGACGAGGTCCTCGGCGATCGTGGTGTCGCGGACGATGCGCAGGATGAAGCGATAGACCCGCACATTGTGACGCGCATAAAGCGTGTGCATCGCGGTGCGATCGCCATCGGCAATGCTCTCCAGGAGCATGTCGTCCGTGGTCGCCTGGGCGGCGATGATGCCCTGGCTGGCTGCGGAATTGATGGCAACGACGTTCTGCATGGCACTCTCCCGTTCCGCCGCCCCCTTGCGGCGTTTCGACGGGATGGATTGTTAAGGAGTGCCCGTTTCGGGACGTCTGCACGAAAACAGGAAAATGGTTTCGTGCGCCTGCGGAAATGTTTCGTCGCGCCGCACATCGCGAAACAGTCGTGGCGGAATTGTGCCCAATTCCAAAAAGCGGAACGGAATGCGGGTACAGAGGCTGCTTTCGCCGCCGCCGGCCGGCTGTCCTCAGGCCTTCTCGCCGGCCGGGGAGAACAGGTAGCCGCCGCCGCGAATGGTCCGGATCACGGCCGGTTTGGTCGGATCGGGCTCGATTTTGCGACGGATGCGCATGATTCTAAGATCCACGGCGCGATCGAACGCCTCCGCATCGCGGGCATTGGCGAGCTCCAGCAGCCGCTCGCGCGACAGCACCCGCTTCGGGTTGGCGGCGAACACTTTGAGCAGGCCGAACTCGGACGCCGTCAGCGGGTGCTCGTTGCCTTCGTCATCGCGCAGCGCCTGGGCATCGAGATCCAGCCATTTGGTGCCGAACCGCACCAATTGCGGGTCCTTGGCCTGGGCCGGAGCGGTCTCCGTGACGGCCGCCGCAGCCTTGGCCGGTCCGCTGCGGCGCAGCACGGAGCGGATCCGGGCCATCAATTCGCGCAATTCGCACGGCTTGGCGACGTAATCGTCGGCGCCAAGCTCAAGCCCGACCACGCGGTCGATCGGGCTGGCGGTGGCCGTCAGCATGATCACCGGGATGTTGGTGCGGCCCTTGAGATCGCGAATGATCGACAGGCCGTCTTCTTCGGGCATGTTGAGGTCGAGCACGACGAGATCTGCGGGGCCGGTCTCGATGGCGCTGCGCAGGCTCTTGCCGCCGTCGCACAGCGTCACGCTGAAGCCGTGCATCTTGAGGTAATCACCCACCATTTCGCGGGCAGGGGCCTCGTCGTCGACGATGATGATGTGCTGGCTCTGACTCATGACAATTCGGCCGCCGGCAGTGTGATGGTGAAGGTCGATCCGGATCCCGGCCCTTCGCTCCTGGCCGTCACCTCGCCACCATGCATGTCGACGATGCGTTTGACAATCGACAGGCCGAGCCCGGTCGAGCTCTCGCCCGCGGTCGGTTTGGCCGACAGCCGCTGGAACCGCCCGAACAGGCGGCCGAGATCCTCCGGCGAGAGGCCAGCGCCCTGGTCGGTGACGGCGATGATGGTGTTGTCGCCGTCATCTGCGGCGTTCACGGTGATCCTGCCGCCGATCGGGCTGTACTTGATCGCGTTGCTCAAGAGATTGTCGATCGCCTCGCGGATCCGGTCGATGTCGCACATGGTCGACAGCAGCGTCGGCGCCGAGACCTCGATGACCTGCTGCTTGTTGAGGGCGAGCGGCTGGTTGGCCTCGACCACCTCGTGGATCAGGGCCGTGATGTCGACCGGCTCGCGGCGGATGGTGATGTCGAAGGCGTCGGCCATCGCATCCGAGATCAGATGGTCGACCATCGAGGTCAGTCGCTTGGCGGCATCGCGGATATGTCCGACCTGGCTGGTGATGCCCTCTGCGGAGGCGCCGGTCGCGATCAACTCGGTCAGCATTTCCGTGCGGCCGAGGATGACGCCCAGCGGATTCTTCAGGTCATGGGCAACGGTGCCGAGAATCTCGTTCTTGAAGCCGTTGGCGCGCTGCAGCCGCAGCCATTGCGCCGACAGCCGCCGGTTGGCCTGCATCAGCGCGCGGGTGCGCTGGGCGACGCGGTCCTCGAGCTGGGTGTTGGCCTCATGCAGCTGCTGATACAGGATCACGTTGTCGAAGGCGATCGACAGCCGGCTGGAGAAGATCTCGACCAGCGAACGGTCGGTCTCGGACAGCGGCCGCTCCGCCTGCAGCAGCACCACGACTTCGCGCCCCGAGCCGGTGCGGACATAGAGCACGGTGCGGTGGTCTGCGAATTCGTTGCTGCGCTGCCTGAAGGCGGCCTCGACCATGTCGCGCAGATCCGGATCGAGCGAGCGCGAGGTGACGGCGCCGGAGAAGCGGCTGTAGCAGCCGGAGCCGGCCAGCACCGAAAAATCGTCGGTCTGGCTGCCGTCGTCGCGCAGCACCAGGATCCCCGCGCAATCCACGTTCAGCAGCGACGCGATCTGGGTCAGCACGCCCTCGGCCAGCCGCTGCATCGACTTGAAATCATACAGCGTCGAGGCGGCGTCGATGATGATCTCGAGGCCGCGCCGGGTCTGCACCATGCGCTCGAGCTGCTGGTAGCTGCGCAGCGCCGCCGTCAGCGAGGTGAACAGCTTGTCGGCGGTGAGCTCGGTCTTGGCCTTGTAGTCGTTGATGTCGTACTGGACGATGACGCGCCGCTCCGGCGCCTGGCCCGGCTGCCCGGTCCGCAGGATGATGCGGACGGTCTCGTTCTTGATCTCGTTGCGGATGTATTCGACGAGCTCGAGCCCGGCGACGTCGGTCTCCATGATGACGTCGAGCAGCACGGCCGCGATGTCGGTGTGCTCCCGCATCAGCGCGCGGCCTTCGGCCGCCGAATAGGCGGACAGGATTTCGAGCCCCTGGCCGTTCAGGCTGTAATCCGACAGCGCAAAGCGGGTGCCCTCGTGCACGGCATGGTCGTCGTCGATGACGGCGATCTTCCATTTCCGGGCCGAACCGTCGTCCTCGTCGAAACCGGTATCCTCGATCAGTTGGAGGACATCGTCCTGTTCGGCCATTGCGTCGTTCCGTCACCCATTGCTGTCTCGGCGCCGCCCTTGGCGACCCGCGGCATGATAATCCGAAAGGTGGTGCCTTGTCCCTCGCGGGATTCCAGCATCATGCGGCCACCGAGCTGCTGCGTCACCAGATTGTAGACGATATGCAGCCCGAGCCCCGTTCCCCCTTCGTTGCGGCGTGTCGTGAAGAACGGATCGAAGGCCTGGCGCTGCACGTCGGGGGGCATGCCGGCCCCGTTATCGGCGAAAATGATCTCGATGTCATCCGTGCCGCGCGGCCGCGCCGTGATCGAGATGGTGCCCGCGCGGCCGTCGGCAAAGGCGTGGTTGACGGCGTTGAGGAACAGGTTGGTGAGAATCTGACCGTAGAACCCGGGATAGCCGTCGATGAAAAGCCCCTCGGGGACATCGACCGCCAGCGTGATCGGCGCGCGCTTGAGCACCGGCTTGAGGCTGGTGATGATCTGATCGGTCGCCTCGCTCAGGACGAAGGTCCGTCGCTCCGCATGGGAGCGGTCGACCGCGACCTGCTTGAACGACTGGATCAACTCGCCGGCGCGCTGCAGGTTGGCGACCAACTGCTCGGACGCATCGCGCGACGAACGCACGAACTCCTCCAGTTGCGACCGGCGCAGGCCGCCTTCGGGCGACCGCAGCGCCGCCTCGAACATCTCGACGCGGCGCGCGAAGCTGGAGGCCACCGTCAGGCTGATGCCAATCGGATTGTTCACCTCATGGGCGACGCCGGCGACCAGCCCGCCCAGGGCCGCCAGCCGCTCGGCGTCGATCAGGTTGCGCTGCGCGGCGTTGAGCTCGAGCAGCGCGCTCTCGGCCTTTTCCTTCGCGGTGCGCAACTCGTCCTCGGTCTTGCGCTTGGCGATCGCGTTCTCGCGGAAGGTCTCGACGGCGCGGGCCATCGCGCCGACCTCGTCGCGCGCCTCGGTGCCCTGGACCTCGCGGTCGTAGTCGCCCAGCATGATTGCGCGCATCGAGGCCATGATCTGCTGCAGCGGCAGCCGGATCGACAAGGCGATCAGCACGCCCGCGGACAGGATGACTCCCAGGAAGATCACCGCGATCGAAAGGACGCGGCGGGAGATGTCCTTCAATGTCCGATCGAACGTCGCCTGCGCCTTCTGCTCGTGCTGGCGCATCTTCACCGACAGGCCGTCGATGGCGCCGATGGTTTCGGCCTGGCTGGCATCGATGGTGTTGCGCAGCAGTTCGGTGCGGTTGGTGAGCTGATCGGTGAGCTTGGAGAATCCCGCGCGCAGCGCCGCGGTCCGGGCCGACAGCCGCTGCAGCGCCAGCCGCTGCAGATCATTGTCCGCAAGGCTCGACATCACCGGAATGGTCTTCTCGATCGTCTCCGTGTTGCGGCGCGCGTCCTCGGCGGAGGCGGGCGCGAGCGACAGGTAGTAGGAATTGGCCGCGACCAGCATGGCGGTGAAGGCCTCGCGCGACTTGCCGAGCGAGGGCCAGATCTGCGCGTCGCGATGGCCGGTCGCGCCTTCGATCACCGAATAGAGCCCGGCGATGTCGCGGGCGGGGCCGAGAACCTCTTCCTCATAGGTCTTGGAGATCGTCGCCTGCAGACTTCGCAGCTCGCCGAAGCCGTCCAGGAAACGCACGGTGACGCGCTCCAGCTCCTCGACCGACCCCGACAGCATCGGGTCGGTCGAGGCGCGCGTCGTCAGCGTCCCGAGCACGGCCTCGCGCAGCAGCAGGATCTCGGCGAACAGCTCCGGGCTCGGCTGATTGATGTAGCGATGAATGAGGTTCTGCAGCCGGCTCGTCTCGCTTTCGAGCAGGGCCAGCACCTTGTCGGATTCCCGGACCTGGCGAACGTCGTCCCAGGCCGTGCCCAGCACCGTCGCGCCGTTCCAGATCAGCGCCGCCAGCACGATCACGACAGCCGAGTTGAGCGCGGCGATCGAGAGGATGCGCCAGCGGATCGGAACCGCCCGCAGCGCGCGAACGATCCGTGCCCGCCCCAGGACCGCCAGACCGAGCGGCCGCGCGACGGATTTCCGCTGCTCGGATCGCGCCACGATCGCTACCTCGGGCCGGGCGTGCGGAGCCTGCCTGCGTCCGCTCTGCCGCGCGCAGCCGGGCCTGTATGCTGCGGCGCAGCCAGTCGCGCCGCCGAGCATGATGGGCGTGAAAGGGACGAGCGGTACCGCGCGCCCGCCTCAGCGCGCATCAGCACCGGCGTGACGTCCACTCTCGAGATCGACGAAAGATGGGCGCGGTACACAGGCAACACTTTTCCCCCTGATGATGAGGTCGGCCCGGACATGAAAAGGTTCAATGCACTCCCGAACAGGTGCTATAAGGCCATTCTGACGTCAAAGCGATACACGTCAATGGTTTGCTGATAGTTTGTTGCAGCCTTGGGTTGCTGGACCTGATTTTTCGGTCCGATTGCGATCTCAGCCCGAGCCTATTCATTCATCGAATTGGAGTTGCCTCCTGGTGACGGTCCTTCTGCGTTCTGTTTCGTTTGCAATCCTGCTCTGGACGGTTGTTGGCGCAAGCACGGCCAAGGCCGCGACCGAGATCGTGTGGTGGCATGCGATGTCGGGCGAGCTCGGCAGGCAGGTCGACAGGCTGGCGGCCGACTTCAACGCGTCGCAGTCCGACTACCGCATCGTGCCGAGCTACAAGGGCAGCTATACGGAGACCGTGACGGCGGCCATCTTCGCGTTCCGCTCGCGCAGCCAGCCGGCGATCGTGCAGGTCAATGAGATCGCGACCGCGACGATGACGGCGGCCAAGGGCGCGATCTATCCCGTTTACGAGTTGATGCGCGACGAGCAGGAGAGCTTTTCGCCGTCGGCCTATCTGCCCGCGATCGCCGGCACCTATGCCGACGCCGACGGCAACATGCTGTCGTTTCCGTTCAACGCCTCCACGCCCATCCTCTACTACAACAAGGATCAGTTTCGCGCGGCCGGGCTCGATCCGGGCGTGGCGCCGAAGACCTGGTCCGAGCTCGGCAAGGCTGCCCGGCGGCTGCGCGACAACGGTGTCGCCTGCGGCTTCACGACGTCGTGGCCGGCCTGGATCAACGTGGAGAATTTCTCGGCCTTCCACAATCTGCCGATCGCCACGCGAGCCAACGGCTTTGCCGGACTGGACGCCGTGCTGACGTTCAACAATCCGCAGGTCACGCGGCACATCGCCCAGCTCGCGGAATGGCAGAAGAGCAAGGTCTTCGACTATGGCGGCCGCGGTCAGGCTGCCGAGCCGCGTTTCCAGAAGGGCGAGTGCGGCATCTTCATCGGCTCCTCGGCAACGCGCGCCGACATCAAGGCGAATTCGAAGTTCGAGGTCGGCTACGGCATGATGCCGTACTGGCCTGACGTTGCGGCCGCGCCGCAGAATTCGATCATCGGCGGCGCGACGTTGTGGGTGCTCCGCGACCGTCCCGCGGCCGAGTACAAGGGCGTGGCCAAGTTCTTCGCCTATCTGTCGCGGCCCGATGTTCAGGCCGCTTGGCACCAGAATACGGGCTATTTGCCGATCACCCAGGCGGCCTTCGATCTGACGCGCGCGCAGGGCTTCTACGACCGCAATCCAGGAGCCGCGATCTCGATCGAGCAGGTGACGCTCAACCCGCCCACGGAGAATTCGCGCGGACTGCGGCTCGGCTCGTTCGTGCTGATCCGTGATGCCATCGAGGACGAGATGGAGCAGGCCTTCAGCGGCCGCAAACCGGCGCAGGCGGCGCTCGATGCCGCCGTCGACCGCGGCAATCGTCTGCTGCGCCAGTTCGAGCGCGCGAGCCCGGATCGCTGAAAATGACGTTGCCACCGGTCGCCGATGGCGCGCAGCTCCGGCGCCTCCGTGCCGACGTGACGCGCTGGCTGCCGGCTGCACGCGATATTGCGCGCGGCCATGGCTACGACGACGCGCGGCTGGTTCCGTTCGCGGCGGGCACCAATCTGGTCCTCGCGCTGAACGACGGACTGATCCTGAAGGTCTTCCCGCCGTTTCATCGCGGCAAGTTTCAGTCCGAGCGGGCGGCCTTGCGCGTGCTCGCCGGTGGCGTCGGCGACGTCCGTACCCCCGACCTGCGACACGAAGGGGAGCGCGACGGCTGGTGCTATCTGATCATGACCAGGCTCGGCGGCATGCCTGCTTCGGATGTGTGGCGGCAACTCCCGGAGCGGGACAAGCAGCTCTTGCTCAGGCAGGTCGGTCGTCTGATCGCCGCCGTGCAGCGGGTCCCGCCTGGCGAGCTGCTGGCGCTCGGTCCGCGCTGGTCGGATTTTTTGCGGATGCAGATGGCCGGATGTCATGCACGCCATCAGCGGCTCGGCTTGCCGCCGACGCTTCTCGCCGGGCTGGACGATCTCCTGCGCGAGGCCGCAGCACTGCTGCCGCAGGGTCCGCCGCCGGTCATCCTGACCGGTGAATACATTCCGGAGAACTTACTCGTCACGCGCAGCGGTGATGGCTGGCAGCTGAGCGGGCTGTTCGACTTCGGCGACGTCATGACCGGTTTTGGCGAGTATGATCTGCTCGGGCCGAGCGCCTTCATGGCAGCGGGTCATCCCGGGCGCGTGCGTGCCTTGTTCGACGGCTACGGATTTGCGCTGGAGGACATCGACCGGCAGCTGAAGCGACGGCTGCTGGTCCTGCTGTTGCTGCACCAGTACAGCGATCCGCTCCGCCACATCTGCATTCCGGATTGGCCGGCCAAGGTCCGCGACTTCGACGAGCTGCAGGCGCTGATCTGGCCGGAGTGATCCCAACCGGGGCGGCGGTCCAACAGGTGTTGCGTAAATCTGTCGCAGGCTAGCTGAGGTGATTATAAACTCAGCAAATATGCAGCTTTGTATGCAATTGGGGGCGCTGAGCTGTGCCGCTCGGTGAAGACCCCTCGATATTTCAATAGCTTAGTTTTCAGCCGGGCTTGGCACAAAGCTTGCGACCACTGTTCCCGACAGTCGTTATCCTCGGGAGCATTTGATGAAGCGTCGCGATTTTCTGAAATCCGTGTCCGGTCTGGCTGCGGGAGCCGCGCTGCCAATGGCGCCGGCCATCATGTCTTCCGCCAAGGCCGACGCGCGGTCCGAGACGCTGCTGATCGTGTCCGAAGGCGGTCCCAACAACCTCGACATCCACGGCGTCGGCACCAACGTGCCGGGCTACGAGGTGTCCTGGAACTGCTATGACCGCCTGATCAGCCACGAGATGAAGATCGGCCCGGGCGGGGTGCCGTACTACGACCGCGACAAGTTCAAGCCCGAACTCGCCGAGGACATGACCATCGGCGACATGTCCGCCACCTTCAAGCTGCGCAAGAACGCCAAATTCCACGACGGCACGCCGGTCACGGCCAAGGACGTGAAGTGGTCGCTCGATCGCGCCGTCAGCGTCGGTGGCTTCCCGACCTTCCAGATGAGCGCCGGCTCGCTGACCAAGACCGAGCAGTTCGTCATCGTCGATGACCACACCGTGCGCGTCGACTTTCTGAAGAAGGACCGCCTGACGATCCCCGATCTCGCCGTCATTGTACCCTGCGTGGTCAACTCGGAGCTCGTGAAGAAGAACGCGACCGACAAAGACCCATGGGGGCTCGAATATACCAAGCAGCAGACCGCGGGTTCCGGCGCCTACAAGGTGACGAAGTGGACCGCCGGTACCGAAGTGATCATGGAGCGCAACGACGACTGGGTGTGCGGTCCGCTGCCGAAGATCAAGCGTGTGATCTGGCGCATGGTGCCGCAGGCCGGCAACCGGCGCGCGCTGCTCGAGCGCGGGGATGCCGACATCTCCTATGAGCTGCCGAACAAGGACTTCCAGGAGATGAAGTCGAACGGCAAGCATACCGTGATCTCGCTGCCGATCTCGAACGGCATCCAGTATATCGGCATGAACGTGACCAAGCCGCCGTTCGACAATCCCAAGGTCCGGCAGGCGCTCGCCTATGCAATGCCCTATCAGAAGATCATCGATGCCGTGATGTTCGGCCTTGCCAATCCGATGTTCGGCGCGCCGGCGGATAAGGCGACCGAGGTGGCGTGGCCGCAGCCGACCAAGTACTTCACCGACATGGAGAAGGCAAAAGCGCTGCTGGCGGAAGCCGGCTACCCCAACGGCTTCGAAACCACGATCTCCTTCGACCTCAATTTCGCACAGGTCAACGAGCCCTTGTGCGTGTTGTTGCAGGAGAGCCTCGCCCAGCTCGGCATCAAGACCACCATCAACAAGGTGCCCGGCGCCAACTGGCGCACCGAGCTGAACAAGAAGGAGATGCCGCTCTTCACCAACATCTTCTCGGGCTGGCTCGATTACCCCGAATACTTCTTCTACTGGTGCTATCACGGCAACAATTCCGTGTTCAACACGATGAGCTACAAGTCGCCCGAGATGGACAAGCTCATCAACGGCGCGCGTGACGCCGCCGCGGCCGGGGACAAGGCGACGTACGATGCCGACGTGAAGGGCTTCGTCGATCTCGCCTTCGCCGAGGTGCCACGCATTCCGCTGTATCAGCCGTTCGTCAACGTCGCGATGCAGAAGAACATCTCCGGCTATCAGTACTGGTTCCACCGTAGGCTCGACTATCGGGCTCTGGTGAAGGGGTGAGACAGTGATGGGGGGATGTAATATGGGCCGAGCTCTCTCATTCCCTCCCCCCTTGTGGGGGAGGGGCAGGGAGGGGGGTAGCCACACCCACTGCCGTCTGGGTCCACCCCCCTCCCCAGCCCTCCCCCACAAGGGGGGAGGGAGCCGAGTGCGCCGCGCGGACAGGTCTGGGCCAATTCGGGCAGGGGGCTGCTCATGCTGAGCCTCATCGCCAAGCGCCTCGCGTTCGCGATCCCGTCGCTGATCGGCGTCGTGATCGTCACCTTCCTGCTCACGCGCGCCTTGCCCGGCGATCCCGCGGCGTATTTTGCCGGCCCCGCCGCCACCAAGGAGGCGGTGGAGCAGATCCGCAAGAAGCTCGGCTTCGACAAGCCGCTGGTCGAGCAGTTCTTCCGCTACACCGTCGATCTCGCCCATGGCGATCTCGGCAGTTCGCTGACCACAGGCCAGCCGGTCGCCAGCGAGATTCGCAACCGCCTGCCGGCCTCGGCCGAGCTGACCTTGCTCGGTCTGTTGGTATCCGTCGCGATCGCGCTGCCGCTCGGTGTGCTCGCGGCGACGCGGCCGGGGTCGTGGATCGACCATACCTGCCGTATCGTCACGACCGCGGGCGTCTCGCTGCCGGTGTTCTTCACCGGGGTGGTGCTGGTGTATGTGTTCTACTTCCGGCTCGGCTGGTCACCGGCGCCGCTCGGCCGGCTCGACGTGTTTTATAGCGCGCCGAACCCCGTGACCGGCTTCTACCTCATCGATACGCTGATCGCGCGTGACGGCGAGGCGTTCCGCTCGGCGCTGAGCCAGTTGATCCTGCCCGCCGCGACGCTGGCGATCTTCTCGCTGGCTCCGATCGCGCGCATGACGCGGGCCTCGATGCTGTCGGTGCTGTCGTCGGAATTCGTCCGCACGGCGCGCGCCTCGGGCCTGTCGCCCGCGACTGTCACCGTGACCTATGCGTTCCGCAACGCCATGCTGCCGGTCATCACCACGCTATCGATGGTGTTCTCCTTCCTGCTCGGCGCCAACGTGCTGGTGGAGAAGGTGTTCGCCTGGCCCGGCATCGGCTCCTATGCGGTCGAGGCGCTGATCGCCTCCGACTTCGCGCCGGTGCAGGGCTTCGTGCTGACGATGGCGATCATGTACGTCGTCCTCAACCTCGTCATCGACATTCTCTATGGCGTCATCGATCCCCGCGTGAGGCTGGAAGGATGAGCACTGTCGCGCCGACCGTCGAGCCTGCCGCCGTTCCCTCGCGGACGTCGGGACTGACAGCCCTGATCGGCCACACGCGCTATGTCCTGGCCGAGAACAAGGTGACGGGCTTCGCCTTCGGCCTCCTGGTCGTGATCCTGTTTGCAGCCATCTTCGGCCCGTGGATCGTGCCCTATGATCCGCTGGCCAGCGACACCGCGTCCGCGCTAAAGCCGCCGTCGGCGGCGCATTGGTTCGGCACCGATCAGCTCGGCCGCGACATCTTCAGCCGCGTTGTGGTCGCGACCCGGCTCGACACCTTCATCGCGATCGCCTCGGTCGCGCTGGTGTTCTTCCTGGGCGGTCTCGCCGGCGTCGCCGCCGGCTTCTTCGGCGGCTGGACCGATCGCATCGTCGGCCGCATCGCCGACACGATCATGGCGTTCCCGCTGTTCGTACTGGCGATGGGCATCGTCGCCGCGCTCGGCAACACCGTGCAGAACATCATCATCGCCACCGCGATCGTGAATTTCCCGCTCTATGCGCGCGTGGCACGCGCCGAGGCCAATGTCCGCCGCAACGCCGGCTTCGTGCAGGCGGCACGGCTGTCGGGCAACAGCGAGCTGCGCATCCTGCTCGGCCACATCCTGCCGAACATCATGCCGATCATGATCGTGCAGATGTCGCTGACCATGGGCTACGCCATCCTCAATGCCGCAGGCCTGTCGTTCATCGGCCTCGGCGTGCGGCCGCCGACGGCGGAATGGGGCATCATGGTTGCCGAGGGCGCCTCGTTCATGGTGTCGGGCGAATGGTGGATCGCGCTGTTCCCGGGTCTCGCGCTGATGATCGCGGTGTTCTGCTTCAACCTGCTCGGCGACGGCCTGCGCGACATCGTCGACCCGCAGCGCAGGACGTAAGGCGATGAGCGCACCACAAAACGACTCCGTCATTGCCGGGCTTGACCCGGCAATCCATCCCTTCAAGAACACCTTCGTCAGTGTGATGGACGCGCGGGCCTTCGCCGCGCCGAAGGGGCTTCGGCCCCGCAGGCGGGTCAAGCCCGCGCATGACGGTCGTAACAAGCGGAGCCACGGATGACCGCCCAGCCGCTGCTCGACGTTCGCGATCTCACGGTCGAATTCTCCACCCGCCGCGGTATCGTCAAGGCGGTGCAGCATGTCGACATCTCCGTCGCCAAGGGCGAGACGCTCGCGATCGTCGGCGAATCCGGCTCGGGCAAGTCGGTGACGTCCTATGCGGTGATGCGCATCCTCGACCGCGCCGGGCGCATCGCCGAGGGATCGGTGATGTTCTCCGGCGTGGACGTCAGGGCGGCCGAGGAAAGCGCGATGCGCGATCTGCGCGGCCGCGAAATCTCGATGATCTTCCAGAACCCGCGCGCGGCGCTCAATCCGATCCGGAAAGTGGGCCAGCAGATCGAGGATGTGCTGAAGCAGCACGTCCAGGCGGCCGCGACCGATCGCGCCGAGAAGGCGATCGCCGCGCTCGAGCAGGTCAAGATCGCGCGTCCGCGCGAGCGCTACCACGCCTATCCGTTCGAATTGTCCGGCGGCATGTGCCAGCGCGTCGTCATCGCGCTGGCGCTGGCCTGCAACCCGCAGCTCCTGATCGCCGACGAGCCGACCACCGGCCTCGACGTCACCACGCAGAAGGCGGTGATGGACCTGGTCCTCGAGCTGACCAAGAGCCGGGGCATGTCGACGATCCTGATCACGCATGATCTGGGTCTCGCCGCTGCCTATTGCGATCGCGTCGTGGTGATGGAGAAGGGCCGGGTGGTCGAGACCGCCAGGGCCGCCGACATCTTCGCCAACCCGCAGCATCCCTATACACGCAAGCTGATGCGCGCGACGCCGCGCCTCGGCGTGTCCTTGCGCGATCTGCTGCCGGAGGAGGATGTGGCAGCCCCGTCACACACAGCCTCCGTCATGGCCGGGCTTGACCCGGCCATCCATCCATCTTCGCAAGAGTCGCTCCAGGTGATGAACCCCCGGGTCAAGCCCGGGGGTGACGAGCGGAGTGCGGAGGGCGAGCGGAGTGCGAGCAGCGCCAAGCCGCTTCTCCTCGTCGACAAGCTGGTTAAGGAATATCCGCGCCAGGGCGCCTCGGCGACATTGTCGAAACTGTTCGGACGGAGGCCGGCGGTCGAGCCGGAGATGTTCCGCGCCGTCGACGGCATCAGCTTCACGGTCGGTCATGGCGAAAGCGTTGGCCTGGTCGGCGAATCCGGCTGCGGCAAGTCGACGGCGTCGATGATGGTGATGCGGCTGCTCGACCAGACCTCGGGGCGCATCAGCTTCGATGGCGAGGAGATCGGCAACATCCTGCCGCAGGCCTTTGCCCGGCTGCCGCTGCGCAGCCGGATCCAGATGGTGTTCCAGGATCCGACCGACAGCCTCAATCCGCGCTTCACCGCGGCGCGTGCCATCGCCGATCCGATCCTGCAGCTCGGCGACATCAAGGGCCGCGACGCGCTTCGTGCCCGCTGCGAGGAGCTCGCCACCATGGTCGGCCTGCCGCTCAATCTGCTCGACCGTTTTCCGCACCAATTGTCGGGCGGCCAGAAGGCGCGCGTCGGTATCGCGCGCGCCATCGCACTGCACCCGAAGCTCGTCATCCTCGACGAGCCCACGGCGGCGCTCGACGTCTCCGTGCAGGCGGTCGTGCTCAATCTCCTGCAGGACCTCAAGCGGCAGTTAGGTATGAGCTATCTGTTCGTCTCCCATGATTTGAATGTCGTGCGGCTGTTGTGCGATCGTGTGATCGTGATGCGGTCGGGTCGAATCGTCGAGGAAGGCACCTCCGAACGTGTGCTAGGTCATCCGCAGGATGACTATACGCGGGAGTTGCTGACGGCGATTCCGCCCCCGCCATTGCCGGCGCATTGAGCGTGAAAGCTTGAGGAGAAAAGCTGATGGCGGAGCCATTGGACGATTACATCGACGCCGTCGGGCGTGCATTGGCTCTGCCGATCGAGGACGCGTGGCGCCCGGCCATCCGCGCCAATCTCGAGGTCTCGCTGAAGATGGCGGAGCTGGTCGACGAATTCTCCCTGCCTGATGAAGCCGAGCCTGCCAGTGTCTTCACCGCTTAGTTCTCCCGAGATGACCGCGAGCGCCATCGCCTCCGCGGTCGCCACCCGCAAGCTCTCGGCCGTCGAGGCTACCGACGCCGCGCTGGCGCGGATTGCGGTCCGCGATGGTGTGCTCAACTCGTTCACGGACGTGACCGCCGAGCGGGCGCGTGCGAAGGCGCGTGCGGTGGATGCCGACATCGCGGCGGGCAAGCCCGTCGGTCCGCTCGCCGGCGTGCCGTTCGCGGTGAAGAACCTGTTCGACGTCGCGGGGCTGTCGACCCGCGCCGGCTCCAAGATCAACCGTGATCGAGCGCCCGCGACGCGCGACGCGACGCTGATCGAGCGCATGGAGGCGGCCGGCGCCGTCCTCGTCGGTGCGCTCAACATGGGCGAATACGCCTACGACTTCACCGGCGAGAACGTGCACGACGGCCCGTCGCGCAATCCGCATGATCCGACGCGGATGAGCGGCGGCTCGTCGGGCGGCTCGGGCAGCGCCGTCGGCGGCGGCCTGGTGCCGATCGCGCTGGGCTCCGACACCAACGGCTCGATCCGTGTGCCGTCGTCGTTCTGCGGCATCTTCGGCCTCAAGCCGACCTATGGCCGGCTGTCGCGGGCGCGCTCGTTTCCGTTCGTCATGAGCCTGGATCATCTCGGTCCGTTCGCACGCTCGGTCGAGGATCTCGCGCTTGCCTACGACGTGATGCAGGGGCCCGATGCCGACGATGCCGCGTGCACCACGCGTGCGCCGGAGCCGGTCTCAGCTTCGCTGTCGCAAGGGCTCGATGGCCTGCGCATCGCCATTGCCGGCGGCCACTTTCAGAAGAACCTGTTTCCGGAGGCCGCCGAGGCGGTCAGCCGCGTGGCGACCGCGCTCAAGGCGACCGACGTCGTCGAGGTGCCCGAAGCCGCGCGTGCTCGCGCCGCGGCCTATGTCATCAGCACGACCGAAGGCGCCTCGCTGCATCTCGACCGCTTGCGCAAGCAGCCGCAGGATTTCGATCCGGCGGTGCGCGATCGGCTGATTGCGGGGGCGATGATTCCGGCACCGATGGTCGACCGCGCGCAGAAGTTTCGCCGCTGGTACCGCGCCCGGGTGCTGGAGCTGTTCAAGTCCGTCGACGTGCTGATCGCGCCCGCAACGCCCTGCGTTGCACCCAAGCTCGGGCAGGCGACCTTCGTGCTCGACGGCGTCGAGCTGCCGGTGCGTGCCAATATCGGCATTCATACCCAGCCGATCTCGTTCATCGGGCTTCCCGTCGTCGCCGTCCCGATTCCGCTCGCGCCGATGCCCATCGGCGTGCAGATCATCGCGGCGCCCTGGTGCGAACATGTCGCATTGCGTGTGGCCCACGCCTTGCAACAGCTTGGCGTCGCCGCTGCGCCGGCCCCGCGAGGAGTTCTGGAGAATGGAAGTCGATCTGCCTGACGTCGTCGCGGAAGTCACCGCGCAGTTCCAGCGCTACGAACAGGCGCTGGTCGGCAACGACGTTGCCGTGCTCGACGAGCTGTTCAAGCAGGACTCCCGTACGCTGCGCTACGGCATCGGCGAGAACCTCTATGGCTACGGCGAGATCGCTGCATTTCGCGCCGCGCGCTCGCCGGCTGGACTGATGCGGCGGACCGCGCGCACCGTGATCACCACTTACGGCCGTGACGCCGCGGTCGCCTCGACGCTGTTCTATCGCGACACCGCGCCCGGCAAGGTCGGACGCCAGATGCAGACCTGGGTCCGGTTTCCTGAAGGCTGGAGAATCGTTGCTGCCCATGTCAGCATCATCGATGAAGCAAAGGGCGGCTAAGGATGAGCCTGGACGATCTACCGCCGCGAACGCGCCAGCGGTCCGCCCGCGACTCGGAGATCAAGCGCATCGACCGCGCGCCGCCTGCCGTCGCGAAAATCACGCGCGCCGAGGAGCTGCGCCTGCAGCTGGCCGATGAGATCGTGCGCGGCGCGCTGGCGCCGGGCGCGCCGCTGGACGAGACCGAGATCGCCAAGCGCTTCAACGTCTCGCGCACGCCGGTGCGCGAAGCGCTGCGTCAATTGGCGACTTCCGGGCTGATCGAGGCGCGTGCACATCGCGGCGCTGTCGTGGCGCGGCCGTCGGCCGACCGTCTCACCGGCATGTTCGAGGCGATGGCCGAGCTCGAGGGCCTGTGCGCTGGTCTCGCGGCGCAGCGCATGACGCCGGTCGAGCGGCAGCGGCTGGAAGCCATCCACGAGGAGCTGCGCAATCTCAGCCACGCCGGCAACCCCGAGCGCTTCCACGAGGTGAACGAGCGCTTCCACAACGCGATCTATGCCGGCGCGCACAATGCCTACATCGCCGAGATCACCTTGGCGACGCGGGTGCGCGTGCAGCCGTTCCGCCGCGCCCAGTTCCGCAATCTCGGCCGCCTCGCCAAGTCGCATGCCGAGCACGACCGCGTCGTCGTGGCCATCCTGCGCGGCGACAAGGCCGGCGCGGCGAGTGCCATGAAGGCGCACATCGAGCTGGTGCGCGGCGAATACGAGATCTACGCGGTGTCGGTATAGCTAAGCTCGCCGTCTGCCGGGTTGCCGTCATTGCCCGCGCAGCAATCCAGAGGCCTGACCGCAGCTCTGGGATTGCTTCGCTGCGCTCGCAGTGACGAAGTCGCGAGGCGATCAGCTTTTCTGCGCCATATACGCGCGCCAGCCGCCGAACTCCGAGATGTCGCGCGCGCCGTCGAGGGCGGCAGGCTCGACAAGGAAGCCCTTGGCGCTGCGGCCGTTGGCGAGCCGGATGGTGCCGATCGACAATGGCGGCGGGATGAGGTTGACGAATTTGCCGAAGCTCGCGGCCGACAGCGCCCAGAGCTCGACGGCCATTGCCGTGCCCTGGCCGTCGTCGATCCGCAGCATGCCGGGCTTGGGCGGCGTGGTCGACAGCGCGTAGAGCTTGTAGTCAGGCGCGGTGGTCGTCGCCTCGAGCAGACGTCCGCCGAGGCTCGTCAGCTCGTGATTCAATGCCATCCCTGAGAGATGCGCGCCGACGACGACGACGGCGATCTCGTCGCCATGCAGTGCCGGAGACACGGGAGCGAGCGGCGGCAGCGGGACCGGCTTGGCGCCGACCGGCAGCGCCGTGTCGGCATGGAAGGCGCGCCCGAGACTGGCGAGCGTCGCATCGCGGCCGGCTGGCGCCAGTAGGGTGATGCCGAACGGGACGCCGTCGCTGCGCATCGCAGCCGGCACCGCAAGCCCGCAGAGATCGAGCAGGTTGACGAAGTTGGTATAGGTGCCGAGCCGGCTGTTGAGCTCGATCGGATTGGCGAGCACATCCGCGGTGGTGTAGGCGGTCGGCGCCGTCGGCAGCACCAGCGCGTCGATATCGGCGAAGGTACGCTCGGCCACCTTGCGCAGCGCCTGCAGACGATAAAGCGCGGCAAAGGTGTCGGCCGCGCTGCCGCGCGCGCCGCTGATGGTGATCTCGCGCGTCACGGGGTGGATCGCATCGGGATCGGAGGCGAGCAGATCGCGGATCACGAGATAGCGCTCGGCGACCCAGGGGCCTTCATAGAGCAGCCGCGCGGTCTCGTAGAACGGCTCGAGGTCGAACTCGACGAGCTCGGCGCCAAGCTTGACGAAGCGCGCGGCGGCAGCGCTATAGGCGGCGTCCGCCGCCTTGTCGCCGAAGAAGATCAATTGCCCGGGGCGGGGAATGCCGAGCTTCACGCCCTCGGGAAATGCCGTCACGGCCCCAAGCGGCCGGTCGCGCGAGAACGGATCGAGCGGATCCGGCGCCGCCAGCACCGAGAGCGCCGCGACGGCGTCGTCGACCGTCAGCGAGAACACCGAAATGCAGTCGAGCGTGCGGCAGGCCGGCACCAAGCCGGACGTCGAGATCATGCCGAGGCTCGGCTTCAGGCCGACGATGTTGTTGAGCATTGCCGGCACGCGGCCGGAGCCCGCAGTATCCGTCCCGAGTGCGAGCGGCACGAGACCCGCGGAGACGGCGACCGCCGAGCCCGAGCTCGATCCGCCCGGAACGAGATCGGCGCGCACCGGATTTTTCGGAATGCCATAGGGCGAGCGCACGCCAACGAGGCCGGTGGCGAACTGGTCGAGATTGGTCTTGCCGATGATGATCGCGCCGGCCGCGCGCAGCCGCGCCACCGCGGTGGAATCGCGAGATGGCGTGTAGGCGAAGGCGGGGCAGGCGGCGGTGGTCGGCAGGCCCGCCACGTCGATATTGTCTTTCACCGCGACGGGCACGCCGTAGAGCGGCAGCGATCTGTCCCGGTCGGCGAGGGTTTCGGCCTCCGCGAGCGCGTCCTTCTCGCCGCGCAGGCTGATGAAGATGGCGGGGTCGTTGTGCGCGCGGATCCGGGCGTAGCAGCGCGCGATCGTGTCGCTTGGCGTTGTCAGGCCGGCGCGATGGGCGGCGACGATCTCGGCAATGGTCTCGGTCACGCGGCGCTCCGCGTCTCGTCCGAGCCCAAACTCTGGCCTGCCATTTCCTTGCGCTCCGCTTCGCCAATCCGGCTGCGAACGTAGCAAGCCATGTGCCATTGTGTACACGGCGAGGATGCGAGCCTGATAGAGAAAAATCTTGAGAGTCAGTGGGTTGCCGTGCCGTCCGAGAGGCCGTCGGGCGGTCAGATGTGGTTGCCGAAGGCGATTCGCCTAATTTGTGAGCAGGTCGGGCGCCGCAGCCGCCTAGTACCCGCGCCGATCGGCATCCCCGCCCGTGATGCGCGCAAGTCGTGCCTCGGTGGCCGAGCCGGTGCCACGGGCTGTCCGGAACGACGCAGACGTCGGGCGGCTCACCGTGGCTCCCGACGACGGCGCGTCGTCAGCCCCGCTGGGGAAGAACAGCAGCGCAACGCTGAGGCCGAGATTGACCAGGGCGCCCACCCACGTGCCGTGGTGCGATGATGTCGCCGCGTATTCGGGAAATCGGCCGGCGATCACGTAGTCCAGCACCATGACGGCGATCCAGGCCGGGATCACACAGACCGGGTCCCAGCCGATGTCGCGAAAGCGCATCGCCTGCAGCATCAGGTTCGCCACCAGGCACAGGCCGATCAGCACCACGATCGGCAGGCTCACCGTCAGCTCCGACGTCTGCGGGGCGAGGGCGGCAAGACCGACGGCCACGACCACGATCAGGACCACCGAAACCAGCGCAAGACCGAGCGAGGCGAGAAAATATTGCAGACGGCCGAGACGCGCATTGAAACCGAAAATGAACCCCAACATCCGCCTCTCCCCGCAGGCCACGCCGCAATCGGGAGCGCAGCCGACACGGCATATCAGGGCGAAATTGCCGCGCGCCTTCGCCGATAGTTAGAATTTGAAGGACCGAGTGCGACGGCGCTTTCGCGCTGCCGGATCTCATGCGGTCGAAAATATATCGTTGCTAAAGCAACTAATCTGTGGAACGATCGACCCGATCAGCAACGGAGGCGCGGGATGATCCGCGTCTCGAAGAAGGGACGGGAACGTCATGCGCAGCCTGCTCGCCGCAGGCGCGGCCGCTTGCGCGCGCGCCAACAGATTGCCGCAGCAGACGGGGCAGCCGTTCGGCGGCTCGTGCCTGAGCGGCTCAGCTCGCGCCCGTGACGGCGTCGAGATTGTCGTGGATTCGGCGCAGCAGGGTGATCAGGACTTCCCGCTCATCCTTGTCGAGACAGGCGAGCAGGCGCCGCTCGCGTTCCAGCGCGGCGACGATGACCTTGTCGTGCGTCGCGCGGCCCTTGGCCGTCAGCGAAATCGAATGGCTGCGGCCGTCCTCCGGGTCGTTGCGGATCGCGATCAGGCCGCGGCTCTTCATCAGCGCCAGGGTGCGGCTGACCGGCCCCTTGTCGAAGCCGATCACGCTGCAGATGCGCGAGGCCGGGATGCCCGGCTCGATCGCCAGCAGCGACATGATCCGCCATTCGGTGACGTTGACGCCGAAATTGCGCTGATAGAACGCGGTGGCGCTGTTCGACAGCTTGTTGGCGATGAAGGTGATGAAGGCCGGCACATAGCGGTCGAGATCGAGCGTGAGGCCGTGCCCCTCAGCTTCGCGCGGCTGCGCCTTGCGCGGCGTCCCGGATTTCTCGCTCATGATCCCCAGCGTCCATGCATCGCCACTCATACGGATACGAAAAGCCGCATGACAAGGCCAAACTTCGGGAGCTCCGCATGAACCCAACAGGTCTTTCCCCCGCTGCCGGCGTGGCGCCGGTCATCCCGCACCTCGCCATCGACCCGTTCTCGTATGAATTCTTCGACGATCCCTATCCAGCGCATCAGGAGATGCGCGAGGCCGGCCCCGTCATCCATCTGGACGCGTGGAACGCCTACGGCGTCGCCCGCTACGCCGAGGTCTATGCCGTCCTCAACGATCCCCAGACGTTCTGCTCCAGCCGCGGCGTGGGCTTGAGCGACTTCGCCAAGGAGAAGCCGTGGCGGCCGCCGAGCCTGATCCTCGAGGCGGATCCGCCGGCGCATACGCGCACCCGCGCCGTGCTGAGCAAGGTGCTGTCGCCGGCCGTCATGAAGCGGCTGCGCGACGGCTTCATGGCGGCGGCCGAGGCCAAGATCGACGAGCTTGTAGGCCGGGGCTCGTTCGATGCCGTCCCCGATCTCGCCGAGGCCTATCCGCTGTCGGTGTTTCCCGATGCGCTCGGGCTGAAGCCGGAGGGGCGCGAGCATCTCATTCCCTATGCGAGCCTGGTGTTCAACGCGTTCGGCCCGCCGAATGAGCTGCGCCAGCAGGCGATCGAGCGCTCGGCGCCGCACCAGGCCTACGTCATGGAGCAGTGTCAGCGCGACAATCTCACGCCCGGCGGCTTCGGCTCCTGCATCCACGCCTTCAGCGACAGCGGCGAGATCACGCCGGCTGAGGCGCCGTTGCTGGTGCGCTCGCTGCTGTCGGCCGGCCTCGACACCACCGTCTACGGCATCGGCGCCGCGGTGTATTGCCTGGCGCGCTTCCCCGATCAATGGGCGCGGCTGCGCGCCGATCCGTCGCTGGCGCGCAACGCGTTCGAGGAGGCCGTGCGGTTCGAAAGCCCGGTGCAGACCTTCTTCCGCACCACCACGCGTGACGTCGAACTCGGCGGCGTCACGATTCCCGAGGGCGAGAAGGTGCTGATGTTCTTAGGTAGCGCCAATCGCGACCCGCGCCGCTGGGAGCAGCCGGACAGCTACGACATCACCCGAAAAGTATCCGGCCATGTCGGCTTCGGCTCGGGCATCCACATGTGCGTCGGCCAGCTCGTCGCGCGGCTCGAAGGCGAGGCGGTGCTGACGGCGCTCGCCCGCAAGGTCGGGAGCGTCACGATGAGCGGCGAGCCGAAGCGCCGCTACAACAACACGCTGCGCGGGCTGGAGAGCCTGCCGGTCACCTTTACTCCAGCCTGAGCTGTACCATGACCACGATCACCTTCATCCATCCCGACAACCGCAGCGAAAGCGTGGAGGCCGAGGACGGCGCCAGCGTCATGCTGGCGGCGCTGACCCACGGCATCGACGGTATCGTCGCCGAATGCGGCGGCAACGCCGTCTGCGCCACCTGCCACGTCTATGTCGACGACGCCTGGACCGGGAAGCTCGATCCCGTGTCCGACGATGAGGATGCGCTGCTGGACGGCACCGCAGCCGAACGGCGGCCGAACAGCCGGCTGTCCTGCCAGATCAAGGTGCAGCCGGCGCTGGCCGGACTGGTGGTGCGCATTCCGGATCGGCAGAGCTGATTTCGCAACTGGAGACGATCTCCAGTCGCAACGACAACAATCAAACAAGCAACACACGGGGAAGGACATCATGAAGCAGCTGAATTCGTGCGCGCTGGCGCTGGTCGCAATAGTCTGCCTTGCGGGCGCGGCGCGGGCCGGCGAGATCTCGGACAATGTCGTACGCGTCGGCGTGCTCAACGACATCTCCGGCATCTTCCAGGATACCAACGGCATGGGCTCGGTCGAGGCCGCGCGCATGGCGGCGGAGGATTTCAACGGCGGCGGTAAAGGCATCAAGGTCGAGATCGTCTATGCCGATCACCAGAACAAGGCCGATGTCGGCTCGGCAATCACGCGCAAATGGCTCGATGTCGACAAGGTCGATGCCGTCGTCGACGTGCCCAACTCGGCCGTGGGCCTCACCGTCAACGAGCTCTTGCGCAACAGCCGGATGACGTTCCTGGCCTCGTCGACCGCCAGCTCCGATCTCACCGGCAAGGCGTGCTCGCCGAACACCATTCAGTGGGTCAACGACGCCTGGGCGACCGGCAACACCACGGCGGCTGCGATGATGGGCCGTGGCGGCAAGGACTGGTACTTCATCACGGTCAACTACGCGCTCGGGCAGGGCATCGAGGCGGAGGCCACCAACTACATCGAGAAGCACGGCGGCAAAGTGCTGGGCTCGGCCAAGCATCCGCTCGGCACGACGGACTTCGCCTCGTTCCTGCTGCAGGCGCAGGGCTCGAAGGCCAAGGTGATCGGCCTGGCGAATGCCGGCGGCGACACCATCAATGCGGTCAAGCAGGCGTCCGAGTTCGGCATCCAGCAGGGCGGCCAGTCGCTGGTCGCGTTCCTGCTGTTCATCAACGATATCCACGGCATGGGCTTGAAGGCGGCGCAGGGCCTGCAACTGCTCGAGGCCTTCTACTGGGACATGGACGACGATACCCGCGCCTTCGCCAAGCGCTTCGCAGCGCGCCCCGGCATGAACGGCAAGATGCCGAGCGGCAACCAGGCGGGCGTCTATGCCTCGACGCTTGCCTATCTCAACGCGGTCGCTGCCACTGGCAGCGATGATGCCAAGGACGTCGTGCCGCAGATGAAGACGGTGAAGGGCAAGGACAAGCTGTTCGGCGATGTGACGATCCGGGCCGACGGCCGCGTGGTGCACCCGATGTATCTGTTCGAGGTGAAGAAGCCGGAGGAGTCGAAATATCCTTACGACTACTATCGTCTGGTCTCGACGATTCCGGCCGAGCAGGCGTTCCGGCCGATTGCGGACGGTGGGTGTGCGCTGGTGAAGTGATGCGTTCGTAGGGTAGCGAGCAAGTGATATCTACAAGTGACATCTAGAAGTAGATGCCGCGAGAGCCGCTGCTCTTCAGTTGCTCCGTCATGCCCCGGGCTTGTCCCGGGCATCCACGTCGAGCGGCGACTGTCGAGCCGCGTGGATGGCCAGGACAAGCCCGGCCATGACGGCGTGGGGAAGGCGACTTCCTCTCTCATGACCTTCTTCCCGCCTCTGCCGCCTGCTGTGCTGCAGTATCCTTAACACGCACTATAGTTCTTGCCTTTGCCCGTTTCCGGGAATTATGGTGCATGGGTCGATGGCGCGCAGGATGAGCACCGCGCGAATGCTGCGGCGAAACGCCGCCGCAGGTCGTGCTGCTGCGTGGCGGCGACAAAACAACGATAAGAACGATTTGTTTGAGGGGAGGGAAGACCATGAAGAGCTTCTGGCTGGCGAGCGCCGCGGCGCTGCTGTTTTCGAGCACCGCCTTTGCCGGCGACACCATCAAGATCGGCTTCGTCTCGACGTTCAGCGGTCCGACCGCCGTGATCGGCAACGACATGCGCAACTCGTTCGAGCTCGCGCTCGACCATCTCGGCCGCAAGATCGACGGCAAGCCGGTCGAGGTGATCTACGAGGACGACCAGCAGAAGCCTGACGTCGGCAAGCAGAAGACCGAGAAGCTGGTGCAGTCCGACAAGGTCGATTTCATCGTCGGCTACATCTGGTCGAACGTGCTCTTGGCCTCGCTGAAGACCGCGGTGGATTCCCAGACCTTTCTGATCTCGGCCAATGCCGGCCCGTCGCAGCTCGCCGGCGAATTGTGCTCGCCCTACGTGTTCTCGACCTCCTGGCAGAACGACCAGACGCCCGCCGCGATGGGCCTCTACATGAACCAGAAGGGCGTCAAGTCGGTGTTCCTGATCGGGCCGAACTATGCGGCCGGCAAGGACATGCTGGCCGGCGTCAAGAGCACCTTCAGGGGCCAGGTCGTCGGCGAGGAATACACGGTGTGGCCGAGCCAGCTCGACTTCTCCGCCGAGCTCTCCAAGGCGCGCGCCTCGGGCGCCGAATCCATCTTCGTGTTCTATCCCGGCGCGGCCGGCGTGCAATTCCTCAATCAATATTCGCAGGCCGGCCTCAAGGAGAAGATGCCGCTCTACACCGCCTTCACCGTCGACGAATTGTCGCTGCCGCTGCAGAAGGACAATGCGATCGGCGTGCCCGGCGCCCAGGAATGGGTCAACGACCTGCCCAACGAGCAGAACAAGAAGTTCGTCGCCGACTACCGCAAGAAATACACCGGCCTGCGTCCGACCTATTACGGCGCCCAGGCCTACGATGCGGCCCAGCTGATCAACAGCGCCGTGGTTGCGGTCAAGGGCGACACGTCCAAGAAGGACGCGATGAAGGCCGAGATGGAGAAGGCCAACTTCAAGTCGCTGCGCGGCTCCTTCAAGTTCGGCAACAATCACATCCCGATCCAGAACTTCTACCTGCAGGACGTGGTCAAGGACACCGAGGGCCAGCTCTCGCTGAAGACGGTCGCCACCATCGTCGAGAACGACCAGGACCGCTTCCACGACAAGTGCCCGATGAAGTGAGCGAAAAGAATTCCGAGCCAGAGGACGAAACAGGCCTGGAATTTGCTTGAAGCTTAAAACATCTCCGGCCTAAGATCGGGACGGACATGGCGGCAGCGCCTGGAACGGGTTCTGCCGCCGTCTTTTTGAGCGTGAAGTGAGGGGCATGCTTCTCGTCGTCGAACAATTCCTGAACGGGCTGCAGTTTGGACTGCTGCTGTTCCTGCTGGCCGCCGGCCTGACGCTGGTGTTCGGCATCATGGACTTCGTGAACCTGGCCCACGGCTCGCTCTACATGATGGGCGCCTATTTCGCGGCGACCTTCGTGGCCTGGACCGGCAACTTCGTGCTCGGCGCCGTCATGGCACTGGGAGCCACGCTTCTGCTCGGTATCGTGCTCGAATTCACGGCACTGCGCCATCTCTATGGGCGCGATCACCTTGATCACGTGCTCGCGACGTTCGGCCTGATCCTGTTCTTCAACGAGGCCGTCCGGCTGATCTGGGGCCCGGCGGGACTGGCGCTGCCGCTGCCGTCCTGGCTCGCCTTCCCGGTCACGATCCTGCCCGGCATCCAATATCCCGCCTATCGGCTCGCGATCATCGTCGTGGCGCTGCTGGTGGCGCTGCTGCTCTATCTCGGCGTGATGCGGACGCGGATCGGCATGCTGATCCGGGCCGGCGCCTCCAACCGCGAGATGATCGGTGCGCTCGGCATCAACATCAAGCTGCTCTATACGCTGGTGTTCGGCCTCGGCGCCGCGCTCGCCGGCCTGGCCGGGCTGATGCAGGCGCCGATCCTCACGGTGCAGATCGGCATGGGCGAGAACATCCTGATCCTCGCCTTCGTCGTCATCGTGATCGGCGGCATTGGTTCGATCCGCGGCGCCTTTATCGCGGCGATCATGATCGGCCTGATCGATACCATGGGCCGCGCCTTCCTGCCCAATCTGCTGCGCCAGGTGCTGAACTCGGCAGCAGCTTCCACTGCGGCGCCGGCGATGTCGTCGATGCTGATCTACCTCCTGATGGCGATCGTGCTGGTGGCGCGGCCTGAAGGTCTGTTTCCGGCCAACCGCAGATGAAATCCTCGCTCAACGTTTCGACCATCGTGGCCATCATCGTCGTGGCCGGCCTGGTGCTGCTGCCGGTCTATTCGAACCTCTCCGGCAACATCTTCATCCTCACGCTGTTCACCCGCATCGTGATCCTGGCGCTGGCGGCCGTCAGCCTCAACCTGATCATGGGCTACGGCGGCATGATGAGCTTCGGCCATGCCGCCTATCTCGGCATCGGCGGCTACGCCGTCGGCATCCTGGCGCAGGAGGGCATCGGCTCCGGCTATGCCCAGTTCGCGGTCGCCATCGCGGTTTCGGCGCTCTATGCGCTGGTCATAGGCGCGCTCTCCTTGCGTACCCGCGGCGTCTATTTCATCATGATCACGCTGGCCTTTGCGCAAATGGCCTACTACGTCGCGTCCGGCCTCGCCCGTTACGGCGGGGATGACGGGCTCACCGTCTACAAGCGCAGCGATTTCGGCGGCCTGATCAATCTCGGCAACCGCGTGCAGTTCTATTATCTCTGCCTGTTCTGCCTGCTTGCCGTCGTGGTCCTGATCTGGCGGATCGTCAATTCGCGCTTCGGCCTCGTGCTGCAGGGCCTGCGCTCCAACGAGCAGCGCATGCAGGCGATCGGCTTCCCGTCGAAGCGCTACAAGCTGGCGTGCTTCGTCATCGCCGGCATGCTCTGTGGCCTGTCCGGCGCGCTGCTTGCCAACAACACCGATTTCGTCAGCCCTGCCGTGATGTACTGGACCCGCTCCGGCGACCTCATGGTGATGGTCATCCTCGGCGGCATGGGCACCCTGATGGGGCCGGTCGTCGGCTCGGTCGTGTTCCTGGTGCTGGAAGAGGTGCTGTCGCAGATCACCGAATATTGGGCGCTGATCATGGGGCCGCTGCTGCTCCTGATCGTGCTGTTCGGCCGCGGCGGCATCATGGGCATGCTCGGGAGGTTGAACCGTGGCTGAACCTCTGCTTCGCGTCGACAATCTCGTGCGCCGGTTCGGCGGCATCGTCGCGACTGATCACGTCTGTCTCGACGTTGCCAAGGGCGAGATCCACGCCATCATCGGGCCGAACGGCGCCGGCAAGACCACGCTGATCAGCCAGCTCACCGGCCACCTGGCGCCGCATGCGGGTCGCATTTTCCTAGGGGGTCGCGACATCTCGCATTTCCCCGCCTATAAGCGCAGCGCGCTGGGGCTGGCGCGTTCGTTCCAGATCACCTCGTTGCTGACCGACTTCACCGCGGCCGACAATGTCGCGCTTGCGGCGCAAGCCCATGACGGCAAGCACTCGTTCCGTTTCTTCGCCGCCGCGCGCAAGGACAAGCCGCTGCGTGCCGCCGCGCAGGCCGCGCTGGAGCGCGTCGGTCTCGGCCATCGCGCCGACGTGCTGGTGTCGAAGCTCAGCCATGGCGAGCAGCGCGAGCTGGAGCTCGCCGTCGCGCTCGCGACCAAGCCGCAGCTCCTGCTGCTCGACGAGCCGATGGCCGGCCTGGGGGTGACCGAGTCACAGCGCATGGTGAAGCTGCTGAACGAGCTGCGCAAGGAAGTGTCGATCGTGCTGGTCGAGCATGACATGGAGGCGGTGTTCGCGCTCGCCGACCGCATCTCGGTCCTCGTCTATGGCCGCATCATCGCCTCGGGCAGACCGGACGAGATCCGGCAGAACGAGGAGGTCAAGCGCGCCTATCTCGGCGATCAGCATGTGGTGGTCGGCCATGGTTGATCTGGGGACAAGCGCCATGCTGCTCGAGGTCGACGGCATCGAGACCTGTTACGGCCTGAGCCAGGTCTTGTTCGGCCTGTCGTTGGCGATCCGTCCCGGCGAGATGGTCTCGCTGATGGGCCGCAACGGCATGGGCAAGACCACCACGATCCGCTCGATCATGGGTCTGACCCAGGCGCGCGCCGGCCTGATCCGCTTCAGCGGTCAGGAGACACGAAAGCTGCCGTCCTACAGGATTGCTCAGCTCGGCATCGGCCTGGTGCCGGAGGGACGGCAGATCTTTCCGAATCTGACCGTCACCGAGAATCTCGTGGCGGCCTCGGCCAACCGGCTCGGCGCGTCCGATCCCTGGACGCTCGACAAGATCCACGCCTTGTTTCCGCGGCTCGCCGAACGCGGCAGCAACATGGGCAACCAGCTCTCCGGCGGCGAGCAGCAGATGCTGGCGATCGGCCGGGCGCTGATGACCAACCCGAAACTCCTCATTCTCGACGAGGCGACCGAGGGTCTGGCGCCGTTGATCCGAGAGGAGATCTGGAACTGCCTGTCGCTGCTGAAATCGCGCGGGCAGTCGATCCTGGTGATCGACAAGAATGTCGAGCATCTGACCCGCATCTGCGACCGCCACTACATCATCGAGCGTGGCCGCACCGTGTGGCATGGCACGTCGGAGCAACTGATGGCCGAGCCGGAGCTGCAGCACCGCTATCTGGGTATTTGAGGCGGCGCGCTGCCGGCTATTCCGACGTGGAAGCGGATTGACTCAAATCAACATCGCGTCGGGCGTCGGGCGTAGATTTTGACTGCTGCCCCGACATGCGCTGATTTTTCGCATTGAGGTGCGGCTTGGACGGGATTAATTTTCCAGGGTAGTAGTTTGTTTTTCCTTTTATCAGAGGTTGAACAAATGCGTGCACCTCGTATCCGAATCGAATCACCACAGAAGGCCGTGGCCGGCTTGCGCGGCTTCTGGTCTGGTCATTCCGACCTTGAGACGGGGCTGTGTCTCGCCTTCATGCTGATCGTCGGAGTCATCGTGAAAATGACACCGCCACTCTAGACCTCAGCGACGGAACGGGATGTACTTCTGGTACTCCTTCGGCACCCGGCTGCGATAGCGCGACGGCACCGTGCCGCTGCGCAGGGAGTCCTCGACTTCCTTGCGCGTGCTGGTCCTCGTCCGCTTCTTCTTCGGCGCGGCCGCCTCGCTGGCCGGCTTGGCGTCGCCAGGTTTCTCGGCCGAGGCGGCTGGTGCCGGAGTGGCTGTCGGGATGGGGCTCGCGGCGGGAGCAGGTTGCGCCGGCGTATCGGGAGCGGGCGCGCTCTGCGCGAAGGCTGCCTCGGCGGCGAGGCTGAGAGCCAGAATGGTTGCCAATGCGATCCCGGAAGACCTGATCATATCAACGAGACTCCAAGCCACTGCGACTGACGGGCCTGCCTGATGATGTCGCCCCCGTGCACCGGACGGTTCATGCTGTCGTTGCATGGCCGGCGTCGGCTGATGCGCCACCTCGCCCAAGAAGAATTCTGAGTGCCGAATTTTTGAGCACAGCGTGCCGCCGGTTCCGTTGAATCGCAAGCATTTTTCCCTGGCACGCGGATTGCTCCCCTCGTTGCTCAGAGTTGGCAGCTAGGGTTCCGGTTCTCCATCGAGAATGCTGGTCCGAGAGCAGCCGCCAGGGGAGAGCCCTGGTGCACGGCGGGATAAAAACCCGGGAGACCTCAGTGGCCGCGCTTGGCAGGCACGAGGTTCTTCATGCCAGTCCGCGGTCAGAAAACCGATGAGGGACTGGACATGGGAAAAGCGCGAAATCTGTTTGTTGCACTGCTCGCTGCATCGACGCTGGCGACCGCATCGCTGTCATCCGCGTCAGCTGAGAAGAAGAAGGAATTCAACATCGCCTGGACGATCTATGTCGGCTGGATGCCGTGGCCCTATGCGGCCGAGTCCGGCATCGTCAAGAAGTGGGCGGACAAATACGGCATCTCGATCAAGATCACGCAGATCAACGACTACGTCGAGTCGATCAACCAGTACACCGCCGGCAAGTTCGACGGCGTCACCGTCACCAACATGGATGCGCTGACCATCCCCGCTGCCGGCGGCGTCGACACGTCGGCCATCATCATGGGCGACTACTCCAACGGCAATGACGGTGTCGTGCTGAAGAAGGGCAAGACCATGGCCGACATCAAGGGCCAGAAGGTCAACCTCGTCGAGCTCTCGGTGTCGCACTATCTGCTGGCGCGCGGCCTCGAGACCGCGAAACTGTCCGAGAAGAACATCAAGACCGTCAACACCTCCGACGCCGACATCGTCGCCGCCGCGAAGTCGCCGGACACGACGGCCGTGGTCACCTGGAATCCGCAACTACTGGAGGTGAAGGCCGAGCCGGGGGCAACGCTGGTGTTCGATTCCAGCAAGATCCCCGGCGAGATCGAGGATCTCCTGGTCGTCAACAGCGCGACGCTCAAGGACAATCCGGAGCTCGGCAAGGCGCTGGTCGGCATCTGGTACGAGACCATCGCGCTGATGAAGGACCAGAGCGAGAAGGGCAAGGCCGCGCGCGAGGCGATGGCCAAGCTGTCGGGCACCGATCTCGCCGGCTTCGAGACCCAGCTCAAGACGACGTTCATGTACTACGAGCCGAAGGACGCGCTCGCCTTCGTGACCGGACCGGAATTGCCCAAGATCATGGATCTCGTGCGCACCTTCTGCTTCGATCACAACCTGCTTGGCGAGAACGTGAAGTCGAAGGACGCGGTCGGCATCTCCACGCCGACGAAGGCGCTGGGCGCGGCCAGCAATGTCAAGCTGCGCTTCGATCCGACCTTCATGAAGATGGCGGCCGAAGGGAAGCTCTGATCCGCTTCCTGGACCGCCGCCGGTGCCACCCCTCATCCTGAAGAGCTTGCGCGAGCGCAAGCATCTCGAAGGATGAGGCCCACATCGGGGCCTCATGGTTCGAGACGGCGCTGACGCGCCCCTCACCATGAGGACTGAGGGAGCCTGTTGATGCCGCGTGCCATGAACGTCGTTCCGAACCGGGGCAGCCGGCTGTTGCTGGCCCTGTTGCCGTTCCTGCTGATGGCGCTGATCTACGTGGTCGGATCGGCGCAGCGGCGCGCGGACAATCCCGACGACAAGCTGCTGCCGCCGGTCTCCGAGATGGTCGCGACCTCCAAGCGGCTCGCGACCGAGCCGGATCGCCGCGCCGGCGACTACGTGCTGTGGTCCGACACGTCGGCGAGCCTGCAGCGCCTCGCGCTCGGCCTCGGCATTTCCGCTGCCATCGGCCTCGTGCTCGGCCTCGCCATCGGATTGCTGCCGGTGGCCGGCGCCGGCTTCGGCACGCTGATTGCGGTGCTGTCGATGATCCCGCCGATGGCGGTGCTGCCGGTTCTGTTCATCGTGTTCGGCCTCGGTGAGCTGTCCAAGGTGGTGCTGATCATCATCGGCGTCACGCCGACCCTGGTGCGCGACCTCTCGCTCGAGGTGCAGAACATGCCGCGCGAGCAGCTGATCAAGGCGCAGACCCTGGGCGCCTCGACCTGGCAGGTCGCGATCCGCGTTGTGTTGCCGCAGATCACGCCACGCCTGATCCAGGGGTTGCGGCTCATGATCGGGCCCGCCTTCCTGTTCCTGATCTCGGCCGAGGCGATCGCCTCCGATGTCGGGCTCGGCTACCGCATCTTCCTGGTCCGGCGCTATCTCTCGATGGATGTGATCCTGCCCTACGTCGTCTGGATCACGTTGCTTGCCTACATCCTCGACTACGCGCTGGTCTGGTTCGGACGGCACGCCTTTCCCTGGGCATATGCGCGAGGGAGCCGCTGATGAGCACGCTCTCCTTCCGCAACGTCTGGGTCGAATACGGCAACCAGGTCGTGCTCGAGCGCATCAATCTCGAGATCACCTCCGGCACGTTCCTGTCGATCGTCGGCCCGTCCGGCGCAGGCAAGAGCACCTTCCTGCGCCTGATCCTCGGCCAGGAGAGGCCGAGCCAGGGCGCGGTGCTGCTCGACGGCCGGCCGTTTCCGGCCGAGCCCGGACCGGACCGCGGCATCGTGTTCCAGCGCTACTCGGTGTTCCCGCATTTGACCGTGCTCGGCAACGTGCTGCTCGGCTACGAGCTTGCCGGCAGCCCGTTCACGGCGCGGCTGTTCGGATCGGCGCGCAAGGCGGCGATGGAGAAGAGCCTCGCGCTGATCGAGGCCGTCGGCCTGGCCGAGCATCGCGACAAATACCCAAGCGCGTTGTCCGGCGGCATGCAGCAGCGCCTGGCGATCGCGCAGGCCCTGGCGAAGCAGCCGCGCGTGCTGCTGCTCGATGAGCCCTTCGGCGCGCTCGATCCCGGCACCCGGGCCCAGATGCATGCGCTGATCAAGCCGCTGTGGCGCGAGCACAACATGACCATCGTGATGGTCACCCACGACATCAAGGAGGCGTTCGGCCTCGCCACGCGGCTGATCGCGCTCGACCGGCCGCGCAAGGATCCGCAGGCGCCGGAGCGGTTCGGCGCGCGCATCACCTACGATCTCGATCTCACCCGCGACAGCGCCGTGCCCGTGCTCGGATTCATCCGCGCCAGCCTGCAGGCGACGCAATAGTCGGTTCAAGAAACGTCGAAAGAAACGAAGGAGAGTCTTCATGTCATTCCCATTCATGCGCCGGTCGCGCCGCGCCGGATTGCACTCGCAGCGCCGGAGCATGCGCCGTCACCATCCGGACTTCGATAAGATGGCCACGCAAGGCTGGCAGGCGCTGGAGGCCGAGGGCAAGCTGCCGACCAACGGCTGGCGCAAGGAGCGGCAATGGGCGCTCGACATGGGCCTGCCCGGCGCCGACACGCTGACGGATCGCGACATCCCGACCTTCGCCCGCGGCGAGCTGCCGCATTTCGCCGGCATCAACACCTTCATGAAGGCGCCGTATGTCGAGAACGTCCGTGACGTCGGCAAATACGACGCCGCGGTGATCGGCATCCCCTTCGATTCCGGCACCACCTATCGGCCGGGCACCCGCTTCGGGCCGCAGGGCATCCGCCGCATCTCCGCGCTCTACACGCCCTACAACTACGAGCTCGGCGTCGACCTGCGCGAGCAGATGACCTTGTGCGATGCCGGCGACGTCTTCACGATTCCCGCCAATCTGGAAAAGAGCTTTGACCAGATCAGCCGCGGCGTCGCGCATGTGTTCTCGTCCGGCGCGCTGCCGATCATGCTCGGCGGCGATCACTCGATCGGCTTCCCCTGCGTGCGCGGCATCGCGCAGTGCACCGACAAAAGGATCGGCATCATCCATTTCGACCGCCACATCGACATCCAGGAGAAGGATCTCGATGAGCGCATGCACACCACGCCCTGGTACTGGGCGACCAACCTGCCGAACGTCTCGCCGACCAATCTGGTGCAGCTCGGCATCGGCGGCTGGCAGGTGCCGCGCGAGGGCGTCGAGGTCGCGCGCAAGCGCAATACCAACGTGCTGACGATCGCCGATATCGAGAAGATCGGGCTGGAGAAGACCGCCGAGATCGCGCTCGAGCTGGCCTGGAAGGATGCCGACGCGGTCTACATCTCGTTCGACGTCGACTCCATCGATTGCGGCTTCGTGCCCGGCACCGGCTGGCCGGAGCCCGGCGGCTTCCTGCCGCGCGAGGCGCTCAAGCTGCTCGGCCTCGTCGCCGCCGAGGGCCTGTGCGGCCTCGAAGTGGTCGAGGTCTCGCCGCCCTACGACACCTCCGACATCACCGCGCTGATCGGCGTCCGTGTCGTCGTCGAGGCGCTCGGCTCGATGGTCGCCCACGGCAAGCTTGGCAGCCACAAGCATATCATCAACAAGCCGGTCAGCTACTGAGGTCCGCGATGCGTCATCATCACCACCATCACGACCATCATCACGACCACGACCATCCGACGCATGGCCCCGGCCACAACCATCCGCACGGCCACCGTTCGCCGGTGCAATGGCAGACGCCGCATCAGCCTGAGGGCGCCAAGCCCGCGCCGGTCGTCGAGCCCGATCTCGACAAGGTCGAAGCTGCCTTCGTCGACGGCTTCATCGCCGCGCCCGATCCGACCAGCTTCCTGCGGCTGGCCCGCATCCCGTTCGAGATCCTGCGCGACGGCACGAGCCTGAAGCTGCTGCGCGTCGAGATCGACGCGCTGACCGATGTCGGCAGCCTCACCCCGCATCTCGGCGGCAGCACCTTCCGCTACGATCCGCTGCCGTCGAACTTCATCTCCCGCCGCCGCCGCCTGCGCTTCGTCTATTTCGATGGCGCCAGCCTCAAGCCGCTGACCTATGCGGAGCTGCGGGAGATCGAGTGACCAGCTCAGAACTCAAGGCAGCGGCGTTCGCTTGAGCGCCGCTGCAAGCGCCTCGAAGCGACCGGTGACTTCCGGCAGCACGAATGCGCGCACGGTCGAGGCCGCCGCGACGCCGATCACCAGCACGATGACATATTGGGCGGCGAGCAGCAGCGTGACGCGCCGGAGCCAGTGCGATCGCGGGCGCTCGGCGGCGCGCGCCGCGACCGGCGGCGGCGCATCGGAGGCGATCAGCCAGTCATCGTGCTCTTGCGAGGATTCGGACATTGCTCAGTGCCCCGAGAGCAATTGCTCAAGGCGCGATTTGAGCTGCCTGTTGGCGCGCTCCTGCAGGCGCAAGGCGCGCGCCGTTTCGAGATCGATCACCTCGCCATCGTCGTGAAGGAAGGCGAGGCCGGCGCCCGCGCCGTCGCGCCACACCATCTGCGCCGGTCGTGACCATCCGCGCCGTTCGATGCTGATCTCGACGCGGTCCGGCAGCAGCACGCTGCCCTCGAGCTCGACCTTGACGCCGCGGTGGTTGAAATTGCGCACGACGCAGGCCAGCGTCGAGCAGCCTGAATTGAAGGTCAGCACGCCGCCATAGTAGACGCGCTGGCGAGCCTCGCGACGACGATTTTGCATCCCACGTCCTCCAGTGACTTAACGATTGATTAATCAATCGGAGGGTGTGTGGCGAGTCTCGCCGGTATTGAAATGTGGGTGGTGGTTAATGCGTACCGGACGCTTGCGGCGCGATCGAAGTCGCACGACGTCTCACGCCCGCGCGAACATCCGGGCGTCGCCAGTCAGCACCGGCTTCACGGCTTCGCCCAGCCGTGCGGCCGCCGCTTCGACCGACAGTCCCGCCGTATCGACCACCGCATTGGCCCTCGCGTACAGGGGCTCGCGGCTCGCCAGGATGTTGCGCAGCTCGGCCATCGCCGAGCGGTCGTCGGCCATCGGGCGGAGGTCGCCCTGCTTACGCACGCGCCCCATGTGCTCCTCCGGCTCGGCCTTGAGCCAGATGGTGTAGAACGAGGTCAGGATCAGGTCGAAGGTGACCGGCTCGGAGACGATGCCGCCGCCGGTCGCCAGCACCATCGGCTCCTTGCGCGCGAGCAGTTGCACCAGGGCGGCCTGCTCCATGCGGCGAAAGCCTTCCTGGCCGTAGAGCGCGATGATCTCGGCAACCGAAAGCCCGTTCTGCCGCTCGATCTCCTTGTTCAGCTCGACGAAGCTCCAGCCGATCCGCTCCGCCAGCATCTTGCCGAGCGTCGACTTGCCGGCACCGCGCAGGCCGATCAACGCAATGCCTGAGAACGAACGCCGCAGCGGCGCCGATGCGCCCCCGGCAAGCAGCTCCTTGACCTCGGCGATCTGGCTCGGGCTCGCCTTCTTCAGGAGATCGCGAATGACCGGCCAGTCCGGCGATGGCTCGCCGCCGGGGATGATGTCGTCGAGCGGCGCGTTGATCGCGTTGGCGATGCGGCGCAGCAGCACGATCGAGACATTGCCCTTGCCGCTCTCGAGCTGGGCGATGTAGCGCTCGGAAATCCCGGAGACCTCGGCCAGCACCTTGCGCGACATGCCGGCGAGGCCGCGCATCCGCCGCACCCGCTGGCCCAGCTGGTCGAGGAAATCGGTCTCGGCCGCGGACTGGCCGTCGTCGCGCGGGGCATCGCTGTGTGGCGTCATATCCCTGAGGCACTCTTTTGAGTAGGAAACATAATGCCGGGGAGGATTGACAGCAAGCGATGTTGGTGGCCTTGTATGAATTATAATTCAAAAATCCGGGGAGAATGCCGTGAAGTCGTACAATGCGGTATCGTGGCTGCTTGACCGCAATGTCGAGGCGGGGCGCGGCGACAAGCTCGCCTACACGGACACGGTCTCGGAGCTGACCTATCGCGGTCTGCAACAGCAGACCTGCCGCGTCGCCAACATGCTGCGCCGCCTTGGCGTCCGCCGCGAGGAGCGCGTGGCGATGATCATGCTCGATACGGTGGATTTCCCCGCGGTGTTTCTTGGCGCCATGCGCGCGGGCGTCGTCCCGGTGCCGCTCAACACGCTGCTGACCTCTGAACAATACGCGTATGTGCTCGCCGACTGCCGCGCCCGCGTGCTGTTCGTGTCCGAGGCGCTGTATCCGGTGGTGAAGGACATTGTCGGCCGGATGCCGGATCTCGATTGCGTCGTCGTGTCCGGCGCCAATGCCTTCGGCCACAAGCTGCTCACCGAGGAGCTCGCGCGCGAGAGCGATCAGTTCGACACGGTCGCGACCCACGAGGATGAGCCTGCGTTCTGGCTGTATTCATCCGGTTCGACCGGCATGCCCAAAGGCGTGCGCCATCTGCACGGCAATCTCGCCGCAACGGCCGAGACCTATGCCAGCCAAGTGCTCGGCATCCGCGAGAGCGATGTCTGTCTGTCAGCCGCAAAGCTGTTCTTCGCCTATGGCCTCGGCAATGCGCTGACCTTCCCGCTGTCGGTCGGCGCAACCACGATCCTCAACTCCGAGCGCCCGACGCCGGCGCTGATGTTCAAGCTCCTCAACCGCTACAATCCGACCATCTTCTACGGCGTGCCGACCTTGTTCGCCGCGATGCTGCACGATGAGTCGCTGCGCCATGAGAAGGCCGGCAGCGCTCTGCGCATCTGCACCTCGGCCGGCGAGGCGCTGCCGGAATCGGTCGGCAATGCCTGGAAGGCGCGGTTCGGCGTCGACATTCTCGATGGTGTCGGCTCGACCGAGCTGCTGCACATCTTCCTGTCCAACGTGCCCGGGGACATCAAATACGGCTCATCGGGGCGCCCCGTGCCGGGCTATCAGGTTCGTCTTGTCAACGAGGCCGGCCAGGACGTGCCGGACGGCGAGGTCGGCGAGATGCTGGTGCATGCACCGTCCGCCGGCGAGGGCTACTGGAATCAGCGCCACAAGACCCGCTCGACGTTCGAGGGCTATTGGACGCGCACCGGCGACAAATATGTCCGCGACGCCGACGGGCGCTACACCTTCTGCGGCCGCTCCGACGACATGTTCAAGGTCTCCGGCATCTGGGTGTCGCCGTTCGAGGTCGAGAGCGCGCTGATCACGCATCCCTCGGTGCTCGAGGCTGCCGTGGTGCCGGAAGCCGATCCGGAGGGGCTGTTGAAGCCGAAGGCCTATGTCGTGCTGCGCCCGAGCGTCGATCGCTCGACCCTGCACGAGGCACTGAAGGAACACGTCAAGCAGAAGATCGGCCCGTGGAAATATCCGCGCTGGATCGAGGTGGTGGAGTCCTTGCCGAAAACCGCGACCGGCAAGATCCAGCGCTTCAAGCTGCGTGAGGGAGCGGGTCAGTAGTTGGCCCCCACTCTCGGAGTGGTCCTACTCTTGGTTGTCGTCATGGCCGGGCTTGACCTGGCCATCCATTCCGCCTCGACAGGAAAGACGTGGATGCCCGGGTCAAGCCGGGCATGACGAAGGAGAGAGTGACCCGTGCAGCTTTCATCGAACGGCTTCCTCACCATCGATTCCGCCGATCTCGAATATCGCCTGATCGGTCCGCAGCCCTCTGACGCTCCGTGCATCGTGCTGCTGCATGAAGGGCTCGGCTCGGTCGGGTTGTGGGGCGACTTTCCCGACAAGCTCCAGCAAGCCACCGGCGTTTCCGTGTTCGTCTATTCGCGCGCGGGCTACGGCGCCTCCAGCCCGGTGTCTCTGCCGCGGCCGCTCGACTACATGCAGCGCGAGGCGCGCGATGTGCTGCCGAAGCTGCTCGATCAAATCGGCTTTCAGCGCGGTCTTCTCGTCGGCCATTCCGATGGTGCGTCGATCGCGGCGATCTACGGGGGCAGCCACGCCGACCATCGCCTCGACGGCATCGTGCTGATCGCGCCGCATGTGGTCGTTGAGGACATCTCTGTGTCGTCGATCGCCGCGATCAAGACCACTTACGAAACCACGGAACTGCGCACCAAGCTCGGCCGCTGGCACAAGGACGTCGACAACGCGTTTTACGGCTGGAACGGCGCCTGGCTCGATCCGGCATTCCGGGCCTGGGATATCACCGGCGACCTCGCCTACATCCGCGTTCCCGTGGTCGTGATCCAGGGCGTCGACGACCAGTACGGCACCATCCGCCAGGTCGAGACCATCCAGGAGGAGTGCTACTGCCCGGTCGAGGTGACGATGCTGCCCAACACCGGCCATTCCCCGCATCGCGAGGCGCCGGACGCCACCTTGCGGGTCATTGCCGAGTTCGCGGCCGCGACCTTGCCGGCCCCGGCATCACGAACATGAAACAAAGTGCATGTTTCGGCTTTTTGTCGTAGACGACAGCCATAACATGAATTATTGTGCATCTCAACGATAAGCACTCCAACGAAGGGTGACACATGGCCGGGGAAGACCGCGTGCTCGCGGGAGGCAAGACGTTCATCGATTTTCAGACCGATCCCTCCCGCTACAAACATTGGAAGCTCTCGATCGATGGCGAGGTGGCGACGCTCGCCATGGACGTCGACGAGAATGGCGGCCTGTTCGAGGGCTACCAGCTCAAGCTCAATTCCTATGATCTCGGCGTCGACATCGAGCTCGCCGACGCCGTGCAGCGGCTGCGCTTCGAGCACCCGCAAGTGAAGGTCGTGGTGCTGCGCTCGGCCAAGCCGCGCGTGTTCTGCGCCGGCGCCAACATCCGCATGCTTGCGGGCGCGACCCACGCCCACAAGGTGAACTTCTGCAAGTTCACCAATGAGACCCGCAATGGCTTCGAGGATTCATCCGAGAATTCCGGCCAGCGCTTCATCACCGTGGTGAACGGCACCGCGGCCGGCGGCGGCTATGAGCTCGCGCTCGCCACCGATCACATCATCCTCGCCGATGACGGCTCGTCGTCGGTGTCGCTGCCGGAAGTGCCGCTGCTCGCGGTGCTGCCGGGTACCGGCGGTCTCACCCGCGTCGTCGACAAGCGCAAGGTCCGCCGCGATCGCGCGGACGCGTTCTGCACCACGGAGGAGGGGGTCAAGGGCAAGCGCGCCGTGCAATGGCGCCTCGTCGACGAGATCGCGCCGAACTCCAAGGTCGATGCCAAGGTGGCCGAGCGCGCCAAGGAATTCGCAGCCGCCTCCAAGCGCAACGGCAGCGGCAAGGGCGTCGCGCTGACGCCGCTGAAGCGCGTCATCGATGCGTCGAGCGTGCGCTACGGCTTCGTCAATGTCGACATCGACCGCACGGCCCGCATCGCCACGATCACCATCTCGGCTCCCGAGGCCGCGCCACCTGCGGACATCGACGGCATGATCGGGCAGGGCGCTTCCTTCTGGCCGCTGCAGGTCGCGCGCGAACTCGATGACGCCATCCTGCATCTGCGCATCAACGAGCTCGGCATCGCCATGCTGGTGTTCAAGTCGCATGGCGATCGCGCCCAGGTGCTCGCGCATGACGCGTTCCTTGAGGCCAACAAGGCGCACTGGCTGGTCAACGAGGTCAGGCATTACTGGAAGCGGGTGCTGAAGCGCATCGACGTCACCTCGCGCACGCTGGTCACGCTGGTCGAGCCCGGTTCCTGCTTCGCCGGCACGCTCGCCGAGCTGGTGTTCGCTTCCGACCGCTCCTACATGCTGATCGGCACCATCCAGGGCGACAACCGCCCGGCGCCGGCGATCGAACTGTCGGCGATGAATTTCGGGCCCTATCCGATGAGTCACGGCCTGACCCGGCTGGAGTCGCGCTTCCTCGCCGATCCCACCGATCTCGCGCGTGTGCGTGAGCAGGTCGGCAAGCCGCTCGAAGCCGATGAGGCCGAGGAGCTCGGCCTCGTGACCTTCGCGCTGGATGACATCGATTGGGGGGACGAGATCCGCGTCTTCCTCGAGGAGCGCGCCAGCTTCTCGCCCGACAGCCTCACGGGTCTCGAAGCCAATCTGCGCTTCGCCGGCCCCGAGACGATGGAATCGAAGATCTTCGCCCGCCTCACCGCCTGGCAGAACTGGATCTTCCAGCGGCCCAACGCGGTCGGCGAGGAGGGCGCACTCCGGCGCTACGGCACCGGCGAGCGGCCGCAATATGACATGACGCGCGTGTAGTTATCATCCGTCATGGCCGGGCTTGACCCGGCCATCCGCGAGCTAATCGACACGAACGACGTGGATGCACGGCACGAGGCCGGGCATGACCACCGGGAAGATTTCAGGGAGGCACGCCATGAACATGAACATCATGAACGTCGACTACTCGACCAAGATTCCGAACAACGTGAATCTCGCCGAGGACCGCCAGGTCCTCAAGGCGCTGGAAGGCTGGCATCCCGGCTACGTCGACTGGTGGAACGACATGGGCCCCGAGGGCTTCCAGCAGTCGCTGGTGTACTTGCGCACGGCCTATTCGGTCGATCCGCGCGGCTGGGCGAAGTTCGATTACGTCAAGATGCCCGACTATCGCTGGGGCATCCTGCTGGCTCCGCAGGAAGAGGATCGCAAGATCCCGTTCGGCGAGCACTATGGCGAACCGGCCTGGCAGGAGGTTCCCGGCGAATATCGCGCGCTGATGCGCCGCCTGATCGTGATCCAGGGCGACACCGAGCCGGCCTCGGTCGAGCAGCAGCGCCATCTCGGCAAGACGGCGCCGTCGCTCTACGACATGCGCAACCTGTTCCAGGTCAACGTCGAGGAGGGCCGTCACCTCTGGGCGATGGTCTACCTGCTGCAGAAATATTTCGGCCGCGACGGCCGCGAGGAGGCCGACGAGCTGCTGCGCCGCCGGTCGGGCGATGCGGACAGCCCGCGCATGCTCGGCGCCTTCAACGAGAAGACGCCGGACTGGCTGTCGTTCTTCATGTTCACCTACTTCACCGACCGCGACGGCAAGATGCAGCTGCACTCGCTCGCGCAGTCCGGCTTCGATCCGCTGTCGCGCACCTGCCGCTTCATGCTGACGGAGGAGGCGCATCACATGTTCGTCGGCGAGACCGGCGTCGGCCGCGTCATCCAGCGCACGGTCGAGGCGATGCGCGAGGCCGGGATCGACGATCCCACCGACATCGCCAAGGTCCGCGCGCTGGGCGTGATCGACCTGCCGACCATCCAGAAGAAGTTGAACCTGCACTACACGCTGTCGCTCGACCTGTTCGGCTCGGAGGTCTCGACCAACGCGGCCAATGCCTTCAATGCCGGCATCAAGGGCCGCTATCACGAGACCCAGATCCAGGACGATCACCAGCTCAAGAACTCGACCTATCCGGTGCTCAAGCTGGTCGACGGCGAGATCAAGCGGGTCGACGAGCCGGCGCTGACCGCGCTCAACATGCGCCTGCGCGACGACTATTCGCAGGACTGCGTCAAGGGCCTGCTGCGCTGGAACAAGATCATCACGACCGCAGGCTACGACTTCCAGCTCAAGCTGCCGCATACCGCCTTCCACCGCGCCATCGGCGAGTTCAAGGACGTCCATGCGACGCCCGACGGCATCCTGATCGACGAGGGCACGTGGGCGAAGCGCAAGGGCGACTGGCTGCCGTCGGCCGACGACGGCGCCTACATCTCCTCGCTGATGAAGCCGGTCACCGAGATCGGCGAATACGCCTCGTGGATCGCGCCCCCGAAGGTCGGGATCGACAACAAGCCGGGTGACTTCGAGTACGTGAAGATCGAGACTTGATGAGAGGCGAATAGCGAGTTGCGAGTAGCGAATAGGGGAAGTAGCCTATTCGCTATTCGCTATTCGCTATTCGCTATTCGCTATTCGCTATTCGCCCTTCTCAGCTGTCCCATCCCGCACCCGGAATGCCCGGGTTCGCGTAGACGATGCCGCCATCGACCGCGATCGTATTCCCCACCACGTAGTCGCCCGCGCGCGAGGCGAGGAAGATCGCCGTGCCAGCCATGTCCTCGTCGGTGCCGATGCGCCCAGCGGGCACGCGCGAGGCGACCTCGTCGGCGTTGTCGCGCGCGGCCTTGTTCATGTCGGACTTGAACGGTCCGGGCGCGATCGCGGTCACCACGATGTGGTCCTTGATCAGCTTGGCCGCCATGCGCCGCGTCAGATGGATCAGGCCGGATTTGCTCGCCGCATAGGAATAGGTCTCGAGCGGGTTGACGAAGATGCCGTCGATCGAGGCGATGTTGATGACCTTTGCCGGCCGTTCGGCGCTGGCCGCCGCACGCAAGGGAGCTGCGAGCGCCTTGGTCAGGAAGAACGGCGTCTTGAGGTTGAGGTTCATCACCTTGTCCCAGCCGCTCTCCGGGAATTCGTCGAAGTCGGCGCCCCATGCTGCGCCGGCATTGTTGACGAGGATGTCGAGCTTGGGCTCGCGCTTCTTGATCTCGCCCGCGAGCGTCTCGATGCCGGCCATCGTCGAAATGTCGATCGGCAGCGCGACGCATTCGCCGCCATATTCCGTCGTCAGTGCCTTGGCGGTCGCCTCGCAGGGCCCGGCCTTGCGCGCGGTGATGTAGACCCTCGCCGCGCCATGCGCGAGCAGGCCGGATGCGATCATCTTGCCGATGCCGCGCGAGCCGCCGGTGACGAGCGCGACGCGTCCTTCGAGTGAGAACAAGTTCCTGAGCATGAAGCCTCCCTTTCCTTATGTCATGCGCGCTTGTGAGCGGGACGCGCCAGCACGTCAAGTGAGACGCAGTCGCACGAATTCGCCGCAATTCAATCGGAGGGCAACGTTATGGCGGGGCTATGCCGCGTCGATGCGGCGAAAGCCGTTCCACATCGCGGTGGCCGCGCCCGAGGTCAGCACCGGCAGCACGCGGGCGTGCTGGTAATGGCCGTTCAGCGAGACGCGCGACAGGGCCGTGAGATGATCGGCGCTTTCCGCGAAGATCATGCCGGGCCGGGTGGTGACGGCGGTCTTGTAGCCGCTCGCGGCCGCCAGCACGAATTCGCGCTGGGAAGCGGCGGCGCGGTCGCCGTAGGGGTAGGCCATGTGCAGCACCGGCCGCTGCAACTCGTTCTCGATTCGAGCACGGCTGTCGGCGATCTCGATGCGCGCCGTCTCCTCGGTCTGCTTGGCGAGATTGCAGTGACTGATCGAATGCGCGCCGATCGAGATCAGCGGCTCAGTCGACAGCGCCCGGAGCTCGTCCCAGGACAGGCAGAGCTCACGGCAGATCGAGGCCTCGTCGACGTCGTAGCGCGCGCACAGCGCGCTGATCTCACGCCGGACGTCGTGCTCGCCCGGCAGTGCGCGCAGCCAGTCGTGCAGGCGCTGGAACGTCACGCATTTGGCGGCCGGCGTCGATGCATCGAGCTGCAGCGACAGCCCGCCGATCTCGATGTCGATCGCGTCAGTCTTGGCGACCAGCCGCTCCAGCGTCACCCACCAGAGCCGACCCAGTCCCGATGCGAAATCGCTCGTCACATAGATGGTGAACGGCGCATCGAACTCGCGCATGACAGGCAGCGCGAAATCGCGATTGTCGCGATAGCCGTCGTCGAAGGTGAAGCAGGCGAAGCGGCGCGAGAAGTCCTTCGCCACCAGTCGGCTGTGCAACTCGTCGAGGGTAATGATCTCGATGTCGTGGTCGCGCAGGTGCGACAACATCTCGCGCAGGAAATCCGGCGTGACCTCGAGGTGACAATTGGGCTGGAAATCGGCGTCGCGGGGCGGCCGCACATGATGCAGCGTATAGATCGCACCCACGCCCGAGAAGATCGGGCGCAGCCAGACATGCGCGCCGCTCAGATACAGCGCTTCCAGGCCGGCACGGATAAAGGTTTTGCGAAATCGCCTCATCTGAAATATGCGGCCCGGTGAGTGTCGGGACAAGGTTACCGACGAATGATTGAAGAAAACCTTAGCCTGCGGTCACAACGTACCGTGCGGCGCTCCTCATTTCCGGTTTGACAGGCATGCAAGGGTTTGTTTTCTCTCTGCTTCCTCGATGCGACGGATGACGAATGCGCGGACTTTTCAGGTGGAGCGGGAAATGGTGGCCTGGCGTCATTCCGCTGATCGTGCTTTGGGGCCTCGCGGCCTGGACCAGCACCGTTCCCCTGGAGAATGATCTCGCCGGACGCAGTTCGGCCGTCCTGACGGGGGCGGTGCTCGACAGGACAAGCATCACGGTGGACGGCCGCGATGTCTCGCTGCGCGCCAATGCGTTTTCCGAGGCCGGACGCCGCGATGCGGTTGCTGCGGTCGACGGCGTGGCCGGCGTGCGGCTCGTCAACGACGAGACGCGGCTGGTCCCCGAGGCCAAGCCCTTCGTCTGGTCGGCCGAGCGCGACGTCGTCCGGGTGACGCTGGGCGGCAGCGCGCCGCTGCCCGCCTCGAAGGGCAAGCTGATGGACGCGACCCGGGCGGCGTTGCCGGGCGTGGAGGTCGCGGATCAGATGGGCCTGGCGCGCGGCGCGCCGGCGCGCTTCGAGGATGTGGCGCTGCTGCTGATCGGCCAGATCGCCAAGCTGAAGGACGGCAAGTTCACGATCTCCGACGGCGACGTCACATTGTCCGGCATGGCGCGCGAGCTCGGCGGCCGCGAGGCGATCGCGGCCGCGCTCGGAAAGCTGCCGGACGGCTTCAAGGTCGCCAGCAACGAGGTCAAGGCGCCGCCCTATGTCTTCCAGGCCTACAAGGACCCGGTCGCGGTCACCGTGACGCTTGCAGGCAACGTTCCCGACGAGAACATCCACGCCGTCGTCGTCGGCTCTTCATCGCGCAAATTCTTCAGCGAGAAGGTCGTCGACAATCTCAAGAACAGCCTCGGCGCGCCAACCAATTTCGTGAATGCGGTGGTGCCGGCGCTGGGCGCCTTGTCACGGCTGTCGACCGGCACGCTGGTGGTGTCCGACCGTGACATCAAGATTTCCGGTGATGCGCTTTACGACGCCGCAGCGGCCCAGATCCGGACCGGGCTCGCCAAAGATGTCCCACAGGGCTGGCAGGTGAAGGCCGACATCACGGTGAAGCCGGCAGCCGCCCCGGTCGATCCCACGGTGTGCCAGCAGCTGTTCTCCGACCTGCTCGGCAAGGCCAAGATCCGGTTCGAGACCGGCCGCAGCGACCTCGACAGGGATTCCACCGGTCTGCTCGACCGCCTCGTCGAGATCGCGTTCCGCTGTCCCTCCGCCAATGTCGAGATCATCGGGCACACCGATGCCGACGGCGACTCTGCCGCCAATCAGGTGCTGTCGCAGAAGCGCGCCCAGGCGGTGGTCGATTATCTGGTCAAGGCCGGACTGCCGGCCGACCGTTTCAGCGCGATCGGCTATGGCAGCACCCAGCCGGTCGCCGCCAACGACACCGCCGACGGCCGGGCGCAGAACCGGCGCATCGAATTCGTGGTGAGGTAACGTCATGGCCTATCTCGTTGCCTTTCACTGGGGCTGGCTGGCCGGCGCATTCGCCATCGGGCTGGCGATGGGCTGGGTCGCCGTGGTGCATCGCGCCCCGCGCGTGTCGGGCTGGCTGACCTGGCTGCTGGCGGCGCTGGCCGCCGGCCTGGTCGCGACGGCCGTGGCCTGCCTGATTCCCGGCCGGGCCGGCTACTGGCTCGAGCTGCTGCTGATCATGTTCGTGCCCTACCTCGTCGGCTGCGCCATCGGCACCTGGCTTCGGGCGCTGGTGGTGATCCGCAGCATGCGGACGAAATCGACGGCCTGAGACCGCCGCCCCGGACTGCACCCGACGCCATCTGCCGAGACTGCGGCGGCGCGCCCGCCGTCCGCGTGCCCCGGGTCATCGCAACTGCGAGACACGAAGGTTTGACGAGGCGCGAACCTGTCAAACGCGCGGCTCGCGCTTATCGTTGAGCCATGCTGACCCGCCGAACCGCTGGGCGCCCCGGAAGCCCCGGAGATTCGCGTTCCTCACCAAAGTTTAACCTGGGGTTTGCAGGCTGGCGGGGACGTGCGCTGCCCCGCCGTCCTGCATGATGCCTTGTCCGATGCCTTTGCCTGATGTCTTGCCTCATGTGCGGCAAAACGGTGCATCGCATTTCCGCAAAGCCTGCTAAGTATATCCATGTGTACGCTTTTGTTCGCACGCTCCGTGTTCCCCAATGCGTCGAAACGCGCTACGAGGGCGTTGTATGCGCACATGATGCTGCGGCCTCCGGGGCGCGGCGTCCCCGGCCGTCGTGATCGGATCACGGTGAGAGGTGTAGATGCTTGAAGCCATACGCAGAGCGGCCACGTTCCTGCGCGAGAAGCAAGTCCTGCACAAGCTCGGCGTGCTGATCAGCATCGCTGTGATCGCGGTCGCCTGCTACGTCCTCTACCACATGCTGCGCGGCATCGACACCTACGAGGTGCTCGAGGCGATCAAGAGCACGGAGCCGCATCAGATCGCGCTCGCCGCGCTGTTCGTCGCCGCCGGCTATTTCACGCTGACCTTCTACGATCTGTTCGCGGTGCGCGCGATTGGCCACGACCACGTGCCCTACCGCGTCAACGCGCTGGCCGCCTTCACCAGCTATTCGATCGGCCACAATGTCGGCGCCAGCGTCTTCACCGGCGGTGCCGTGCGCTACCGCGTCTATTCGGCCCATGGGCTGAACGCCATCGACGTCGCCAAGATCTGCTTCCTTGCCGGCCTGACGTTCTGGCTCGGCAATGCGGCCGTGCTCGGGCTCGGCATCAGCTATCATCCGGAGGCAGCCGCCTCGATCGACCAGCTGCCGCCCTGGGTCAACCGCATGGTGGCGATCGCGATCCTGGTCGGTCTGTTGGGGTATGTCGCCTGGGTATGGACCAAGCCGCGCGTGGTCGGCCGCGGGCCGTGGACCGTGGTGCTGCCGAGCGGCCCCCTGACCCTGCTGCAGATCGCGATCGGCATCATCGACCTCGGTTTCTGCGCGCTGGCGATGTATGTGCTGGTGCCGGACGAGCCCAATCTCGGCTTCGTCGTGGTGGCCGTGATCTTCGTCTCGGCGACCCTGCTCGGCTTCGCCAGCCATTCCCCCGGCGGGCTCGGCGTGTTCGACGCCGCGATGCTGGTCGGGCTGTGGCAGATGGACCGCGAGGAGCTGCTGGCCGGAATGCTCCTGTTCCGGATGCTGTATTATTTGGCGCCGTTCCTCATTTCTGTAATCTTGCTGACGTTTCGCGAGGTTATCATCAGCACGCGGTCGAAACGGCTGCGGCAGGCCGCGCTCAGCCTCGATCCGGGCCCCCCACCGGAAGCCGCTTTTGTGAGGAAACGCAGCGATTCCGGTGCCTGACGCCAGCTCAAGGGAACAGTAGGACGAGATGGCCCTCGACGCTCCCTCCGACACGCCGCTCTCGATCTTCACCCCCTGGCCGGACCGGCTGCGCCATTCCGCGATCATCCTGCTCGCTGCGGCGCTCGCGCTTGCCGGGCTCGTGCTGCTGGACGAGCTGCTGCCGCTGCGGGCCCTGGCGGTATTCCTGTGTATTTCCGCCGCCGCCCTGGTGCCGTGGCGGCTGCATGGCGCGGTCGCCAAGCGTGAGGAGGAGCGCCACGCCAACCCGGTCGAGGCGCCGGCCGTCAGCGCGGTGGTCGAGGGCATCCCCGATCCCGCCGTGCTGCTCGACCGCGCCGGCCGAGTCATCCACCTCAATGCCGCTGCCGCGCAGCTCGCGCCGGCCCTGCGCAAGGGCGAGCTCGCCCAGTTCGCGCTGCGCACGCCGGAGATCATCACTGCGCTGCGCGAGGCGATCGCCACCACCGAGATCCGCCGTGCCACCTATCACGATCACGTTCCGGTCGATCGCTGGATGGAGCTGATCATCACGCCGGTGCCGGTGCCGACGGCGTTCGGCGGCACGGACAAATGCATGCTGATGACGTTCCACGATCTGACCCCGCTGCGCCGGGTCGAGGAAATGCGCGCCGACTTCGTCGCCAATGCGAGCCACGAGCTGCGCACGCCGCTGGCGGCGCTCTCGGGCTTCATCGATACGCTGCAGGGGCCGGCCAAGGACGATCCGAAGGCGCGCGAGCGCTTCCTCGGCATCATGCACATCCAGGCGACGCGCATGGCGCGGCTGATCGACGATCTGCTGTCGCTGTCACGGGTGGAGCTGTCGGCGCATGTCCAGCCCCACGCCATGGTCGACGTCGTCCCCATCATCCGCCAGGTCACCGACGGGCTGGAGTCGCTGGCGCGCGAGCGCCAGGTGGTGATCGAGACCAGCCTGCCGGACGTGCCGGTGACGATCGCCGGCGACCGCGAGGAGCTGCTGCGCGTGTTCGAGAACCTGATCGAAAACGCGCTGAAATACGGCGCCTCGGGCGGGCGCGTGATCGTCTCGCTGGAGCAGGCCGTCTCCGCCGAGAACGCGCCGGAGATCCGGGTCAAGGTGCGCGATTTCGGCCCCGGCATCGCGCCCGAGCATCTGCCGCGCCTGACCGAGCGCTTCTATCGCGTCGATGTCGGCGACAGCCGCGCGCAAGGCGGCACCGGGCTCGGCCTCTCCCTGGTGAAGCACATCCTCAACCGCCATCGCGGCCGGCTGCTGATCGAAAGCGTGCCGCGCAACGGTGCCGCCTTCACGGCGTGCTTTCCGCAGTCGAAGCCGGCGCGGGGCGCCTGATCGCCCGTCGCATCTGCGGCCCGGCGCGGGCCGGGCTCACGTCCATGGTCGTTGTGAGTTGAGGCCGCCGGAGATCCCAGGGCGATGCGGAGCATCCTCATCGCCCGTCGCGGCCAACTTCCTCAGCGCGTGGTCGACTTCGCCGGCTGGCGGCGGCGGTCGGCCGCGGGCTGATAGGCGACGCGCGAATGCTGCGCGCAATAGGGCAGACCGGAAAGCGCCTTGCCGCCGCAGAAGAAGAAATCCGCGCTTGAGGGATCGCCGACCGGCCAGTGGCAGGTCGCCTCGTTGAGCTCCAGCAGCGACAGCCGCTGGTTCATCGGCACGACGTTGTCGAATGCAACCGGATCGGGCTCCGCCTCAACCTCGAAAACCTGTGCGAGCGCCGTGTTGCCGCGCGCCACCGGGCGCGCCACCCGCATCATCGGCTGTGCCGGGCGGGCCGCCTTGCGCTGGCGCGGTGCCGCGGTGGCCGGGCTCTTGGCGCGGCCGGACAGGCCCAGCCGGTGCACCTTGCCAATCACGGCGTTGCGCGTCACGTTTCCGAGTTCCGCGGCGATCTGGCTGGCCGACAGTCCGGCTTCCCAGAGTTTTTTCAGTTGCTCGACGCGATCGTCGGACCAGGTCAATACGGTCATCGAACCTTTCCCTTCGCGTTGCGCCGGCCAATTCCGGGACGGCGCTGCGATGCTGTCTCAAGAAAATCCCTGGCGGCAGAATCCCTTGTCCCTCGCCGGGCACGCGCAAGGCACCCGGACGTTACGCAAACTCAGAGAACTTCGAGAGGGATCAGAACTGCCGCACGAGATGTCGTACTCGACGTTGAAAACGCTACAATATGGCGTGACTCCCGCGCAAGAGTCGGCGGCCGCAGTCCACACATTCCGTGGTTCCCTGTGGCGTGTCTCGAGGCGTGTCAGGCGTCCGGAATCTCACGGGCCGGCCCCCCATGCATCAGCTGACGCGTAGTTGACTCCCACCGCTGCCCGCATACAATAGATGCACGTGCCGCCTTGAAAAGGCGGCACATTTTGTTTTCCAGGGTGGGGTCCCTGATGCGCGATGGCGCCGCGTGGCGCGTGTCTCGGCCGGCCCGTCAGCTCATGTGATCCGCCATGACCAGTGTTGCCGCTACGCATCTCCTCCCCGTATTCGCCCGGGTCGATCTTTCGTTCGAGCGCGGCGAAGGCGCGTGGCTGATCGCGACCAATGGCGACCGTTATCTCGATTTCACCTCGGGCGTCGCAGTCAATTCGCTCGGCCATGCGCATCCGCATCTGGTCAAGGCGCTGCAGGAGCAGGCGGCCAAGCTCTGGCACATGTCGAACCTGTTCAAGAGCCCGGATGGCGAGCGCCTTGCCGCGCGGCTGTGCGAGCAGAGCTTTGCCGACTACGTATTCTTCGCCAATTCGGGCGCGGAGGCGATGGAAGGCGCGATCAAGATCACGCGCAAATATCACGCCGCCAAGGGACATCCCGAACGGTATCGTATCATTACGTTCGAAGGCGCGTTCCACGGCCGCACGCTCGCCACGCTCGCCGCGACAGGTTCGGCCAAATATCTCGACGGCTTCGGTCCGCCGATGGACGGCTTCGATCAGGTTCCGTTCGGCGACATCGAAGCAGTGAAGAAGGCGATCGGTCCGCACACCGCCGGCATCCTGGTCGAGCCGGTGCAGGGCGAGGGCGGCGTGCGCACCGCGCCGCTGCCGTTCTACAAGGCGCTGCGCCAGCTCTGCGACGACAACGGTTTGTTGCTGGTCATCGACGAGGTCCAGACCGGCATGGGCCGCACCGGCGATCTGTTCGCGCATCGCTGGCTCGGCGTCACGCCGGACGTGATGTCGCTGGCCAAGGCGCTCGGCGGCGGCTTTCCCATCGGCGCCGTGCTTGCGACGGCCGAGGCCGCGTCGGGCATGACGCCGGGCTCGCATGGCTCGACCTTCGGTGGCAATCCGCTGGCGGTCGCCGCGGCCAACGCCGTGCTCGACGTGATGCTGGCGCCCGGCTTCTTCGATCACGTCCGCAAGATGTCGTTGCTGTTGAAGCAGAAGCTCGCCGCCGTTCTCGATCGTCATCCCGACATCATCTCCGAGATCCGCGGCGAGGGCCTTCTCATCGGCGTCAAGGCGGTGGTGCCGTCGGGCGATCTGGTCACGGCGCTGCGCGATCAGAAGCTGCTCACCGTCGGCGCGGGCGACAACGTCGTGCGCTTCCTGCCGCCGCTGATCGTCAACGAATCCGAAATCGAACAATCGGTCGAGATGCTCGATCGCGCCTGTGCGGCGCTGTCGGGCGCGCCTGCCAAGCAGGCGGCCGCATCATGAGCAAGACCATGGGCAATACGCCGCGTCATTTCCTCGATCTCACCGAGATGCCGGTGGAGGAGCTGCGCAACGTGCTGGCGCTGTCCAGCGCGATGAAGAAGACCTTGAAGGCGCGCGAGCCGGCGAAGAAGCCGCTCGAGGGCAAGGTGCTGGCGATGATCTTCGACAAGCCGTCGACGCGCACGCGCGTGTCGTTCGACGTCGGCATGCGCCAGCTCGGCGGCGAGGCGATCATGCTGACCGGCACCGAGATGCAGCTCGGCCGCGGCGAGACCATCGCCGACACCGCGCGCGTGCTGTCGCGCTATGTCGACGCCATCATGATCCGCATCCTCAGTCACGAGGCGCTGCTCGAGCTTGCCGCGCATGCCACCGTGCCCGTGATCAACGGCCTGACCCGGCGCTCGCATCCCTGCCAGGTGATGGCCGACGTGATGACCTTCGAGGAGCATCGCGGCTCCATCGAGGGCCGCACCGTGGCCTGGACCGGCGACGACAACAACGTGCTGGCCTCCTGGGCCCATGCCGCCGAGCGCTTCAAGTTCCGGCTCAACGTCGCCACCCCGCCGCAGCTGTCGCCCGGCAAGCCGATGAAGGATTTCATCCGCGCCACCCGGGCCGACATCCATCTCGGCCACGATCCGGAAGTCGCTGTCGCCGGCGCCGACTGCGTCGTCACCGACACCTGGGTGTCGATGGGCGACAAGGATGGCGAGCATCGGCACAATTTGCTCAAGCCCTATCAGGTCAATTCCAAGTTGATGTCGCTGGCGAAGCCCGAGGCGCTGTTCATGCACTGCCTGCCGGCCCACCGCGGCGAGGAGGTCACCGACGAGGTGATCGACGGCCCGCAGTCGGTGGTGTTCGACGAAGCCGAGAACCGCCTGCATGCGCAGAAGGGCATCTTGGCCTGGTGCTTCGGCGAGCGGGCTTAGGGTTCGACGGCGCAATTTCACCGGTGTCGTCCCGGCCTTGAGCCGGGACCCATACCGCGTGATCGAACTGATTTGCAGCTGTGGCCGTTGCTCGGCGTAGTTGGAGCGATCGTGGTTCGTCGGTTACGGCTTAGCGTCGGCGACTACCACCGGCGTTCCTCGATAGCATCCGCGGTATGAGTCCCGGCTCAAGGCCGGGACGACAGCCGGGGATGCCCTTCCATTCGTTTCAATCATCCCCAAATACGCCCCATGACAACCAATCCCCCCGACACCGACATCAACCTCGATACCAGCCGCGCCCCCTCGGCGGTGCCGGTCGACGACGCCGTGCTGCCGTTCGAGGTCGCGGCGCTCGATCTGCGCGGGCGACTGACCCGCATGGGCCCGGCGCTCGACGACATTCTCACCAAGCACGCTTATCCCGCGCCCGTGGGCAAGCTGCTCGGCGAGGCCATCGTGCTGACGACCTTGCTCGGCTCCGCGCTGAAATTCGACGGCCGCTTCATCCTGCAGACCCAGACCGACGGCCCGGTGTCGTTCCTGGTGGTCGACTTCCAGGCACCCGACCGCCTGCGTGCCTATGCCCGCTTCGACGAAGCCCGGCTGGCTGAGGCCAAGGATTCCGGCGGCCTGCTCGGCAAGGGGCATCTGGCGATGACCATCGACCAGGGCGCCGACATGAGCCGCTACCAGGGGCTGGTCGCGCTCACCGGCGGCAGCCTGGAGGAGGCCGCTCATGAATACTTCCTGCGCTCCGAGCAGATCCCGACCCGCGTGCGCCTCGCCGTCGGCGAGGAGTGGAGCGGCGGCAAGCACCGCTGGCGTGCCGGCGGCCTCCTGACGCAATTTTTGCCGCAGGCGCCGGAGCGCTTGCGCCAAGCCGACCTGCATCCCGGCGATGCGCCCGAAGGCACCGAGCTGCATGCGATCGAGGAGGACGAGGCCTGGGTCGAGGGCCAGTCGCTGGTCGCGACCGTCGAGGATATCGAGCTGATCGATCCCGCGCTGTCGGGCGAGCGGCTGCTGTATCGCCTGTTCCATGAGCGCGGCGTGCGCGTGTTCGACCTCGTGCCGCTGCAGGCGCGCTGTTCCTGCTCGCGCGATGCGGTTGCCAACATGCTGAAGAGCTTCTCGCCCCAGGACCGCGCCGACATGGTCAAGGACGACAAGGTCGTCGTCACCTGCGAGTTCTGCTCCTCGGTCTATCACTTCACCCCGCACGAAGCCGGCGTGACGGAGAACTGACTCTGTTGCGCTCGCTCCGCGCGTCGTACCGATCGTGGTCGAGCGACAACCCTCCGTACGTCATCGCGAGCGCAGCGACGCGATCCGCAGTCGCTGCGACAGCTCTGGATCGCGTCGTCGCTTCGCTCCTCGCGACGACGCTTGATAGGCTGCGTCGCACGGCGTCGGAGAAAACGTCGGGAGTTCGTGTGCGCCGGCGATCTCGATTAGTTCGTTGTTGAAAATCGGCTTTCTCGCTGATCGACGCCACATCCATGCCCGTCGCGTTGATCTGTCGCAGCAACAAACCGCTTGTGCCGTCGGGCAAATCACTGGCACATTTCCGCGCGTCTTGCTGCCGCACGAGGGGCGTTTCGCGACCGTCACGGACCGTTGGCAGCGGGATGCGATGGGCGTGCATGGCCGCAGCGTAGTCAGTCTGCGCGGACGAACGGCGATGCACGCACGGTCAAGTCGCGCGGTCCTGATATCCCGATGCTGATATCAACTCACGCTGAAGCTCCGCTTCGCGTTGAGGATGGTGGCCAACAAGCCCGGCGCACCAGGGAGAACGCGAAGCAGCCGTTAAAACCGTCGCGCAGGGAGGGCCGGGTCGTTCCGGCTGGACCTGTGGTACCTGCCGCCTGCATTTTTTTCTGCAGGCGGGCCGCAGGCCTCAGCCGAGGCCCGGCCTTCCCTGCGCCCTCTATTTGCAGAGGGCGGGTGAATGGACAAGGCTCGGGCGCGGGATGCGTCGCGAGAACGATTTCGTGCGGCGCGGGTGCAGGATCTGTCGTATTGCAGCACAAGAGACAGCGAGCAGACGAGACTTGGGGCAAGTCGGACTGCATGCCTTCTCAGCTAGTTCAACACCCGCTTGCCCTCGGGGCTGTCGAGCGAGAAGGCCGGCACGGCGATGTCGAAGTGCTCGCCGCTCTCGCTCTCCATTTGATACGAGCCGGCCATGAAGCCGGACGCGGTGGTGAGCGGGACACCGGAGGTGTATTCGAAGCGCTCGCCCGGCGCGAGCACCGGCTGCTCGCCGACCACGCCCTCGCCGCGGACCTCCTGCTGCCGGCCGATCCCATCGGTGATGATCCAGTGCCGGCTGCGCAGCCGCACCGTCTCCTCCCCGCTGTTGGTGATGACGACGGTATAGGACCAGAACCAGCGGCCATCGGCCACCGACGACTTCTCAGGCAGGAAGTTCGGTTCGACGGTCACTTCGATGTGGCGAGTCACGGCGCGATACATGGTGGCATTGTAGCGGAAACCCGCGCCGGAACCAATCGCGACGCCATCGTGCTTTCAACACAGTTCCGCATTATGGCACAAGAATCGCGGACTTTGTCGGCCGTACGCGCGATCCGTTCCTTGGACTCGGATCGGGCGCGGCAGGCAGCACCCTGGCGGCGATCGACCTGTCCTGCGCCGTGCGATCGCCCACCAGCCGTCCGCCAAGGTCGAAAAACTGGGCACGGCCCAGCTGATAAGTCCTTCATCGCTTGCGTAAAAACTGCGCAGCCCTACATTTCCCCTGCCGGGCCTCGAAGGCTGGCAGCCTTGACGCGGTGCCTGATGACGTCGATTGTCGATCGCCCTGCCGGACCGTCCGCCCCCGCCGCCAGCGCCGCACCCGCGCCGGCTGCGGAGACTGCCGCCGCGGCGAGCGCGGCTGCATCTGCATCTGCATCTGCATCTGCATCTGCATCTGCATCTGCATCTGCATCTGCATCTGCCGTCGCGGCCGCGCCGGCCGTCACCGCTGCACCCGCCACCACCGCTGCGCCTGCGATCACCTTCCCGGCGGTCGGCGAGCGCGAGCTGCGGCTCGACCTGTTTCGCGGGCTGGCGCTATGGCTGATCTTCATCGACCATCTGCCGCCGAACCTGCTGACCTGGTTCACGATCCGCAACTACGGCTTCTCCGACGCCACCGAGATCTTCATCTTCATCTCCGGCTACACGGCGGCATTCGTCTATGGCCGGGCGATGCAGGATGCCGGCTTCATCGTCGCCACCGCGCGCATCCTGCGCCGCGTCTGGCAGATCTACGTCGCCCACGTCTTCCTGTTCACGATCTTCCTTGCCGAGATCTCCTACGTCGCGACCAGCTTCGAGAACCCGCTCTACACCGAAGAGATGGGGATCATGGACTTTCTCAAGCAGCCGGACGTGACGATCGTGCAGGCGCTGATCCTGCGCTTCCGCCCCGTCAACATGGACGTGCTGCCGCTCTACATCGTGCTGATGCTGTTCCTGCCGCTGATCCTGTGGCTGATGCGCTGGCGTCCTGACGTCACGCTCGGGCTCTCGGTCGTTCTCTACGCACTCACCTGGGAGCTCGATCTCTATCTGACGGCCTATCCGAACGGCTTCTGGGCGTTCAATCCGTTCGCCTGGCAGCTCCTGTTCGTGTTCGGGGCCTGGTGCGCGCTCGGGGGTGCCCAGCGCATGTCGCGCATCATCAACTCACCGATCACGCTCGGGCTCTGCGTCGCCTATCTGGTCGCGGCCTTCTGCGTGACCCTGACCTGGTACATTCCGCAGCTCGGCCATCTGATGCCGCGCCGAATCGAGCAGTGGATGTATCCGATCGACAAGACCGACCTTGACGTGTTGCGTTTCGCGCATTTTCTCGCACTCGCAGCACTCACCGTGCACTATTTGCGCAAGGATTGGCCGCTCTTGAAGTCGCCGTGGCTGCGTCCGCTGATTGTTTGTGGGCAACACTCGCTCGAGATCTTCTGTCTTGGCGTGTTTCTGGCGTTTGCGGGCCACTTCGTCCTTGCCGAAGTGTCCGGCGGCGCCATGATGCACGCGGTGATCAGCCTTTGCGGCATCCTCATCATGTGGGGGGTGGCGTCGTTGATTTCGTGGTACAAGCGTGAGGCCGATAAGGGGGCCGCGCGAAAAGGTGCGCGCAGCAACGCCGATCTGGCGGGAGGGGGCTGATGAAGTCCGTCTCGTGGTTAAGGTTGGGTATCGCAGCGCTGGCTGTTTCGCTGGCGGCCTCCGCGCGCGCGGAAGACGCGCCGCAGAACTGCGAGGTGCCGGCCTACCTGCTGACAACCGAGAGCCCGCTCCCGAAGGTTGCAGACGCCGCCAAGAATGGCCGCACGCTGGATATTCTCGTCGTCGGAAGCCGCTCATCCTCCATTGTCAGCACCTCCGACGCAAATGCCTACCCCGCCCGTCTGCAGGCGGCGCTGAAGGACAAGCTGCCGGCCGTCACCGTCAATCTCAGCGTCGAGCTGCAGCCCAAGAAGACGGCCGAGGAGGTCGCGGGCAATCTCGTTAAACTGGTGGAAGGAAAACGGCCTAATTTGGTCATCTGGCAGACCGGCACGGTCGACGCCATGCGGTCGATCGATCCTGATGAGTTCCGGCAGGCGGTCGACGACGGTGTGGCGACGCTGCAGAAGGCGGGAGCTGACGTCGTCTTGATGAACCTGCAATACAGTCCGCGGACGGAAACATTGATCTCCGTGCCGCCCTATGTCGACAACATGCGTGTGGTGGCGCAGCAGCGCGACATCCCGCTGTTCGATCGGTTTGCCATCATGCGGCAGTGGAACGAGCAGGGCGATTTCGACCTGTTCAATCCGACGCACGGGGTCGAGCTGGCCAGGCAGGTTCATGACTGCATCGGCCGGGCGCTGTCGAAGTTCATCATCGACGCGGCGCATATCGGGCCGGCGCAGCAGAACTAGGATTATGTCGTTCATGACGTCGAATGAGTGTCACCGCGTATCCGGGACATGGGAGAAGCTTTCGGCCGTTGCGGTCATTGCCATCGCCCTCGCGCTGAGCCCGCAGAAGGTACGGGCGCAGAGCGCAGCGCCGGCTGCACCCGCCGCGCTTTCCGATGTGAAGAGCTCCGGTCCGAAGCCTCCGTTGATCAGCGAGCTGCGACCGAGCATCGGTCACATTACATTGGCGCAGGCGAACGATCAGATGCGCGGGCCGATCGCCGCGGTGCGCCCGGCGGCCACGACCTCGCCGCCCGCGGCGACGACCGCGCCGGCCATGACCGATGCACAGCCGCCGGCTGCAGCCGGGCAGGCCGTCGCGGCCACGCCGCCGCAATCGCGCAGCATCACCGAGCGGGCGATCGACAAGGTCAAGCAGGTCGCCAAATCGGCCACCGACATCTTCAACCGCGTGCCGTGCCTGCCGCCGAAGGGTGTCGCCAAGAAGAACTTCATTTCGCTGCCGCACGTCGCCAACAAGCTCGCCTCCGGCCTGCCGGTCGTGATCGTCGCCTTCGGCTCATCGTCGACGCAGGGCTTTGGCGCGAGCGCGCCGGACTACACCTATCCGAACCGGCTCGCCGCGCAGTTGCGCCGGCAATATCCCATGGTCGACATCAGCGTCATCAATGCCGGCGTCGGCGGCGAGGATGCGCCGGAGATGATGAAGCGACTGGAGACGTCGGTGATCGACCGGCGTCCGGATCTCGTGATCTGGCAGGTCGGCACCAATGCCGTGCTGCGCGATCTCGATCCGGCCGAGACCGCCAGGCTGGTCGAGGATGGCGTCGCCAAGATCCAGGCGGCGGCCTCCGATGTCGTGCTGGTCGACCTGCAATATTCGCCGCGCGTCAACGAGCGCTCGGAGAACGCCAGCCGCATGAACAAGCTGCTCGGGCGTATTGCCGAGCTGCATCACGCCGGCATCTTCCCGCGCTTCGAGGTGATGCGCGACTGGCACGAGCGCCAGGCGATCCCGATCAACGAGTTCGTGATCTCGGACGGCCTGCACATGAGCGATTGGGGCTATGCCTGCTTCGCCCAGTTGCTCGGCGACGACATCATCCGCTCGGTCGGCCAGGTCAAGCTCGGCATCAACGCACCGGCCGAGGTGCCGACCTATCGGCCGATGTGATCGAGGGCGAGTGGGGAACAGCGAGTAGCGAATAGGGAAAGAGATCCTACTACTCGCTACTCTCTATTCGCCATTCGCTACGCCGCGCTGAGGGCGGCGTCGAGATCCTCGATCAGATCGTCGGCATGCTCGAGCCCGGCGGAGAAGCGGATGAAGCCCTCGCTGATGCCGAGCTCGGCGCGCGCCTCCGGCGTCAGCCGCTGATGCGTCGTCGTCGCCGGGTGCGTGACCAGCGTCTTGGCGTCGCCGAGATTGTTGGAGATGCGCGCGAGCTTGAGCCCGTTGAGCGTGCGGAACGCCGCCGCCTTGCCGCCCTTGACCTCGAAGCCGACCAGGGTCGAGCCGGCGCGCATCTGCTTGCGGACGGTTGCCGCCTGCGGATGGTCCTCGCGGCCCGGATAGATCAGCCGCGAGATCTTCCGATGCGCGGCGAGGAAGTCGGCCACCTTCGCCGCCGTCTCGGTCTGCGCGCGCACGCGCACCGCCAGGGTCTCCAGGCCCTTGAGCAGGACCCAGGCGTTGAACGGCGAGATCGACGGGCCGGTCTGGCGCATGAAATTGTGGATGTGCTCGGCGATGAACGCCTCCGACGACAGGATCACACCGCCGAGACAGCGACCTTGGCCGTCGATGTGCTTGGTCGCGGAATACACCACGACGTCAGCGCCGAGCGCGAGCGGGCTCTGCCAGATCGGGGTGGCGAACACGTTGTCGACGATCAGCCGCGCGCCATGGGCGTGCGCGATCTCGGCGATGGCGGGGATGTCCATCACGTCGAGCGTCGGATTGGTCGGGCTCTCCAGGAAGAACGACTTGGTGTTGGGTCTGACCGCCTTCTGCCACTGGGCGAGGTCGAGCCCATCGACCAGGGTCGACTCGATGCCGTAGCGCGGCAAGAGATCCTCGACCACGTAGCGGCACGAGCCGAACAGCGCCTTGGCCGCGACGACGTGGTCGCCGGCACGGAGGGGAGCCAGGATTGCCGTGGTGACCGCGGCCATTCCGGTTGCGGCCGAGCGGCAGGCCTCGGCGCCCTCGAGCTCGATCATGCGGCGCTCGAACATCGCCGTGGTGGGATTGGAGAAGCGCGAATAGATGAAGCCGGGATCCTCGCCCTTGAAGCGCGCCTCGCATTCCTCGGCGGTGGCGTAGACGAACCCTTGGGTGAGATAGAGCGCCTCGGCGGTCTCGCCGAATTCGGAGCGCAAGGTGCCAGAATGCACCAGCCTCGTTTCGGGACGATAGTGGGCGAACGACGCCGGCGCCTTCGCGGGGGACTTCGACATGTGACCTCCATCGTGGCCACCGCCTTGAGCGATGGGCACAAAAAAACCGGCCTGGGACAAAACCTCAAGGCCGGGATCACATTCGTCCCCGGCCTGTTTAGCGACTTATTTAACGTGGCTGCAAGCCGGCCGGCTCAAATCACCACGGGATAAGTCGTGCTCATAGTCGCAACCGGCCTTTCCGTCAAGCCAGCCATCGGATAACCGGTCAAAAGACCCTATATTGGCTCCATAAGCCGCCGTTCCGGCGCCTGCAAAGGATCAGGTCTTGCCGTTTTCGCTCAGCCCCGACGCCCACGGCATCCTCCCCGATCGCATGATCGTGGCGATGACGGAGGCTGGCCTGATCATCCCCGAATATGATTTCGTCGAGAGCCAGATCCAGCCGGCGAGCCTCGATCTGCGGCTCGGCGACATCGCCTATCGCGTGCGTGCGAGCTTCCTGCCCGGGCCGGGCGCGACGGTCGCCGAGCGCATCGACGAGCTCAAGCTGCACGAATTCGCACTTGCCGACGGCGCGGTGCTGGAGACCAACTGCGTCTACATCGTGCCGCTGTTGGAGAGCTTGGCGCTGCCGAAGGACATCGTCGCGGCCGCCAATCCGAAAAGCTCGACCGGGCGGCTCGACGTGTTCACCCGCGTGATCGCCGACGGCACGCGACGCTTCGACATGATCGGCGCGGGCTATCACGGCCCGCTCTATGCCGAGATCAGCCCGAAGACGTTCCCGGTCCTGCTGCGCGAGGGCTCGCGCCTGTCCCAGGTTCGCTTCCGCTATCGCGACGCGGTCCTGTCGGAGGACGAACTGATCGCGCTGCACCAGGCCGAGCGACTGGTGGATCGCGACGATGCCGATCTCACCGGCGGCGTCGCGCTTTCCGTCGACCTGTCCGGCAGCAATGCGAACGGCAATGTCGGCTATCGCGCCAAGCGCCACACCGGCGTCGTCGACGTCGACCGCCGCGCCGGCTATCCGGTCGAGGAGTTCTGGGAGCCGATCAAGGCACGTCCCGACGGCAGCCTCATTCTCGATCCCGGCGAGTTCTACATCCTGGCCTCCAAGGAGGCCGTGCAGGTGCCGCCGGACTACGCCGCGGAGATGGTGCCGTTCGATCCGCTGGTCGGCGAATTCCGCGTCCACTATGCCGGCTTCTTCGATCCCGGCTTCGGCTATGCCGGCGCCGGCGGGCAGGGCTCGCGCGCGGTGCTCGAGGTGCGCTCGCGCGAGGTGCCGTTCATCCTCGAGCACGGCCAGATCGTCGGCCGTCTCGTCTACGAGAAGATGCTGGCGCGGCCGAATGCGATGTATGGCAGCCGCATCGGCTCCAACTACCAGGCCCAGGGCCTGAAGCTCTCCAAGCATTTCCGTCTCTGAGCGCGGCTGCGTCTGCCGCGCACCCCCAATGCGCCTGCCGCACAGGGCGCGCGCCAGCGCCGTGCTAGGAAAGCGAGAGCAACCGAACGATAACACGGCCGCGGCCTGCGCGGCCGAGCGGGGAGCTGAAATGTCCGAGATCGGCCTGGCCGACAATCCGGTCGGCGAGGGGCGTGCATTGCCGCCCCCCGAGAAGCCGATCCGGAATAAGCTCGTCGACGGCCCCATCCTGCGCACCCTGCTGTCGCTGGCCTGGCCCAACATCATCGCGAACACGGCCGGCACCTGCGTCGTCATCGCCGAGACCTCCTATATCGGCCGGCTCGGTATCGAGGCGCTGGCGGCGATGGCGCTGGTGTTTCCGCTGGTGATCCTGACCATGACGATGTCCGGCGGCGCGATGGGCGGCGGCGTGGCCTCGGCGATCGCGCGCGCGCTCGGCGCCGGCGACGCCGAGCGGGCCTCGACGCTCGCCACGCACGCGCTGCTGATCGCGCTATTGTTCGGCGCGACCTTCATGATCGGCATGCTGGCGTTCGGCCCTGCCTTGCTGGAGGTGCTCGGCGGCCGCGGCGCGGTGCTGAGCCATGCCACGGCCTATCTGCAGATCTTCTTCGGCGGCGCGATCCTGCCCTGGCTGATGAACTCGATGGCTGGCATCCTGCGCGGCACCGGCAACATGAAGCTGCCGTCGTTCATGATCCTCAGCTCGGCGCTGCTGCAGATCGTATTGGGCGGCACGCTCAGCCTGGTCCTCGGGCTCGGCATGCGCGGCGTCGCCGCCGGCGCGCTGCTGGCGTTCTGCGTCAGCATCTCGGTGATGGGCTGGTACCTGTTCTCCGGCCGCGCGCGCGTGCGGCCGAAGCTGCGGGGCCTGAAGATCAGCGGCGCGATGTTCGCCGACATTCTCAAGGTCGGCGCCGTCGCCTGCTTCTCGCCGCTGCAATCCGTGCTGTCGATCGCGATCTTCACGCATATGCTGGCGTCGTTCGGCACCGCCGTGCTCGCCGGCTACGGCATCGGCGCGCGGCTCGAGTTCATGATGACCACGGTCGCATTCTCCGTCGGCATGGCCTCGGTGCCGATGGTCGGCATGGCGATCGGTGCGGGGAGAATCGCGCGCGCCCGCCGCATCGCCTGGACGGCGGGACTGGTGTCGTTCGCGTCGGTGGGCGCGCTGTCGACGCTGATCGCGATCGTCCCGCAATTGTGGGTCGACATCTTCACCCAGGACGAGAGCGCGCGCAGCGCGGGCCGGCACTATCTCCAGGTCGCGGCGCCGATGTATGCCTTCATCGGCCTGGCGATCTCGATGTATTTCTCCTCGCAGGGCGCCGCCAGGGTGCTCGGTCCGGTGCTGGCACAGACGGTGCGGCTGGTGTTCATCGCTGCGGGTGGCAGCTATCTGCTGAGCCGTGCCGCGACCGAGGGCGACTTCTTCATGCTGGCGGCGTCCTCGATGGTCCTGCTCGGGGTGCTGACGCTCGCCAGCGTCATGCTCACCCGCTGGGGCCCGAAGCCGGCCGCAGCGCTGGAGCTGCGCCCGGCCGTGCTGACGGCCGGACGCGGCCTTGACTCGCGCGGGCCGCCGCCGGCGCGTATCGGCTGAGCCGCTATCCGCGCAGCCTGCCCAACGTGTCCTGCATCGCGCGCGCGCCGAGCTCCATCTGCTGATCGATATAGGGCGCGATCTCGTGCGGCAGCACGTCGGTGGTCCAGATCACCCGGCAGCGCTCCTCTCCTTCCGGGATGATCTGAAACGACGCACTGTGCTGGCTGATGCGTTCGTTCTTGATGGCATAGACGAGGCGCCGGCGTTGATCGTTGCAGTCGACCAGCTGCTCGCGCACCACGCTGCCGTTGGCGAAGCTGACAATGCGGACGTCGCCGTCGAGCGTGGTGCCGGTGACGAAGCCGGGCGCCACCCTGGTATGAACAGCGCCGAAATCCCGCACTGCGTCCCACACTGCACCCGCCGGGGCTGCGATCGGAATGTCCTTCTGGATGGATGCCATGGCGCCGACCTCACGGACACACGGCTTCGATGTTGTTGCCGTCGGGATCGATCAGGAAGGCGGCGTAGTAGGTCGGACTGTAGTCCGCGCGCGGCCCGGCGCCGCCATTGTCGCTGCCGCCGGCCTTCAGCCCCTCGCTGTGGAATCTGGCGACGGCCGCGTGGTCCTGGGCGCGGAACGCGATATGAGCGGCGCCCTTGCTGGCGCCCTTGTCGACATACAGCCACAGCGCCGGCTCCCCCTTCGGGCCGATGCCCGCCGACGCCTCGTCCTTGGAGCAGAGGATGTGGCCGAGCGGCGCCAGCGCCGATGTGTAGAAGCGGACGCTGGCGTCCAGATTGCCGACCTTGAGGCCGATATGATCGTACATCGATGATCTCCATGCTTCGCATGCGGCTGCCGCACGCGCTGGGATCATCCAATCAATGGCGGCTCAGATGGTCTTGGAGAATCTTGCGCTCGCCGCGCGAGGCCTTGCGAAACTTCGCCGGCGACACGCCGGCAGCGCGCGCGAAGGTGCGGGTGAAATTCGACAGATCGGCAAAGCCCGAATCATAGGCGATGGTGGTGACCGGCGTGTCCTCCTCGCTGAGACGCCGCGCGGCGCGCCGCAAGCGGGAGCGGATCAAATATTGATGCGGCGTCACGCCGATCGTCGCCGCGAACAGCCGCAGGAAATGGAACGGGCTGACGCCGGCTTCGTGCGCCGCAGCCGCCAGGTCGATGTCGCGCTCCGCATTGTCGTCGATCCACAATGCGCTCTCCACCGCGCGCCGGCGATCGCGCAGGCTCGGCGTCGCCGCCCGTTCCTGCCGGCCCGTGGCGGTCGCGACGAAGCGGCTGGCGATGATCTGTCCAACCTCGTCCAGACCGAGGTCCTGCTCGCGCGCGGCGACGGCCTGCGCGAGCTCACCGAGGACCATGAGCTCCGGCAGCGGCGGCATCGCGCCAGCCCGCCAGGCCTGGCTGTCGCAGCCGATCTCGTCGATGAGCGCATCATCGAAGAAGAATGACAGGCATTCGTCGCCGCAGACGTGATCGTGCGTGCACATGAACTCATCGCCGGGGTGGCCCACCAGCAGCGAGCCGGTGACCAGTTCGAAGAAGCGGCCGCGGTGCCGGCAGCCGAAGCTGCCCTTGCGCACATAGGACAGCGAGTAGCCGGCATACTGCTCGACATAGGGACGCTCGCCAGGGACCGCTGCACAGCGGAACTCGGACACGGTGACGTCGCGGCTTTCGAACAGGATGGTGGTGGTCATCCTGTAAATCTAGCGCATTGCGGCGGAAAGAGGAGGGCGTCGTGCGAGATAATATCGCGCGACGCGCGAAGGCGGGCTTACAATGCGCGCGGCCTGTCGATGGCGAGAAACGCGTCGAACAACGTCAGGCCCGCATGAGGCTTTGCGCCTTCGAGCGACAGCAGCCGACGCTTGGAGACGATGCCGCTGTTGGGCGACGGCTTGTCGAGTCCGTTGCCGATGTCACGCACGCGGTGACAGGGAACGATCAGCACGAGGGCATTCCTACTCAGCGCCTGCGCGATCGAATTCAGCGCCTTGGGAACGTGCAGTTGGTCTGCGATCGCGTCGGCGGTGCGCGTCTCGCCGCGCGGAATGGCGCGAATGCAATCATAGACGCGCTGGTTGAAGGGCGTGACGCCGTCGAGGTCGAGCGCAACGTCGGAGAAGTCGACGTCCTGCCCGCGCAGCATGGCCGCGATGCCTTCGATGGCGAGTTCAGTATTCGAACACGGGCGCTGCTCCCGTGCGTCGGGAAACTGGCGAAACAGGCGCCGCCGCGTCTCGATTTCCCGTGCTTCCGGCAATTGTACGCCGGTGATTCCGACATCGCTCCACGCAATGCCGCAACGGCCGAGGGCCGTATCAAAGATCGTATACCCACGCCCCATGACGCCACCCCAACCCCACGCCACATCATATCATCGTCACGATCGCCCGCATCAACTTTGTTTACAAAGTGTTAACAGCGCGGCGTGACCGGGGCGGGTTTGCCCTGATTTGGGTCATGGTTGTCAAGCGTTGCGTTGCGATCCCGCGTCTGCGATCTCTGTCATCGCAACGCGATCGCGGGAGGAGGCGCTGCGCGCGGGCGACGCGCGATCGGCCAAGCCGCTACGGCCGGCTCACCAATGCAGGGCCATCGCCAGCAAAATCAGGATCATGCGCGAGCCACAGTTCGAGCAGGCTCAGGAAGGTCACGGCGATCCCGATGGCGATGCTGACATGCATCGCCGACGTATGCACGAACCCGAGCAGCCAGGGCGCTGCTATCAGCCACACGCCAAGCGCGACCTTCAGCCACTCCTCCCAATCGGCAAACGCAAGAAGGCCGCCGAGCGAGAGCACGATGACGGCAGCCCCCGCCAACTCAGCGTTGATGCGGCCGACGCTGCCGACGAAGCCGAACAGCCAGGGCGCGACGGCTAGGAACAGACCGCAGCCGAGGGTGTAAAGGTCGAGCGCCGACGGACCCGACATCACGGCGAGGGCTTTCGAGGGGGCGGTCTGAGACGCGGGGCTGTGGCTTTGCATGATGTGAGCTCCCAGGACCTTCACGGCGTGGCGAAACAGGGAGAGGCGCCGCTTCCAACGGGCAAAAGCGCGATCGGCCCGATCCGTTCCGGAGCCTGCGGTTGCGGCCGATCACGATCGGGAGATCAGGCCGGTGGTAGAACTCTTGCGTCTGCCCTCCGGGGCCTTGGCGGTCTCGCGGCAACAAGCCGCTTGGCGAAACGCATGGTCTCGGCTAAGCATTGGCGAGCGCGGGCGTAGTTCAATGGTAGAACGGCAGCTTCCCAAGCTGCATACGAGGGTTCGATTCCCTTCGCCCGCTCCAATGCCGCAATGTCCTGCTGCGGTGCCCTGCAAGATCAGCTTTGTACGATAGCCGACGGCCGCGAAGCTGACGGGCGTTTTGCATAGATCGCCTCGATTTCCTTCGCAAAGCTCCGCTCGATCGCCGGACGCTTGTTCTTCAACGTCGGCGTGATCAGGCCTTCCTGCACGGTCCACGGCTCCAAGGTCCAATGCACCGCCTTCGGCGTCGCGTAGGACGGATAGGCCTTCGCGGCTCGCGCAATGTGGCGCAGCAGAGAGGCCGCTTCGGCCTCGGTGCCGCGCTGGCCGTGCGCCGCGAGCCTCGCCTGCTGCTCAGCCCAGCCGTTGGCGTTGAGCACGACGATCGCGGTCAGGAACGGCCGGTTCTCGCCGATCACGATGGCCTGCTCGAACAGCGGATCGGTCAGGATCGCGGTTTCCAGATCGGCGGGCGCAATCTTCTCGCCGGTCGAGGTGACGAGGATGTCCTTGATCCGACCGGTGATGGTGATGCGTCCGCTGTCGATGCGGGCCTGGTCGCCGGTGTGCAGCCAGCCGTCGGCTTCCCTGGTGCGCGCGGTCTCGTCCGGCCGGCGCCAATAGCCGAGCATCACGTTTGGGCCGCGCACCATCAACTCGTCATTGTCGCCGATGCGCACCTCGATGCCCGGCAGGGCGCGGCCGACGGTGCGCGGGTCGTTGTCGTCAGGCGTGTTGACGCTGACGACGGGCGATGTCTCGGTCATGCCGTAGCCCTGCAGCACCTCGAGCCCGAGCGCCAGGAACAGCCGCACCACCGGCTCGGCGATCGGGGCGCCGCCGCTGACGGCGACGTGCAGCCGTCCGCCGAATCGAGCCAGTACCTTGGCGGCGACCAGGCGTTGCAGCAGCGGCCACGCGATACGGTCGAACGCCGAGAGTCTCGTCCCGCGCCCATGCTGCGCATCGAAGCGACGGCCGCCGATCGCGATGGTCAGGTCGAGCAGCACCCGTTCCAGCGGGTTTGCGATCGCGCGGTGATGCATGATGACCGAATAGATGCGCTCATAGATGCGCGGCACGGAGATCAGGATGGTCGGACGGACCTCCACCAGATCTTCGGACAGCTGCTTCACCGAGCGCGCATAGGCGACGCAGGCGCCGATGGCGATCGGGTAGTAGTAGCCCGCGGTGCGCTCGAACGTGTGTGACAGCGGCAGGAACGACAGGAATACGTCGTCGGTATCGGCCGCCAGCCGCTGATGAATGGCCTTGAGGTTGGAAACGACGTTGTCGTGCGACAGCATCACACCCTTGGGCCGGCCCGTCGTGCCCGAGGTGTAGACGATGGCGGCGAGGTCGTGCGGCGCGATGGCGATCCGGGTGCCGGGAGGCGTGGCATCGCCGGGCGCCTTCAACCACGCCTCCAGATCGACGAGGCGCGGATCGCCGGTCGGCGGGGTCGTTTGCCGGTCGGCGCAGACGATCCGTCCCAGGTCGGGCAGGGCCTCGCCGACCGCTGCGATCTCATCCCAGCGTGTGTCCGAATCGACCAGCAGCAGCCGGGCACCGGAATCGGCGAGGATGTAGGCGATGCTGTCGGCATTATCGACGGCATGCATCGGCACCGGCACCAGGCCGAGCGAGAGCGCGGCCTGGTCAATGGCGAGATGCGCGATCCCGTTCGGCATCAGGATGGCGACACGCTCCCCCTGGGCGAAGCCCTCGGCCGCGAGCGCTCGCCGCCATCGCTCGACGACGAGATCGATCTCGCGCCAGCAGAAGCTCGCCCATCGGCCGCTTCCTGCGTCGAAATGTCGGTAGGCCTGCTTGTCCGGGCTCCGTTCGACGCGCCAGCGCCAGAGTTCGGGCAAGGTGGTGATACCGGCCAGCGTGTCGGCCGCCATGGCGTGATCATCGATGGGATTTGAGTGCTGCACGCCCGTCTCCGGCGATCCTGAACTCCGTCGCGAAGCAGAAGCTCTGCAGCGGCGGACCGGGTCCGACGTTGACGTAGCGCAATCACCACGAGACAGATCGTGCGTCTGCGCATGGGAGCCCGGCAATCGCGGCAGGCCGACCCTGCTGTGGGAGGTCGGGCGGATCGGGGCGTCCGTCAGGCGCCCTGCGGGACCTTGTCGAGAAACCCGGTGACGCGCCGGATGCGGCCGTCGGCCAGCTCGACGAAATCCGTGCCCAGGATCGGGGCTTCCGCATTCTCGGGGCCGAGCTCCCAGGAAAAGCGGAGATGATGACCGTGGCCGTCCGCGGAGCCGATCAGGCGAAAGCGGAAGTCGGGAAAGCGCTGCTGCACGCCCGCGACCAGGCCGTCCACGGCATCGCGTCCTTCGCCGCGCATCAGCGGGTCGACATAGAGCGCATCCGCGGTCCAGTGACGTGCGAGCAATGCGCCGCGCTGCGCGGCATCGCGTTCGTTCCACAGCGCGATGTAGCTCTCGGCGATCTCGGTCGGGTTGGTCATTGGTGCTCTCCATGTTGTGAACGATGAGGAGCCCATCATCGCGCCCGGCGCGCAGCGAATCGATTACGTCGAACGTCATCTCATCCGGAATGACAGAACTGTAAGTTGCCGCCCGTTTGCGCGAGGGCTACGCCACGCGCAGAGGCGGTGCGGGGAATGCGTCTCATGATGTCCGACACTTGGGAGTGGATTGCCGTCGCAATCTGTCTTGTGCTGTTCACGGCGGATACCGTGCTCAAGCCGCAGGACAAGCCCAATCGCATGGTGTTCTTCGAGCTGCATCGCGGCGAGAGCCCGACGATGATCGGCATGATGCGCGACGACCTCGTCAAGCTGCCGGGACGCGGCGCCAGCCGCATCCGCGATGCGCTCGCGCGCGGCGAGACGTTAACGGTCTGGCAATATGAATTAAGAAAGATTGAAGACGGCAGCTATCAGGAGGTGCCGGAGCGGCAGATCCAGCTCGGCGCCGCCGATGCGCCGCTCGTCACCTTTGGTGCACGGATTCGGCTGCCCGATAATTAGTTCGGTCCAGACGGCGAAAGCATCGGGAGGCAGATCGTCTCCCCGGCTGCCAGCGCGATATCGGCCCGACCTCGCTCCATCTCCCGATCCAGACGGCGCGGTGCGAGGAGAGACCCTGCCGCGCCCGCTTGCGGCGCGGGGGCTCGGCCGAACGGTCCAACCTTGTGATTGCATCCGTCGCATCTCCGGATTTCGGCCATGCCGTCGGGGCTGGCGGAAGCCCGCACCCGCGATCGTGATCGCACGAGCACCCCTGGGCCGGCGATGAGCGGGCGAGCGTCCCGCCGTCACTGGGCAGCGGGGCGCGTGTCGCGCGGAAGCTCGGCCCCGGGTTTCTCCGGAGTGTCGTTTGTGCCGCCGTGACGCCGCTGCCGCGCCGATGGGCGAATCATGCCGGGCCTCTGCCTTGCTCGTGGCGCCACCGCCATGTTCGGAACCAGCGTTGGTCCATTTTCGGTGGTAGCGACTCATTGGTGCAGCGGGCTTGCAACACTCGCGGTGAATTTGGCTTTCGCAGCTGCGCTCTCCTGGACAAAAACACGATCTCGAAACACGCTGCATTTGCGATTTGGATTTGGCTTTCGCGTTCCGGTTCTGCGGATGGGGTCGTGATTGCAAGGTCCACCGCAGTCCAAGCATCACAAGAAGCGCATCACACGAAGCGTGCCAAAGTCGGTCAGATCGGTTTTCGCCGGGTTGCACTGGGGCTCGACATGAAATTCTGGACGGGATTGCTTGCGGTCGTTCTGTTGCTGTCGGGGGTCGGCGCCAGCCAGGCCGTGGTCCGGATCGCCGATGACCGCGGTGGCCGGATCGGAACCTATGTCGACAAGTACCAGGGCCTGCGATCCTCCGGTGAGTATGTGATCATCGACGGGCTCTGCGCATCGGCCTGCACCATCGTGCTTGGGGCGATCCCGCACGAGAAGATCTGTGTCACCTCGCATGCCAATCTCGGCTTCCACGCCGCCTGGGATTTCGGCGCCAACGGCCGCGCCGTCACCAATCCCGAGGCGACCCAGATGCTGTACTCGATGTACCCTTCGCCGATCCGCCGCTGGATCACCCAGCGCGGCGGCCTGACGCCCCGGATGATCTTCCTGAAGGGCAGGGAGCTGCAGGCAATGTACAAGCCCTGCTATATGGATGCCCAGGCGTCCTCTCCGGCCTCCTCGCACGTCGTGCCCAATGCACCGACCATCTCGCCGGCTGCCGCCAAGGCCTCTGCCTCCCATTGATCACACTGAGGCACTAGTCGCTTCGGGTGATCGCGGCCCGACTGCGGCGCTTGCCTGGACCGGCTGCGGGGCTTATCTGGAGCGAGAGGGGTGGGCCGCTTGGCCGGCTCCGGCCGATGAGTACGCCATCATGCAGCCTCTTTCAGCGCCCCAAGAGATACCGTCCGCATCGCGAGCCCGGCGTCCGGCCTCTGCTCCGGCCCTCGCGGCGGGGATCGCGGCGATCGGGCTCGTCGTCGGCGCCGTGACGATGTGGGTGCAGTACGGGACCGCGGTGTTCTTCGAGACCATCGCGGCCGGCTGGCAGGCCTGCTTCTGAGAGACAGTGAAGGAGCGCGCAATGCCGTCCAATGTCACCCGTCCGCTGGTGATCGTCGGAGCCTTCGCCGCCAGCCTGGTGGTCGGGTTGTCGCTGATGTTCCTTGTCATGGGCGGCGGCCGCAACATCGCGGCGCCGGCCGCGATCGGCGGCCCGTTTCAGTTGACCGACCAGAGCGGTGCCGTCGTCACCGAGAAGAGCCTGGAAGGGCGGCCGACGCTGATCTTCTTCGGCTTTACCCATTGCCCGGACGTCTGTCCGACCTCGCTGTTCGAGATCTCCGAGGTGCTGCGCGCGATGGGCAAGGACGCCGACAGCGTCAACGCCTATTTCGTCTCGGTCGACCCCGAGCGCGACAATCCGGCCGCGATGAAGGACTACCTCTCCAGCTTCGACCCGCATCTCAAGGGCCTAACCGGCGATCCCGAGGTGCTGGCGAAGGTTCTCACCGAGTACCGGGTCTATGCCAAGAAGGTCCCGCTGAAGGACGGCGATTACACCATGGACCACACCGCTTTGGTGTATCTGATGGACCGCAACGGCCGGTTCGTCGCACCGTTCAACCTGAAGCGGACGCCCGAGGAAGCCGCGGCGGATCTCAAGAAATACCTCTGAGCGCGTTAACGCTCCAGCCGGGCGGCCGCCTCCGGGCCGAATCCAGCCTCGAATTTGCGCATGGATGGTCTATAAGGCGCTGACCATCGGGACCGCTGATGCCGACCGTCTTGTCAAAGCCCGTGAAATCCGCGCCTGCGGCCCGCGCCGCCATTGCCGGCGCGCTGCTGTGCTTCGGCCTGGCCGCCGCCGGCTCGGAGGCGCGCGCCCAGGCGCCGGTGAGGCCCGCCGTCGAGGCGGCGCCGCAGGCCGTCCCTGGGTTCTGGGACCCGCGACGCCGGCCGGAGCGGCCCGATCTGTCGCGCCTCACGGTGATTCGGTTCCTGACCGAGACCGACTATCCTCCGTTCAACTTCACCGGCCCGGACGGCAATCCGGCCGGCTTCAACGTCGATCTTGCCAGGGCGATCTGCGACGAGATCAAGGTGACCTGCACCGTCCAGATGCGCCGGTTCGAAACCCTGCTCGACGCGCTGTCCTCGAACCGGGGCGATGCGATCATCGCCTCGATCGCGGTGACGCCGCAGATGCGGGCGCGGGCCGATTTCTCCGATCCGTATTACCGGGCGCCCGCCCGCTTCGTGTCCCGCCGCGACGCCGTCATGACCGAGATCCGCCCCGAATTTCTCGAGGGCAAGAAGATCGGCGCCGTCGCCGGCACCGCGCACGAGGCTTACCTCAAGGCGATGTTCACCGACGCCGAGATCAAGACCTATCCGAACGACGAGGCGCTGCGGCAGGCGCTGCGCCGGGCCGAGGTCGACCTGATCTTCGGCGACGGCATTTCGCTGGCGTTCTGGGTCAATGGCACCGATTCCGGCGATTGCTGCGCCTTTTCCGGTGGACCTTTCGTCGAAAGCCGCTATTTCGGCGAGGGCGTCGGCATCGCCGTGCGCAAGGGCAACGACCTCTTGCGCCAGGCGCTGAACTGGGCGCTGTTCCGGGTCTGGGAAAAAGGCCGCTACACCGACCTGTGGCTGCGCTACTTCTCGATCAGCCCGTTCTAGCGCTTGCCGTCGTTCCGGGGCGCGTCGAAGACGCGAACCCGGAACCTCGAGATTCCAGGTTCGATGCTTCGCATCGCCCCGGAATGACGGGTATCATGACCTCTGTTTTGCACTGACGTCTTCGGAGAAGTCTTTTTCACGATGTCCACGATCGATCTCGTCCCAACCAGCCCGAGCGACCTGCGCGCGCTTGCCGAAAACTCCAACGCCTGGCCGTTCGAGCAGGCGAAGGCGATCGTCAACCGGCTGAAGAAGAATCCGAAGGACGAGGTGCTGTTCGAGACCGGCTACGGTCCGTCCGGCCTGCCGCATATCGGCACCTTCGGCGAGGTCGCGCGCACCACCATGGTGCGCCACGCCTTCCGCGTGCTGACCGAGGACAAGATCAAGACCCGCCTGATCGCCTTCTCCGACGACATGGACGGCCTGCGCAAGGTGCCGGACAACGTGCCGAACAAGGAGATGCTGGCCACCCACCTCGGCAAGCCGCTGTCGCGAATCCCCGACCCGTTCTCCAACGAATATCCCTCGTTCGCCGCGCACAACAATGCGCGGCTGCGCGCCTTCCTCGACCGGTTCGGCTTCGACTACGAGTTTGCCTCGTCGACCGAGTACTACACCTCCGGCAAGTTCGACGCGGCGCTGCTGCGGATGCTGGAGCGGCTCGAGAAGGTGATGGCGATCATGCTGCCGTCCTTGCGCGAGGAGCGCGCGGCGAGCTACTCGCCGTTCCTGCCGATCTGCCCGCGCACCGGCCTCGTGCTGTACGTGCCGATCGTCGAGCACGACGCCAAGGCCGGCACCATCTCCTATGACGATCCCGAAACCAGGGAGCGCATGACCGTTCCGGTCACCGGCGGCCATTGCAAGCTGCAATGGAAGCCGGACTGGGCGATGCGCTGGCATGCGCTGGGCGTCGACTATGAAATGGCCGGCAAGGACCTGATCGACTCGGTGAAGCTGTCGGGCAAGATCTGCGCGGCGCTCGGCGGCACGCCGCCGGAGGGCTTCAACTATGAGCTGTTCCTCGATGAGAAGGGCCAGAAGATCTCGAAGTCGAAGGGCAACGGCCTGACCATCGACGAATGGCTGCACTACGCCTCGCCGGAATCGCTGTCGCTGTTCATGTATCGCGAGCCCAAGGCGGCGAAGCGGCTGTATTTCGACGTCATCCCGCGGATGGTCGACGACTACCAGCAGTTCCTCGAAGGTTTTCCCAAGCAGGACGCCAAGCAGCAGCTCGGCAATCCGGTCTGGCACATCCATTCCGGCAAGCCGCCGAAGGCCGACATGCCCGTCACCTTCCAGCTGCTGCTGACCCTGGTGTCGTCGTCGAACGCGGAGAATGCCGAGACGCTGTGGGGGTTCATCGGCCGCTACCGGCCCGGCGTGACGCCGCAGACCCATCCCAAGCTCGACGCGATGGTCGGCTACGCCATCAACTACTATCGCGACTTCGTGGCGCCGACCAAGACCTTCCGCGAGCCGACCGAGGGTGAGCGCGTGGCGCTGCAGGACCTGCGCGATGCGCTGTCGAACCTGCCGGCTGACGCGACGGCCGAGGACATTCAGAACGTGGTCTACGAGATCGGCCGCCGCGAGCCGTTCCTCGACCACGCCAAGAAGGGCAAGGACGGCCGCCCCGGTGTCTCGCTCGACTGGTTCAACATGCTCTACCAGGTGCTGCTCGGCCAGGAGAAGGGCCCGCGCTTTGGGTCCTTCGTCGCGGTCTACGGCGTCAACAATGCGGTGGCGATGATCGACGGGGCATTGGCACGCAGCGCGTGATTGCCAAGCTCATCGCGCCACCAAAGGTGTCGTCCCGGCCTTGCGCCGGGACCCATAGCCACCGGACACAATTTGGCGGAGGGTCTCCGCCACCTTCCAAAACAATCCAGCTTCCGCGGTATGGGTCCCCGCCTTCGCGGGGACGACAGCGGAGTTTGTGGCGGCCGCTTCAGCTCGAAGCCGCCGGAGCCGAATGAACTACACCCCCTGCAGCACGAAGCGGCGGTCGAGCTTCTGCACCGGGCGCGCGTTCATCGGATACAGCTTGGCGAATTTCGCCACGTCCGCTTCCGCGACCGACACCGGCTCGCTCAACAGCAGCCATTCGACCACCTCCGAGCAGGGCGGCGTCGTCAGCGAGCCGGCATAGCGATAATAGGAGCGGCGTGCCGGCAGCATCATGTTGGGGTTGATGCGCGGATCGGCCTTGACCGCGGGACCCTCCTTGTCCGGCATCGTCGCGACGATCTGCGCGAAGGCGGGGTTGGGACGCCCGGTGGTCATGAGCACACCGACGACGGCGAGGCCGCCGGAGGCGGCGCGGTGCACGAAATGCGCCTCCATCGGATAGTTCTTGCCGCCGATCTGGTGCTCGCTCGGACGATGGAAATGCACCTGCAGCAGCTTGTAGGTGGTGCCCTCGAGCTTCATGGTGCTGCTGCCATCGGCGAAGTTGAGCTGGATGGTGTGGCCGTTGTTGACGATGGTGTCGGCGGTCCTGGCCCAGTTCAGCCTGAAGTCGGGCAGCTGGGCCCGGGTCGAGTGCTCGATGTCGATGGGCGATTGCTGGGTGCCGACGCCGCAGACCTTGTTGGCCGCGTCGAGATCGCCCCATTTGGCCGGCCCGGTCGCGCCCTCATAGCTCCAATGCGGGGCGCCTTCGGCGGCAAAGCCCGGGGTAGCGCAGACGGGGCAGAGAGCGAGCCCCGCAAGGGCCTTCAAGACGTGGCGGCGGTCCATGACAATCTCCAAAGGTTCAAGCGTGGGCATGATCGGTTGCGAATCGCGCGCAACAGGAAAGCCGAATCAGGTTAACTCTTGCTGAGGAACCGGTTGCATCCCCGCGAGCTCGCATCACTCGGATACAATCTGAGCGGGTCGGCCGCCGGACTGTCCTGGGCAAACGATGCTTGAGTTCGCTGCCCCCTGCCGATACGGTCGGCCGCTCCCGAAAACATCAGCAAACTCAAGCTCAAGCCAGGACCGCGCAAAGGTGCCCAAAATCTACAAAATCTGCTCAGCTTCGGCCTGGCGCGAGGCGGAGCGGCTGGGCGTCTACCGTGGCAGCGCGGACGATCTGCGCGACGGGTTCATCCATTTTTCGACCGCCTCCCAGGTGCCGGAGACGGCGCGGAAGCACTTTTCGGGACAGAGCGCGCTGTTCCTGGTCGAGGTCGAGGCGGACGCGCTCGGCGATGCGCTGCGTTGGGAGCGTTCGCGCAATGACGAGCTGTTCCCGCATCTGTATGGCGAGCTCGATCTCGGTGCCGTGACCGGCGTTCACCAGATGCACAGCCGTGCCGATGGCGGCCACGACATTCCGGACCTGAAGCCGTGATTCGCGCCTTCGACCAGCTTTCGCTGCCGCTGCTCCGCTGGCTCGACGCTGAGGACGCGCACCGGCTCGCCATCCAGGGCCTGAAGCTGCTGCCGGCGATCAAGCCGCGACCGGATGATGCCAAGCTCGCGGTGCGCGCCTTCGGCCTGAACTTCCCGAATCCGGTCGGCATGGCCGCCGGCTTCGACAAGAACGCCGAGGTGCCGGACGCGCTGCTGCGGCTCGGCTTTGGCTTCGTCGAGATCGGTTCGGTGACCCCGCGGCCGCAGAGCGGCAATCCGCGCCCGCGGCTGTTCCGGCTGGAGCGCGACGAGGCGGTCATCAACCGCATGGGTTTCAACAATGACGGCGCCGAGATCGTGCTGCGGCGCCTGGCCGGGCGCGCCCACCAGGGCGGCATCGTCGGCGTCAATGTCGGGGCCAACAAGGATTCGGTCGACCGTGTCGCCGACTACGTCCGGCTGATCGAGACCTTCGCGCCGGTGGCGAGCTATTTCACCGTCAACATCTCCTCGCCCAACACGCCGGGCCTGCGCAACCTGCAGCAGGCGTCTCAGCTCGACGAGCTGCTGTCCAAGGTGCTCGAGGCGCGCGACCGCGTGCGGCGGAAAGCCGGCGATACGCCGGTCCTGCTCAAGATCGCACCCGATCTCAGCCTCGCCGAGCTCGACGACGTCGTCCATGTCGCCCGCTCGCGCGGAGTCGACGGCATGATCGTGTCGAACACGACACTCGCCCGGCCCAGCTCGCTGCGCGAGCAGTTGCGCGCCAAGGAGCAGGGCGGCCTGTCCGGGCGGCCGCTGTTCCGGCTGTCGACCCGCATGGTGGCCGAGACCTTCGTGCGCGTCGAAGGTGCGTTCCCGCTGATCGGCGTCGGCGGCATCGACACCGGCGGCGCCGCGCTCACCAAGATCCGCGCCGGCGCCAGCCTGATCCAGCTGTATTCCTCGCTGGTCTACAAGGGCCTCGGCCTGGTCGAGAGCATCAAGGCCGACCTGACCTCGACCCTGCTGCGCACGGGACGCGATTCGCTGTCGGAGATCGTCGGTGCGGACGCCGCGACGATCACCGCCGAGGACTGGCCGGTTTAGATGCGCTTGATCTTCGGCGAAGAGTGTAGGGCGAGCGAGATCGCAAGCGCGCTGCGCGATACAGCGCCCCCTACAAACTCTCTTTGTTGCCGAACGACGCCCGCAGCAGCGCCGGATAGCGTGCTGCCTGGAAGCCGCCGCGCGCCGCGTAGAAGCTGAGCATCGCGATCCACAGGCCCGTATTGCCGAAGCCGCGCAGCGCCAGCCAGGTGCCGAGGAAGACGACCAGCGCCGCCACCATGAGGTTGCGCATGTCGCGCGCCCAGGTGGCGCCGATATAGACGCCGTCGAATGCGAAGGCGAACACCGACAGCAGCGGCGACGCCACCACGAACGGCAGATAGTCGCGCGCCGCGCGGCGCACCGCATCGCTTGCCGTCATCACGTCGATCAGCACCGGCCCGAACAGCGCGAAGATCGCGGCCACCGCGAGCGCGAAGCCGAAGCCCCAGGCGAGCACCAGCCTTGTGGCGCCGGAAAAGGCGCCGCGGTTGCGCGCGCCGAACGCATAGCCGCAGAGCTGCTCGGCGGCGTTGGCGAGGCCGTCGAGGAAGAACGCGGCCACCAGCAGGAAATTGTTCAGCACCGCGTTGGCGGCCAGCGTCGTGTCGCCGGCGCGCGCGCCCTGTGAGGTGAAGAACAGGAAGGCGACGATCATCGCCGCAGTGCGGATCATGATGTCGCGGTTGACGGCCATCATGTGCATCAGCTTGGCGCGGTCGAGCAGCGCCGCGCGCGACATCCGGGCGTCGGCCTTGACCAATCGGCGCGCCAGCACGAGGCCGATCGCGACACCGACCGTCTCCGCGATGACGGCGGCAATCGCCGCGCCGGCGATGCCGGCCTGCAGCACCTGGACGAACAGGATGGTCGCGGCCATGTTGATCAGGTTGATCGCGACCTGAATGGCCAGCGCCAGCCGTGCGCGCGCCAATCCGACGAGCCAGCCGAGCAGCACGTAGTTGGCGAGCGCCAGCGGCGCCGACCAGATCCGGGCCATGAAGTAGGTGCGGGCCGCGCCGAGCACGGCGTCGCTGCCGCCCATGAGGTCGAAGATGATTGCCCCCAGCGGCAGTTGCAGCGCGATCAGGCTGGCGCCGATCAGCGCGGCCAGCGCCAGGCCGCGGATCAGGACCATCAGGATCTCGTCGGTCTCGCCGGCGCCGAGCGATTGCGCGGTGAAGGCGAGCGTGCTGGCGCGCAGGAACGCGAACAGCCAGAACAGGCAGTCGAAGATCACCGAGGCCATGGCGACGCCGCCGAGCATGGCGGCTTCGCCGAGCCGGCCGATCGCCGTGGTCGAGACGATGCCGATCAGCGGCGTCGTCAGGTTGGCGATCATCGCGGGACCCGCGATGTCGAACACCTGCGCGGTCGTGACTTTGGCTGAAGCGGTCAAGAATGGCCCGTCGATTGGCAGAGCGCGCGGCACGCGCGTTCCTGCCGTTCTTAGCGGCCTTTCGCGCCTCCCGGCTAGAGGTCGATGCTCATGCCGTCATGCGCGGCCACATGGCCGATGCGGTCCAGCCGGCCCAGCATGTCGTCGCTCATATGGGTGAGCACCAGCCGCTTCGGCCGGATAGCATCGAGATGCGCCTCCAGCACCGCGAGGCTGAGGTGGTTCTTCACCGCCTTGTCGTAGGTGTAGGCCTCGGCGATCAACAGGTCGGCGTTGCGGCCGAGCGGGATCAGGCTCTCCGTCCATTCGGTGTCCGCGGTGTAGGCGACGACCTTGCCCTCCGCCTCGATCCGGTAGCCGAGAAACGGCCCGCCCGAACTGCCGTGGACGACTGGAAACGGCGTCACGCAGACCTCGCCGAAGCGCGTCGTCTGCTCCGGTTCAAGCTCGATCACGGACAGCTCGAATTTCCGCGGCGTGCGCGACGAATGCTCGAACAGCGCTTCCATCACCTGCGTCAGCCGCGCCGTGATGCCGGCGGGGCCGGCGATCACCAGCGGCAGCGTCCGCTTCGAAAACTGCGCGTCGAGCAGCAGGAAGGGAAGCCCGGCGAAATGATCGCCATGGAAATGCGTGATCAGGATCAGTTCGATGGCGTTGCTGGCGATGCCGAGCCGCTTCAGCGCCGGCAGCGACGAGGCGCCGCAGTCGATCAGAAGGTTCGTCTGCGCGCCGGTCAGATGGAAGCAGGTGTTGGAGTTGCCGCCCGAGCCGAACGCGTCACCGCAGCCGACGAAGCGGAGCTGCATCGGCTGTGGCTCTCTATCGGCCGCGCGGGGCGAACAGCCGCGACAGGAGCCAGACCGGGATCACGATCACCGCGCCGAGCAGGAAGTAGCGCCACAGCCAGTTGAAGGCGTCGAAGCCGAGCTCGTAGAGCCGGATGAACAGCAGCCGGATGCTGTGCAGGATGTTCAGCGGATCGAAGCCGATCGCCGACAGCACGACGCCGACCAGGATCGACAGCAGCACCAGCCGGAACGCCACCGACAGCGGCGAGCCGCCGAGAAAACGGTACAGGCCATCCGAGCTGCGGGCGCGGGCCGGATAGTCCCTGACGTCGTTCGACATGGCATCGTCTCCAGGCGGGTTCGTCGGATTCGCGATCCCGATTATAAGGCACGGCAGGGCAGGTGGGGAACCCGGCTCAGCGCCGCAAGCCTGTTACCGGCAATTAATGTTCCCGGCGCTGTCACGCCGGCGCCTCGCTCTTCAACATCCGCTCCAGGGTCTCCAGCCGGTCGGCCTCGCGCGGCGGCTTGTCCCAGCGCAGCCGGCTGATGCGCGGAAAGCGCATCGCGATGCCGGATTTGTGCCGCGGCGAGCGCTGCAGGCCCTCGAACGCCACTTCGAGCACGAGCCCCTGCTCGGGCTCGTGCACGACATGCCGAACGGGACCGAACTTCTCGGTGGTGTTGCGGCGGACGAAGCGGTCGATCTGCAAGAGCTCCTCGTCGGTGAAGCCGAAATAGGCTTTGCCGACCGGCACGAGCTGATCTCCGCCGTCTCCCGCCGTCCAGACACCGAACGTGTAGTCGGAGTAATAGGAGGAACGCTTGCCGTGGCCGCGCTGAGCATACATCAGCACGGCATCGATGATGTGCGGATCGTGCTTCCACTTCCACCATTGTCCCTTGGGCCGGCCGGGCAGATACAGCGCGTCGCGCCGCTTCAGCATCACGCCTTCCACCGCGTCGGCATCGTCTCCTGCGCCGGCAGATGCGGGATTGGCGCGCGCGGCCTTCAGCTCGTCCCAGGTGGAAAACGCGATGGTCGGCGACAAGTCGACACGCGGTTCGTCGAGTCGCTTGATGAAAGCCTCGAGCCGTTCACGCCGCTCGGCGAACGGCAGCTCACGCAGATCGTTCTCCTCGTCGCCGAGCAGGTCGTAGGCGCGCAGGTGGATCGGGTACTCCTTCATCAGCTTCGGCGACACCGTCTTGCGGTTCAGCCGCTGCTGCAGCACGTTGAAGCTCTGCACGCGGTGATCGCGCACCACCAGCAGCTCGCCGTCGAGCGCGCCGGGCAGGTGCAGCGACGGCAAAAGGTCGGGAAAACCAGCGGTGATGTCCTCGCCGCTGCGCGAATACAGCCGCGTGACGATGCGGCCATCGGTCTCGCGGCCGCTCACCGCCTGCACGCGGATGCCGTCCCACTTCCATTCCGCGATGTAGTCGGCCGCGTTCATGCCGGCGAAGTCGTCGTCCTCGACGGCATGCGCCAGCATCACCGGCCGGAACGGCGCGGGATCGCGATTGACCGGCTTGTCGCCGCGGCCTTCCAGCCAGGCGAACAGGTCGAGATAGGGCGGCGACAGCCCCGGCCATATCAGCTCGACCTCGTGCGGGTCCTTGTCGCCGAGCGCGGCCGCTGCGGTCTTGGCCAGGCGCGCGGAGATGCCGATGCGCAAAGCGCCGGTGACCAGCTTCAGCAGTGCCCAGCGCCCGGTCTCGTCGAGCTCATCCAGCCATTGCGCGAGTTGCCGCGGCATCTCGGTCTTGCCGAGGGTGCGCAAGGTGGTGACAACCTCGGTCAGCGTCGGCGGTGGCGGGTCGTTGTGGCCGGGTGTGGGGTCCCTCGTGAGACCGCCCGTGGGGTGCCCCCCTCCCTGCCCCTCCCCCACAAGGGGGGAGGGAACGGAGAGAGCGGCTGTGGGGGACGAGAGACGTGAAGGGGGAGCGATGCTCGATGCAGACCGAGACAGCAACTCCGAACGCGTCAGCGCTCCCTCCCCCCTTGTGGGGGAGGGGTGGGGAGGGGGGTACCCAGGAACGAGCTGCTGATGATGCGCCCTGTCCTTCGGCCACATCAGCGCGACGGTTTCCGAGAGATCCCCCACATAATCATACGACAGCGCGAACAGCACCGGATCGGTGCGCGCGGCGATCAGGTCGCGGATCAGCGCCGGCTTGGCGTGCTTGAACGACAGCGCGCCGGTGAGCGCGCCCAGTGCGTAGCCGCGATCGGGATCCTCGACCTCGCGGAAGTACGACGTCAGCAGCCGCAGCTTGTTGTTGCGGCCGGGCTCATAGGCGAGGCGGTCGAGCAACTCGGCGAAGCGGTTCATGCCTCGGCGTCCTCCGTGGCCACCACCTCGCTTTCCTCCTCGTCGCCGTAGCCGACCAGATCGAGCGGCCGGGCCGCGAGCCCCTTGGCTTGGCACCAATGCACCAGCGCGTCCTCCTGCCCATGGGTGACCCACACCTCGCTTGCGCCGGTCGCGGCGATGGTGGTGGTGAGCCCGTCCCAGTCGGCATGATCCGAGATCACCAGCGGCAGCTCGATGCCGCGCTGCCGGGCCCGGGCGCGCACCCGCATCCAGCCCGAGGCGAAGGCGGTGACGGGATCGGGAAAGCGGCGGGTCCACAGGTCGGAGGTTGCACTCGGCGGCGCCAGGGTGATGGTGCCGGCAAGCTCGGCCTTCTTGACGCCCTTCACGGGCCGGAGCTCGCCGAGCGCGATTCCCTTGTCTTGATAGTAGCGCGTGATCTTGTCCATCGCGCCGTGCAGGTAGATCGGCCGATCATAGCCGGCCTCGCGGATCAGCGCGATGACACGCTGCGCCTTGCCGAGGGAGTACGCGCCGACCAGGTGCGCGCGCTCGGGAAACAGCACCACCGAGGCCAGCAGCTTGTTCACCTCCAGCGCCGCGGCGCCGTGACGGAACACGGGCAGGCCGAACGTCGCCTCGGTGATGAAGACGTCGCATTGCACCAGCTCGAACGGTGCGCAGGTCGGATCGCGCGCATCCTTGTAGTCGCCGGAGGCGACGATGCAGGTGCCGCCGCAGGACACTTTGATTTGCGCCGAGCCCAGCACATGGCCCGCAGGGTGGAAACTGACGGTGACGTCACCCAGCCTGATCCGCTCGCCATAGCCGATCGCCTGCGTGGAGCCTGCAAAGTTGTCGCCATAGCGCAGCCGCATGATGTCGAGCGTTTCCTGGGTCGCCAGCACCGCGCCGTGGCCGGCGCGGGCGTGGTCGGAATGGCCATGGGTGATCAGCGCCCGCTCGACCGGGCGCACGGGATCGATGTGAAAGCCGCCGGCCTTGCAGCAGAGGCCGGACGGAACGGGCAGCAGAATGTCTTGCGGACGCATGTGGGTCATATAGGTCATGCAAGACGCGTTTTCAGGCCGTGCCAGTTTCCATCTCGTCATGCGCGGGCTTGACCCGCGCATCCATCTCCTCGATGAGAAGTTCGCATTGACGACGATGGTTCCCATGCCCCACCGCCTGTTCCTGTCCTCCGGCGATCTGATCGCCGACCGCCGCTACGAGTTCGCCCGCGACCTGCAATTGAAGGGCGACCTGGTCGCGGCCGCCGAGGTGATGGAGCAGGCCATCGAGGTCGCCCCCAACTTCGCCTCGGCCTGGTTCGAGCTCGGCAAGATTCGTCTCGGTCTGGGCGAAACCGACAAGGCGATCTCCGCCTTCCAGAACGCCTGTGCCGCCGATCCGGATGATCGTCACGGCGCCGCCGTGCATCTGATGCAGCTCGGCGCCGCGCCGCTGTCGGACATGCCCAAGGCCTATGTGCAGTCGCTGTTCGATCAGTATGCGCCGCGCTTCGAGGCCGAGCTGACCGAGCGGCTCAACTACCGCGCGCCGGCGATCCTGTTCAAGGCGGTGCTCGCGGTGCGCGCGGCCGAGCGCAAGCCGGCCTACTTCAAGCGCGCGATCGATCTCGGCTGCGGCACCGGGCTGGGCGCGGCGGCGTTCGCCAAGAACGTCGACAGCATCATCGGCATCGACCTGTCGGCCGGCATGATCGCGGAGGCGCGCGCCACCGGGCTCTATGCCGGGCTAGAGGTCGACGACATGACCGCAGGGCTGCAGCGCCAGGACGATGCGTCTGCGGATCTCATTCTTGCTGCCGATGCGATGGTCTATGTCGGCGACCTCGACCCGGTGTTGCGCGAGGCGCAACGTGTGCTGAGGCCGGGCGGACTGCTGGCCTTGACCGTCGAGACCCATGACGGCGACGGTGTCATCATGGGCAAGGGGTTGCGCTATGCCCATGGCGCGGAATATGTCCGTGGCGTGATCGCAGCCGCGGGATTGAAGCTGGCCCATCTCGCGCCGGCGTCGCCGCGGACCGAGGAGCAGTTGCCGGTGCGCGGGCTGGCCGTGGTCGCGGCCAGGACTTGAGTCTAGACGCTATTGAATGCGCTGCACGCGGCGTCCAATGCGGCAACTTCGCTCTTGCCGCAGCTCTCCCGATGCCAAAAAATGTCGGCAGTCTAGGGAGAGACAAAAATGAAAAAACATCTGACCCGGCGCGATTTCTGCGCCACCGCGCTTGCGACCATCGGCGCCTCGACGATCGCTTCGCCCCATGTCTGGGCCGCCGAGAAGAAATATGATGCCGGCGCCAGCGATACCGAGATCAAGATCGGCCAGACCATTCCGCATTCCGGCCCCGGTTCGCTGTATGGCGTGCTCGGCCGTGTCGGCGAGGCCTATTTCCAGATGCTCAACGAGCAGGGCGGCATCAACGGGCGCAAGGTCAAGTTCCTGACGATGGACGATGCCTATAGCGCGCCGAAATGCGTCGAGGCGACGCGGCGGCTGGTCGAGCAGGACGAGGTGCTGGCGCTGTACGGCTCGCTCGGCACCGCGCCGCAGACCGCCGTGCACAAATACCTCAACTCCAAGGGCGTGCCGCAGCTCCTGCTCAACACCGGCGCCTCGAAGTGGAACGACCCCAAGAACTACAAATGGACCATGGCCGGCCTGCCGCTGTATCCGACGGAGGCGCGCATTCTCGCCAAGCATGTGCTGAGCGTGAAGCCGGAAGCCAAGATCGGCATCCTCTATCAGAACGACGATTTCGGCCGTGACTTCCTGGGGCCGTTCAAGAAGGTGCTGGCCGACGCCGGCGGCAAGGCGCAGGTGATCATGGAGCAGACCTACGATCTCACCGAGCCGACGGTGGACTCGCAGCTGATCAACCTGTCGAAGTCGGGCGCCGACGTGTTCTACAACATCAGCACGGGCAAGGCCTCGTCGCAGTCGATCCGCAAGGTGGCCGAGCTCGGCTGGAAGCCGCTGCAGCTGTTGTCGGCGGGCTCGACCGGCCGTTCGATCCTGTCTGCCGCCGGCCTCGAGAATGCCAAGGACATCGTCGCGATCCGCTATTCCAAGGACGCCGGCGTGCCGCAATGGAAGGACGATCCCGACGTCAAGGGCTTCGAGGCGCTGCGCGCCAAGTACCTGCCCAACATCGATCCCGACAACACCATCGCCTATGCCGGCTACGGCCAGGCGGTGTCGATGGGTGAGATCCTGCGCCGCTGCGGCGACACGCTGACCCGCGAGAACGTGCTCAAGCACGCCACGACACTCGCCGGCTTCCACTCGCCCTTCTTCCTCGATGGCGTCAATTACGCCTACACGCCGGACGACTATACGCCGATGAAGACGCTCTACATCTCGATCTTCGACGGCAAGGACTGGAGCATCTCCGAGAAGCCGATGACGGAGTAGGGATTTTCCCTCCATCGGATGATGACACCGGAGCTGTGGCCGCACTCTCCGGTGTCGTCCCTGCGAACGCAGGGAACCATACCGCGGAATCTATCGGTGAGGCGTCACTGCAAGTCATCGTCCCACAAAAGCCGGTGGCTATGGGTCCCTGCGTTCGCAGGGACGACAACGGAGTTTGCTGAGGCGCCGGTGCGCTCCAACATGGGCTGGGCCGACGGCGGAGGTGGTCGAGGCAGTCGCGTGTTATCGCCCGACCCTCGACGAACCGCGCGTGACTGCCTACCTTCCCCCGGTGCCGCCCCGCGTCTCACCAGTCCCACCCGACGACAGCGCCCCGCTGCCCGACCATTTCACCGAATGGTTCGCGGCGCGCGGCTGGGCGCCGCGCGCGCATCAGCTGGCGCTGCTGGAGAAGGCTCGCGCGCAACGCTCGGCGCTGCTGATCGCCCCGACCGGCGCCGGCAAGACGCTCGCCGGGTTCCTGCCGACCCTGGTGGAGCTCGGCTCCGCCGTCGCGCCGAAGCATCGTTCTGTTCTTGCCAAGCCATCCGCTCTCTCCGCTCCCTCCCCCCTTGTGGGGGAGCGGCGGGGAGGGGGGCCTCCGGCGGCGGTGTCGATGGTGACACCCGGCACTAAGCCGAATGCACTGGCCGAGCTCGCGAACACGGAAAAGAGCAAGCAGACGGCGAACCGCATCCCGCGACCCGCCGGCCTGCACACGCTCTACATCTCCCCGCTCAAGGCGCTCGCGGTCGACATCGCGCGCAATCTCGAGGCGCCGATCTCCGAGATGGGCCTGCCGATCAAGGTCGAGACCCGCACCGGCGACACGCCGGTGTCCCGCCGGCAGCGGCAGCGCCGCTATCCGCCGGATATCCTGCTGACCACGCCGGAGCAGATGGCGCTGCTGCTGTCGTCCGACGATGCGCCGTTCCTGTTTTCCTCGCTGAAGCGCGTCGTGCTCGACGAGCTGCATGCGCTGGTCACCTCCAAGCGCGGCGATCTCTTGTCGCTCGCGCTGGCGCGGCTGTGGCGGCTTGCGCCGGACATGCGCATGATCGGCCTGTCGGCGACCGTCGCCGAGCCGGAGCAACTCGCGCGCTTCCTGGTGCCGCAGCCGTGCGGCGGCATAGCCGCGGCCGACGTCGTGGTCGCCGGCGGCGCCGCGCCGCCGGTGGTCGAGATGCTCGATACACAGGAGCGGCTGCCGTGGGCCGGCCACAGCGCGCGCCATGCGCTGGCCGAGATGTACGAGCTGATCAAGCGAAACAAGACCACGCTCGTGTTCGTCAACACCCGCAGTCAGGCCGAGATGCTGTTCCAGGAGTTCTGGCGCATCAACGACGACAATCTCGCCATCGCCCTGCATCACGGCTCGCTCGACGTCGCGCAGCGCCGCAAGGTCGAGGATGCGATGTCGGCCGGCAGGCTGCGCGGCGTCGTCTGCACCTCCTCGCTCGATCTCGGCGTCGATTGGGGCGACGTCGATCTCGTGATCAATGTCGGCGCGCCCAAGGGCTGCTCGCGGCTGATGCAGCGCATCGGCCGTGCCAATCACCGGCTCGACGAGGCTTCGCGGGCGGTGCTGGTGCCGGCCAACCGCTTCGAGGTGCTGGAATGCTCGGTCGCGATCGATGCCATCGCCGACAATGCGCAGGACACGCCGCCTTTGCGTACTGGCGCGCTCGACGTGCTGGCGCAGCACGTGCTCGGCTGCGCTTGCGCCGAGCCGTTTCTCAGCGACGAGCTCTATGTGGAGGTCATCACGGCGGCCCCCTATGCGTCGCTGTCGCGCGCTGATTTCGACGATGTCGTCGACTTCGTCGCCACCGGCGGCTATGCGCTGAAGACTTATGAGCGGTTTGCCCGCATCAAGCAGGATGCGAGGGGACGCTGGCGCGTCGCCAATCCCAAGGTGCGGCAGAGCTATCGCCTGAACGTTGGCACCATCGTCGAGGAGGCGATGCTGAAGGTGCGGCTGGTGCGCTCGCGCGGCGGGGCCAAGGGCACGACCGGCGCGATCGCGCGCGGCGGACGGCTGCTCGGCGAGATCGAGGAGGCGTTCATCGAAGGCCTCACCCTCGGCGATACGTTCGTGTTCAGCGGCGAGATCGTGCGCTATGAGGCGCTGGCCGAGGACCAGGTCTATGTGTCGCGCGCCAATGATTCCGATCCGAAGGTGCCGTCCTACATGGGCGGCAAGTTTCCGCTGTCGACCTATCTCGCCGAGCGCGTGCGCGGCCTGCTCGACGACCGCACCGCCTGGAGCGCGTTGCCGGAGCAGGTGCGCGACTGGCTGTCCTTGCAGAAGGACGTGTCGCGCATCCCGGCCCGGCGCGAGCTTTTGGTCGAGACCTTCCCGCGCTCCAACAAGCACTACATCGTCTGCTATCCGTTCGAGGGCCGGCTCGCGCATCAGACGCTCGGCATGCTGCTGACGCGCCGGCTCGAGCGGGCGCGCGCCCGGCCGCTCGGCTTCGTCGCCAACGAATATGCGCTTGCGGTGTGGGGGCTCGGCGACATGTCGCTGATGGTCAAACAGGGGCGGCTCGATCTCGCCGCGTTGTTCGACCCGGATATGCTTGGCGACGATCTCGAGGCGTGGCTCGCCGAATCCGCGCTGATGAAGCGCACGTTCCGCTCGTGCGCCATCATCTCCGGCCTGATCGCGCGGCGGTCGACGACCGAGGAGAAGACGCGCCGCCAGGTGCTGTTCTCGACCGATCTGGTCTATGACGTCCTGCGCCGGCATCAGCCCGATCACATGCTGTTGCGCGCGGCGCGCGCCGATGCCGCCACCGGCCTGCTCGATCTGAAGCGGCTCGGTGATATGCTCCAGCGCATCGAGGGACGAATCACCCATCGGGAACTCGATCGCGTCTCGCCGCTGGCGGTGCCGGTGATGCTGGAAATCGGCCGCGAATCCGTCTATGGCGAGGCCGCCGACGAGCTCCTGGCCGAGGCTGCCGAGGAACTCGTGAAGGAAGCGATGGGGTAGATCGAGAAGCGAGGCGGACTTGCGGGGGACTTTCTGCGCATCGGGCATGATGGACGTCGCCGGCACCGCGCTGCGCGTCGATCTCTCCGGCGCGCTGGTGTGGGACGAGCAGCGTCTGCTCGTCGTCTCCGATCTGCATCTGGAAAAGGGCTCGAGCTACGCGTCGCGCGGCACCCTGCTGCCGCCGTTCGATACCGTGGCGACTCTCAATCGCCTCACAGCCGTGATCGCCCACTACAATCCGCGCGTCGTGATCGCGCTTGGCGACAGCTTTCACGATCGCGATGCGCATACGCGTCTCACCGGCGACGACCGCGCCTGCATCGCCAACCTGCAGGTCGGCCGCGACTGGGTCTGGATCACGGGCAACCACGATCCGGCCCCGCGCGGCATCGGCGGCGAACTGGCCGACGCGGTCACGCTCGGCGCGGTGACGTTCCGTCACGAGCCCTCCGGCGCGCGCGGCGAGATCGCCGGCCATCTGCATCCGAAGGCGCGCGTCGCGACACGAGCGCGCACGCTGGAGCGGCGCTGCTTCGTCTGCGATGGCGAGCGCGCCGTGATGCCGGCGTTCGGCGCCTATGCCGGGGGCCTGAGCGTGCGCGACGCGGCCTTCGCCAAGCTGTTTCCGAAGCGCGCCTTCATCGCGCATGTGCTGGGAGATAGACGCCTGCACAGCATCGCCGCGGCGCGGTGCTATTAGTTGGATGATGGAAATTCATTAGTTGGATGAGTGATCAGAGGTCGAACGGATCATTCGAAGTTGGACTGATCATGCCCGCCGCGCGCATCGCTGTGCTCTCTCCCTCGCTTGCGGGGGAGAGTTGGAGAGGGGGCGCCAAGCGCAGCGCCGTCGGAACGGCCCCTCCCTAGCCCTCCCCCGCAAGCGGGAGAGGGAACGCAGCGTCCTCGTGGCGTCATGGTCGCCGGAGCCGCGGACGAATGCCCGTCAGGCCGCCTTCGCCTGCACCTTCTCGCAGAACTCGGCCAGCCGGTCGGCCAGGCGCAGCGTCGCCGGGCTGGCGTCGGGCGAGGCGACCAGCGCGACCTCGGTGCGCTCGATCGGCGCAAAGCCCTCGCGGGCGGTCAGCACGCGGTGCTCCGACTGCACCGACATCTCGGACAGGATGCTCAGCCCCATGCCGGCGGCGACCGCGGCCTGGATGCCGGCGAGGCTCGACGAGGTGTAGGCCATGTGCCAGGCGCGTCCCTCGCTCTCCAGCGCATGGATCGCGCGGGTGCGATAGATGCAGCCGAGCGGGAAGCCGATCAGCGGCAGCGAGCGGGCCTCGAGGTTGACCGGATGGCTCTTGCTGGTCACCCAATAGACCTGCTCCGGCCATGCCGCGATCGCTGCGTGTGCGTCGTCGGCACCGCGCTTGAGCAGCGCAAGATCGAGATCGCCGCGCTCGATGTCGCGCTTGAGGTTGAGGCTCTGGTCGGCGCGCACGTCGAGCCGCAGATCGGGGTGGGCGCGCGAGAACGCGGCGAGCAGCTTGGCGAGCCGGTAGGCCGCGAAATCCTCGGGGATGCCGAGCTTCACCGCGCCGTCGGGTCCGGGCCGCGCCACGACGTCGCGGGCCTCCTCGGCGAGCGCGAGCAGGCGGCGGGCATAGGACAACAGCCGTTCGCCGGCCTCGGTCGGCGTGACCTCGCGGCCGTCGCGGTTGAGCAGCGTCTGGCCGAGGTCGTCCTCCAGCCGGCGAATCTGCTGGCTGATCGTCGACTGCGTGCGGTGGACGCGCTCGCCCGCGCGGGTGAAGCCGCCGGCCTCGACCACCGAGACGAAGCTGCGCAACAGGTCCAGATCGAGCACGCGGGACCTCCATTCGGAAAACCACTGAGTGTCAGTCTATCATTTAATTTCCAAATGGGAAAGAACAGCCCTACACCGGCGGCGAAGGAGACCTCCGATGTCGTCCGTATCCTCCGTTGCCGTGAGCCCCGAGAAGTCCAACCTGCTGCCGCTCGAAATCGGCCTGTTCTGCCTGTTGTGGAGCTTTGCCTTCGTTGCCGGCAAGATCGGGGTGACTTATTGTCCGCCGCTGCTGCTGCTCGCGGCGCGGTTCTCGCTCGCTGGTGTCCTCATTCTTGTGGTGCCGGCGGTCCGGGGCGAGCTGCGCATGAGCTGGCGCGATGCGGCCGTGTTCGCGATCATCGGCATCGCCAACAACGCGCTGTATCTCGGTCTCGGCTACACCGGGCTGCAGACCGTGTCGGCGGGGCTCGGCGGCCTGATCGTCTCGGCCAATCCGGTGTTCACCGCGGTGTTCGCGGCGCTGCTGCTGGGCGAGCCGCTGACCCTGCGCAAAATCTCAGGCCTCGCGCTTGGCACCATCGGCGTCGCCATGATCGTCTGGCACCGTATGTCCGTCGGCACCGACCAGCTCGAAGGCATTCTCTATACGCTGGCGGCGCTGGCCTCGATCGTGACCGGCACCATTCTGTTCAAGCAGCTCGCCCCGCAGGGCAGCCTGTGGGTCGGCAACGGCATCCAGAACCTCTCAGCCGGGCTGGTGTTATGGCCGGTCGCGCTCGGCGTGTCGCACGTGGGCGAGATCGTGCCGAATGCGCAATTGATCGGCGCGTTCGCCTTCCTCGTGCTCGGTGGCTCGATCCTGGCCTATGTGCTCTGGTTCCATCTCTTGAAAGTATGCGGCGCGACCGCGGCCAGCGCCTATCATTTCGTGATGCCGCCGCTCGCGATGATCTTCGCCTTCCTGGTGCTCGGCGAGCACGTGGCGCTGCAGGACCTGCTCGGCGTCGTTCCCGTCGCGCTCGGGATCTATCTGGTCACGCGGGCGCCGGCCCGTACCATTGGAGCATCGTCATGAGTGTTGCGATCACCCTGATCGGCGGCCCGACCGCCCTTATCGAAATCGATGGCTTCCGCCTGCTGACCGATCCCACATTCGATGCTCCCGGCCGCTATGAATTGCCGCATGTCGTACTGGAGAAGCTCACTGGACCAGCGATGACCGCTGAGGCGATCGGGGAGGTCGATGCGGTGCTGCTGAGCCATGATCAGCACTCCGACAATCTCGACCATGGCGGCCGCGCCTTCTTGAGACGCGCACCGCGCGTGCTCACGACGGAAGTCGGCGCAAGCAGGCTCGGTGCGCTGGCGGAAGGATTGGCGCCGTGGCAGACGACGCAGCTCAGCAAAGGCGGCAGGACATTCACGGTCGCGGCGACGCCGGCGCGCCATGGTCCCGCCGGCATCGAGCCGCTCGCGGGCGATGTGATCGGCTTCGTCCTGATCCCGCAGCACGGCGCGCCCGTCTATGTCAGTGGCGACACGGTGTTCTATGACGGCGTGGCGGAGGTGGCGCGGCGTTTCAAGCCTGGTGTCGTGATGCCCTTTGCCGGAGCGGCGCAGACACGCGGGCCGTTCCACCTCACCATGGACACCAACGACACGATCGAGACCGCGCGCGTGTTTGCCGAGGCCGCCATCGTTCCGGTTCACACGGATGGCTGGGCGCATTTCCGCCAGAGCGCGCAGGACCTGCGCAAGACCTTCGATGCGCTCGGGTTCGGTGCGCGGCTGAAGCTTCTGGAGCCCGGTGTGCGGACGGTGATCGCCTCGCCACCCAGCTCCTCCCCCTGATGAGAAAAAGATCAATCCCGACGGAACACGATCGACGCCATCCATCCCGTCATCAGCGCCATCGCGGCGGTGACGAGGCCGTAGACGAAGCCGCTCTGCCGCGCCGAGTTCGCGACGAACTGCTCGAAGCCGACCTTGACGATCTCGAACGCGGTCTCCGTCTTGGTGACCAGCGCGCCGTCGGCGAGCAGCTTGATCTCGACCTCGTAGGTGCCGATCGGCACCGCAGCGGGGAGCGGAATGCCGGTGCGGAACAGCGTCGGCGTGAGGAAGGTCACCGCGGACGTATCCTCGCGGTACAGGCCGTGCTGCGATTGCAGCCGCACGAAGGCGCTGCGGAACGCGTCGTTCGGGACCACGTCGGCATAGTCGGGACCGACGCGCTGGGTCAGCAGCACGTTGTTGAGTCCGAGCTGCTGCCGGCGCAGCACCTCGGGCGCGGCCATCGCGTCGAACTGGCGGTTGGCGAACAGCGCCAGATAGCCGGGCACCTTGAGGAACTGGCGCGAGTCGGTGTTGATCCAGATGCCGAACTTGCGCTCCTTGCGCCGCGTCACCATGTCGGCCCGCGGGCCCCGGACGGTGACGACGAGGTCATAGGCGGTGCGACCCGGCGGGGTCTGGGTGTCCTTCTCGACCGAGCCGAACAGCACCAGCTCCTCCCCGGAATAGTTCGGCGTCACCGTCACGCGATGGTTGGAGACCGAGACGATCAGCCGCTCGGCGCGCGCCGATGCGGCGCCGGCAAGCAGCAGCATGAAGGTGAGGCTGGCGAGGCGGAGCGGCGTCATCTGCTGATCTCGGTCTCGCGGATCGTGAACAGGTCGTCGGGCTTGATCACGAGCTCGATCGCGAACCGGATGCCGACGGCGAGGATCAGCAGGCCGAGCAGCAGCCGCAGCTGCTCGCCGCGGATCATCTGGCCGGCGCGGGCCCCGAACTGCGCGCCGGTGACGCCGCCGACCATCAGGATCAGCGCCAGCACGGCGTCGACCAGATGATTGCTCATCGCGTGCAGCATGGTCGCGATCATCATGGTCGCGAGCGTCAGGACCATCGAGGTGCCGATGACGGTCGAGGTCGGCACGCGCAGCAGGTAGATCAGCAGGGGCACCAGAATGAAGCCGCCGCCGATGCCCATCACGGCGCCGAGGAAGCCGATGATGAGGCCGATGGCGATCACCGGAATGACGGAGACATAGATCTTCGAGCGCTTGAAGCGCATCTTCAGCGGCAGGCCATGGATCCAGACATGGCTGCCCGGACGCCGCACGGTCGCGACCGCGCCCTGGCGCGCGCGCATCATCGCCCGCAGACCCTCCCAGAACATCGTGCCGCCGACGCTCGTCAGCAGGACGACATAGGACAGCGCGATCATCAGGTCGAGCTGGCCGAGCGACCGCAACAGGGTGAAGGTGGCGACGCCGAGTCCGGTGCCGAGCGCGCCGCCGATCATCAACACCGCGGCCAGCGAGGGATCGATGGCGCGCCGTCGCCAATAGGACAGCGCCCCGGAGAACGAGGAGGCGGCGATGTGGCTGGAGACCGAGGCGACCGCGACCGCGGGGGTGATGCCGACGAAGATCAGGAGCGGCGTCATCAGGAACCCGCCGCCGATGCCGAACATGCCGGAGACGAAGCCGACGGCCGCGCCCATCGCCAGCAACAGGAAGATGTTGACCGGGATGTCGGCGATCGGAAGATAAATCTGCATCCGCGCGGCCTCTGCGATCCTTCGAGCGAGCATCCCGCGCATGCGACGCAGGATGCCAAGCTCCTGCATAACCGAAAATGGCAGCGAAGGGATCAGTCATTCCCGCCCGAAGTCGACGTCACATCCACCGACGCCGAACGTGGGGGTCTGGGCGCTCCGTCAAAGGGCCTTGAGCGGCGCGGTCACCAGCCTCATGGCCTCGGCATCGCCCGGATCGAGCCAGCGGATGTCGCGGGTCTGCGACATCGCCTCGATGACCTGCGACGATACGCCCATGCGCGTCATGTAGCCGAGGATGGCGCCGGTGACGCGCTGGGTGTCGGCGACCGCGTCGGCGCCACGGGCCTCCGACGTGAAGCGGTGCACGCCGAGCGCCGAACCATCGAGGCCGTAGCGGGTCTGCCCGCCGGCAAAGGCGAACACGCAGGCGCTGGCGCAGAAGCCCGGACGGATGCGGCCGGCATTGTCGGCCACGCCGACGGCGGTAGCGAGTCCATGGGCGCGGATGATCTCGCCCATCAGCACCCCCTGGTCGAGGTTGCCGCCGGGCGAGGACAGCAGGATCACGTCGCCCGGCTTGAGACGGGCCTCGCTGATCCGCTCGCGCAGCCAGCCGGCCGCCGCTGGCCCGATGGGGCCGCTGACGGCGAGCACGGTGCGCCTGCCGCCCAGCCCGGCAAGCGCGGGGTCGGCGACCAGCGCCGCCGACAGACTCGGCGAGATGTACTGATCCTTCCAGAACGACCAGGCGTCGGGTCGCGACAGGTCGCGGTAGGCGCGAATGCCTCCGCCGAGCACGATTGCAACGAAGAAGATGACGGAAGCCAGCCGGCGCCATCGGAACGCCGCAGGATAGCCGTCGGTCACTTGCTGCATTCGTTGGCGAGGAGGCGGAGCAGCGGCGACGTTCGCCGTAGTCCGCGGCGGCACGCGGGGGCCCGTCGGCGACTGCAGGAAGCGCGCGCCGTCCTGTTGGTCGTTCCCCGCTGACACCCGTCGATGCTCCCTCGCGGCGCTCGTGATGATCCGCCGCGACAACCTATATCGATCGACCGCGCGACACTATGGCGGCGCGATCGCAAGCCGGGAGGATTTTTCAGGCTGTGCGCGGACGCTCGTCCATGTCGAAAGAGGGGCGCTATGCCCGTGTCAGCGCGGCGCCGTCGCAGCCGCGCGCTTCGCCAGCGCCGCCTTGGCCGCGGCTGCCTTGGCGATCGCCTGCGTGCCATCCCAGCCGCCGACGGGCGCCGGCACGTTCACGGCGTCGTCGGGCTGCGGTTCGACCGTGAAGGTCTGGATCGCGAGCTTGGCCGCGGCGAGCGACTGGACATCGAGCCGCTTGGCGACATCGTCGCGCTTGCGCCCCGCGTCGACGTCACCCTGCGCTGCGGCCAGGGTGAACCATTTGTAGGATTCGGCGAGGTTCTGTTCGACGCCGATGCCACGGGCATAGAGGATGCCGAGGTTGAACTGGCTATCGGCGACGCCGCGCTCGGCGGCCTTGCGGAACCATTGCGAGGCGCTCTTGTAGTTCGCGCCCTTGCCGCCGCCGTCGGCGTCCAGCACGGCGAGATTGTGCATCGCCTTGGCGTTGCCGCGCTCGGCGGCGACCACGTAGTAGCGGCGGGCGATGTCGGCGTCCTTCTTCACGCCGAGACCCTTCTCGTAGAAGGTGCCGAGACGGAAGACCGCCGGGATCAGCCCCGCCTGCGCGGCGCGGTCATACCACTTCGCGGCTTCCTCATAGTTCGCCGCGACGCCCTTGCCCTCGGCAAAGCGCACGCCGACTTCGTAGGCGGCGGTCGGATCACCCTTCAGGGCGGCATTGCGCAGCGCCAGTCCGCCGATGGCATCGGGCAGCTTCTCGGAGGCGGGCACCTGCACCAAGCCGAGCTTCTGGCCGTTGGCAGCGGTTGGGATCGTGCCGGTGATATCAGTGGGGACGGCAGCAGGTAATGTGGCTGGCTTTTCGACGTCCTGCGGGATCGCGAGCATTGCGATCGTCTCCGCTTCGCTCGGCATGGCCCGATTGTAGGACTGACGGTCGATCGGCGTCGGCGACGTCAACGACGGCACGCTCTGGTCGGGCGTCGTCGGCCGCGGCGACAGGCTCGGCGAGGCCGACGGCATCTGCGCGCGCGGCGCCTCGCCCTGGGTTTCCATCGGCGAGATCGGTGGCGGCGTGCTGCCGCTGTCGAGCAGCGACATCGCGAATTTGAAAGTGCCGAGCACGATCACGACGACGCTGGCCCCGACCAGGAGCGAGCGGATCTTCGACCCAATGGTCGAGACTTCCTCGTCACCCTCGGCGGTGAGAGCGAACGTCGGCTTGTCCTTGGGTTTGGCCTTGGGCTTGACAGCGTCGCTGGCGACGTCCTTGGGGAGGTCTTTCGGCGGTTCCTTGGCCTTCTCCTTCGGCTTGTCCTTCTTCGCCTTCTTGGCGTCCACGGGCTGTGCAGCCGCCGCGGCCTGCGCCGCGCGGCGCGCAGCCGCGATGAAGCTCGACGTCGACACCGGCTCCCGCTTGCCGGCGGGAAGCTCGCTCAGCGCATCCTCGGACGCGGCGATCCGCTCGGCGGGCGATGCGGTCCGGCCAGGCGGACGGGTGCCGGGTTCGAGCGGATGATCCGGCGGCAGCTCGGGGACGATGACGGTCGGGCGGGGCGCCTGTGCTGTGTGCGGCTCGAGGATGTCGGCGATCGCCTTCGGCGGAATCGGCGGCGGCATGGTGGCCGCCGTCGCCTGCGCGGCGTGGAAGTCGCGCGAGGCGGCCGCGAACGCCTGTTGACCCGCGGCCGGAGCGACAATCTGTCCCGCTGGCTGCTCGGCCGCCGGATTGGGCAGCTCAGGCCGGTAGGCGGGCTCTGGCCTGGCCGGCTCGGCAAAGGCCTGGGGCGCCGGCGCGCGTGCGGCCGGCATCGGCGACTCGATTGGCGGTGCCAGCGGCGGCAGCGCGGCCGGCGGGCTCGCGGTGGCGCGCACATTGCGCAGGTCGCCTTCGATCATGGCGAGGCGGTCGACGACGTGCCCCAGCGTGTTGTGGACGGCCTCGAGCGAGTCCTGGGTGTTGCGGTCGGTCTCGGTCTGGCTGAAGCGGATGTCGGACAGCTCGCGCTTGACCATGTCGATCAGGCCGCCGTCCTGCGACGTTTCGCGCTGCGACCGGCTCTCCGCCAGCGCTGCGAAGGTCGCCTGCTGCCGTTCGAGATAGCGCAGGATGTCCTGCAGGCCGTCCTCGACGCGGGTCATGTTGCCGCCGCGCGGGTCGTTGGCGGCCTCGAGCCGCTCCAGCAGATAGCTGATCCGCTGTTCGAGATGGGTGATCGCCGATGAGCCGTCGTTGCCGACCTGCAGGCGGTCGATGCGGTCGGACAGGCCGCGCAGCGCGTCCTCGATCTGGGCAGTGTGGTCGGGCGCGGCCGCCGGCGGCTCGCGGCTTTCCAGGGTCGAGGTCAGCGCGGCAATGCGCTGTTCGAGCGCCGCAAACGACTCGTGGAACGAGTCGTGATTGTCGCGCGCCTGTGTGACCTGGTCGACCTTCGACGACAGCTGGCGGAGATCGTCCGACAGTCGTTCCAGCGCGTCGTTGGAGGCGACATTGGCGACGATCGCACGCAGCGCCGCGATGGCGCTTTCGAGCTGCTGCACGGTGCCAGGGTCGTCATTGGCGCGCAGGATCAGGTCGAGCTTGGCGCCGAGATTGCGGATCGCCTCGTCATAGACGGCGAGCTGCTCGGCAGGCTTCAGCGAGCCGACGACCTCGCGGATGTCGGTCAGCGCGCGCTCGATCCCGGCCAGTGCGTGGCCGTCGACGCCGGTGTTGCGGTTCTCGTCGATACGGCGCGACAGCGAGCGAATCTCGTTCTCGATCGACTCGATCGCCCGGCGCGGCATCGCCTCGGTGATGGCGTGACGAATTTCGGAGAGCTCGTTGCGGAAGCCGGCGATCGACTGCTCGATGCCGTCGTCGGGGCGATGCAGCGCCTCGATCTGGCTCGTGATCTTCAGCAGATGGCGTTCGAGCAGCGAGAAATCGGGAGTGGGGGCTGCCGGTTGCGGCGGCGTCAGCGGCGCGCTGATCGGAGTCATCAGCGGCGCTGCTGCGGATGCCATGGCAGGCGCGGTCGGCGGTGCCTGGTGCGGCGGCAGCGGGCGCGCATTGTCGAGCTCGCTCTGGCGGGCGCTGATCTCGGCCACGGCCACGTCGAACGAACCCGCGCTGAGCGGCTGGGCGGGCCGGTAGAGCTGCGCAGCGGCGCGCTCGACGCCGTCAGGACCACGATAGCGGTCCTCGGTGTCCGGCTTGCGCAGCGGCGTCGAGATCTGCGACAGGCGGGCGTCGAGCCGCGAGATCGCGTCGTTCAGCTGACGCGCGACGCCCTGCTCGTCGCGTGGCCCATCCTTGCGCGCGACGGGGCGCGACATTTGCTCGATCTGCCGTGCGATGGAGTCGAGCCGCTGATGGATGTCGGTCACCTCGCGGGCATCGCGGCTGACGGTCGGCGTGCTGCGTGGCGCGGGGCTGCCGCGGAAATCGGGCGGGGTCGATGCGCCGAGCGTGGAGTTGATCCAGTCGTTCAGCGTCATTCCGGCGCGTTGCGCCGCGGCCTCGGCCCTCTCGCGGACGGACGGGTCGATGCCTTCATTACTCCACGGTACGCGCGAATTCATGTCTCGTCCGGTTCCGCTTCCAGCGCTCCACCAAGCGCCTCCAGCCTCCCCACGCGTCCCGGACATGAACATGAACGGGTCCGCGCAGATCGTCTGCTCCAGGTCCCGACTTTTGACTTTTACGGTAAATAACGCGTTAAGTTTACCGCCGGCGCGGCCAGAAGTTTTGCCCTATCAAACGGCGGGTATCAGCCGGCATTTTCACGTGATGATGGGTCGAGCGGTCGCACGCTGCTCGCGCCGGATATCGTCGACAGCGCGGTGATCGCTTCCTCGCACCATTCCGCCACCATGCGTTCGTGGCGCAGGCCGAGACGCAGGTTGAGGAGCTTGCCCATATCGGCCGGGGCCACGTTGCCGTCCGCATAATGCTTCTTGAGGATGCGATCGTAACGCTCGGCGCGGTCGCGATGATGCTCGAGCCGCGCCATCAGGTCGGCCCGGATCGGCCCGATGTCGGCGGCGCCCAGTGCATAGAGCCGGACGAGAAGATCGTCCTTCGTCGAGGCCGGCGTGCTCGGCCGCGCCGCCCAGCTGCGAAACGCCGCGCGGCCCTCCGCGGTCAATGTGTAGACCAGCTTGTTGGGCTTGCCGGTCTGCACCACCTCGCGCCCCTGGATGTAGCCGCGGTCGCGCAGCCGCGACAGCTCGCGGTAGATCTGCTGGTGGTCCGTCTTCCAGAAGAAGCCGATCGAGGAGTCGAACGTCTTGGCGAGCTCGTAGCCCGTCATCGGATGTTCGGTGAGGCAGGCGAGGATGGCGTCGCCGAGGGCCATGGCCGGAAACTGCTCCCGTTTTTCTGATCGTGTTCTGCCCCGCTCCACGCTTGACATTATGCACACTGGCGCATATGCGTCAATGTGCATATGGGGTGGTTGTGGTGCTGGCCTGTTCCGCCCCGAGGAGACGCCCAATGACAATGACCGGCCTCGATGGATGGTACGGCTACATGAGGTCTCACGATCTCGGCGCTTTGCGGGAGCTGCTGCATCCCGACGCCGTGTTCGAAAGTCCCGTCGTGCACACGCCGCAACGCGGCCGCGACATTACCTTCAAATATCTCGCGAGTGCTGAGAAAGTCTTAGGCGGTCCCGGATTCAAGTATGTCGGGGAGTGGCGTAACGCCACGGGCGCCGTGCTCGAATTCGAGAACGAGATCGAAGGGATCAAGCTCAACGGCGTCGACATCATCAGCTTCGACGACGCCGGTCTGATCACACATTTCAAGGTCATGGTGCGCCCGCTCAAGGCGATCAATTTGCTGCACCGCCTGATGGGCGAACAGCTCGCCGCCATGAGCAAGCCGTCGTGACGCGACCGACAGTCGCAAACTAACGGCTGCCGCAAGCCTTGAGAAATCGCTACAGTCCGCGGCCTGCATTGCCTGCCGCGTCCGTGGAATTCCCCGTCTGAAACTTCAGCCTTCCTGCCGGAGACGCCAATGCCGATCTACAAAGCCCCCGTGGAAGATGTCACCTTCCTGCTCAACGACGTGTTCCAGATCGACCGCTACGACAATCTGCCGGGATTCTCCGATGCTTCGGCGGATGTCCGCGAGGCGATCCTCGGCGAAGCCGCCAAGCTCGCCGAAGAGGTGCTGCATCCGCTGAATCGCGTGGGTGATCTCGAAGGCTGCAAGCGCCATGACGACGGCAGCGTGACCACGCCGAAAGGCTTCAAGGACGCCTACAAGCAGATCGTCGAGGGCGGCTGGCTCGGCCTGTCGGCGCCAACCGAATATGGCGGGCAGGGCCTGCCGGTGACGCTCAGCCAGACCGTCAACGAATTCCAGTGCTCCGCCAACATGGCGTTCTCGATGTATGGCGGCCTCACCATGGGCGCCACCGCCGCACTCATCGTGCATGGCAGCGAGGAGCAGAAGAAGACCTACGTGCCGAAGATGGTCGCCGGCGAGTGGACCGGCACCATGAACCTCACCGAGCCGCATTGCGGCACCGACCTCGGCCTGCTCCGCACCAAGGCGGTGCGCCAGGCCGACGGCAGCTTCAGGATTTCCGGCACCAAGATCTTCATCTCGGCCGGCGAGCATGACTTGGCTCCCAACATCATCCACCTCGTGCTCGCCCGCATCGAGGGCGCGCCGGCCGGCATCAAGGGCGTGTCGCTGTTCGTGGTGCCCAAGTTCATGGTCAATCCCGACGGCACGGTGGGTGCGCGCAACGGCGTCACCTGTGGCTCGATCGAGCACAAGATGGGCATCCACGGCAATTCGACCTGTGTGATGAACTACGACAACGCCACCGGCTGGCTGATCGGCGAAGAGAACAAGGGCATGCAGGGCATGTTCGTGATGATGAACGAGGCCCGGCTCGGCGTCGCCGTGCAGGGTCTCGCGCAGTCCGAGGTGGCCTATCAGAACGCGGTCGCCTATGCGCGCGAGCGCATCCAGGGCCGCTCGCTGACTGGGCCCAAGGCGCCCGACAAGGCCGCCGATCCGATCATCGTGCATCCCGACGTGCGCCGGACCCTGCTGTCGATCCGCGCCTTCAACGAGGCCGCGCGCGCCATGGTGGTGTGGACCTCGCTGAAGAGCGACGTCGCGCACCGCTCGCAGGACCCGAAGGACCGCCAGGCCGCCGACGACCACATGGGCCTGATGACCCCGGTCATGAAGGGCTACATGACCGACATGGGCTTCGCCAACGCGGTCCAGGCGCAGCAGATGTATGGCGGCCACGGCTACATCGCCGAGTGGGGCATGGAGCAGTTCGTGCGCGATGCGCGCATCGCCATGATCTACGAAGGCGCCAACGGCATCCAGGCGCTGGATCTCGTCGGCCGCAAGCTGCCGCGCGACGGCGGCCGCGCCGTGATGGCCTTCTTCAACGAGGTCGGCTCGTTCGCCAAGGAGCAGGGCGGCAACGATGCGATGAAGCCGTTCGTAGCCCCGTTGTCGACCGCGCTCGGCCATCTGCAGCAGGCCACCACGTGGCTGATGCAGAACGCGATGACCAAGCCGGACAATGCCGGCGCCGCCGCGACCGACTACATGCATCTCTTTGCGCTGGTCACCTTCGGCTACATGTGGGCGAAGATGGCGAAGGTGGCGCAGGACAAGATTGCGGCCGGCGACGGCTCGACCTATCTCACCACCAAGCTGGTGACGGGTCGCTTCTTCATGGAGCGCGTGCTGCCCGAAACGGCGGCGCATCTCGCCCGCCTCCAGGCCGGTTGTGCGACCGTGATGGAACTGCCGGCGGAAGCCTTCTGAGGATCAGACGACAGCCGGTGCGCGCCGCGCGCGGGCTCCGTCGTCAATGCGAACAACAAATCTGACCAGATGAGGAGGGCGTGATGCCTGAGGCCTTTATCTACGACCACGTACGGACTCCCCGCGGCCGCGGCAAGGCCGACGGCAGCCTGCATGAGGTGACCGCGCTCGCGCTCGCCACCGTGCCTTTGAAGGCGCTGAAGGACCGCAACAACATCCCCGAGGACGCGGTCGACGACGTCGTGCTCGGCGTGGTCGATCCGGTCGGCGAGGCCGGCTCCGACATCGCGCGCTTCGCCGCGCTGAATGCGGGTCTCGGCGATGCCGTTCCGGGCATTCAGATCAGCCGCTTCTGCGCCTCCGGCCTCGACGCCGTGAACTTCGCCGCGGCGCAGATCATGAGCGGCCAGCATGAGCTGGTCATCGGTGGTGGTGCGGAATCGATGAGCCGCGTCGGCATCGGTGCGTCCGGCGGCGCCTGGCCGATGGATCCGTCGATGGCGGTGCCGTCCTACTTCATGCCGCAGGGCGTCTCGGCGGACCTGATCGCGACCAAATACGGCTTCTCGCGCGACGACGTCGACGCCTATGCGGTGCAGAGCCAGCAGCGCGCGGCGAAGTCCTGGGAGGAAGGCCGCTTCGACAAGTCGGTGGTGCCGGTCAAGGACATCAACGGCCTGACCATCCTCGCCAAGGACGAGCACATGCGTCCCTCGACGACGATGCAGTCGCTGGCGCAGTTGCAGCCGTCGTTCGTGCAGATGGCGCAGATGGGCGGCTTCGACGCGGTGGCGATCCAGTCGCATCCGGAGATCGAGCGCGTCAACTACGTGCATCACGCCGGCAACTCCTCGGGCATCGTCGACGGCGCCGGTGCGGTGCTGCTCGGCAGCAAGGAGGCAGGCGCGAAGTACGGCATGAAGCCGCGCGCGAAAATCCGCGCCTTCGCCAATATCGGCTCGGAGCCCGCGATGATGCTGACGGGCCCGGTCGACGTGACCGAGAAGCTGTTCGAGCGCTCGGGCATGAAGAAATCCGACATCGATCTGTTCGAGCTCAACGAGGCGTTCGCCTCGGTTGTGCTGCGCTACATGCAGGCGTTCGAGATCGACAAGGACAAGATCAACGTCAATGGCGGCGCGATCGCGCTCGGCCATCCGCTCGGCGCCACCGGCGCGATGATCCTCGGCACCGTGCTCGACGAGCTCGAGCGCACCGGCAAGGCGACCGCGCTGGTGACGCTGTGCATCGGCGGCGGCATGGGCACCGCGACCATCATCGAGCGGGTGTGACGGTGCGCTCCCTCCCCCCTTGCGGGGGAGGGTCGGGGAGGGGGGTGCCACGCGCTCCACTGCCCGTGAGGACCCCCACCCCCGACCCCTCCCCGCAAGGGGGAGGGGAGACGAAACATCGGGGCTGACGCAGCACAGACGCGCCCCTGCCAAATCTGGGAGCACCACATGGCCTACAAGAACTTCAAGCTCGAAACCGATGCCGACGGCATTGCGCTGATCACCTGGGACATTCCGGGCCGTTCGATGAACGTGCTCGACGAGACCTCGACCAACGAGCTCGAGGCCCTCGTCAAGGAGACCACTGCGGACGCCGCCATCAAGGGCGTCGTCATCACCTCGGCAAAGGAGGCGTTCTGCGCCGGCGCCGATCTGTCGATGCTCGAGGGCATGAACCGCATCTATCTGGACGTGCTGAAGAGCAAGGGCGAGGAAGCCGCCAACCAGATGCTGTTCGACACCAGCCGGCGGTTCTCGCTCATCAACCGGGCGATGGAAACCTCCGGCAAGCCGTGGGTCGCTGCGATCAACGGTCTTGCGCTCGGCGGCGGCTTCGAGATCACCCTGTCGTGCCACTACCGTGTCGCGGCCGAGAATCCGAAGACCCGGCTCGGCCTGCCCGAGATCAAGGTCGGCCTGTTCCCGGGCGCCGGCGGCACCCAGCGCGTGCCGCGCATCGTGCAGCCGCAGGACGCGATGAACCTGCTGTTGAAGGGCGAGGCGCTGACGCTCGACAAGGCCAAGGCCATGAAGCTGGTCGATGCGATCGTGCCGGCGGCCGACCTCATCAAGGCCGCGAAGGATTGGATCAAGGGCGGTGGCAAGGCCGTCGCACCGTGGGACGAGAAGGGCTTCAAGCTGCCCGGCGGCCCGGTGTTCTCGAAGAACGGCATGATGATGTTCCCGGCCGGCAACGCCATCTATCGCCGCGAGACCTACGACAACTACCCGGCCGCGCGCGCGATCATGAGCTGCGTCTATGAAGGCCTGCAGCTGCCGATCGATGCCGCGCTGCGCGTCGAATCGCGCTACTTCACCAAGATCCTGCGCTCGAAGGAAGCGGCGGCGATGATCCGCAGCCTGTTCCTGTCGATGCAGGAGCTCAACAAGGGTGCGCGCCGCCCGGCGGACGTGCCGGCGACCAAGATCAAGAAGATCGCCGTGATCGGCGCCGGCTTCATGGGCGCCAGCGTCGGCTACGTCTCGGCCCGCGGCGGCCTCGAGGTCGTGCTGATCGACCGCGATCAGGAGAGCGCCGACAAGGGCAAGGCGCATGCGCAGAGCGTGATCGACGGCCTGGTCAAGAAGGGCCGCGCCAAGCCGGGCGAGGCCGAGGCGATCATGGGCCGCATCACTGCGACCGCGGACTACGCGGCGCTGAAGGAATGCGATCTCGTCATCGAGGCCGTGTTCGAGGACCGCAAGGTCAAGGCCGAGACCTACGCCAAGGCGCAGGCCTATCTGAAGGACGGCGCGATCTTCGCGTCGAACACCTCGACCCTGCCGATCACCTCGCTGGCCGAGGAGTTCAAGGACCAGGGCCGCTTCATCGGCATCCACTTCTTCTCGCCGGTCGAGAAGATGATGCTGGTCGAGATCATCATGGGCAAGAACACCGGCGACGTCGCGCTGGCGACCGCGCTCGACTACGTCCGCGCCATCGGCAAGACGCCGATCGTGGTCAACGACTCCCGCGGCTTCTTCGCCAATCGCTGCGTGATGCGCTACATCGCGGAAGGCAACGAGATGTTCCTCGAAGGCGTGCCGCCGGCGATGATCGAGAACGCCGCCAAGATGGCCGGCATGCCGGTCGGCCCGCTGTCGCTGTCGGACGAAGTCGCGCTCGATCTCGGCCTCAAGATCATGAAGGCGACCGAGCATGATCTCGGCCCCAACGCGATCAACCAGGACCACAAGAAGCTGATGGTCGAGCTGGTCGAGAAGCAGGGCCGCTTCGGCCGCAAGAACGCCAAGGGCTTCTACGACTATCCCGAGAAGGGCAAGGGCCAGAAGAGCCTGTGGCCGGAGCTGCCGTCGTTGCAGCCGAAGCATCTCGATCCCGACACGCTCGATGTCGAGGAGCTGAAGCAGCGCTTCCTGGTGGTGCAGGCGGTGGAAGCCGCGCGCACCGTCGAGGACCACGTCATCACCGACGTGCGCGAGGCCGATGTCGGCTCGATCTTAGGGTTCGGCTTCGCGCCGTTCACCGGCGGCACGCTGTCCTACATCGACTTCATGGGGACGAAGAAGTTCGTCGAGCTGTGCCACAAGTTCACGGCGAAGTACGGCTCGCGCTTCGCCCCGCCGAAGCTCTTGGAGGAGATGGCCGCCAAGGGCGAAACCTTCTACGGCCGCTTCCCGCCGAAGAAGGCGGCGGCTTGAGACCGGAATGCTAGGCGGAAGCGAGCCGCGCTTGCTGTCCATTCCCTCCCCCCTTGTGGGGGAGGGTTAGGGAGGGGGGTAGCCACAGGCACCAGCGCTTGTGGCTACCCCCCTCTCTATCTCTCCCCCACAAGGGGGGAGAGAACACACTGCCCGAGAAGCAACAGCGAGTTCTTTCAAGATCTCGCTCACCCCGCCTTCATCAGCCCTTCCTTGGTCAGCGCCTCCTGCACCTTCGGCCGTGCGGCGACGCGGTTCTTGTAGGCCACGAGATTCGGCATCGCCGACAGGTCGAACTTCATCCGGTCCGCCCAGGTCAGGATGGTGAACAAATAGCCGTCGGCCACCGTGAATTGCTGGCCCATCAGGTAGTCGCGGCCGGCGAGCTGGCTGTCGATGTATTTGAACTTGCCCATCACGCGGTCCTTGAAGAACGCCTTGGCGTCGTCGGCGAGCACCGGTGAGAACATCGGGCCGAAATTCTTGTGCAGCTCGGAGGTGATGAAGTTCAGCCACTCCAGCAGCTTGTAGCGCTCGCCGCTGTCGCGCGCCGGGGCGAGGTTCTTGGTCGCCGCCTGGTCGGCGATCATCTGGACGATCACCGGGCCTTCGGTCACGATCTCCCCGCTCGGCAACCCCAGCGCCGGCACCTGGCCCTTCGGATTGATCTTCAGGTAATCGTCACCATTTTCCAGGGTCTTGGCGCGCAGATCGACCTTGACCAGGTCGTAGGGCAGGCCGGCTTCGAGCAGGGCGATATGGGGCGAGAGCGAGCAGGCGCCGGGTGAATAATAAAGCTTCATCTTGTATTCCCTCCGTGAGACCGTTTTGTCCTTGGAACCTATCGAGCGGTCGCACCCGCCCTTACATGCAGGTGCATGGAATAGTCAAGATTGATGCAGCTGCATCGAATGCGCTAGACTGCGCATCCGAGGATACGAGCCGGCCCATGAAACGCAAACCATCGACCGAGGCGACCGCCGCCTGGATCCGCCTGATGCGGGTCCAGAGCCGGGTGCTGGACTGCGTCGAGCAGGAGCTGAAGAAGGCCGGTTTTCCGCCGCTCGCCTGGTATGATGCGCTGCTGGAGCTGTCCCGGGCGCCCGCGGGCGAGCTGCGCCCGGTCGAGCTGGAGCGGCAGATGCTGATCCCGCAATATTCCACCTCCCGGCTGATCGACCGGCTGGTCGACGAAGGTCTGGTCGTCCGGCGCGAATGCAAGATGGACAAGCGCGGCCAGTTCGTCGAGATCACCGAGGCCGGACGCGAACTGCAGAAGCGGATGTGGTCGGCCTATTCCGCCGCGATCGAGAAGCATGTCGGCTCCAAGCTGTCGGATACCGACGCTGCCAAGCTTTGCATGCTGCTGGATCGCCTTGGCTGCTCCTGTGGTCAGGCCGCTCCGTTGGCGGCCGGAGAGGGCGCGGCGACCCGATGAAGCATCCGTTCCCATTCACATCCGCGGCCCCCTGGGGTCCGCGGCCCTTCCTGTCACCACGCGCGACCCTCGAAGCGCTTCTGAACCGAGACTCCCATGGCGCGTGACCAGATCGATATGACCCCGCTGCAGTCGCGCGACGAACTGGTGGCGTGGCTCGCGGCCGGCGTGAAGCCGCCGTCCGCCTTCCGCATCGGGACCGAGCACGAGAAGACGCCGTTCACGCTCGACGGTCATCGCCCCGTGCCCTACGAGGGCGCGCGCGGCATCGGCGCGCTGCTCGAAGGCATGAAGCTCCTGCTCGGCTGGGAGCCGATCATGGAGCGCGGCAACATCATCGGGCTCTATGACGTGACCGGCGGCGGCGCCATCTCGCTGGAGCCGGGCGGCCAGTTCGAGCTGTCCGGCGCGCCGGTCGAGACCGTGCACCAGACGCATGCGGAACTGATGGCGCATCTGGCGCAGGTCCGCGAGATCGCGACTCCGCTCGGCATCGGCTTTCTCGGCCTGGGCATGACGCCGTCCTGGTCGCGCGCCGAAATACCCCTGATGCCCAAGGGCCGTTACAAGATCATGACCAGCTACATGCCGAAGGTCGGCCGCTATGGCCTCGACATGATGTACCGGACCTGCACCGTGCAGACCAATCTCGACTTCTCTTCCGAAGCCGACATGGTCAAGAAGCTCAGGGTCTCGGTGGCGCTGCAGCCGATCGCGACCGCACTGTTCGCCAATTCGCCGTTCACCGAAGGCAAGCCGAACGGCTTCCTGTCGTTCCGCTCCGAGATCTGGCGCGACACGGACAATCAGCGCTCGGGCATGATCCCGTGGGCGTTCGAGGATGGCATGGGTTTCGAGCGCTGGGTGGACTACGCGCTCGATGTTCCCATGTATTTCGTGAAACGCGAGGAGACCTATATCGACGTCTCCGGCACCTCGTTCCGCGACTTCTTCGCAGGCAAGAACCCGGCGATGCCGGGCGAGCGTCCGACGCTGTCGGACTGGGCCAATCACCTCTCGACGATCTTCCCGGAGGTGCGCCTGAAGCGCTACCTGGAAATGCGCGGTGCCGACGGTGTGCCATGGGGCCGGCTGCCGGCGCTGCCGGCGTTCTGGGTCGGCCTGCTCTACGACGACGTCAGCCTCGACGCGGCGTGGGACCTGGTCAAGACCTGGTCCGCGTTCGAGCGCCAGAACCTGCGCGACGACGTGCCGCGCCTCGGCTTCAAGGCGCGTGTTCGCAACCGCTACGTGTTCGAGATCGCCAAGGAATGCCTGACCCTGGCGCATCTCGGTCTCCGCCGGCGCAGTCGCATCGACCATCTCGGCCGCGACGAGAGCCGCTTTCTCGAGCCGCTCGATCAGATCATCGATTGCGGCCGCTCGCCGGCCGAGGAGATGCTGGAGAAGTTCGACGGCCCGTGGGGCGGCTCGGTCGAGCCGGCCTACGACGAATATGCGTTCTGATCGGAACGGCCGAGCCTGCAGCCGTCGCAGGTTCGCTGCGTCGCCTGTTCCGCGTTGAGGCGGTTGGCGGCACGGGTCCGCTGTTTTTTGTTGCGATTTGTGTCCCAGGTTCGATTCAGCGCCTGGGCGCCGCTGCTTTGCCTTCCGCAGCTCCCACCGGTCCGGGCCGTTCATCCGCCATACAGGTTCGTGGCGATCAAATGACTGCCTAAAAACTCGTAAGAAAACTCGAACATTAACAATGGGTCGGATGGTTCAGCGGCGGCGCGTGGGGCGCTTCATCGGGGCATGGCTGAGGGTACTGGCGTGCCTGTTCGCGGCTGCGTGCCTGACGCCGGCTTCAGCCCAGACCTATTCCGATCGTCCCGGCGGCGACTACATGAGCGCGCCGATCGCCTCCGGCGACCCGGCCGATTGCGCGCTGTTGTGCGAGCACGACCGGCGCTGCCGCGCCTGGAGCTTCAACTATCCGACCGTGATGGAAGCGGGCGCGGTGTGCTGGCTGAAGAACAGCGTGCCGGCGCGCGTGCCGGACAATTGCTGCGTTTCCGGCGTGCGCGGCGCGGGCGTCGTCGAGATCCGCAATGATGCGGTCGAGACGTCGATCGACCGTCCCGGCGGCGACTACCGCAGCTTCGACATCAAGACCACCGATCTGAAGGGCGGCGAGAAGGCCGAGAAGGCCGCTGACAAGGGCAGCGACAAGGCCGCGGACAAGAAGGAAGAGAAGGTCGCCGACGCCGAGGACATCTGCAAGGCCGCCTGCACCGGCGACAACAAATGCCGCGCCTGGACCTTTGCGCGGCCCGGCTACGCCGGCAAGGAAGCGCATTGCTTTCTGAAGAAGGAAATCAAGCCGCCGCGCCGGCGGGCGGGGTTCACGTCAGGCGTCGTGCGATAGCGCGGGGCGATGAGTCTCGCTCCTTCTTGTCGATCGTCAGAGCCACCGTTATTGCGAGCTCTCGCAATGATGCCAACTGAAGATGCGATGTCGAAGAAGCATCGTGCACCGGTGGCGCGCCAAACTCAGTCGTCATTCCGGGACGTGACGCGCAGCGGCACGGGCCCGGAATCCATAATCACGATGGTGGTTATGGATTCCGGGCTCGCGCTGCGCGCGCCCCGGAATGACGGATGAGAGAGGGGGCTCCCGATCCTGTCTGGTCGCGCTCAATCCGCCGCGGCTATCACTGTGATCTCCGGCCATAGCGTCTTCCAGCGGTCCGCCTTGGCCGTGTAGTTCGTCGCCGAGAAGTTGGCCGTGTAGTTCGGCCGCACGATCATCTGCGCGATGTCAGCGAGGCCCCTGGGCGCATAGAGCTCATATCCATCGGTAACGGGGCGGAGCCCGACCTGCGTGTTGACGGTGAGAAACCGGTCGATTCCATCGGTTAATCGCGACACGGCGGGGTAGGGACGACCGTGCTTGGTGGGATACCAGAGATGGACGCGGGCCTGGTTGCGCACCTCCACCTTGGCTTCGATGTCATGGAGGTAGGATGCGATGCGCCGGATGACGGCGTCCTCAGCATCCCACGACGTATCCGGATCGAAATAGAAGATGTCGTAGTCGTTGATGCCGTGATCGATCGGACGGCCGGTGCGCACGTTCCAGACGCTCTGAGTCAGGCAGCCGGCGACGACCCAGGCATCGGGCACGGCCGTTTCACGCAGCACGCGCATGATCGCGGTGTTGACGGGGTTGCGCAGTGCGGCTGCGATGAAATCGTCCTTGGTCATGATGGTCGAAGGCATCAGAACATGGGTGCCGTCGACACGTTCAATACACGAGATGGAGGACGGCGTGCAGCCCGTTTCAGCTGCGATCGAACACGGCGAGCGCCTTCTTCGACGCCAGCGCCCGCCACTGCCGGCGCAACAGCGGCTCTGCGTCGGCGCGCCTCGCCTTCGACAGGCGCAGCAGCACGATCGGATAGTCGCGGTAGTGATCGGTGACGTAGAACAGCTTCGGCCGGCTTTCCACCAGCATCGCGCGTTCGTCCGGCGGCACGCCCGGAAGGACGAGACTGTCCCCGTCCTCCTTCAGGCGCGCCAGCATCTCCTTGCGCACCTTCAGCGCGGGTGTCCCATAGGACGTGCCGGCCTCGACTTCCGGCCATGCCAGCGCAAGCGCCCTGACATCGTCGAAGGTCATCGGCGTTCGCTCAGCGCACCGCGGTGAAGAAGCGATCGAGCCGGAAGCCGGACAGCCAGGCCCAAACCGGCTGGTTCTTGAAGCCGAGGTCCCAGGAGCCGACCACGGCATCGGCGCGGCCGACGAGGTTGTCGATCGGCAGCAGGCCGACGCCGCCGTCGCGCAAGGCCACGCGGCTGTCGGCGGAGTTGTCTCTGTTATCGCCGAGCACGAACAGCTTGCCGGGCGGCACCGTCACCTCCGGCGTGTTGTCGAGCCGGCCGTTGTCGCGCATCTTGAAGATCAGGTGCGACACGCCATTCGGCAGCGTCTCGACGTAGCGATAGGCCGGCTCGTTGCGGCCAGTGTCGTCCTCGGCATCGCCGATGCCGTCGGGCTTGAGCGCCGCGGCCTGGCCGTTGATGTAGAGCTGGCCCTGGCGCATCTGGATGCGGTCGCCGGGCAGGCCGACGACGCGCTTGACCCAGGCCTGCGAGTTGTCGCCCGGCCAGCGGAACACGACGACGTCGCCGCGCTTCGGCGTCTCGCCGAACAGGCGTCCCGTCTCCGGCAGCGTAATCTGCATCGGCAGCGACGAGGTGCCGTAGCCGTAGGGGAATTTCGACGCCAGCAGGGCGTCACCGATCATCAGGGTCGGCTCCATCGAGCCCGACGGCACGTAGAACGGCTCGGCGATGGCGCCCTTGGCGACGAACACCACCATGACGACCGCGACGAGCTGCGCGAGCTGGCCGCCCCAGGTGCTTTCCTTGCGGACGCCGCCCGCGCGCGTCGCCTTGGTGGTCTTGTCCGTGGACATCTTCTCAAGGCTCATCGGCCCGTGCCTCCCACCGTAATGCGATCCATGCGAAGCGTCGGCTGACCGACGCCGACCGGCACGCCCTGGCCGTTCTTGCCGCAGGTGCCGATGCCGGTATCGAGCGACAGATCGTTGCCGATCATGCTGATGCGGTTCAAATCCGTCGGGCCGTTGCCGATCAGCATCGCGCCCTTCACCGGCGCACCGATCTTGCCGTTCTCGATCCTGTAGGCCTCGGTGCACTGGAAGACGTATTTGCCCGAGGTGATGTCGACCTGGCCGCCGCCGAAATTGACGGCATAGATGCCGTTCTTGACCGAGGCGATGATCTCGGCCGGATCGCGCTCGCCCGCCAGCATGTAGGTGTTGGTCATGCGCGGCATCGGCACGTGCGCGTAGCCCTGACGGCGGCCGTTGCCGGTCGGCGCCATGTTCATCAGCCGCGCGTTCTGGCGGTCCTGCATGTAGCCGACCAGGATGCCGTCCTCGATCAGCACGGTCCGGCTGGTCGGCGTGCCCTCGTCGTCGATCGACAGCGAGCCGCGGCGCGAGGCCATGGTGCCGTCATCGACCACGGTGACGCCTTTGGCGGCGACCGGCTTGCCCATCAGCCCGGCGAAGGCCGAGGTCTTCTTGCGGTTGAAGTCGCCCTCGAGGCCGTGACCGACGGCTTCATGCAGCATCACGCCGGGCCAGCCGGCGCCGAGCACGACGTCCATCTCGCCGGCGGGAGCGGGGACCGATTCCAGATTGACCAGGGCCTCGCGCAGCGCGCCGTCGGCGGCCTCGCGCCACGCCTTGGTCTCGATGAAGCGGGCATAGGCCTCGCGGCCGCCATAACCCTTGCTGCCGGTCTCCTGGCGATCACCCTGGCCGGCGACCACCGAGACGTTCACGCGCACCAGCGGGCGGATGTCGCGATAGCTCTCGCCGTCGGGCCGCAGGATCTCCACGACCTGCCAGGTTGCGCCGAGGCTCACGGTCACCTGGCGCACGCGCGGATCCTTGTCGCGCAAGTAAGCGTCGATCTCGCCGAGCAGCTTGACCTTGCTTTCGAATCCGGGAGCGTCCAGCGGATTATCGTCGCCATAGAGCCGGACGTTGGTGTGCGGCGGCGGGCTCGCGAACGTGCCGGAATAGCCGCCGCGCACGGCGCTGACGGCATCGGCGGCGCGCATCAGCGCCGGCAGCGAGACGTCGGAGGAATGGGCATAGCCGACTGCATCGTCCTTCACCGCGCGCAGGCCGAATCCCTGGCTGGTGTCATAGGTCGCCTGCTTCAGCCGGCCATTGTCGAAGGTCAGCGCTTCGGTCTGGCTGTATTCGAAGAACAATTCGCCGTCATCGGCGCCAGCCAGGCCACGCGCGACCTCGCTCCGGACCGTATCACGGTCCAGATTGGCGCGTTCGAGCAGGGAAGTGGTGGGAGCAGTCATGGGTCAATCCGTTGTCGGAGCGTTCATTCCAAGATAGTTGTTTTGACGCCGGGGCGCGAGGGGCTGGATGATTACCGAACTGACATGGTTGAGATCGTTCCCATCACGTCCGCTCACATCGAGAGCTTCCACCGCACGCTCGATTACGTCGCGCGCGAACGGCGCTATCTGTCGTTCGTGCAGGCGCCGCCGCTGGAGTCGACGCGCGCCTTCATTCTGAACAACATCCACGAGGGATATCCGCAATTCGTTGCTCTCTCGGCCGGGGAGGTGGTCGGCTGGTGCGATGTGACGCCCAAATCGGGGCCAATCGATGCCCGGATCGGGGTGCTCGGCATGGGCCTAATGCCGCAGTTCCGGCACCAGGGCCTGGGCAGACGACTGATGGCGGCGGCGCTCGAGGCGGCGCGGGTGGCCGGCTTCTCGCGTGTCGAGCTCACGGTTTACCGCAGCAACACCAACGCCATCAGGCTGTACCAGAAGGCCGGATTCCTGCTCAAGGCGGTGCAGCCGCGGGAGCCCGGCGATGACGGGTTCGACAAGACCCTGCTGGTGATGGCGCTGGCGCTCGACGGGCGGCGCTGAGGCCGCGGGCGCGCATTCAGACGCGCGAACTCACGGCTCGATCACGGCATCGTGCTGCGAAGAGTCTGTCAATCGCGGCCGACGTCAGGGCAGCTTGTCGAAGCCTTCGGCGAGGCCGTTGAGGCTCAGCGGGAAGCCGATGCCTTCCTCCGGCGTCTCGAAGATGATGAAGGTCGCCGTCTTCGCCGTCTTGAGCTGGCCGAGCAGCTTGTCCTCCAGCACCACCTCGGCGACGCAGCCATTGGGCAGGCAGCGCACGAAGCCGGCGCGGCCGACGTCCTGGTTGTCGAGCTTCAGGCCGAGGCCGGACGGCAGCAGCACGCCGAGCGGCGCCACCACGCGCATCAGCCGGCTCTTCTGGTCTGCGGTCTTCAGCATGATCACGGTGAGGCCGGCATTGGAACGGTCCTCGGCCACGACGCTCTGGATCAGCGCGCACTGCTCGCTCTGCGCGCCGGGCGGCGTGTCGCAGCGGATCTGCCAGTCGCCATGCACCGAGCGCACCGCGCCCTGCGCCAATGCGGCGTGCGGCAGGCCGATCACCGTCGCAGCGATCATCGCGACCGCGGTCGCCGCGGAGGTCATCGCGGCAACACGCGCGAGTCGCGCACGCACCGCGCTGAATCGGTACAAACGGCGCGAGTCATTCGCAGCTGGGGTCGACATGTCAGCTGTCCTGTCCGTTGAAACCCTGATCCGGGTCGGTGCCATGACAATTTCCTGTGGGTGATCTGCGCGTCCGACGCCATGATACGGCAATGATGGCGTCTTGAGGACAGCGTCACCGGCGTACGGCACGAAACGATACCAAATATGGCCGCACCCTGGTGGGCGCTGCCGCTGCGCCTCGCCGAATCAGCCTCGCAAACGGCCGTGTCCCGTTTGCCTACATCGCGCCGCACGCCTGTCAAGCGCCCGTTGCCCGCGAAATCGCGGCATGCGGCAATCTCCCGGAAAATACGCTTGTCGCGACGAACAGCGCCGCGCGCGATATCCGGCGCAAGACTGCATTGCGATAGATCAAGAATTATGGTTTGAGAAGAAAGATTTCGTCATTCCAGTGAACTGGCCCAGGTGCTTTTCTATGCATCCGCCCGAAGGCCATTTGTCAGGAGAGCGGATCGAACGGCGCGCCGCTGCGTGAAGCGGGCGGTGCGCTGAGGGGGAAAGTTCTGAAGGGAGCGCGACGGCATGAAGATGTCGAAAGGCCAATTGGGCGCCTTGCTGGGGTTGGCCGTAACGGGCATGACGCTCGTGTCGGGTGGAGCGGCGTTTGCTGAAACGGGCCAGCCGGCGCCATGGGAAGTCAAGCTGCAGGAGGCTGCGACGCCGGTGATGGAGAACATCACCTGGTTCCACGGCCTGCTGCTGACGATCATCACCATCATCACGCTGTTCGTGCTGGCGCTGCTGGTCGCCGTGGTGGTCAAGTTCAACGCGCGCGCCAACCCGGTGCCGTCGCGGACGACGCACAACACGCTGATCGAGGTGGCTTGGACGCTGATCCCGGTGCTGATCCTGGTCATGATCGCGGTGCCGTCGTTCCGGCTGCTGTTCCTCGAGCTCGATGTGCCGAAGGCTGATATGACCATCAAGGCCACCGGCAAGCAGTGGTACTGGAGCTACGCCTATCCCGACAACGGCAAGTTCGAGTTCGACTCGCTGCTGGCGCAGGACAAGCAGCCGCGCCTGCTCGCCGTCGACAACGAAATGGTCGTGCCGGTCAACAAGGTGATTCGCGTCCAGACCACCGGCGCCGACGTGATCCACTCCTGGGCGATCCCGTCGTTCGGCGTCAAGATCGACGCCATTCCCGGCCGCCTCAACGAGACCTGGTTCAAGGCGACCAAGGTCGGCATGTATTACGGCCAGTGCTCGGAGCTGTGCGGCAAGGACCACGCCTACATGCCGATCGCGGTGCGCGTCGTGAGCGACCAGGAATTCACCGCCTGGGTCGAGGACGCCAAGAAGAAGTACGCCAGCGCGCCCACGAGCACCTATGCGTCGGCTGCGGGCGTGTCGCAGTAGCCGAGCGGGATGAACGCTGAGATTGAGGGCCGCCTTGGCGGTCCACGGGGACACTGAGGATTGGACAATGGCGACGAACGCGACGACCCTGACCGGCCATGACGATCACGCGCACGACCATCCGACCGGATGGCGGCGCTGGATCTATTCGACCAACCACAAAGACATCGGCACGATGTATCTGATCTTCGCGGTGTGCGCCGGCATCATCGGCCTCGCCATGTCGGTCGCGATCCGCATCGAGCTGATGTATCCGGGTGTGCAGCTGTTCCACGAGAACCACACCTACAACGTGTTCGTGACCTCGCACGGCCTGATCATGATCTTCTTCATGGTCATGCCGGCGATGATCGGCGGCTTCGGCAACTGGATGGTGCCGCTGATGATCGGCGCGCCGGACATGGCGTTCCCGCGCATGAACAACATCTCGTTCTGGCTGCTGCCCGCCTCGTTCGCGCTGCTTTTGACCTCGACCTTCGTCGAGGGCGAGCCCGGCGCCAACGGCGTCGGCGCCGGCTGGACGATGTATGTGCCGCTGTCGACCTCGGGCCATCCCGGACCGGCGGTGGATTTCGCGATCCTGTCGCTGCACCTTGCCGGTGCGTCGTCGATCCTCGGCTCGATCAACTTCATCACCACCATCTTCAACATGCGCGCGCCGGGCATGACCCTGCACAAGATGCCGCTGTTCGTGTGGTCGATCCTGGTGACGGTCTTCCTGCTGCTGCTGTCGCTGCCGGTGCTCGCCGGCGCCATCACGATGATGCTGACCGACCGCAATTTCGGCACCACCTTCTTCGATCCGGCCGGCGGCGGTGACCCGGTGCTGTTCCAGCACCTGTTCTGGTTCTTCGGCCATCCGGAAGTGTATATCCTGATCCTGCCCGGCTTCGGCATGATCAGCCAGATCGTGTCGACCTTCTCGCGCAAGCCGGTGTTCGGCTATCTCGGCATGGCCTACGCCATGGTCGCGATCGGCGGCATCGGCTTCGTGGTGTGGGCGCACCACATGTACACGGTCGGCATGTCCTCGGCGACGCAGGCCTATTTCGTCGCCGCCACCATGGTGATCGCGGTGCCGACCGGCGTGAAGATCTTCTCCTGGATCGCCACGATGTGGGGCGGCTCGATCGAGTTCCGCGCGCCGATGCTGTGGGCCGTGGGCTTCATCTTCCTGTTCACGGTCGGCGGCGTCACCGGCGTCGTGCTGGCGAACGCCGGCGTCGACCGTGTGCTGCAGGACACCTACTACGTCGTCGCGCACTTCCACTACGTGCTGTCGCTCGGGGCCGTGTTCGCCATCTTCGCCGGCTGGTACTACTGGTTCCCGAAGATGTTCGGCTACATGTACAACGAGACGATCGCGAAGGCGCACTTCTGGGTGACCTTCGTCGGCGTCAACTTGGTGTTCTTCCCGCAGCACTTCCTCGGCCTGTCGGGCATGCCGCGCCGCTACATCGACTATCCCGATGCCTATGCCGGCTGGAACCTGGTCTCGTCGATCGGCTCCTACATCTCGGCCTTCGGCGTCCTGATCTTCATCTATGGGGTGGTCGACGCCTTCATGCGCAAGCAGCAGGCCGCGAACAATCCGTGGGGACCGGGTGCGACGACGCTGGAATGGACCCTGTCCTCACCGCCGCCGTTCCACCAGTTCGAGGTGCTGCCGAAGGTGCAGTGAACCTGATCTCTCCGACGCGGCGCCATCCGGCGCCGCGTCGATCTCTGCCGGTGGCGCGCCTGGTGCCGGGCCGGAAGCGCGGTTCTGGCACTCCCTTTCCCCAGAGCCTTTTGAATTGAAGTCTGTGAATTGAAGTCTGGATTCGCCGTGTCGGTCATCGATCAGAACGCCATTGCCGTCGGCCCGCGGATTTCCGAGGCCGATGTCGGCGATTATCTCGCGCTCCTGAAGCCGCGGGTGATGTCGCTCGTGATCTTCACGGCGCTGATCGGCCTGCTGATCGCTCCGGGCCATTTCCACCCGGTGCTCGCCATCACCTCGCTGCTGTGCATCGCGGTCGGGGCCGGCGCCTCCGGCGCGCTCAACATGGCGCTGGAAGGCGACATCGACTCGCTGATGTCGCGCACCGCCAACCGCCCGATCCCGCGCGGCCGCGTCACCCGCCAGGAGGCGCTCGCCTTCGGCATCACGCTGTCGTTCTTCTCGGTGCTGACGCTCGGCATCCTCGTCAACTGGTTTGCCGGTGCGCTGCTCGCCTTCACCATCTTCTTCTACGTCGTCATCTACACGCTGTGGCTGAAGCGCTGGACTGCGCAGAACATCGTCATCGGCGGCGCCGCCGGCGCCTTGCCGCCGGTGGTCGCCTGGGTGTCCGCCACCGGCTCGATCGCGCCGGAGCCGCTCTGGCTGTTCCTGATCATCTTCTTCTGGACCCCGCCGCATTTCTGGGCGCTGGCGCTGTTCCGCAGCGATGATTACGCCCGCGCCGGCGTGCCGATGCTGCCGGTGGTCGCCGGCCCCGATGCGACCCGGCTGCAGATCCTGCTCTACACCATCGTCCTGGTGGCGATCGCCGCCGCGCCGTGGCCGCTCGGCTATTTCGATGCCGTCTACGGTGTCGTCTCGCTGGCGCTCGGCACGGGCATGCTGTGGCTCGCGGTCGAGGTGTTCCGCAAGCGCGAGCGCAGCGCCTCGCTACGCGCCAACCGCAAGCTGTTCGCCTTCTCGATCCTTTATCTGTTCGTGCTGTTCGCTACGCTCGGACTCGAAGCGGTCGCGCGCATGATCGCGCCGCTGATCTGGTAAGAGGCGCGAGACTGGAAAACATGGCGACCACGATGGCAGATCCGAACGAGCAAGAGGGCATCGTCCTCACCGAGGCGCAGCTGCGCAGCCGCCGTCGCCGCTCGATCGCGATTGCGCTCGCGCTCGGCGTCCTGGTGGTGCTGTTCTTCGCGGTGACCATGGTGAAGGGTCCCGCGGTGCTGAATCGGCCGATGTAGGGACGTGATGCAGGACGGGACGAAGCAGACCGCGATGGAGACAACCGACCAGATCGTTCCGGCGACCGCGCCGGCCGCGCCGCGCCGCGGCCTCAGCCGCGATGCGCTGGTCGGCGGCATCTGCGGCGCCGTCGTGGTGCTGATGGTCGGCGCGTCCTATGCCGCCGTGCCGTTCTACAACTGGTTCTGCCGCGCCACCGGCTTCAACGGCACCACGCAGGTGGCGACATCAGCGCCATCCTCGGCGCCGCTGGCGCGCCGGATCTCCGTGCGCTTCGACTCCAATGTCGCCGGCGGTTTGCCCTGGAAGTTCGAGCCGGAGAAGACCGAGATCGAGGTCGCGATCGGCGAGGTGGTCACGGTCTACTACACGGTCACCAACCAGTCGGCGCGCACCACCATGGCGCAGGCGGCCTACAATGTGTCGCCGCTGACATCGGGCGCCTACTTCCAGAAGATCAACTGCTTCTGCTTTACCGAGCAGACCATGGCGCCGGGCGAGACCCGCGAGATGCCGGTGGTGTTCTACGTCGATCCGGCGATAGCAGCCGATCACGAGAACGACAGTTTGAAGACGATCACGCTGTCTTACACCTTCTATCCCGTCCGCGACGCACCGAAGCCGGTCGCGGCGGGCGAGCCGGACAAACCGCGGGGCAGCCTATGACCGCGCGGACGTCCGATATTCGGGGACCATCGCTGTTGAACGACACCGTGCCGGCGCGACCGGCATCGATCTGGGGAGAGACTTGCCATGGCTGAGGCGCACGCCAAGCATCACGACTACCATCTCGTCGATCCGAGCCCTTGGCCGTTCGTCGGCTCGGTTTCGGCCTTCATCATGGCGTTCGGTGCGATCGGCTGGATGCACAAGATGTTCGGCGCCGCGCCGATCGTATTCGGCATCGGCACCATCGGCGTGCTCTACACCATGGCGAGCTGGTGGGGCGACGTCATCAAGGAAGCGCAATACAAGGGCGACCACACCCGCGTGGTGCAGCTCCATCACCGCTACGGCATGATCCTGTTCATCGCCTCCGAGGTGATGTTCTTCGTCGCCTGGTTCTGGGCCTATTTCAATGCCGCGCTGTATCCGAACTTCGAGGTGCAGGCCACCCGCGAGGCCCTGTTCGGCGGCGTCTGGCCGCCCAAGGGCATCGAGACCTTCGATCCCTGGCACCTGCCGCTGCTCAACACGCTGATCCTGCTGACCTCGGGCACCACGGTGACCTGGGCGCACCACGCGCTGCTCGAGGGCGACCGCAAGGGCCTGAAATATGGCCTGATCCTCACCATCCTCCTGGGGGCCACCTTCACCTGCGTGCAGGCCTATGAGTACAGCCACGCAACGTTCTCGTTCGCCGGCCACGTCTACGGCTCGACCTTCTTCATGGCGACCGGCTTCCACGGCTTCCACGTCCTGGTCGGCACGATCTTCCTGACCGTCTGCCTGGCGCGCGCCTATGCCGGCCACTTCACGCCCAAGCAGCATCTCGGCTTCGAGTTCGCCGCCTGGTACTGGCACTTCGTCGACGTGGTCTGGCTGTTCCTGTTCATCTGCATCTACGTCTGGGGCCACGGCGCCGAGGCGATGGCCCACGGCGCGCACTGAAGCCGGCGCGCACCGGTTCCGTCGAACGTGCTAAGAAGGGGCGGCCGTCGGGCCGCCCTTTCTCGTTGCAGCGGCGCCCGGCGGTTGATCGAAATGTGATCCGCTCTCGTCGCCTCCGGTTGTATCACCATGAGGCGTCGCCCGGCCGCTCAGGGGGCAAGACACCATGACCACCCATCCGCCCGTCACTTTGGCCCAGACCGTCCTGCGCGGGCTCGCCTGCCGCTGCCCGCGCTGTGGCCAGGGCAAGCTGTTCGACGGCTTCCTCAACCTGCGCAAGCGCTGCGAAGCCTGCGATCTCGACTATGCCTTCATCGACACCGGCGACGGTCCGGCGATCTTCATCATGATGCTCGCCGGCGCCATCGTGGTCGGCGCCGCGCTGATCGTCGAGGTGAAGTATCAGCCGCCGTTCTGGGTCCATGCCGCGCTCTGGGGACCGCTGATCCTGGTGACGACGCTGCTGCCGTTGCGCGCGATGAAGTCGCTGCTGATCGCCCTGCAATTCCACCACAAGGCCGCCCCCGGCCGCCTGGTGGACAAGACGCCGCGATGAGCTGGCGCCTGCGCGTGCGAGTCGCACATCTGAGCGGCGCCGAAGGTGTGCTCCCTCCCCCCTTGTGGGGGAGGGCTGGGGAGGGGGGTAGCCCCAGCGGCAGTCTTTGTTGGGCCACCCCCACCCCCAACCCCTCCCCGCAAGGGGGAGGGGAGCGCACCGTTCGCTCCGGCAAAGCGTTCACCTCGCCGCGGACATCTCCGCAATGACGAGTGCGCCCAGCCGCAAAACGTCCTCCCGCGCCTTCGCCGCCTTCACCGTCGTCATGGTCGCGCTGTTCGCAGGCCTCGGCATCTGGCAATTGCAGCGCCGTGCGGAAAAGCATGCGCTGATCGCCGCGCTCACCGATCGCGTTGCTGCTGCGCCCGCACCGCTGCCGCCACAAGACAAATGGCGTATGCTCACTCCGGAACGCGACGAATTCCGTCGCGTCAGCTTCACCGCGACCTACGCCGGACTGCCCGATGCGATGGTCTACAGCGCCGGCTCCGCCGTGCGCGAGGACGTCTCCGGGCCGGGCACCTGGGCGTTCCTCCCGGCGCGCTTGCCGTCCGGCGAGACCGTCGTGATCGACGCCGGCTTCGTCGCCAACACGATGCAGGAACGCGCGGTGCAGGACCGCGCCACCGCCAAGCTCGTCACCGGCGAGCCCGTGACCCTGACCGGCTATCTGCGCTTTCCCGAGGCTGCCGGTTTGCTCACCGCGGCCGAGAGCCGCGAAAAGCGGCTGTGGTTCACGCGCGACCATCGCGCGATGGCCAAGACGCTCGGCTGGGGCGAGGTCGCGCCGTTCTACATCGATCTGGAATCGCCGGTGCCCGACAATGGCATTCCCAAGCCCGGCCCGCTGTCGCCGCATCTGCGCGACGAGCACATGCAATACGCGATCACGTGGTTCTCTCTGGCCGCCGCGTTGATCGTCGCGTTCGCGGTGTGGGTGCGGGGTCGGCGCGCAGCGAACCGATGAGCCCGTAGTCCGCGAAACGTCGCTTGACTTAGAGCGCACTCGAACCCCTAGCCTGCGCGGCGTCGTGAATGGAGATAGGGGCGCATGAAGATCGGCGAGCTGGCCAGGCAGTCGGGGCTGACGCCCCATACGATCCGCTACTACGAGCGGATCGGGCTGCTGCCCAGGGCCGATCGCGATCATGCCCGCCAGCGGGACTACGACGCATCGATCCTGACCTGGATCGAATTCCTCGGCCGGATGAAGGCCACGGGAATGCCGATCCGGGACATGCTGCGCTACGCCGAGCTGCGTGCGGGCGGCGCTGCCACGGAGCCGGAACGACGCCGGCTCCTGGAGCGGCATCGCGACGCGGTCCGGACGCGGGTCGCCAGCCTGCAGGACTGCCTTCTCGTTCTCGACGGCAAGATCGCCGGCTATGCCGGCAGCAGCGAGAGGACGAACGATGATGACGCGATCCACGCCCAACCAGGCCACGACGACGAGCCCGATGCCGGGCGGCATGCCATCCGGCGCCAACAACGATCAGGATCGGCTGGCGCGCGGCCGGCGCGCGCTCGATAGCATCGACGGCGAGGCCGGCCGCAATGTGATCGCAGCGCTCGCCGACATCGCGCCGGATTTCGCGACCTACGTGATCGAGTTTCCGTTCGGCGACATCTATTCACGCCCCGGCCTCGATCTGCGCAGCCGCGAGATCGCGACCATCGCGTCCTTGACCGCGCTCGGCAACGCCACCCCTCAGCTCAAGGTGCACATCCATGCGGGTCTCAATGTCGGCCTCAGCCGCGCGGAAATCACCGAGGTGATCATGCAGATGGCGGTCTATGCCGGCTTCCCCGCCGCGCTCAACGGCCTGTTCGCGGCCAAGGCGGTGTTCGCGGAAGCGGACGCGAAGCCCGCATGAATTCGGGCGCCCGCGGTGAGCACAGTCATGACGATGGCTGTGTGTTCTCATCGCCTGCGGACGCGGCCAAGGCCAGTGCGGCGATCGCATCCGCGATGGCCGCACGCATGTCGGGGGCCGCGATGCGACCATCTGCGGTCATTGCCGTCGGCGGCACCGGTACGGCGACGCAAGCCTCATCGACGATCGTCGCGCCCGCGCGCTCCAGCACCCTGCGCAGGTCGGCATGGGCGTCGTGCGCGCCACCATGGGCCGAGCAGTTGATCCAGCCGATCGGCCGTCGATAGAGGCTGCCGGCACTGACGGTCCAATCGATCATGTTCTTGAAGCTGCCCGGCAGCGAGCCCGCATATTCCGGGATCGACAGCATGACGGCGCGGGCGTCGCCGAGCAGCTTGCGCAAGCGAATGACCGGCTCGGGCAAGGGATCGCAATCGTGGTCGGGATTGAAGTGCGGCAGCTCGCTCAGCCCGACGTAGATCGCCGGCGTGACATCCGCTGGCGCCAGCTCGGCCGCGGCGACGATCGCTGCACGGCAGGCCGAGCGGGCGCGCAGGCTGCCGCTGATCAGAACGATGAGCGATGTGTCCTGCTGCATCTCGGTCGACATCATCACGGCGTGCTCCGCTGGCGAACGAAGCGCTCGTTCTTGCAGCCCGCGCACTATGGCAGCCAAGCGCCCCGGGATTTCAAATCAAATCACGCGTGAATCAACCGGGCTCGCCCGGACACCCGGACCGGCGCGCCTGGAGGGCCGTCGAGATCGACCTGCAGGCAGCAGGGCACGCCCATGTGCTCGCCCTGGCGGATCACGATCGGCCCCTTGGTCACCCAGGCGAGCTCGCGCAGATAGCCGGCAAGCGCCGCGGCCGCCGCGCCCGTCGCCGGGTCCTCGTAGACGCCGCCGAACGGAAACGGGTTGCGGGCGTGAAACAGCTGCGGCGTCTCGGCGTGCACGAGGGCGAAGGTGCAGAAGCGCTCACGCTGTGCCAGCACCTGGCCTCGAGCGAAGTCGTAGCTGATGGCAGCCAGGCGGCTGCGGTCGCGCAGGGCAATCACTGGATGATCCATGCCGGCGTGAGCGATCACCGGCGGGATCCGCTCGTCGAGTTCGTCTTGCGACAGCCCGAACAGCGCCAGGATCTTGTCGAGCGCCGCAGATGGCAGGGCCCGGGTCAGCGTCGGCGGCGATCGAAACGCCGCGCTCCAGTCGGTCGCCGAATGATGCCCGTCGACAGTGATTTCGGCATGGTTGAGCGTCAGTGCGAACGTGCCGGAGCGCTCGTGCCTCGCCAGCGCCGCGCCGAGCGCAATCGTCGCGTGGCCGCAGAAATCCACCTCGGCCTGCGGCGCGAAATAGCGCACCCGCCATTTGTCGCCGATGGGCGCCGCGAACGCCGTCTCCGAATAGCCGATCTCCGCCGCCGTCGCCTGCATGGTGGCGGCCTCGGGCAGGGCCTCGCAGATGACGACCCCGGCCGGATTGCCGCCGCGTGGGCCGTCGGTGAAGGCTGCGATGTGCTGGATGATCATGGAGGTCTCGCGCTCGATCTCTGTGTTGGCGATGCTAGGCTTTCAGCGCTCGCAAGTGAAGATGTGCAAGACGTGACTCCACGCACCGCTGTCGTCCCTGCGAACGCAGGGACCCATACCGCGGAATCTATCGGTGAAGCGCAACTGCCAGTCGTCGTCCCACCGAAGCCGGTGGTTATGGGTCCCTGCGTTCGCAGGGACGACGGCGGAATGTGACGCGGCTTCCCTGTGTCGTCGGCGCGATGGTCTCCCGCGTTCGACCGCGGTCTACACGGATCGGCCCGCCCTCACATACGCCCGCTCGCCGGTCCGCGGATGAAACCACACGTCCAGCGTCTCGCCGCTGGTGGGATCGACGAAACGCTCCTCGGTCTTGACCCAGTCCGGGCCTGGCGGCGCCGAGAGCGCATCGCGCTTGTAGCCTCCCTGGCGGAAGACGAACCACACCAGGACGACCGCTGATATGACCGCGAGCCAGAGCACGAGATCGATCACGGCGCGGGTTCGATGACGGCGGCGGTGCCATAGGCGACGATCTCGCTCATGGTCTGGCCGATCTCGGCGCTATCGAAACGCATCATCAGAATGGCGTTGGCGCCCATCGAGGTGGCGTTGGAGACGAGCCGGTCGAGCGCATGGCGCCGCGCCTCCTCCAGCATCTGCGTGTATTCGTGGATTTCGCCGCCGACGATCGAGCGCAGGCTGGCCACCAGATTGCCGCCGAGCCCGCGGCTGCGCACCACCACGCCAAAACACTGCCCCAGCATCCGCACCGTGCGGTGGCCGGTCACGTTTTCCGTCGTTACGACGATCATGGGGGGCTCCATCTGATACTGGCCCGCTCGGGCAGGGGCGCTTGGATTTGACAACCCAGCCACGGTTCCGGTTCAAGGGAGCCACAAGTCTTGCCAGGGCGCCACGGCCAGACGGTGTTACAGCCCATAAACTGTTGAGCTTTGTTAACACTGAGTTTGGGCGTATTCGTTCCGTCGAACGCAAGGCATGCAGGCCGCTAGGCTCTCACTGCCCTATTGGAATCGATGACGGATCATAGCTCATGCCGATGAAGATGATCGCGCTCGCCGGAGCCCTGTGCCTCCTGCTCTCCAGTTCGATGGCATGCCGCGCGAACTCTGGTCCGTGGTGCAGGCCTGACGCTGCAATCCTGAGCTTCAAGAACCAACAGGGGCACGATCTCGCAAGGATCGAGCTGCGCGCCCTCAAGCCCAACTGCAACCGAAATCCGGAGAAGCTTGGCGCAAGCGTGGAAAGATCGATGCGCATCGAGCATGGCGGAGGGTGGACAGATGTTCCGGCGGAGTGCGTAGCCGGTGTTTCCTTTGAAGCAGATGGGTTGGCGCTGTCGGGCGACGATTCGGGACTTGGCATAGCGCTCGCCGGGAAATCGACTGACACGGCCGAGCGCGTGAGGCTCGTCATTTATAAGTCGCGTGAAAGGATCGCATGCTTTCGCATCGAGCCATGTCCGAGCGCCGAGGATCAGTCGGACGAAGTCCGCGAGTGCTACAGAGAGTTGACGCGCTAAGCCCGCTCGGCCTGCGGATGACTGCAGACCGAGAGCGTCAGGAGACCTCTATCCCCGCCATTGCGAGGCATCGTTGCGCCGACGCAATCTGTGGATGGAGCCGGGTTGTTTCGTTCATCCGGCCGCGCGATGCGCGACCGGATGGCTCGCAATGACGGCTGCCGACTGCGTCTTACTCACCTGGGCGCGTAACCCGGCATGTCGCTGCGCTCATGCGGGCTACTGACCAGCGCCCCCAAAACTCCGCTGTCGTCCCTGGTCGGCATCCGTCGATGCATGCGCGTCGTCGGGCTTCCACGGGACGACACCGGGAGTGAAGCTGCTCTGCGGTCTGCATTGCGGAGCAGCGCCTGCCGCACTCGTCTGAGTCGCCCGACGGGCTGCCAGGATCTAGGCCCGAGCGCACCGCGAACTAATACGCCTGGCTGCTCCGAAACTTTCTTTTGGCGAGCAGGTCCAACGCCATCAGCCAATCCAGTCCAGTCTGCGCGAAAATTCCTCTTTCATATTTTCCGAAATCGTGGTTGTCTTTGTCTATCCCGCCTCGTTGCGAGGGGCGTACGCGTCGTCACGGACGTGAGGTGGGGTGCGATGGACGGGTCGGCTGCAACTGACGAGTGCGGCCGGCACGGACGGTGAAGTCGCGTGGTCCTGATACCCCGACGCTGGTATCAAGTTGGCGCTGGTGCCCATGCATCGCGTCGATGACGGTGGCCAACAAGCCCGGTGCACCGAGGAGAGCGCGTATAAGTCGTAAGCCATCGCGCAGGGAAGGCCGGGTCGCTCTGGCTGAACCTGTGGTTCCTGCCCCGTGCATTCTTGTTCGCACGGGGGCCGCGGGTGCCAGCCGGCATCCGGTCTTCCCTGCGCCCTCTGCTTCATGGAGGGAGAATTTCTTGCAGAGCTCGGGCGCCGATCGCGCCGCGAGAAGGCAAAGCTGCGCGGACCGGGATCAGACGGTTCCGCGGGCGGGCGATCTGTGAAGCCGTCGGCTCTCTCCACGTCATTGCGAGGAGCACAGCGACGAAGCAATCCAGAGTTCCGCCCCCCACCCCTGGATTGCTTCGCTTCGCTCGCAATGACGGAGGAACGACCGATGTTTTCGTCGGGCAGTCGCGAATGCGGCCCGGTTGATCGCCACATCCACCGCCGTCATCCCCGCGAAGGCGGGGATCCGGGACGCCGCGGCGGTGCGGTCGACCGCGGCCGCCGCGGCGTACGGGATCGCCCGGTTGAACCGGGGATGACAGCGGTGGGGCGGATGGTCCGCTGGACCGGCCCGGGTCAGCCGTTGCGACCCAAGTCTCGTAACCGATGCCCCCTGACCCATGCTCCGTAACGCCGCCGTAACCCGCAGCCGTGACCATCACTGCGGCAACAACCGGTTTCGCAACAAGGTCAAAACCATTATGGTGCCGGACCATGTTGCCGCAAGGCGGTTCCGATTTCGAATTCAATCAACGGGTTATGGCCTGGTGACGCAGGTCAGGAGAGCGGTTTGACGCGCTATGTTTCGACCCGCGGGGAAGCCCCCGCGCTCACCTTCTGCGATGTGATGCTGACCGGGCTCGCCCGTGACGGCGGCCTGTACGTGCCCGAGACCTGGCCGCAGCTGACGCCCGCGACGATCGCGTCGTTTTTCGGCCGGCCCTATTGGGAGGTCGCCGTCGAGGTCATCAAGCCGTTCGTCGCCGGCGAGATTTCCGACGAAGAGCTCGGCCGCATGGCCAACGAGGCCTATGCGACGTTCCGTCACCCCGCCGTGGTGCCGCTCGACCAGATCGCGCCGCATCAGTTCGTGCTGGAGCTGTTCCACGGCCCGACCTTGGCGTTCAAGGACGTGGCGATGCAGCTGATCTCGCGGCTGATGGACCACGTGCTGGCCAAGCGCGGCGAGCGCACCACGATCGTCGTGGCGACATCAGGCGATACGGGTGGCGCGGCGGTCGAGGCCTTCGCCGGCCGCGACAATGCCGACCTCATCGTGCTGTTCCCGCATGGCCGCATCTCCGAGGTGCAGCGGCGGATGATGACGACGTCGGGCGCGGCCAACGTCCATGCGCTGGCGATCGAAGGTCATTTCGATGACTGCCAGGCGATCGTGAAGGGCCTGTTCAACCATCACGGCTTCCGCGATTCGGTCAGGCTGTCGGGCGTCAACTCGATCAACTGGGCGCGCGTCGTCGCCCAGGTGGTCTACTACTTCACCTCGGCGGTCGCGATCGGGGCACCCCACCGCGCCGTCGACTTCACCGTGCCCACCGGCAATTTCGGCGACGTCTTCGCCGGCTATGTCGCCAAGCGCATGGGCCTGCCGGTGCGCACGTTGCGCGTCGCGACCAACGTCAACGACATCCTCGCCCGGACGCTGACGACCGGCATCTACGAGGTGCGCGAAGTGCATGCGACGGCTTCGCCCTCGATGGACATCCAGGTGTCGTCGAATTTCGAGCGGCTGTTGTTCGAAGCCGGCGGCCGCGACGCCGGCACCGTGCGGCGGCTGATGGACAGCCTCAAGCAGTCCGGCCGCTTCGTGCTGCCGGATGCCATGCTGGCGGCGATCCGCGCCGATTTCGACGCCGGCCGCGCCGACGAGACCGAAACCGCGGCCGCGATCCGCGCCGCCTTCCGCGAGGCCGGCGATCTCGTCGATCCGCACACGGCGGTAGCGCTGGCGGTGGCCGATCGCGACGGCACCGATCTGTCGGTGCCGAACATCGTTCTGTCGACCGCGCATCCCGCCAAATTCCCCGATGCGGTCGAGGCCGCCTGCGGGATGCGGCCGCATTTGCCGGTGTGGCTCGAAGGGCTGATGAGCAGGCGCGAGGACATCAGGATCATGCGGAACGACCAGGCCGAGGTGGAGAAGTTCATCCGCTCGGTCAGCCGGGCCGCCAAGCAGGGAATTGCATGATGGGCGTGGAAGTCACCAAGCTGCCGACGGGGTTGACGGTCGTCACCGACACGATGCCGCATCTGGAGACGGCGGCGCTCGGGGTCTGGGCCGGCGTCGGCGGCCGCGACGAGAAGCCGGACGAGCACGGCATCTCGCATCTGCTCGAGCACATGGCGTTCAAGGGCACGACCACGCGCAGCGCCCGCGAGATCGTCGAGACCGTCGAGGCGGTCGGCGGCGATCTCAATGCCGGCACCTCGACCGAGACCACGGCCTATTACGCCCGCGTGCTGAAGGCCGACGTGCCGATGGCGCTCGACGTGCTCTCCGACATTCTCGCCAATCCGTCCTTCGTGCCGGAGGAGCTGGAGCGCGAGAAGAACGTGATCGTGCAGGAGATCGGCGCGGCGCAGGACACGCCCGACGACGTCGTGTTCGAGCATCTCAACGAGCTCTGCTTCCCGGACCAGCCGATGGGCCGCTCGCTGCTCGGCACCGCCAAGACGCTGGAGGCGTTCGATCGCGACAAGCTGCACGGCTATCTGTCGACGCATTATCGCGGGCCGGACATGGTGGTCGCCGCGGCCGGCGCCGTCGATCATCAGCGCGTGGTCGAAGACGTGACGAAACGATTTGCCAGCTTCAATGGCGGGCCGGCGCCGAAGCCGCTGCCGGCGGCATTCGGCAAGGGCGGCTCACGCGTCGTGCATCGCGATCTCGAGCAGGCGCATCTGACGCTCGCGCTCGAAGGCGTGCCGCAGGCCGACCCGTCGCTGTTCTCGCTGCAGGTGTTCACCAACATCCTCGGCGGCGGCATGTCGTCCCGGCTGTTCCAGGAGGTGCGCGAGAACCGGGGGCTCTGCTACTCCGTCTACACGTTCCACGCGCCCTATAGCGACACGGGATTCTTCGGCCTCTACACCGGGACCGATCCGGCCGACGCGCCCGAGATGATGGAGGTCGTGGTCGACATCATCGGCAACGCGGTGGAGACCTTGAGCGAGGCCGAGGTCGCCCGCGCCAAGGCGCAGATGAAGGCCGGGCTGTTGATGGCGCTCGAGAGCTGCAGTGCCCGTGCCGAGCAATTGGCGCGGCATATCCTGGCCTATGGCCGGCCGCAGACGTTGCAGGAGATGGTCGCCAAGATCGAGGCGGTCAGCGTCGAGAGCACGCGCGATGCGGCGCGGGCGCTGCTCGCACGCAGCAAGCCGGCGGTCGTCGCGCTCGGCACCGGCAGGGGTCTGGACACGGCGGTCACTTTCGCCGAAGGTCTGACCGGTTCGAGATCGAAAGCCCAACTGCACTGAACGTGGTGCGGCTCGGTGCCGTCCGCGCATTGCAATCCGCCAGCGCTCGGCATCGGAGCTCTGGGGTAGGTCGGAGCAGGCTTCGACCCGGAAAGAGCAGGGGGAGCATCACAGATGGCCCTGTTTCGCTTGCCATCCAACGGACCGGCTGCGCTGGCTCCGCGCGGCCAGGGCCTGCTGTTGCGCGCGCCGCAGATGGCCGATTATGCGCAATGGGCGCGGCTGCGCGAGATCAGCCGCGACTATCTCACGCCCTGGGAGCCGATCTGGCCATCCGATGACCTGACGCGCTCCGGCTTCCGCCGCCGGCTGCGCCGCTATGCCGAGGACATCTCGGCCGACCGCTCCTATCCGTTCATCGTCTTTCGCGAGCAGGACGGCGCCATGCTCGGCGGCATCACGCTCGCCAATGTCCGCCGCGGCATCGTTCAGGCCGGCACCATCGGCTATTGGATGGGGCAGCCGTTCGCACATCATGGCTATATGACGGCGGCGCTGCGGCTGCTGCTGCCGACCCTGTTCGGCGAGCTCAATCTGCACCGGGTCGAGGCGGCCTGCATCCCGACCAATACGCCGTCGATTCGCGTGCTGGAGAAATGCGGCTTCACCCGCGAGGGCCTGGCGCGTCGCTACCTCTGCATCAACGGGGTCTGGCAGGACCATTACCTCTACGGCCTGTTGCACGAGGATTTCCGGGGGTAGCAATCGTGATCGGGATCGCCGCGGGAGTGGCCGATCGGGGCTGGTTCCGGCCTCTGAAATGGGTATAGACGCCTGGGCTGGGCGACCGAGTTGCCGGGGATATCAGACGATGCGAGAGACGAGCGTGATCAGGGCTGGAACGTTGGCAGCCGTGCTGCTGGCCTTGGGAGCCGCCGGCGCGGCGCCGCCGGCAGCCGCCCAATCGCTGACCGACCGCTTCAAGAGCCTGTTCGGCGGCGGTTCCGACAACAAGGGGCAGGAGAACCTGCCCGCCAGCGGCGGACCGCCGGTCGATCCGACCGAGGGCCTGACCTGTCCGCCGGTCAACATTCGCGCCGGCGCCTCGACCTACGCCGTGGCCGCGCCCGGCAAGCAGGCCGTCGGCAACGACGTCCGGTTCCAGGCGTCGATCACCAAGACCGCGCGCGAATGCAGTCTCAACGGGGCCGAAATCACCGCCAAGATCGGCATCCAGGGCCGCATCGTTGCCGGCCCCGCGGGCGCGCCGGCGAGCGTCGACATTCCGATGCGCATCGCCGTGGTCCAGGGCGGCATCGGCGAGAAGGTGATCGCCACCAAGTCGTATCGCACCACGGTGCAGATGACCGAGGACGGCAGCGTGCCGTTCACGATCGTCGCGGAGGACATGGTCTATCCGGTGCCGCCGCCCGGCGCCAATGCCGACAATTACGTCTTCTACATCGGCTTCGACCCGCAGGCGCTGACCCCGGAGCGGCCGCACGGCAAGAAGCGGCGGTGACGATTGCCGTGGCGCGAGGCGCTCGCCGCAGAGCGTGAACAGCAAAAGGCCGGTGCGATGGGATCGCACCGGCCTTTTGAAGTTGATGGATGGAGACGGACTGCCGCTCAGTTCAGCTTGCGGCCGACTTCCGCGATGCCTTTGGCGACGAGGTCTTCGCCAAGAGCGCCCTTGACCGACTGCGACAGCACGGTCGCGGCGGCCTGGACGGCGGCCTCCGCCGCAGCGGACCTGACGTCGGCGAGAGCCTGGGCCTCGGCGAGGGCGATCTTGCCCTCGGCGGCCTTGGTGCGACGGGCGACGAAGTCTTCCATCTTGGCCTTGGCCTCCGCCGCGATGCGCTCGGCTTCCGCCTTCGCGCTGGTGACGATCTCCTCGGCCTCGCGTTCGGCGCTGGCGCGGCGGGACTTGTAATCGGCGAGCACTTTGGCCGCCTCTTCCTTGAGCCGCTTGGCCTCCGCCAGCTCGGATCTGATGCGCTCGGAGCGATTGTCGAGCGCCTTCAGGACCGTGCGATGGACACCGAGATAGGCGAACAGGCCCATCAGGATCACGAAGGCAATCGCAACCCAGGTTTCCGGATCAGCGAGCAAATGCATCAGGCTGTTCCCTTCAACGATGCATCGACCGCAGCCTCGACCGTCTTGGCCGCGGGGGCCTTGCCGGTGAGCTGCTTCACGATCGCGCTGGCTGCGTCTGCGGCGATGCCGCGGACATTGCTCATTGCGGTCGTGCGCGTGGTGGCGATGGACTTCTCAGCCGCCGCGAGCTTGGCCGCGAGGCTGTCTTCCAGCGCCTTGCGCTCGGCGTCCGAAGAAGCCGCGAGCTTCTCGCGGGTCTCCGCTCCGATCGCCTGGGCACGGGCACGAGCCGTCGCCAGCTCGCTCTCATACGCCTTCATCGCGGCTTCGGATTCATCCTTCAGCCGCTGCGCTTCAGCCAGATCGCCGTCGATCGACTTCTGGCGGGCGTCGATGACGGCCCCGACCTTCGGCAGCGCCACACGCGAAACGATCACATACAGCGCCACGAAGGCGATCACCAGGGAGACGATCTGGGAGGGAAAGGTTTCCTTCTGGAAGGGAGGGAAACCATGCCCGCCATCGGCCTCAGTATGGGCGCTTGCGGTGCCCTTGGCCTCGCCGCCCTTGGCCTCGCCATGACTTTCAGCCACGGGCTTCTCCTGTCCGGCTCAGGCCGTCTTAGACGGCGTACAGCAGGAGCAGGGCGATCAGCAGCGAGAAGATGCCGAGCGCTTCGGTCACCGCGAAGCCGAAAATCAGGTTGCCGAACTGGCCCTGAGCGGCCGACGGATTGCGCAGAGCGGCCGACAGGTAGTTGCCGAAGATGATGCCGATGCCGGCACCCGCGCCACCCATGCCGATGCAGGCAATGCCCGCGCCAATGTACTTCGCTGCAACCGGATCCATGAAACGAACTCCTTTGAGGGGTTTGGTAGAGAGGGCCGGATCAGTGGCCCGGATGGATAGCATCGTTGAGATAGATGCAGGTGAGGATCGTGAAGACGTAGGCCTGGAGGAACGCGACCATCAGCTCGAGGCCGGTCAGCGCGACCGTGAGGCCGAGCGGCAGCAGCGCGCCGACCTTGCCGACGAAGCCGAGCGCGCCGAGCATGGTCACGAAGCTCGCGAACACCTTCAGGGTGACGTGGCCGGCCAGCATGTTGGCGAACAGACGGACGCTGTGCGAGATCGGGCGGGAGAAGAAAGAGATGATTTCGATCACGACCACCAGCGGCAGGATCACCGCGGGGATGCCGGACGGCACGAACAGCTTAAAGAACTTCAGGCCGTTCTTGTAGAAGCCGTAGATGATGACCGTCAGGAACACCAAGAGCGCCAGCGAGAAGGTGACGATGATGTGGCTGGAGACGGTGAAGGTGTAGGGGATGATGCCGACGATGTTCGAGACGAAGATGAACATGAACAGCGAGAACACCAGCGGGAAGAACGTCATGCCGTGCGGGCCGGCGCTGGTTCTGATGGTGTTGGCGACGAATTCGTAGGACAGCTCGACCACCGACTGGAACCGGCCCGGCACGAGCGCGCGCCCGGCGGCCATCATCATGACGGCGATCAGCACGACCGCGAGCAGCATGTACGCGGACGAGTTGGTGAAGGTGATCTCCTGATTGCCGATATGGCCGATCGTGAAGATCTTGTTGAGGTGGAATTGATGGATCGGATCGATCATCCGCGTGGCGTCTCATTGTTCACCGGCCACGCCGGCGCTTTGCAATTCACTCGTTGGTCTTCCGCGCCGAGGTCTTCCGCGCATGCCTCACTGGCGGGGCCTGTCGGGAGCTATGCCTGCGGATCTCACCACGTTCAACACGCCGGCGGCGAAGCCGAGCAGGAAAAACACGATGAATCCGAAGGGCGATGTCGACAGCAAGCGGTCGAAGCCCCATCCAAGCACCGCGCCGACGAGGACACCGGCAATCAACTCGGACGACAGTCGCAGGCCACGCGCCATGGCCGAAGCCCTGGCTGCAGTGTCACCGCTGCCGATTCCAGGTTGATCAGTCCCGATCGAGCGGCCGTCGCGAATTTCGGACAACCGTTGGTCGAGACTTCCGAGCCTTGCGGAAAGCGCAACCTCATCGGGCGACTTGTCGCGATCCTTGTGTCCGCTGCTCTCGTTCGTGTCATCCGCCATGTGCCATCCGCCACGTGTGGAGACCCGACCCGGCCGCGAGTTTCAGGAATTAGCGCCCCATCGCCCTTTAAAGCCGGGCGGACCATACTGACCGCATCCCCCCAAGTCAAGATTGCGTGTTGAACTGTTAGATGCCTGAATTTACGCGTTTTCTCGGCTTTTTCGTCAGATCGGTCGCGCGTGTCACCGCGCCGCATCAACAGTGTTGTGTGCGGCTGCGATCTTGCACCTGTCAGTGCCCTCTGATCCGATGTCGCTGACCTCCAACCGGCACGGGAACCCGCATGTCGCGCCAGATCGATTACTATTTCTCGCTGCAGTCGCCATGGGCCTATATCGGCCACCGGCTGTTCCGCGACATCGCCGCGAGCCACGGCGCGACCGTCAACCTCAAACCGGTCATGCTGGTGGATCTGTTCGCCGAGACCGGCGGGCTTCCGCTGGCCAAGCGCCATCCGGCGCGGCAGCGCTATCGCATCGTCGAGCTGAAGCGGTGGCGCGACAAGCGCGGTCTCGATTTCCACATCCAGCCGAGCAACTGGCCCTTCAACGCCCGGCTCGCCGACGGCGTCGTCATCGCGGCGCAGCAGGCCGGCCTCGATCCCGAGCCCTATCTGCAGCGCGCCTTCCCGGCCATCTGGGAGCAGCAGCTCAATCTTGCGGATGCCGAGGTGATCGCCGGCTTGGCCGATGCAGCCGGGCTGCCGGGCCGCGATCTCGTGGCGCAGGCGGCGACGGACGTGGTCGGGGCGGCCTACGAGCAGAACCGGCAGGACGCGATCGGGGCCGACGTGTTCGGCTCGCCGGCCTATGTGCTGGACGGCGAGATCTTCTGGGGGCAGGACCGCCTCGAGCTGCTGGCGGACGCGTTGAAATCCGGTCGCTCCGCCTATACGTCCGAAGCATAGGTGCGGCCTGTGGCAGGGGATCGCACCTGAGGCAACGTCATGGCCGCGACACAATGTCGGCGTGCATGGCGGCGGTTGCGAATGCGCCTTGGAGAGCCAGCCATGAGTCTCACGAAGCCGTACCGGCCGTCCCTCCTCGCGCTGCTGGCGTTGAGCTGCCTGGGCGGAGAGGCGTTTGCGGTCGAGGACACCGCGCCTGACGGCGACAAGGGACGCTATACGATGTCGACGACATCGGACGGCGTGATCCGGCTCGATACCAAGACCGGTGCGGTCTCGATGTGCAACAACAGCAGTGGATCGGGCTTTGCTTGTTACGCGGTGCCTGATGAGCGCGCCGCGCTGGACGCCGAGATCGGCCGTCTGCAGGCGGAGAATGAAAAGCTCAAGGGCCAGCTCGCGTCGCGCGATCAGAGCATCTCCGGCAAGATTGATGAGCCGCTGCCGAAAGATCAGGCGCTGCCCAAGTCCGATCAGTTGAGGAAAGCCGAACCCAGGACGGGGGACAAGCCGGGTGAATCGAAATCCTCCGATGGAACGCGCAAGCTCGAGATCCCGCTGCCCAGCGACCAGGACATGGACCGCATGATGGGGTTCCTCGAGCAGGCCTGGCGCCGGCTGCTCGACATGGCAACACGGGTGCAGAAGGACGTCTCGGGCAGGATCTGAGACCGCTTCGAGGAGGCTGTATCCATGTCGGCACGATCGGCCTCGCGCACGGCACTTTCGGTCGTCGCGATCGATACGGTGGCGACGTCGATCCTGACGGCGCAGACTTCGGGCCGCGGCTTCACCGATCTCACGCGCGAGGTCGAGGCGTTTCTGCGTGAAGTATCCGCCAGGGAAGGCGCGGTGACCCTGTTCGTTCGCCACACCTCGGCGTCGCTGACGATCCAGGAGAATGCCGATCCCACCGTGCTGCACGATCTCACCACGGCGCTGGCGCGGCTGGCGCCGGAGGATGCCGGCTGGATGCATGACACCGAGGGGCCGGACGACATGCCGGCACACGTCAAGACCATGCTGAGCGCGGTCTCGCTGCAGGTGCCGGTGCAGGACGGACGCATGATGCTCGGCACCTGGCAGGCGCTCTATCTGATCGAGCATCGTGCGCGTCCGCATCGGCGCGAGGTGGTATTGCAGTTCATCGGCGCGGCCTGAGGCCATAAAGAGAAAACCCGCGGGTCTGAAATGCGGAACGGCCGCGGAGTGATCCGCGGCCGCTCGTCGTTGGAAGCAGATGCGAGCGGGGGTGCCGCTCGCCTCGTGATCACTTCGCCTGGATGTCGACGTCCTTGGTTTCCGGCAGGAACAGGAAGCCGACCACCGCAGTGATCACGGCGAAGAAGATCGGGTACCACAGGCCGGCATAGATATCGCCGGTCGAGGCCACGATCGCGAAGGCGGTTGCGGGCAGGAGGCCGCCGAACCAGCCGTTGCCGATGTGATACGGCAGCGACATCGAGGTGTAGCGGATCTTGGTCGGGAACAGCTCGACCAGCATCGCGGCGATCGGGCCGTACACCATGGTGACGAAGATCACCAGGATGAACAGCAGACCGATGATGGCAGCCACCTGCGGACGGAAGATGTCGAACGGATGCGCCATCTTGACGATGCCGGCATCACCCGCCTTCGGATAGCCGGCCTCGCCGATCGCGGCCGTCAGCGCCGGGTTGCTGGTCTTCGCGTCGGTGTAGGGCACTTCCTTGCCGTTGAAGGTGACCTTCACGCCGGAGCCGGCCGGGCCATAAACGGTCGAGTACCTGACCGAGGACTGGGCCAGGAAGGCGCGGGCGGTGTCGCAAGGCGCGGTGAAGACGCGGGTGCCGACCGGGTTGAACAGATCGCCGCAGCCGGCGGGATCAGCCACCACTTCCACCTTCGTCGCCTCGATCGCCTTCTCCAGCGCCGGGTTGGCGTTGGTGGTGATCATCTTGAAGATCGGGAAGAAGGTCAGTGCCGCGATCAGGCAGCCGCCCATGATGATCGGCTTGCGGCCGATCTTGTCGGACAGCATGCCGAACACGATGAAGAAGCCGGTGCCGAGCAGCAGCGACCAGGCGATCAGCAGGTTGGCGGTGTAGCCGTCGACCTTCAGGATCGATTGCAGGAAGAACAGCGCGTAGAACTGGCCGGTGTACCAGACCACGCCCTGGCCCATCGTGGCGCCGATCAGCGCCAGCAACACGATCTTGGCGTTGCCCCAGTTCGCGAACGCTTCCGTCAGCGGCGCCTTCGAGCTCTTGCCCTCGTCCTTCATCTTCTGGAACACGGGCGATTCGTTCAGGCGCAGACGGATCCAGACGGAGACGCCGAGCAGCAGCACGGAGACCAGGAACGGAATGCGCCAGCCCCATTTGGCGAAGTCGGCCTCGCCGATGATGGTGCGGGTGAACAGGATGACCAGCAGCGACAGGAACAGGCCCATCGTCGCCGTCGTCTGGATGAAGGAGGTGTAGTAGCCGCGCTTGCCCATCGGGGCGTGCTCGGCGACATAGGTCGCGGCGCCGCCATACTCGCCGCCGAGCGCGAGGCCCTGCAGCAGGCGCAGGCCGATCAGGATCACCGGTGCCGCGAAGCCGATGGTCTCGGCGTTCGGCAGCAGGCCGACGATGAAGGTCGACAGGCCCATGATCAGGATCGTGACCAGGAAGGTGTATTTGCGGCCGACGATGTCGCCGATGCGGCCGAACACGATCGCGCCGAACGGGCGGACCAGGAAGCCGGCGGCGAACGCGAGCAGTGCGAAAATGTCGCGGGTGGCTGCCGGATAGCCGCTGAAGAACTGCGCGCCGATGATCGAGGCCAGCGACCCGTAAAGATAGAAGTCGTACCACTCGAAGACGGTGCCGAGAGAGGAGGCCAGAATGACGAAGCGTTCGTCCTTCGTCATGCCTCCCGATCTCGCTTGTGTGGCTACCATTGTTGACATCGGCATTCGCTCCCCATGATTGTTGTGATGATGGCTTTCGCCTCCGCATGCCGGACTTGGACGGCGCAGGTCGCGGAGACCTTGCTCTTCAGTAACATTGCAGTGAAACCCGCCCCAATACGACTTTCGGCTCTGCCCTCTGCGGCGCGCGGGAAAGATGGGGACATTGCGGCGGATCAAGTTCGGTGAGCGGCCGTCGCGCTACCGATGTTGCGTTGCACAAGGTTCGGATTAACCGCCTTCCCTGCAAGTGGAATTGGACGCTTGCATGCAACCGGTGGCCGGGCGAGTATTTCCGGAAAACCGGGCGCGTGCAGTTGCAGCATGTCGTCGGTCTCGCAAGGTCAAGTCTGGATTCATGGCGGCTGCCAGCACCCATCTCGTCATTGCCGATGATCACCCGCTGTTCCGCAACGCTTTGCGGCAGGCGGTCGCGAGCGTGCTCGCGGAGGCGGTGGTCGACGAGGCCGGTTCGTTCGAGGACCTCACCGCGCTGCTGGAAAAGGATTCCGAGGTCGATCTCGTACTTCTCGACCTCACCATGCCCGGCATCTCCGGCTTCTCGGGCCTGATCTATCTGCGCGCGCAATATCCGGCGATCCCGGTCGTCATCGTGTCGGCGAGCGACGATGGCGCGACAATCCGCCGCTCGCTCGATTTCGGCGCCTCCGGCTTCATCCCGAAGCGGTTCGGCGTCGACACGCTGCGCGATGCCATCAAGAAGGTGATGGACGGCGACGTCTGGGTGCCGCCCGACACGGACTTGGCGGCCGGCGCCGATCCGGAGATGACCAGGCTGCGCGACCGTCTGGTGACGCTGACCCCGCAGCAGGTGCGGGTGCTGATGATGCTGTCGCAGGGGCTGCTCAACAAGCAGATCGCCTACGAGCTCGGTGTCTCCGAGGCGACCATCAAGGCGCATGTGTCGGCCATCCTGCAGAAGCTCGGTGTCGAGAGCCGGACGCAGGCGGTGATTGCGGCGGCGAAGATCGCGGGCAGCGCCTGGCGGCAGGACGCGCCAACGGGGAAGTAAGCGACGGGAAAATCTGGATGAGTCGTCATTCCGGGTTCGGCTCTGCGAGCCGCCCCGGAATGACGATACCCCGCAGCTATCTGCCGGAGTCACCATTGGCCGGCGCTTGATGACGTCTTGCAGTGTATGTGGACAGCGTCCATTCCGCACGCCTTCTGCTCCACTCGCGACACACCTTCACGGCCTCGCGACGCATCGCGCGTCCGAGCTTTGCTCATTGTCCGCCCTCTCGAAGACAGAGGGCGCAGGGAAGGCCGGGCGCTGGCCGCGCCCGTGGCCCGCCTGCAGAAAAAAGCAGGCGGCAGTCACCACAGGTCTGGCCGAACACACCCGGCCCTCCCTGCGCGATGGTTTTGACGGCTGCTCCGTGCTCTCCCCGGGGACCGGCGTTCTTGCCCCCGTCATCCGCAACATCGTCGCTACGGACTTGGCATCAGCACCGGGATGCCAGGACCACACGGCTTGACCGTGCGCGCCGGATCGTTCGTCCGCAGGACCAAGCCCGCTGCGACCCGACGCGCCCACCGCATCCCGCACCCCACGTTCGTGACGATCGCGAAGCGCCCCTCATGACGAGCACGGGACGACTCAAGGGGTAGCACGATTTCTGGAAAAAAGAAAGTCTGTATCTAGGGGGACGCAGAGCAAAGTGCGCAAGCTCCGCTTAGGCCCATCTCCGTGCAAGTCTCCCCAAAGCCACGGTAAGATTCCGCAGGTGTGCCAAGGCGCCCTGCCGCGAGGTTTGCGACGTTGAGTTTTGTTGGACTGTTACCGAGGCCTTCCAGTCTTGTGGAGCAAGTGACGCCTTGTTGGTCCGTACATCAATCCGGTCGGCTAGACCTGATCTTTGAGATCGAGTGTAGCAATCTTCTCCCTCACTTCGTCGCTAAGATAATTGGGATTGACCGTTCGCAGATATCGAAGTGCTTCTACGTCATTGGCCTTGTACTCAAGGCGTCGCTTGTAAAATGTTAGGCGACCTTCGGATTCCGAGATTATCTGACCCCAGGTCTTTACCCAAACTCGAACCTTCGGCTCGTCATACTCGGCCAACCCGGCGTAGCCGGCGGCGTCGAACAGCTCGACCCACCGATCCCACGAGCCGGGCTTCAGCCACAGGCCGTGGATGAAGATGATCGCGCGCCTTTGCGAGGCGTTGGCTGCCACGATCGCATCATCGCATGTGTGGGTCGACATGATCGGCGCCCTTCTGCTGCGTTGGATCAGTTGCGCGGCGGCGTGGCGGCGGACTGCCCGTTGAGGAAGGCGTCGATCGCAGCGACCGTCGCGGCCGGCTGCTCCTCCATCAGCCAATGGCCGGAGCCGGGGATGACCTGCTCCTGCACGTTGGACGCGCCGGCCCGTGCCACCACCGCCATGGTCGGGCCGAAGGACGCCGCGCCACCGATCGCCAGCACCGGCATCGTCAGCTTGCCATGCGCCGCGAGCCAGGCGCGGTTGTCGATCGCGTCCTGATCGAAGGCGGCGAACTGGCTGAAGCCCGCATGCATCCGCCCCGGGCCGGCATAGAGCTGCGCGTAATGGACGCGCGCGGCCTCCGGGAAGTGGGCAGGGTTAGCCGAGAACTCGTTCCAGAAGCGGTCGAGATAGATGCGCTCGCGCCCCTCCACCAGGCGCTCCATGTCGGGGCCGCCGAAGCGGAAGTGCCACAGCAGCGGGTTCTTCAGGATCTCCTCCCACGGGCCGATGCCCGGCACCGGCGCATCCATCAGCACCAGCTTGGTCACGCGGTCGGCGTGCCGTGCCGCCAGCGCGTAGGCGACCATGTTGCCGATGTCGTGCGCCACGACCTCGGCGGTGCGGGCGCCCAGCGCGTCCATGACGCCGGTGATGTCCTCGGCCTGGTTGGCCTTCTCAAAACCTTTGTCGGCGCGGGCGGACAGGCCGAGCCCGCGCAGGTCGGGCACGATGACCGTGTGGTTCTGCGAAAGCTTGGCGGCGAGCGGCACCCACATGTCGCCGGTGTCGCCATAGCCGTGCAGCAGCACCACCGCGGGTCCAGTGCCGCCGACGCGGACGTGGAGCGTGGTGCCGTTGGTCGGGATCTCCTGGGTGCGGAAGGTCTTGGGGAAATTCCCGGGCGCCTCGGTCGCGTCGGCGAGGGCGGCGCTGGTCAGGACGGTGAGCGCGGTGGCGGCAAAGGCGGTTCGTTGCAGCAGGCGGGGAAGGGTCATGGCGATCTCCTCAGTGGCCGTGTTGATGCACGCGAAGCTAGACGAGCGAGGTCCGCGGTATTAGAGGGTGGCCACGCCAAGGATTTTTGATCGGGACGCAAAGATGGTATTGGCCAGCGCGGACCGTGCGCGGGAGCTCGAAGTGTTCTGCGCCGTCGCCGGCAGCGGCAGCTTCTCGGCCGCCGGTCGCAGTCTCGGGCTGACGCCATCGGCTGTGAGCCGGACGCTCGACCGCATCGAGGCGCGGCTTGGCGCACGGCTGCTGTTGCGAAGCACGCGGGCGCTGACGCTGACCGCCGAGGGGCAGTCCTATCTCGCGGCCGCCCGTCGCATTCTCGCCGACCTCGACGAGGCCGAGCAGGCGATCGCAGACCAGGGCGCGCCGCGCGGGCGCATCCGGGTCAGCGCCGCCCTCTCGCACGGCCGCGTCTGCATCGTCCCTCTGCTCGGCGAGTTCGTGCGGCGCTATCCGAACATCCTGGTCGACATCAATCTCAGCGACGGCCTCGTCGACGTGGCGGCGGGGCAGGCGGATGTGGCGATTCGCGGCGGTCCGCTGCCCGACAGCGCGCTCACCGCGCGCCGCCTCGGCGACAACGGCCGCACCATCGTCGCCTCGCCCGACTACCTGGCGCGCTGGGGCGTGCCGGAGGCGCCGGAAGACCTCCACAACCACAATTGCCTGAACTTCAGCTTTCGCCGCGCCGAACCGGTGTGGCCGTTCCGCCGCGGTGGCGTCGACTATGCGCTGAAGGTGCGCGGCGCCGTCGAAGCCAACAGCGGCGACACGCTCAGCCAGCTCGCGCTCGATGGCGTCGGCATCGCCCGCGTCGGCGATTTCAGCCTCGGCAACGCGATCGCAGAGGGGCGGCTGGTGCCGCTGCTCGAAGCGTTCAATCCCGGCGACAGGGAAGTCTTTCACGCCGTCTTCGTCGGCGGCGCCAACACGCCCGCGCGTGTTCGGGTGTTCGTGGACTATCTGGTCGAGCGGATGGGGGACAGTCCCGGCAAGGCAGCAATGCGGCGAGGGTCGTGACTTGGCAGCCGCCCTTACTCCGCCGCCACCATCTGCTGAATCCGCCACTGTCCCAACAACGCCCGCAGCGATGCCGGCTTCAGCGGCTTGTTGAGCACGGCGATGTTGTCGTCGCGGGCGGCGGCGCGGACGTGGGGGCTGCGGTCGGCGGTGATCAGGATCGCGGGCAGCGCCTCGTTGAAGCGGCGGCGGATGTCGCGGATGGCAGCGATGCCGTTGCCGCGGTCGAGATGGTAGTCGACGAGCAGGCCGGTGACGGCGCCGTCGCGCGCCGCGATCGCCTCCATCGCGGACTCCGGATCAGGGACGGCGATCACCTCGGCGTCCCACGCCGTCAGCAGGGTCTTCATGCCGTCGAGGATCGCCGGATCGTTCTCGATGCAGACGATCAGGGCGCCCGCAATCGGCGTCGTCGCCAGCGGGGTCGCGGTGGTGACGGCGGCGGTGTGGTTGATCGCCTTGGCGATCGGGACGGTGACCGAGAACACCGAGCCGCCGCTGCGGTTCGAGGCGAGCGCAATGCCGTGGTTCAGCACGCGCGCGATGCGCTCGACGATCGACAGCCCCAGGCCGAGGCCGCGCGCGATCCGCGCGCCCTGCTCGAGGCGGTGGAATTCCTTGAAGATCTCGCCGCGCTTGACCGGGGGGATGCCGACGCCGGTGTCGTAGACGCCGATCTGCAGCGACTGGCCGTGGCGGCGGCAGCCGACCAGCACGCGGCCCTTGGGGGTGTACTTGATGGCGTTGGAGATGAAGTTCTGCAGCAGCCGGCGCAGCAGCAGACGGTCGGACTCGACCGGCAGCGACGACGGCACGAACACCAGCTCCAGACCCTTGGCGCGCGCGGCGGGCGCGAACTCGATCTCCAGCGAGCGCATCAGGTCGGCCATCTTGAAGCTCGAGACCTGCGGCGTCATCGCGCCGGCATCGAGCCGGGAGATGTCGAGCAGCGCGCCGAGAATCTCCTCGATCGCCTCGAGCGAGTCGTCGATGTTCTCGACCAGGCGCGAATCCTCGCCGGCCGTCTGCCGCTCGACGAGGCTCGTCACGTAGAGCCGCGCCGCGTTCAGCGGCTGCAGGATGTCGTGGCTGGCCGCCGCAAGGAAGCGCGTCTTGGAGATGTTGGCGTCCTCGGCGGCGCTCTTCGCCAGCGCCAGCTCCGAGTTCAGCCGCGTCAGCTCCTCGGTGCGGTCGCGGACGCGCTTCTCCAGCGTCGCATTGGCGCGCTCCAGTGCCTCGGCGGCTTCGAACGAGGGCGTGACGTCGGTGAAGGTGATGACGAGGCCGCCATCCGGCATGCGGTTGGTGCGGACCTCGATCACCATGTGGCGGTCGGCGAGGCGTTCCAGATAGGGCTCGCCTTCGGTGGTGTAGGCGGCGAGCCGCCGCGCCAGCAGCGCCTCGCCGTCCTCATAGGTGGGCGCGCCGATCGTGCCCATGAATTCGAGGATTTCCTTCAGCGGACTGCCGATCTGCACCAGATCCGGCGGCAGCCCGAGCAGGTCGACGAACTGGCCGTTGGAGCAGATCAGTTGCAGGTCGGCGTCGAACACCGCGATGCCCTGGCGCACATGATTCAGCGCGGTCTGCAGGATCTCGCGGTTGAAATGCAGCGCGGCGTGGGAATCGTCGAGCAGCTTGAGCGCGGCCTTGGCGGACACCGTGCGCTTGCGCAACAGCAGCGACATCACGAGGCGCGACGACGCCGCGCCGATCGACGAGGCGATCAGGTGCTCGGCATGGCGCAGCAGCTCGAAATCGGCCGGCGCGGCCGGATCGAGCGGGAGGTTGCGCTGGGCGGCGAACGCCTCGAACGAGGCGCGGGCGCGGTCGGGACCGAGATATTGGCCGACCGTGCTCTGGATGTCCTGCACCGTCACGGTCGAGCGCCAGCGCCGGAAGCTCGGCGCACTCGGCGTCAGCTCGGCCGGCACGAAGATGTCGGCCTGCAACAGCTCGATCGACGACGGCTGCCGCGCCAGCGACAGCACGACGTAGGTCAAGAGATTGAGCGACAGGCTCCACAGCACGCCGTGCAGCAGCGGCGGCAAATCGGTGCCGAGCAGCGCCTGCGGCCGCAGCGGCTCGAAGCCGAACGGACCGTGCTGCAGGAACAGGATGCCGGCGGTGGAGGTGTCGAGGAAGCTCGGGATGAACAGCGTGTAGAGCCAGACGGCGAAGCCGACCAGCATGCCGCCCATCGCGCCGCGCGCGGTCGCGCGCCGCCAGAACAGACCGCCGAAGAAGCTCGGTGCGAGCTGCGCGATGGCGGCGAACGACAACAGGCCGATCGCGGCGAGCTGGGTGTTGCCGAGCGCGCGGTAGTAGAAATAGGCCATCACCATGATGGCGAAGATCGCGATGCGGCGGGTGCCGAGCAGGAAGCCGGCGAAGTCGCGGCCGATCTCGCGCTGCTCCTGGCGCTGCAGCACCAGGGGCACGACGATGTCGTTGCACACCATGATCGACAGCGCCACGCATTCGACGATCACCATCGCGGTCGCCGCCGACAGGCCGCCGACGAAGACCAGGATCGACAGCCATTGCGAATTGGCTTCGATCGGCAGCGCCAGCACGTACATGTCGCTGTCGACGGCGCCGAACGGGAAGGTGATGAGGCCTGCGAGAGCGATCGGGATCACGAACAGATTGATCGCGATCAGATAGAGCGGAAACAGCCAGCGCGCACGCGACACCTCGGCATCGTCGGCGTTCTCGACCACGCTGACATGGAACTGGCGCGGCAGCAGCATCGCGGCGCAGAACGACAGCAGGGTCATGGTGAGGAAATTGCCGATGCCCGGCACATATTCCAGCGCGCGCTCGGCCTCCGGCGATTTCATGGCCCGCTCGATCAGCTCGACCGGCGAGAACATCCAGAAGGTGACGAAGGCGCCGGCGGCGATGAAGGCGACCAGCTTGATGATCGACTCGGTCGCGACCGCCAGCATCAGGCCGTGCTGGTGCTCGGTGGCGTCGGTCTGCCGCGTGCCGAACAGCACCGCGAAGACAGCCATCGCCAGGGTGACCATCAGCGCCATGTCGCCGACGAAGGGGATGTGGGCGAAGGCGCGGTCGTCGATCAGGATGGTCTGCAGCGACGAGGCGACGGCCTTGAGCTGCAGCGCGATGTAAGGCACCGAGCCGATGATCGCGATCAGCGCCACGGTGGCCGCCACCGCCTGGCTCTTGCCGTAGCGGGCGCCGATCAGGTCGGCAACGGAGGTGATGTTCTGCGACTTGGCGAGCCGGATCACCCGGCGCAGCAGCGGCGTGCAGGCGCCGACCATCAGGATCGGCCCGAGATAGATCGCGAGGAAGTCGACGCTGGTGCGGGAGGCAAAGCCGACCGATCCGAAGAAGGTCCAGGACGTGCAGTAGATCGCCAGCGACAGCGGGTAGATCAGCCCGGCCAGCCGACCGCGGCTCTCTGCCGGCCGCCGTTCGCCGGCCCGGTTGCCGCGGCTGGCGACCAGGAACAGGAACCCGATATAGCCGAACGCGGCCAGGATCACGCCCCAGTCGTGCAGCATCTCCTACGCGTCTCCGACGTCTTCCTCGAAGGCTCCGGGCTGATCCCGTTGTCCGGGAAATCTAGCCCGTTGCTGGAGGCAGGGCGATAGCGATCTTGCCGAGAGAGCGCGGAGCTGGAGTCATCGTTAGCGCGGGAGACCCCGCAGTCTCCGCCGTCGTTCCGGAGCGCCCGCAGGGCGAGCCCGGAATCCATGTCGCCTGATGCTGTGCTGCCCGATGGATTCCGGGCTCGTGCTCCGCACGCCCCGGAATGACGGAGAGGGTGTTGCTCGGTCAGCTGGGCGGCAAGCGGGGCAAACGGGCCACCACGTTCTCCGCCGTCATTCCGGGGCGCCCGCAGGGCGGGCCCGGAATCCATGTCGCCTCATGCCGTGCTGCCCGATGGATTCCGGGCTCGTGCTTCGCACGCCCCGGAATGACGGAGAGAGCGATGCTACTCCGCCGCCAGCGGCTTCTTGTGCAGCGCCAGGCCGAGCCGTTCCCAGACCTGCAGCAGGGCTTCCGCCAGGCGGTCGATCAGGCCGTCGTCGTGGTAGGGCGAGGGCGTGATACGCAGGCGCTCGGTGCCCTTGGCGACCGTCGGGTAGTTGATCGGCTGGATGTAGATGCCGTGCTCTTCCAGCAGGAGATCGGAGGCCTGCTTGCACTTCTCGGGATCGCCGACGAACAGCGGCACGATGTGGGTGTCGTTGGTCATCACCGGCAGGCCGGCGGCGTTGAGGACCGCCTTCACCCGCGCGGCGCGGTCCTGGTGGCGCTCGCGCTCCCAGCTCGACGATTTCAGGTGCTTGATCGCAGCCGTGGCGGCCGAGCAGATCGGCGGCGGCAGCGCGGTCGTGAAGATGAAGCCCGGCGCGTACGAGCGAACCGCGTCGATGATCTCGCCCTTCGCGGCGATGTAGCCGCCGAGGCAGCCGAACGCCTTCGCCAGCGTGCCTTCGAGAATGTCGATGCGGTGCATGACGCCATCGCGCTCGGCGATGCCGCCGCCGCGCGGGCCGTACATGCCGACCGCGTGCACCTCGTCGACATAGGTCATCGCATTGTAGCGCTCGGCGAGATCGCAGATCGCCGCCAGCGGCGCGACGTCGCCGTCCATCGAATACAGGCTCTCGCAGGCGATCAGCTTCGGCCTGTTAGGACCGGCGGCGATCAGGAGCTGTTCGAGATGGGCGAGATCGTTGTGGCGCCAGATCTGGCGCTCGCAGCCGGACTGGCGCACGCCCTCGATCATCGAATTGTGGTTCAGCGCATCCGACAGGATCAGGCAGTCGGGAATCAGCTTGGCGAGCGTGGCGATGCCGGTCTGGTTCGACACGTAGCCGGAGGTGAACAGCAGCGCCGCTTCCTTGCCGTGGAGGTCGGCGAGCTCGGCCTCGAGCTGCACCAGGGGATGATGGGTTCCGGCGATGTTGCGGGTGCCGCCGGCGCCGGTGCCGACGCGGGTTGCGGTCTCGACCATCGCGCCGACCACCTTCGGGTGCTGGCCCATGCCGAGATAGTCGTTGGAGCACCAGATCACGACATTGCGCGGTCCGCTCGGCGAGTGCCAGGTCGCGTGCGGGAACCGGCCGGCGATGCGTTCGAGATCGGCGAAGACTCGGTAGCGACGCTCATCATGCAGGCGACCGAGGGCGGCACTGAAGTACTGGCTGTAGTCCATCACGAAACCCGAACTGGCGCGCTGCAGTGCAGCACCTGGAGCGAAAACCTCGCGGCATGCGTGGCGTGAGGTCTTCTTAGAGCGTTTCCAGAGCGGCTGTCGAGCCGGAATCCCAAGGCAGGAATTGGGCGATTTGTCCAAGGGGGCAGTGATCTCGGCCGAACGGCGCCGGGATTGCGGCGACGCGGCGGCGTCGCGGCCCCGCAGCCTCAGGTGGTGCGATAATGCAGCACGCCGTCGACGTCCTGGCTGGTCAGGCGGCCCTCGACCAGCATGTAGTTGACATGGGCGATCAGCTCGCCGGCGGCGAAGCCCATCTGGTGCGGGTCGAGCACGTGCTTGTGGAACACGACCGGCACGAGCTGCGCCGAGGTCTTCGGCTCGTCGCGGCAGGCGTCCGCGATCATCCGGCAGCGCTCCTCGTGGTGGTCGGCGAGCTGCTTGATGCGCGTCTTCAGCCCGTAGAACGGCACGCCATGGCCTGGCAGCACCAGCACGTCATAGGGCAGGGTGGTGGTGAGGCTCGCCAGCGAGGCCAGATATTCGCCGAGCGAGTTCTGGTCCGGCTCGACCGCCCAGACGCTGACATTGGGCGAGATCTTGCTCAGCACCTGGTCGGCGGACAGGAACAGCTTGTCGGCGGCGCAATACAGCATGACCTGGTCGAGCGCGTGCCCGCCGCCGGTGATGACCTTGAAGCGCCGGCTGCCGATCTGGATCTCGTCGCCGTGGGAGATGCGGCGGTAGGAGGCCGGCAGCACCGAGACGCGCTGCAGATATTCCTGGCCGCGGCCGAGCAGCTTGTCGGTCAGGGTCTCGTCCATGCCGTGACGGCGGAAGAACAGCCGCTGGGCATTGCGGCGCTCCTCGGTGCCGCGGTTCTGGTGATAGACCGACTGCAGGTACTCGACCTGCGACATCACCAGCGGGCAGTTGAAGCGCTCGACGATCCAGCCGGCGAGTCCGACATGGTCGGGATGTGAATGCGTCACGATCAGCCGGCTGATCTTGACGTGCTTCAGCGGGCCATCGAGCAGCCGCGTCCAGGCGGCGATCGACTCCTCGTTGCCGAAGCCGGAGTCCACCGCGACCCAGCCATCGCCATCGGCGAGCAGATAGATGTTCACATGGTTGAGGCGGAACGGCAGCTTCAGCCGCAGCCACAGCACGCCGGGCGCGACCTCGACGACCTGGTCCTCGCCGGGATGCTGCTCCCAGGGATAGCGCAGGGCTTCGGCGGAGGAGGTGGCGGTGTCGGTCTTGGTCATGCCTCATCGATTAACGGCCGCCGCGGACGAGCGCCAGCCGAAAAACACATGGCTGCTTGGCATTCCGGGGTACGGAAGGTGCTTCGGGTCGCGCCAGCATGACCTGCCTCGACGCCTTCTGCTTCGCCACGCCCCCGTCATTCCGGGGCGAGGCCGCAGGCCTCGAACCCGGAATGACCGGCGAGTAGCAACTACGCCGCTCGGATGTTGGTCAGGAACGCATCGACCTCGGCGCGCAGGGTGTCGGCCTCGCGCCGCAGCGCTTCGGAGGCACTGAGCACCTCGTTGGCGGAGGTGCCGGCCTGGGCCGAGGCGCTGGAGACGCCTGTGATGTTGTTGGAGACCTCGGTGGTGCCGGAGGCCGCCTGCTGGATGTTGCGGGCGATCTCGTGCGTCGCGGTGCCCTGCTGCTCCACGGCGGCGGCAATCGCGGTGGTGACGTTGTCGATCTCGGCGATGGTCTCGCCGATGTTGCGGATCGCCGACACCGCCGACGAGGCGACCTGCTGCATGCCTGCGATCTGGGTGCGGATCTCGTCGGTGGCCTTGGCGGTCTGGCTCGCCAGGCTCTTCACCTCCTGCGCGACCACCGCGAAGCCGCGGCCGGCCTCGCCGGCGCGCGCCGCCTCGATGGTGGCGTTGAGCGCGAGCAGGTTGGTCTGCGAGGCGATCGCCTGGATCAGGTCGACGACGACGCTGACGCGGCTCGCGTTGTCGGCGAGTCCCTGCATCGTCGAATCGGTGGCGCCGGCTTCCTCGACCGCCTTCTTGGCGATCTGGGCCGAGGTCACGACCTGGCGGCTGATCTCCGCGATCGACGACGACAATTGCTCGGTGCCGGCCGACACGGTCTGGACGTTGACCGAGGTCTCCTCGGCAGCCGCCGCGACCGCATTGACCAGCGAGTTGGACTGGTCGGCGGTCTGTGACATGCTCTGCGCGGTCGCCTGCATGGCCGTGGCGGAGTTCTGCAGCGTGCCGAGGGCGCTGCGCACCGTCGCCTCGAACGTGGCGATCTGGGCCTCCATGCGCGCGGCGCGCTCGGCCTTGGCGGCATTCTCGCGGTCCTGCTCGGCGGCCAGGGTGCGGGCACGGACCATGTTCTCGCGGAACACCTGCAGGGTGTCGACCATCGTGCCGATCTCGTCGCGCTGCTTCGAGGCCGCAATCTCGGTGTCGAGATCGCCGCTCGACAGCGTCTGCATCGCCTGCTGCAGCCGCTTGATCCGGCGCAGGATGTTGCCGCCGACATAGAGCCAGACGAACAGCACCGAGCCGAGCAGCGTGGCTGCGCCGGCACCGGCCATGCCGAGCGTTGCCAGCTCGATGTCACGGCCCGCCGTGCCGGTGGTGCTTTCGGTCGACTTGCGCACGCCTTCGACGAGCTGCTGCACGCTGATGTCGAGACCGACATTGAGCTTGCGCGTCTCCTCCAGCACGGTCTGCCCGTAGTCGTTGGCGTCGAGCTCCTTCTCGCGCGTCTTGAACACGCGGGCCTTGCCCTCGCCGAGCGCGGCGAGCTTCAGCGCGGCATCGTGGATTGCCTTGGTGCTGCGGCCGGTCGGCAGCAATTCGAGATTGGATTTGAGCTGCGCCACCGCCTCCTTGAACTGCCGCTCGATCGTCTCCAGCGTGTCGCTGTCGTTGGCCGATAGCGCGGCAGCCATCTGCGCCACCAGCAGGTTGCCGGACGCGATCACATTGCCGAGCTGCTCGACGAACCGTGCGGCTGCCGTTGCGTCGTCTGCCGACACCTCGGCTGCGCCGAGCACGGCGTTGAGCTGCGTCTGGGCATCCAGCATCGGCTCGTTGGCGGCGGCAGTGAAGTCCGCCTGCGCCTTGCGCAACGCGTCATACTGCTTGTTGTGCAGGGCCGCCACTTCGAGCCGCTCGCGTGCGGCCGACACCAGGCTCTGATTGGCCTCGTTGATGTTCTTGATGGTCTCGGCGAGCGGAGCCACCACGCTCTTCGCGGCGCCGAGCGCGCTGATCTCGCTCAGGCGCTCCTGCGTGGTCTTCTGGATCTCCTGCATCTTCTTCAGGCGCTCGTTGAGCGCGTCCTCGCTCTGGGACTGCAGCAGCGCCGGGCCGAGGCTGGCCAGGCCGGAGCTCTGCGCCAGCAGCTGCAGGCTCGAGGTCAGGCGCGGAATCTCGCGGCCCGAGAGTTCGACCATGGTGCCGCCGACGTGTCGCAGCATCAGTCCCGCAGCGACGCTGATCGCGATCGCCATGCCCGCGATCACTGCGAAGGCTGCGAACAGGCTGCCGCGGACGCCCCATCTGGGTCGCAGGACTCCGAGCACCCTGCTGAAGCTGAACCGAATCGCCATCTCTGGTGTCCCCCGATATGCACTACTTGGAGCTGTTGCTTGCAGGCAGTATCGCGGCGGGCGGTTAACAAATCCGGGAAACTACTCGGGCAGTGCTGAGTTTTCTCGCATTTTCGCATTTCACCGTGCGGCATTTAACGGGACGGAAGGGATTGTTGGGCCGCGCTTTCGATAACCTATGACAGAAAAGGCCGGCATCGCTGCCGGCCTTCCCGTCGTTTGTTGTTATTTGACGCCTGCGGATCAGTAGCGGGCCGCGAGCGGAGCGCCCCAGTTGAAGCGGTAGTTCACGCCAGCCTTGAAGGTGTGGTCGTCGGTGGTGAAGCTGCCGGTCGGCACCAGCGCGGCGGGCGCCGTGAAGGTAGCGCTGCCGAAATTGTAGTACTGATACTCGGCCTTGGCCGACCAGTTCGGCGCGAACATGTATTCGAGTCCGCCGCCGACGGTCCAGCCGTTGCGATGGTCGCCATTGGTCGCGAAGCCGACCGGCGTGCCGGCGAACGTCACCTTCTCGTTGTTGTCGGAATAGGCGTAGCCGCCCTTCACGTAGAGCAGGCCCGGACCCCAGGTATAGCCGAAGCGGCCGGTGATCGAGCCGAGGCCGCGCTGGCTGTTGGTGTAGACGAGGCCGCCGGGGAAGGCGGCGCCGACGCTGCCGCTCAGCCAGCTGTACTGGCCCTCGGCGCCGATCACCCAGGTCGGTGCGAACTGCCAGTCGGCGCCGACCTGCAAGCCGCCCAGGAAGCGGCCGTTGGAGTTGTTGCCGGTGGCGAGGCCGGAGAAGTTGTTGTCGCTGGAGAACGCGCCGCCGAGATGGGCGCCGAGATAGAAGCCGGTCCAGTTGTAGATCGGGGCGGCGTAAGCCGGCGGCGCCTTGGTGGCGTAGGGATAGGTCCGGGCGCCGAGATCGGCGGCGACAGCGGACTGGGCCGAAGCCAGCGCGGCGACGGCAACGGTTGCGAACAGGATCTTCTTCATGGCGGGTCTCCGATACTCAACTAACAAGGCTCGCGCATCGCGCGCCGTCGATGGATCGGAGATAGATCGCTTTTGAATAAAATGCTGTCACTCCCGCAGCACACCGGCCTCCAACCCGACCTTCTCCGGGCAAAGGTTCTGGCGTAGTTAGCAATACACTAACGAAGGCTGAACCGGGAGTTAACGCCGGACTCCTTTGTGCCGCCGCGGCACAACCGGTTAAGGCGCGTTAAGAGCTCGATGCAGAGCCGCGACTGCGTCGCGCAGCTGCTCGCGATGAACGATGTCGTCCTTGGGCATCGAAGCGATGCCGGCGGCGAGCTCGTGCAGAATCGCGGCGAGCAGTCCGAAGTTCAGGTGCATATGGATCGACTTGCGGACGTCCTCTGGGCCGGGCCGCTCCAGGGTCAATGCCAGGCCGGATGATTCGAGATGGGCTTCGAACCGCGAGGAATGCTCGAACGTGCCGGCATAGAACTTGTCGGGATATTCGAGCGCGATCTCAGCCTTGTCCGGGATGGGTTTCGACATGGTGGCTCCTGAAGCGACGATCCGTAAATGTTCGCAGATCCGCCTCCCGCCGCCTTGCGCCAGGTCATAGTGGGAGGAGCGCCTGCATCCTCTGCCGAAGCGGGTTGGACCGCATTTCTACGGGGGCGGAAATTTACCTTCCCTGAGAAAAGGTTGTGCACGCTGATCAAATTAACGACTCGATGCCGGTCGTTCCGGACGGACCAGCTCCATGCAAGCGAGCGGAGAGGGCTCCGGCGGGGCGACGGCGGGTGCAGTCCACCCTCCAGCGAATGTGCCGCCGACATGAAGATGCGTCTCTCCATTTCCACGTTCATTGCGGCTTTTGGCCTTGTGCTCGCACTCGGCTTCGGTGCGGTCGTGCTGACCAGCGCCTATGCGCTGCGCGAGCTCAAGGTCGGCGGGCCCCTCTACGACAAGATCAAGCTCGGCAATGATCTGGTGGCCGACATCCTGCCGCCGCCTGAATATGTGCTCGAGGCCTATCTCGAGGCGACCCTCGCACTCCGGACGCCGAACGATCTCGACACGCACGTCACGAAGCTGGCGCAACTGAAGAAGGACTATGAGGATCGCAAGACGTTCTGGACCGGCTCGGCGCTGCAGCCTGATCTGAAATCGCTGCTGGTCGAACGATCGGACGGCGAGGTCCGGAAATTCTGGCAGGCCCTGGAGGCCGAGTTGATCCCGGCGCTGCGCTCCGGCGACATGGCGAAGGCCGATGCCGCCTATGCCCGGCTGGCCGAAGCCTACGCCGCCCACCGCGCGGTGATCGATACGCTGGTCGACAAGGCGAACAAGCTGAATTCGGACATGGAGGCGACGGCGGCGACCCAGGATCGCAGCATCTCCATCATTGTGTGGACCGTGTCCGGCATCGTTCTGGCTCTGGTCGTCGCCGGCATGTCGGGGCTGGTGATCGGCGTCGTCCGTCCGCTGTCGCGCATGACCGGGCTGATGCGGCGGATCGCCGAGGGCGATCTGTCGGCCGACATTTCCTATTCGGAACGCGGCGACGAGATCGGCGCGATGGCGGGCGCGCTGAGCATCTTCAAGACCAACGCGCTCGAGAACGCGAGCCTCCGCGACAGGCAGGAGCGCGATCGTGCGGCCGCCGAGGAGCATAAGAAGCGCGCCATGCTCGACATGGCCGACGTGATCGAGCGCGAGACCGAGACGTCCGTCGAAGCTGCGGCCGGCGCATCGCGCCAGGTCGAGGCCGTCGCCGCAGGCCTCTCGAAACTGGCCGAGGAGCTGTCGACCGATGCGCAATCGGTGGCCGCAGCCTCGGAGAAGTCGCTCTCCAATGCCCAGACGGTCTCGTCGGCAGCCGAGCAACTGAGCTCGGCGATCCGCGAGATCTCGAGCCAAGTGGCGCGCGCCAGCACGATCACCAAATCGGCGGTGACCGAGCGCGAGAAGGCGAAGAACACGATGCTCTCCTTGTCCACGGCCGTGGACAAGATCGCCGAGGTCTCCAACCTGATCGGCGGCATTGCCGAGCAGACCAACCTCTTGGCGCTCAATGCCACCATCGAGGCCGCGCGCGCCGGCGATGCCGGCCGCGGCTTTGCCGTGGTTGCGGCCGAGGTCAAGTCGCTGTCGGATCAGACCGCCAAATCGACCGAGGAGATCTCGCGCCTGATCGGCGAGGTGCAGACCACCACGCAGGCGACCGTCGACGTCGTCGAAGGCATCGGCAGCCAGATTTCCGAGATCGACGAGGTCGCAGCCTCGATCGCCGCGGCGATGGAGGAGCAGCACGCGGCGACCCAGGAGATCAGCCGCTCGGTCCAGTCATCGGCCAGCGCGGCGCGCGACGTGTCGTCCAAGATCGGCAATGTCGGCAGGGACGCCGGCATGGTCAATGATCGGGCCGCCGAGGTGCGCAACGCCATCGGCTCCGTGGCAACGGGCCTGACCTCGCTCCGTGCCACGCTGGTGAAGGCCGTCAGGACGGCGACCGCCGAAGCCGATCGCCGTCAGTCGCCGCGGTTGAAGTCGAGCCTGTCGATCAAGGTCGTCGACGATCGCAGGGGCGCGGTGAAGGCCGATCTGGTGGACATTTCCGAAGGCGGCGCCTGGTTCCGGTTCGACCCCGAGCCGGGCATCGGCGATCGCGGCGTCATGGAATTCAGCGGCTTCGACGGCAGCGTGCCGTATCGGGTTCGCGCCCGTGAAAAGGACGCGCTGCATGTCGAGTTCGACCCCGGCCAAAATCGCGAGGCGTTCCTGGCATGGTTCAGGCGGACCTTCGCACGGCAGGCGGCCTAGACGGAGCGAGGTCGCTTGCCTCCGCTCTCGGTCAGGAGAACGGAGGCATTGCTTCGAACGGGCTTCGTCAACGCGCCAATGTCATTGGCGCGAGACCAGATCGCTGATCCGCACCGGAAAGCGCCTGATCCGAATGCCGGTCGCGTGCGCCACCGCGTTGGCGACCGCCCCGGCAGAGCCGGTGATGCCGATCTCGCCGACGCCCTTGACGCCGAGCGGGTTGACGAACGGATCGTGCTCCTCGACCGTGAAGGCCTCGATCGCCGGAACGTCGGCATTCACCGGCACATGATACTCGCCGAGATTGGCATTCATGATCCGCCCGGTGCGGCGATCGGTGACCGCCTCCTCGTGCAGCGCCAGCGAGATGCCCCAGATCATGCCGCCGACGAGCTGGCTCTTCACCAGCTTCGGATTGATGATCCGCCCCGCCGCGAACGCGCCGACCATGCGGGTCACCCTGACCTGGCCGAGATCGGGATCGACCTTCACCTCGGCAAAGACAGCGCCATGTGAATGCATCGCATATTGCTCGTTGGCCGCAGGGTCCGGCATGCCGCTGCCGGAGCCCTCGACCTGGTCGAGGCCGGCGCGGGCGAGGATGTCGGCGTAGTTCTCGCCGCGGCCCTCGTCGTCGCGCCGAAGCAGCCGACCGTTGCGCGCGATCACGCCGGCGTTGCCGGCGCCGAACAGCGGCGAGCGCTGGTCTGATGTCGCGAGCTCGGCGAGCCTGGCGATGACGGCGGCGCCCGCATTGTGGATCGCAGTGCCGACCGTCGCCGTATGTGCCGAGCCGCCGGCGATGCCGGCATCCGGCAGGTCGGAGGTGCCGGCCTTGAACGTCACCCGGTCCAGTTCGAGCGCGAGCGAGTCTGCCGCGATCTGTGCGAAGGCGGTCAAGGCGCCCTGGCCCATGTCGTGCGCGCCGCTCTCGACGACGCCGGTGCCGTCGCGCCGGATCACCGCGCGGGCCTGGCCCGCGAACATCAGCGCATGGAACGTCGCCGTGCCCATGCCCCAGCCGACCAGGAAGCCGTCCTTGTCGCGCATCATCCGCGGCTTCAGCGGCCGCTCCCACCAGCCGAACCGCTCGGCGCCTTGCGTGTAGCACTCGCGCAGCGCCTTGGATGAGAACGGTTTGCCCGTGGCCGGCTCGACCTCGGCGTAGTTCTTGACCCGGAAGGCGAGCGGATCGAGGCCGCAGGCTTCCGCCATTTCGTCGACGGCGCTCTCCAGCGCGATCGATCCCGGCGCGATTCCGGGGGCGCGCACGAACAGCGGCGTGCCCGTGTCCATGCGTACCGCGTCATAGGTCGTCGCGATGGCCGGCGCGGCATAGAGCGTGTGCGTCACATGCGCCGCCGCTTCGTAGAAGTCCTCGAAGCTGGAGGTTGCGATCCTCGCGTGGTGACGGATCGCCGACAATTGTCCGGTGCTGCTGGCGCCGAGCTGCAGCGTCTGCCGGGTCGGCGAGCGATGGCCGAACGGGCCGTAGAGCTGCTCGCGCCGCGCCACCAGCTTCACCGGGCGGCCGACCATCCTGGCGGCGAGAATGCCGAGGACCTGCGGCCCGGCCATCAGGCCCTTGCCGCCGAAGCCGCCGCCGAGATAGGGGCTGCGGATCAGGATGTTCTCAGGCGCGATGCCGAACAGCTCGGCAAGGCGGCCGCGCATCATCACCAGGCCCTGGGTCGGCGTGTCGATGATGAGCCTGTCGCCCTGCCACTCGGCGACGATCGCGTGCGGCTCCATTGCGTTGTGATAATGCGGCGGGGTCTCGTAGATCGCGGTGATCTGCTTGTCGCTGCCCGCCAGCGCGGCCTCGACATCGCCGTGATGGCTCTCGGCGGGAAAACCCATGCCGACGACAGGCGGCACATAGGCGTCGGCGGCATCGAGACCGATGCGGGCCGGCTCGGCCTCGTAGCGCGGCGACAGCAGCGCGGCGCCCTCGGTCGCGGCTTCCAGGCTTTCGGCAATGACCAGCGCGACCGGCTGGTTGGCGTAGCGCACACGGTCGTTCTGCAGCGCCTCGAAGCGGAATGCGAACGGGTTCGGCTTGCCGTCGGGATCGGCGTGCAGCGGCGGCCGGTTGGCGGAGGTCATCACCTCGACCACGCCGGGATGCGCCTTGGCGGCTTCGACGTCGAGCGCGACGACGCGGCCGCGCGCGATGCTGGAGACGGCGAGCACGGCATAGAGCAGGCCGGGCGGATTGTTGTCGGCGGCATAGCGCGCCGTGCCGGTGACCTTGGCACGGCCATCGACGCGCGACAGCGGCTGGCCGATGTTGGAGCCGTGTCTGACATGGGCGGGATCGCGGGAGAGATTGAGCTCAGGCGTCATGAAGTGCTCCTGGAACGGCGGAGAAGGGAGAGGCCGGCAGCGCCGGCACGCGCGACGGCGTGCCTTGCGCAGCGGCGGCAAGCGCGCGCATGATCAGGCTGCGCGCGAGAGGGATCTTGTGGGCGTTGTCGCCGGATGGCTTTGCATCGCGCAGCGCGATGTCGGCAGCCTGCTGGAATGTGTGCGGCATAGCCGGCTGGCCTGCGAGCAGCGCTTCGGCCTGGTGGGCGCGCCACGGCTTGGCAGCGACGCCGCCGAGCGCCAGACGTGCGTGCTTGATCGCGCCGTTCTCGATCACGAGACCGGCCGCGGCGGAGACGACGGCGAACGCATAGGAATTGCGCTCGCGCACCTTCAGATAGCGCGCGTGCCTTGCGAACGCCCGCGCCGCCGCGGGCAGCCGGACCGCGACGATCATCTCGCCCGGCGCGAGCACGGTCTCGCGCTCCGGCGTGGTGCCGGGCAGGAGATGCAGCGCCTCCAGTGCGACCTCGCGCCGGCCGGAGCCGCCTTCGATCTCGACGATCGCATCGAGCGCGGCGAGCGGCACGCAGAAGTCCGAGGGGTTGGTGGCGATGCAGGCCTCGCTCCAGCCGAGCACGGCGTGCTGATGGGTGTCGCCCCCGCGCGCGTCGCAGCCTGCGCCGGGCGCGCGTTTGTTGCAGGCCGAGGCCGGATCATAGAAATACGCGCAGCGTGTCCGCTGCAGCAGATTGCCGCCGACGGTGGCCGCATTGCGCAACTGTGCCGAGGCGCCCGACAGCAGCGCTTCGGCGACCGCCGGGAAATCGCGCGCGAAGGCCGCGTCATGCGCAAGGTCCGCATTGCGGACCAGCGCGCCGATCCGGACGTCGCCATTGCCTGAAGTCTCGATCCGCGTCAGCTCCTTGATCTGCGAGATGTCGACCAGCCGCGCCGGCCGGACGACATTGCCCTTCATCAGATCGAGCAGGTTGGTGCCCGAAGCGAGATAGGCCGCGCCGGGCGCGCTGGCCGCTGCGACCGCCTCCGCGACCGTCGACGGCTTCACATAGTCGAACCGGTTCATGCCGCGCGCTCCTTGTCCTCGGCGAGCGTCGCCTGGGCGTCGAGCACCGCCTCGACGATGCCGACATAGGCGCTGCAGCGGCACAGATTGCCGCTCATGCCTTCGCGCACGCGCTCCGGATCGCCGCCGGCGTGACCTTCGTTGATGAGCCCGACCGCGCTCATGATCTGGCCGGGCGTGCAGAAGCCGCATTGCAGGGCATCGTGGGCGATGAAGGCTTCCTGCACCGGGTGCAGCCGGTCGCCTTGCGCGAGTCCTTCGATGGTGGTGATCGCCGCGCCGTCGAGGCTGATGGCCAGCGTCAGGCAGGAATTGATGCGGCGGCCGTCGACCAGGACGGTGCAGGCGCCGCACTGGCCGCGGTCGCAGCCCTTCTTGGTGCCGGTGAGGTGGAGGCGCTCGCGCAGCAGGTCGAGCAGGGTGACCCTGGGGTCGTCGAGCGCAAGCGTTCGCGGCTCACCGTTGACGGTGAGTCTGACAGTCCAATTCATGCGTTGTTCCGATCGAAGCGATGGCCTAATCGGATCGCAGCGGACACCGCCTTACGGGCGAATGTCCGTCCAGATCCAGCGACCGCGGGACGACAGCTGAGGAAGGTTGGCTGTCCCGGGTGGCAGGTCTATTTATACGGAGGGTTCCTCCGTTTAGCAAGGGGACATGAACGGTCCGTCATCAAGAGCTGGTGAGATGGAGACGAAACCACAAGACCGCCATCGCAAGCCGCGCGCCGATGCGCAGCGCAACCGCGAGCGCGTGCTCGAGGCGGCCAAGGCGGTGTTCAGCGTCGGCGGCGCCGAGGCCAGCCTGGAGGCGGTGGCGCGCCAGGCCGGCGTCGGCATCGGCACGCTGTATCGCCATTTCCCCACCCGCGAGGATCTGTTCGAAGCGGTGTACCGGCGCGAGGTCGAGCAACTCGCCGAGCTTGCGGAAGAGCTGAAGAGCGAGCAGTCGGCGGTCGAGGCGCTCCGCCGCTGGCTGCGCTCGACGGTGCAGTTCGTCGCCACCAAGAAGGGCATGATGGCCGCGCTCGCGATCGTCATGAACGCGAACTCTGAGCTCGCGGCCTATTCGCACGGCCACCTCACCCGCTCGATCGGCGCGCTGCTGGCGCGTGCCGTCGCGGCCGGCGAGATCCGCAGCGACATCAGCGCCGACGACGTCCTGCGCGCGCTGATCGGCATGTGCTACATGCACGACCAGACCGGCTGGCAGCAGAGCGTGCTGCGGCTGTTGGATGTGTTCGTGGATGGGTTGCGGGTGGGGAAGGGGCGGGCGTGAGATTGCCTCGCGCTGCGTATTAGCCGCTCATTGACTTGCCCGGGCCGACACGTCCGACGGCACTCTCGTCCGGGCGATACTCCGTAGATCCGGATGCTCCCTCCATCGTCATTCCGGGGCGCGCGAAGCGCGAGCCCGGAATCCATAACCACGTTCTGTTGCTGAAATTCGCAGTGCCTCTGTACGGCCCTCTCGCTCCACAACCAAGACCTGTGAGTATGGATTCCGGGCTCATTCGCTGCGCGAATGCCCCGGAATGACGAAGTTGGCGTGGGGTGATGCTATGAAACCGGCGTCCCGCAGGCGGCGCAGAATTTCGCGCGGGGTGTTCTCAACGGCTTTCCACACGACGTGCACGCCGGACCGAAATCACTTCGTCGATGGTGCCAGATCGCAAGGGCATTCGTCTCGTCAAAGCCGGTCAGTTCACGGTAGCGCTGCAGCACGCCCGCTTTGCTATCGACCGCAGCGGTGGCTTGCCCGAGAGTACATTCATTCAACCGCCGGTAGTCTTTGATGTCGTCGATCCGTTTCCTCAGGAGAGGCTCGATCTCCACCCACTCCTTCTCATCGAGCATGGGCACCTCGATGCCACAACGCCAGCAATATACTGTGATGGCCATCTCACCCCCGCAACCACTCCATCAGCGCCTGCGCCGTTTCCTCCGGCTGCTCGGGCTGCGGCAGGTGGCCGCAATTCTCCAGCACGACAAGCCAGCTGCCGTCGATGCCGACGGCCATCTCCTTCGACAGGCTGTTCGGGATGGTGTTGTCGGTGTCGCCGGTGAGCACCAGGGTCGGGCAGCGGATCGCGGTCAGTGTCGGCCGCGAGTCCGGACGCGACATGATCGCCGTCAGCTGCCGGATGAAGCCGATGACGCCGACCTCCTCGGCCATGTCGTGCACGAGCTGGCGCAGCCGCGGATCATCCTGGCGCGACGGATGCACGAAGCCCGAGAACAGCTCGTCGACCACGCCGTGATAGTCGCCCTCCTTGGCGCGGGTGATCATGGTGCGGCGGCGGGCGCTCGCCTCCGGCGTGTCGGGCCGCGCCTGGGTGTTGATCAGCGCCAGCCGACCCACGCGTTCCGGCGCCTGGCGCATGATCTCGAGCGCGATGTAGCCGCCCATCGAATGTCCCGCGAGCGCGAAGCGCGGCGGCGCCTCGGCCAGGATGCGGCGCGCGATCGCGGCCATGCTGTCATCGCGGATGTGGTTGGCCACCATCACCGGCCCGAGCCGCCACAGCGCCGGGATGACAGGCGCATAGATGCGGGGCGACGAGATCAGGCCAGGCACCAGCACGAGCGGCAGCGCATCAGTCATGGGTCTTCCCCCCGGAAACGGCATTCACCTGCAGGTCCGGGTGTTGTCCGCCCGGCATGCCATTTACGCGCGAGAAGCGGCCGATGTCCAACGATGTGCTGCGGCTCGCGCCCGCCGCCCCAGGCCGACAACCTCGTCCCCAGCCGAGTCCTGGCTCCTCCTGCGCCTCTTCGCGGCAGCGGGGGGGCCGGTCGGATGATCGCGGTGATCGGGTTGCCCGCGATGCTGCTTGGGCCGCGGCGCCTTCGGCTTTCGTGATTGCGGCGCCATTCGCGGCAATCTGGTGGCGTCGTCCGCAATTCGCGCGTGAGATCGGAGATCGAACTACTTCCGCTCCGGATCATGCCACCATCGCATGCAGCGCGATGATACCTGGACGGACCATCAATCGTGGCAAACAGGGTCGGGCGTCACGATAATATCACGTAATGGGCGTGGGCCGCGGCGTCGCAAGGCCTGCGACCACAACGATTAGTTCGCGCGACCGGTAACTTCACGTGGCCGGCGATGGCCGGCTCTCTCGTGCTGCTGCGGAGATAAGTTGGTAGCACCGCGCTGTCGGTGATGACATCGGAACGAGTGTCGCGCGAAGTCCGGCTCTCACGAGAACGGCGAGTGCGCCGATCCGCGATGCAGCGAGGGGCGGGACGACGTGCTCGATCAGCGGCGCGACGATGCCTCCCGGCGATGTCGCTGCCGGATGGAGCAGCGGCGCTCGTGGCCGCGAGTTCGATGCGAAGGTTGCGGTGGCGTGACCTGATGCGCGAGCGAGAGCCAGCGCGCGCCGGCGGCCGAGGCCTCTCCCCGACGATCAGACGAGCAGAGGCTGCGCCGTCGCCGCGAGCTTCTTCAGCAGCGGCAGGAAGCGCTCCTTCATCTCGTCGACGCCGATGCGATCGACGTGGCCGCCGATGTTGGCGGCGGCGATGATGCCGCCGTCATATCGGCGAATCGGCACTGAAATCGAGCGGAAACCCTGCTCCGCCTCACCGTCGACGAGCGAGTAACCGTCGTCGCGGACGGCGATGATCGACGCGAGCAATGCTTCCTTGTCGGTGATCGTCTGCGGCGTCATCTCGGTCAGCGTCATGCGCTCGACGGCCTGGCGCAACTGATCGTCCGGCATCCGGCTCAGCAACACGCGGCCGACCGACGTGCAGAACGCCGGCAGCCGATAGCCGATTTCGAGCCCGGTCGAGAACATCCGCGTCGAGGTCGCGCGCGCGATGAAGACGACCGACTCGCCGTCGAGGACGGCGAGCGAGCAGACCTCGCGCGCCTCGCCGGCCATGCTGTCCATCAACGGCTGCATCACGCTGTTGATCTGGTTGGAGGCGAGATAGCTGGAGGCCAGCAGCAGCACGCGCGGCGTCAGCGAGAACAGCCGGTCGTCGCCATGGACGAAGCCGGAGGCCTTCAGGGTCAGCAGAATCCGTCGCACCGTGGCGCGGGCGAGGCCGGTGAGTTCCGCGGCCTTGCTCAGCGTCATCGGCCGGCCCTCGCGGCTGAAGGCTTGTATCACCCGCAGGCCGCGATCGAGCGCTTCCACGAACTCGGGACCGTCGCCCCGAGCCTGCTTCTTCTCCTCATCAGTGCGCTTCAGTTTCGGCATCGGCCTGACATGATCCGCTGTTGTTGTTTTCGGCCGCAGTGAAGCTGCAGTCCGTTGGCCCCTCGGCTTCGGTTGTAGCTTTTTCACTTGCGCTTCTCCCCACTTAAAGCGAATCTAATCTGGGCGAACATGTGTTCGTCTAGCGAACATTATTAGATGATCGCGTGACGCTCAACGCCCGACTTGCGACGGAACAGGAGAGACGGCCATCATGATGAGCCAGGAGCAGAACGACCTGATCACGCGCGTCGGACCCGGCGCGCCCGCCGGTAAACTAATGAGGATGTACTGGCAGCCGGCCGCGCTGGTCCATGAGCTCGCGGGCGAGCGGCCAGTGCGCGCGGTGAAGCTGCTCGGTCAGGACTTCGTGCTCTTCAAGGATGCGCAGGGCCGCTACGGACTACTTGATCGCGATTGTCCGCATCGCGGCGCAGATCTCGCCTTCGGACGGCTGGAGAACGGCGGGTTGCGTTGCGCCTTCCATGGCTGGCTGTTCGACGCCGACGGCAATTGTCTGGAGACGCCGGCCGAACCGGCGGGCTCGCCGCTGTGCAAGAACGTCAAGCAGCGCGCCTATCCCGTGGTCGAGAAGGGCGGCATCCTCTGGGCCTGGCTGGGCGAGGGCGCCGCCCCGGCGTTCCCGGATCTCGACTGCTTCACCGCGCCAGACGCCTACACCTTCGCCTTCAAGGGCCTGATCGAGTGCAACTGGCTGCAAGCGCTGGAGGTCGGCATCGACCCCGCGCACGCCTCGTTCCTGCACCGCTTCTTCGAGGACGAGGATACGTCGACCGCCTATGGCAAGCAGTTCCGCGGCGCCTCCGCCGACAGCGAGCTGCCGATGACCAAGGTGCTGCGCGAATACGATCGTCCGATCATCAATGTCGAGGGGACCGAATACGGCCTGCGCATCATCGCGCTGCGTGAGATCGATGCCGAACGCACCCACGTGCGCGTCACCAATCAGCTGTTCCCGCATGCCTTCGTGATTCCGATGAGCACGGAGATGACGATCACGCAGTGGCACGTGCCGGTCGATGACGAGAGCTGCTATTGGTACGCGATCTTCACCAGCTATGGCGTGCCGGTCGACCGGGCGAAGATGCGGGCGCAGCGGCTCGAGCTCTATGAGCTGCCCGACTATCGCTCGCGCAAGAACAAGAGCAACGACTACGGCTTCGATCCACGGGAGCAGGCGACCGCGACCTACACCGGCATGGGCAACGACATCAACGTGCACGACCAGTGGGCGGTGGAGTCGATGGGCCGGATCCAGGACCGCACCCGCGAGCATCTGGGCCAATCCGACAAGGCGATCATCCAATATCGCCGGCTGCTGCGCGAGCAGATCGAGAAGGTCGCGAGCGGCGAGCCGCCGATGCTGTTCCTCGATGCCGCCGAGGCCCGCAGCGTGCAGGGCCCGGCGACGATGGACGGCATCGGTCCGACGCGCGGCTGGGAGACCTATTGGATGGAAGTCGACGTCCGCCGCCGCCGCAACGCCCCCTGGGCCCCGCCGGTGCCCGCGGATATCGTGCGGCGGGCCCCGCATCTGAGCGCGGCGGAGTAGCTCCTTTGCTCCGAGTTGCCGTAGGGTGGGCAAGGCCGGCGGAACGGCGCAGCGTGCCGTCCGACGGCGCGCCCACCATTCACGCGCACCGTCAAGGCGGTGGGCGCGTCGCGTTCGCAGTGTCCACTGGCGCAACAGCGGAGGCAGCGCCGCGAGCGCGCCTTTGCCCGTCCTACGATTCGAGGAGCCATCGTTGAGTTTCGTCGACAAGCATCAGTTGTGGAGCGTCGAGCAGGCCGAGGCCGCAATGCGCATGCGCCGCCTCGCCGAGGAGCACGGCCTCACCACCATCCGCTTCTCGTTCCCGGACCAGCATGGCATTCTGCGCGGCAAGACACTCACTGTCGATGCTGCTCTGTCCTCGCTCGAGGACGGCTGCTCGATCACAACGACCCTGCTCGCCAAGGACACCTCGCATCGCACCGTGTTTCCGGTGTTCACCGCCGGCGGCGGCTTCGGCATGGCCGAGATGCAGGGCGGTAGCGATGCACTGATGGTCGCCGATCCGACCACGTTCCGTGTCCTGCCCTGGGCGTCCGGCACCGGCTGGGTGCTCTGTGATCTGTACTTCGCCAACGGTGCGCCCGTCCCGTTCGCCACGCGCAATCTCTATCGGTCGGCATTGGCGACGCTCGAACAGCGTGGCTATCAGTTCATGGCCGGCCTCGAGGTCGAGTGCCACATCTTCAAGGTCGAGGATCCCAGGCTCGCGCCCGGTGATGCCGGCTCGCCCGGTCAGCCCGGCGTGCCGCCGACGGTCAGCCTGCTGACCCAGGGCTATCAATATCTCACCGAGCAGCGCTTCGATCAGATGGAGCCGGCGCTCGAGATCATCCGTGCGAACCTCGTCGCGCTGGGCCTGCCGTTGCGCTCGATCGAGCTCGAATACGGGCCGAGCCAGTGCGAATTCGTGCTGCAGCCGGGCACCGGGCTGGCGCCTGCGGATACGATGGTGCTGTTCCGCAGTGCCGTGAAGCAGATTTGCCAGCGCCACGGCTATCACGCCACCTTCATGTGCCGGCCGCGCATTCCCAACGTGATGTCGTCGGGCTGGCATCTGCACCAGTCGCTGGTGGCGCGCGACGGCAGCAACGCCTTCATGACGGAGGACGCCGAAGGTCTGTCCGCGCTCGGCCGCCACTACATGGCGGGTCTGCTCGCGCATGCGCGCGCCTCCGCGCTGTTTTCGACGCCGACGATCAACGGCTACCGGCGCTACCGCGCCTATTCGCTGGCGCCGGACCGCGCGATCTGGGGCCGCGACAACAGAGGCGTCATGATCCGCGTGCTCGGCGGCCCCGGCGATCGCGCCACCCGGCTGGAGAACCGCATCGGCGAGCCGGCCGCCAATCCCTATCTCTACATGGCCTCGCAGATATCAGCCGGCCTCGACGGCATCGACCGCAAGCTCGATCCGGGACCGTCGGCGGATGTGCCCTATGAGACCAAGGCGAGCCTGCTGCCGAAATCGTTGCGCGAGGCGGTGGATGCGCTGAAGGACGACGCGTTCTTCCGCGAGGCGTTCGGTTCGACCTTCATCGACTACTACACCTTCATCAAGAACGCCGAGCTCGAGCGCTTCCAGCAGGAGGTCTCCGACTGGGAGCAGCGCGAATATTTCGAGATGTTCTGACGGCGCGGTGGCCCCTCACACGCTGCGCGTCAGCCCGCCGTCGACGCGGATGTTCTGGCCGGTGATGTAGGCGGCACCCTCGGAGGCCAGGAAGGCGATGGTCGCGGCGATCTCCTCGGACTTGCCGTAGCGGCCCATCGGCACCGTCTTACGGCGCTCCTCCGTCGCCGGCAGGCTGTCGATCCAGCCCGGCAGCACGTTGTTCATGCGGATGTTGTCGGCCGCGTAGGTGTCGGTGAAGATCTTGGTGAAGGATGCGAGCCCGGCGCGGAACACCGCCGAGGTCGGGAACATCGAAGACGGTTCGAAGGTCCAGGCGGTCGAGATGTTGATGATCGCGCCGCCCTTATGCGCCTGCATGATCGGCGTCACCAGGCGTGTCGGGCGGATGACGTTCAGCAGGTAGGTATCGAGGCCCGTGTGCCACTGCTCGTCGGTCAGCTCCAGGATCGGCGCTCGCGGGCCGTGGCCGGCGCTGTTGACGAGCACATCGATGCGGCCCCAGCGGTCCATCGCGCCGTCGACGAGGCGTTTCAGATCGTCGCTGGACGTGTTGGAGCCGGTGATGCCGAGGCCGCCGAGCTCGGCCGCCAGCGCCTCGCCCTTGCCCGACGACGACAGGATCGCGACGTGGAATCCATCAGCGGCAAGCCGGCGCGCGGCCGCTGCGCCCATGCCGCTGCCGCCCGCGGTGACCAGTGCGACACGTTGTGTGGCCATGACGATGACTCCTGCCTTTCACGGATGACGACGGCGATCATGTAGCGCCGTTCTCCCGGTGGCGTCGAGCAAAACACAGGAACGCGCCGGTCGCCATGACGGCGAGCGACAGATCATCAACAAGCCGTATCGGCACCGATCTGATCCGGCGCGTTGCTTGACCGGCGGCTGCAACGCGCCGAAAATCGGAAACAGGCCGGTGCAACGGGAACGCGCCACCGCGTGGATCCGTTCAGACCGGACAGCAGGGAGGCACGATGCGCCACGTGACGACGCAGACACCGGCCGATACGCCGGCCGTTCAGGTTCGCGGCGCGTCGCGCGAGCCCGGCGTGGTCGCGGCGAGCGCCTATGCCGATGGCCGCCGCGTCGCCGACGTCGCGATCGAGGAGGCCGGCGCCTGGAGCAGGCGGCCGGGCCATGTGGTGTGGATCGGGCTGCACGAGCCGGATGCGGCGCTGCTGCAGCGCGTCGCGGATCAGTTCGGGCTGCACGAGCTCGCGATCGAGGATGCGTCGAAGGCGCATCAGCAGCCCAAGGTCGAGCGCTACGGCGACGCGCTGTTCGTCGTCGCCCGCACCGCGCAGCTCGTCAAGGAGCACATCGTGTTCGGCGAGACCCACATCTTTGTCGGCCCCGGCTTCGTGGTCTCGGTGCGCCACGGCGCCTCGACCTCCTATGGCGCGGTGCGCGAGCGCTGCGAGAGCTGTCCGGGCTCGCTCGCCAAGGGCGAGGACTACATCCTCTATGCGATCCTCGATTTCATCGTCGACAACTACCGGCCGGTGACCGAGAGCATCATGGCCGAGGTCGAGACGCTGGAGGAGGTGGTGCTGCAGCGGCCGCTCGCGCGCCACGAGGTCGACCTTCTGTATCGCCTGCGGCGCGACTTGCTGCGGCTGCGCCGCGCCGTCGGCCCCGTGGTCGACGTCTGCAAGCGGCTCGAGCATGTCGACAACGTCGCGATCGACGCCGAGATGGCGCCGCTGTTTCGCGACGTCCTCGACCACGCCAAGCGCGCCGAGGAGGATGCGGATTCCTTGCGCGAGATCCTCGCCTTCGTGTTCGAGGCCAGCATGATGGCCGGCCAGGCGCAGCAGACCGACATCGCCCGTCGACTCACGGCCTGGGCGGCGATCCTCGCGGTGCCGACGGCCGTCGCCGGCATCTACGGCATGAACTTCGAGCACATGCCGGAGCTGAAATGGCAATACGGCTACTACGCCGTGCTGGGCTTCATCGCCACCGTGTGCAGCGTGCTGTACTGGCAGTTCCACCGGCGCGGATGGCTGTGAGGGGAGGGGCCGTCGGTCCCTGCTCGCGAAGCGGGTTCAGCCACTTGCGAACGGCGCGAAGGCGTTGCTCCAAATCTCCTGCGCCCAAGCGAGGCGCGGTGCCAGGGCGCTGAGTGCGGTGGCGCCGCGACCGCCGGGCACGACGTGGCGCGTGTGGCATCGAAATCGTTTGCCGTTGAGGAGGCAAGGCGTGCCATGGCGCAGCGGTCATGCCGCGGCGGATCGCCCCTGGTGCGCGGACCACCACGCGGCGATCGCGTCCGTCAGTTCGTCCCAGGTCGCGGTCGGCAGGTCGGGCACGGCGACGCGCACGCTGTAGCGATCCGTGGTGGCGTCGTGAAACCATTCCGTCGCAGCGAAATCGAAGCCGAAGCTGCCGGCGTGGCGGATCGGCAGCCCGGCGCGCCGGAGATCGTCGCTCATGGCGGTTGCGGCTTGCCGCGCGGTGGCCTCGTCGAGCGGCGCGCGGCCGGCGAGCGTGACGTAGAGCCCGTGCGCGAAGTCGAGCTCCGCGGTCAGGCCGTGCAGCGCGGTCGCGAATTGACGCCGCGCGCGCCGGCTGTTGCGCAGGATGGCGGCGACGCGCCGCGCGGTCAGTTCGCGATAGGCGGGCAGGCCGACATAAGGCGGGAAATGCGCCGGCAGCGCCGCGCCGCCGAGCAGCCTGACGGCATTGCGCGTCTCGTCCGGCAGCGTCTGAAGCACAACGCGGCCCGCGGCGGCGGCCTTGCTCCAATCGATGAAGGCGACCGAGCCGAGCCGGCCGTATTCGGCGCCGAGCGAGTCGAGCTTGGTGTGGCTGCGCACCATCACGACCGGCACGTCCCAGCGTCGCGCCCAGGCCAGCACGCGGCGAACGCGGCCGGAGCCGTTGGCAAAGCAGGTGGTGTCGAAGATCAGGAGATCGATCACTGGGCGGTCGCAATTCAGTACGGCTTCGAAGCGCGGCGCGGTCGCGCTGGAATCGATCAGCAGCAGCCGCGGCGCGGGCGAGGGCTGCGCCAGCGCGGCGGCAAGGTCACGGGTCAGCGTCACCGGGCGCAGATGCCGCGCATGCGCCGCGACCAGCTCCTGCGTCTCGCCATAGGAGCCCGGCAGCATCAGCAGGTCCGCCGTACCGAGAACGGGCCGCGTCGCCAGCAGCAGTGCCGCGATCGCCGCCATGCCGGAGATGGTGTAGATGGTGTCATGACGGCTTTCGCCCGCCGCATAGAACGACGGCCCGCGCACGTCGAGATCGGCGCGCTGATAGTCGTAGCTGAAGGCGAACGGGCCGGCGCGATGATCGTCCGCATCCGCCCAAGCCGTCTCGGTCGCGGTCCAGTCGCTGAGCGCGTGCTCGGCCTTCAGCGCGGCCGCGAGCTGAAACTTGCGCCGGACGACCTCCATCACGGAGCGCGGCGCCGGCAGCGCATGCGGTCGCCGCAGGCAGCAATTCAGGAGCCGCAGCTCCTGATGCTTGCGGGCGAGATAGGCTTCGATCGTCTCCATCGGGCTCTTCATGGGTGATGCTGGCGGCCGGGATGCAACGCGCAGGGATTGCGATGGGTCCAACGGAGTGCGGCAATGCCGCGCGGTTTGCTGTAGTCTGGCCGGACAAGGAGGAGATGAATGGGCAGGGAACTCGAAGGCAAGGTGGCGGCGGTCACCGGGGCGGCGTCGGGCATCGGCCTCGCCAGCAGCGCGGCGATGCTGGCCGCCGGCGCGCGCGTCGTCATGATCGATCGCGACGCCGCGGCGCTGGCGAGCCTGCGCGAGCGGCACGGCGAGGCCGTGATCCCCGTGGTCATCGACCTGCTCGATCCCACGGATTGCGCCACCCTGCTGCCGCGCGTCCTCGATGCGGCCGGCCGGCTCGACATCCTTCACGCCAATGCCGGCAGCTATCTCGGCGGCGATCTCGTCGACGCCAGGACGGACGCGATCGACCGCATGCTGAACCTCAACGTCAACGTCGTCATGAAGAACGTGCGCGACGTGCTCCCGCACATGATCGCGCGCGGCTCCGGCGACATCATCGTCACCAGCTCGCTCGCCGCGCATTACCCGACGCCGTGGGAGCCGGTCTATGCGTCGTCGAAATGGGCGATCGACTGCTTCGTGCAGACGGTGCGCCGCCAGGTCTTCAAGCACGGCATCCGCGTCGGCGCGATCTCGCCAGGCCCGGTGGTCACCGCGCTGATCGCCGACTGGCCGGCCGAGAAGCTGAAGGAGGCGCGCGAGTCCGGCAGCCTGCTGGAGCCCTCAGAGGTCGCCGAGGTGATCATGTTCATGCTGACCCGTCCGCGCGGCATGACCATCCGCGACGTCGTGATGCTGCCGACGAATTTTGATCTGTAGGGACATCCAAATTTTCATGAGCTGGAATCAGCCCCAAGTGATCGCCGCGCGCCAGGACATCCTTCAAGTGGCGCGGGATGTCCTGTCCGGCGCCGTGTCTCCGATCGAGGGTGCGCGAAGCATCGCAAGGCTTCGCTTCACCGCGCGGCTCGAGACCGATGTCGACATTCTTCCCCTGGTTGGAATCGACTCCGAAACGGACGCGCTCCCGCTTGGCCGCGATCGCGAGCACTGGCAGGCGCAAGCGCTGATCGACCTGCAGGGGGCGATCGATGACGCGCAGCGCTGGGCGCGCGACGTGGCAGACAGCCGTTGCCGAAGCCTTCTGGCTCGCTCGGACAGTCTGTTGCGCTGGCCGGGTTGACGGCCGTTCCAGGCTGCCGCCTTCACAGCGTCCGCGTATGACGATGAGTCCGGGAAACTACGGGGGCCGAATTAAGCGCAACCTTAATCATAAGGAACCTAGCGTGAGCCCGCGCAATCCGGGGGCAATAATGAAGATCGGCCGACTTTTTGCAATTTCCATGCTGTCGGTGACGGCTTTGGCCGTCCTGCCTGCTGCTCAAGTCGTGATCGAGCAGGTCAGGGCTGTCAGCCACAAGGCCGAGGCGATCAAGACGGTCGAGGCGTTCGGCGCCGTGCTGCTCTACGCGCAGGACGTGGTCGGCCATCGCGCCCCCTACATCACGCCGATCTTCCAGGATACTCCCGCCACGCCCGCGCAGCTCGAAGGCGTGCGCAAGATCAGGCAGTCCGCCGACGCATCCTTCGCCAGGGCGCGCGCGCAGCTGGCGAACGTCTCCAACAGCGAGGCGATCACGCGCAGCCTGGACCAGGCCTCGTCCAAGCTGAACGAGATCCTCGCCAAGGTGGACCCCGCGCTGACCGCGCCGCTGACCGCGCGCGATCCGGCCGTCATCAAGAGCTTTCTCCCCGGGGTCACCCAGGTCGCCCTGGCAATCGAGCCGATCCTGAACCAGCTGCAGAACCGCATCGCCAATGCCGACGCGTCGCTGACGACGCTGCTCGACGTCGCCCGCACCGCGCAGGACCTGCGCGTGACCGCCGGCGGCCGGGCTGCCGCGCTGTCGCCGGCGCTCAGCGCCCGCCGCGCCGTGGCACCGGCCGAGAAGGCGGCGATGGATCGCGCCCAGGGCCGCACCGAGGCCGATCGCGAGCGCCTGGATGCCGGCATCGACCAGCTCGGCAATCCGGAGCGGCTGCTGACGGCGTTCAAGGAGGCCCGTGACGCCTATTTCGGGCGCGCCGTTCCGATCGTCGACAAGGACATCGCAGCCGGGCTCGGCGATCTCAACTACGCACTCACCGCCGACAGCCTGGCCGAGGCGGTCGTCCCGGCCGTGCAGAAGTTCTTCGTCGTGCGCGACGCCGCGATCGCCGAGGCCCGCGAGCGTGCCGTCGCGGCGCGCGATGCGGCCTATCTGATGCTCGCGCTGGCGACGGCGGTGGTCGCGGCCCTCGCCGGCATTCTCGTGTTCGTCACCATGCTGCTGCGCCGCCGCGTGATCAACCCGATCGTGAACCTGACCGGCCTGATCGGCGAGATGGCGGCCGGCCACGACGACGTGGCGATCCCGACGATCAATCGCGACGACGAGATCGCCGCGATGACCGGCTCGCTGCAGACCTTCAAGGAGGCGCTGCTGGAGAAGAAGCGCGCCGAGCAGGCGGCCGCGGCCGACGCGCAGGCCAAGATCGAGCGCGGCCAGCGTGTCGAGCGCTTCACGCGCGAGTTCGAGATGGCGATCGGCGAGGTCGTCGGCGTCGTGTCATCAGCGTCGGCCGATCTGGAGCGCTCCGCCGCCACGCTGACGACGACCGCCGGCCGCTCGCTGGAGCTCGCCACCGTAGTGACCTCGGCCTCCGAGGAGGCCTCGACCAACGTGCATTCGGTCGCCGCGGCTGCCGAGGAGATGAGCTCGTCGGTCAACGAGATCAGCCGCCAGGTGCAGGACTCCGCGCGCATCGCCAACGAGGCGCTGGCGCAGGCGCGCAAGACCAATGACAACGTCGCGGAGCTTGCCAAGGCGGCGGCGCGGATCGGCGACGTCGTCGAGCTGATCAACGCGATCGCCGGCCAGACCAACCTGCTCGCGCTCAATGCCACCATCGAGGCCGCCCGCGCCGGCGAGGCCGGCCGCGGCTTCGCGGTGGTCGCCTCGGAGGTGAAGGCGCTGGCCGAGCAGACCGCCAAGGCGACGGGCGAGATCGGCCAGCAGATCGGCGGCATCCAGGCGGCCACCCAGGAGTCGGTCGGCTCGATCAAGGAGATCGGCGAAACCATCGCCCGGATGTCGGAGATCGCGTCCGCCATCGCTTCCGCCGTCGAGGAGCAGAGTTCGGCGACGCGCGAAATCTCGCGCAACGTCCAGCAGGCGGCGCACGGCACGCAGCAGGTGTCGGCGAACATCGCCAGCGTCCGGCATGGCGCCGACGAGACCGGCTCGGCCTCCTCGCAGGTGCTGTCCGCCGCGAAGTCGCTGTCCGGCCAGAGCAGCCGCCTCCGCGACGAGGTCAGCCGCTTCCTCGACTCGGTGCGCGCGGCGTGAGGGTGCATTATGCGTGGCCTCGACGAGGGCCGCGCATCGCCACCCGATCGCAGCAGCTATAGCCCGCATGAGCGCAAGCGACATGCGGGGCCAGCCCCCTCAGATATCGGTGCCGCTCATCCGGGCTACAGCTACTCAGATCTGCGCTGCTGCCGATGCTCCGCGATCGGACCGATCGCGCCCTTTGTTCTTCTCGGCTGCCCCGTTCTCCCGCGAACGCGGGAATCCATAACCCCAGGCGGATGTTAGCTTGCGAGACACGTTCAACTGAAGTGGACCCCACGCACGGGACCATGGATCGCCGAAAATTAAGGTGTGATCGCGCCTGCCCTGTCGTTCAAATCAAGCAGCTTCCTGCTGCTGCGTCTGGGCCTGCTGTGGGTATGTGGGCAACGCGTTTGCGTTGTCCAAGCGAAGCGGCATATCCACAGTCTGGGCCGCCTCGATCACATCCATGCCGGCGCGCCATACCGCCATGGGAGATCGTGTCCCCAAGCGTGGTGTAGCTGGCGGCCCACCGCGTTCGCCGGCTGGAGCCGGGCCTGTCAGCTGG
>NZ_JAUETW010000008.1:0-367210 GCF_032484895.1 Bradyrhizobium sp. SZCCHNRI3052 | reverse complement strand
CGCCAGCTGACAGGCCCGGCTCCAGCCGGCGAACGCGGTGGGCCGCCAGCTACACCACGCTTGGGGACACGATCCGCGGTCGAAGACCGAGAGTGGCGGCGAGATGTCGGCGCGCTCCCGCGGCAGGGCTCCCCATCCTGCCGCGAGCGCGGCTGAGGTCGCGAGAAATCGTCGATCGATCGACAGGCTCGCGCTTGCATTTGGTGCCGAGACAGTTTCGCTCATGGTGATGAACTCCTCCCAGGCCGATGAAAATCTGCGAGGAGACTATGGTCAGGTCATCGCGCAGCAAGGCGAAATAACAGACGCGATCTGCTGAAAAGCTGACAACACTGTGCGCCGTGCGACACCTTGCACCGTGCCGCGCCGTGATCTGCCGACGGCTTGTCGCCTTCATGCCGCTTAGCGAGTCGCCGTGGTCAAACGTGCATCGCGACGAAGGCGATAATGTCAATTTTGCCACTTCGGCCGCACAAAGAAATTGCACGTCGGGCGTCGTCGAGACCGTCAACACGACGTCGCATGGCGCTTCGACCAAGCGGATATCAACCTCATTTTGCCGTGGCGACGACGCGCGCGCTCCGGCTGTCGTCGCTCGATGTCCGATCGCAATGTCACGAAGCCGACGCTCCAAGCCAGCTCCATCCAAAAGCTCCCCATCGCCACGGCCTCGCACTCGCAGCATGTTGCCGCCACGTGTCGGGTTTTCGACAATCCACTGATACTAAAAACGAATGGCATATCGCTTGCAATGCACAATGCGCCTCGCTATTGCAGCGCAATAATTTTCTTGGAGTGCCCCAATGCTCGGAATCGGAAGCAAGCTGCCATCGTTTGAAATCGTCGGCGTGAAACCCGGCTTTCATCTTCAGGAAGAGAAGGGCGAGAGCGCCTTCGAGACCCTGACCGAGACCAGCTTCCCTGGAAAGTGGAAGATCATCTTCTTCTATCCGAAGGATTTCACCTTCGTCTGCCCGACCGAGATCGCCGAGTTCGCGCGCCTGGCGAAGGATTTCGCGGACCGCGATGCCGTCGTGCTCGGCGGCTCGACCGACAACGAGTTCTGCAAGCTCGCCTGGCGCCGCGACCACAAGGATCTGCACAAGCTGCCGATCTGGCAATTCGCCGACACCAAGGGCGCATTGGTCGACGGCCTCGGCGTCCGCTCGCCCGACGGCGTCGCCTACCGCTACACCTTCATCGTCGATCCCGACAACACCATCCAGCACGTCTATGCGACCAACCTGAATGTCGGCCGCGCTCCGAAGGATACGCTGCGCGTCCTCGACGCGCTGCAGACCGACGAGCTCTGCCCGTGCAACCGCGAAGTCGGCGGCGAGACCCTGAAGGTCGCCTGATCATGTCGATCGAGCAGCTGAAGGACCAGATCCCGGACTTCGCCAAGGACGTCAGGCTCAACCTGTCGTCCATGGCGTCCGACGAGACGCTGTCGCCGCAGGCCAAGTATGGCCTGTTCGTCGCCTGCGCGATTGCGACTCGCAATCCGAGCGTCGTTGCGGCCTTCGAATCGGTTGCGGCCGCGCAGCTGTCGCCCGCCGCTTTGGCGGCGGCGAAATCGGCCGCCGCGATCATGGCCATGAACAACGTCTACTACCGCTTCGTGCACCTTGCCTCGAACAAGGAGTACGCGACGATGCCGGCCCGGCTGCGGATGAACGTCATCGCCAACCCCGGCGTCGCCAAGGCCGATTTCGAGCTGTGGTCGCTCGCGGTGTCCGCCATCAACGGCTGCGGCACGTGCATCGATTCGCACGAGAAGGTCCTGCAGGATGCGGGCGTGCCCGCGGCCACGATCCAGACCGCCGTGCGCTTTGCCGCCATCATCCAGTCGGTTGCCGTTGCGATCGAAGCCGCTGGTGTGTCCGTCGCGCTGGCGGCGGAATAAGAATCGATCGGATATGTGAATGCGGCCGGCATTGTCCGGCCGCATTTGTCTTTCGCCATTTCTCGCCTGAGTTGCAGAATTTCCCGGCGCGCCTGCAACTCCTCGGTCCGCTAAGCCCCTGACCTCGCGGCAAAGTCGAGATGGCTGCGGCATCCTGATACTCCAACCGATCTTTCCGCAAAGCGCAGAACTCGCCCCCGGTCTCGCGCATTGCGAGTAGTCACCGATGCGGCGCGCCGGGAAATTTCCATCAAATAGCCTTACCTACTCACCCTTCCCGACAAGAACATTGATCAGCTTAGGGACCAAGCAACATCGATTGTGACCAGGGCGCGCGAAAACAATGGCGTGCATGTCGGAAGGAAACCGGACCTGTCGGTCTCGACGGAAGCGTTGATGCAATGTCCCCGATGTCGCATCATGTGCGCTTCGGTTGGACCGCGCGCGCCCGACGTCCTGAAGCTATCTCCCACGACCCGTTCGTCGGAGACAGGAGGCTAGTGATGAGTGCTCCAGATCAGAACGATCCGGCGAAACCAGCGCCGCCCTGGGCGAACGAAGAGCTCCGCAGATATGCGCCGCGCCGCCGCCAGACGGAGGCCGGCCCGACGGCATTCGATCCGCCCGCCGACGGCATCCCCCTGCCGCATCATCTGGTGTCCCGGCCAAGCTCCCTGCCGGCCCGGCCAGCGGCCCTTGACCTCGACGATGAGGAGGCCCACCGTGCCTGGAGCGCGAAGCTCGATCCCGTGGTGATGCCCCTGCCGCCGGAGGATCCGGACAAATCGTTGCGGCTGAGTAGCATCATCAAGATCGGTGCCGCCGTCGGCATCGCGGCCTCCATCGCCATGATGGTGGTCAACATGGTCTCCTTCGACAACAGCGCAGCGACACCGGGTGGCAAGAGCCCGATCATGCCGACCGCCGTGCTGGAAAGCCTGGCCCAGATCGATCCTGCGGAAGCCAAGGTCGCCCAGGACGACCCGCCGCAGACGGTCGCCGCGCTCGCGGCTCCCAGCAGTACAGAACTGGCGATGCGGCCATGGCCCTCGGCGCCCACGTCGCCTGCGCCGGCCGCGGCAGCACCGACGGTCTCGCCCCCCTCACCTGCGCTCCCGATGGCCTCGCCTCGCCCGACCGTTCCGTTGCCGCGAGACGAGGTCGATGCGCTGATGAAGCGTGGACGCGACCTGCTCGCCGCGGGCGACGTCGCCAGCGCGCGCCTGATCCTGACGCGGCTTTCCGACGCCGGGATTGCGGACGCCTCCCTCCTGCTCGCGCGCACCTATGACCCGGCCGAACTGACGAAATCGCGGTTGCTCGGTGCCGTTCCCGACGCAGCCAAGGCGCGCGCCTGGTATCTCAGGGCTGCGGAGCAAGGATCGCCGGAAGCCAGCCGACGCATCTCGGCTGCGCGCTAACGCATAAATCTCGGAGCGCTCGAGACGCGGCCCGGACCGCTCCCTGCGAGACGGGCGGCCGCGATCTGCTGCGCCGGAGAACCAAATATCGATGGGAGGACTGATGATGCACGGCATCCATGCTGCAGTTCGCGCCTGCTTGGCCGCCAGATGGAGCCGACGTCGCAGACCACGGGATGCAAAGAACAGCCCCCCTCGAGCAGCCGCATGCCTCGCGCTGGCTCTGTCCGCTCCGCTGGCGCTGACCGGACATCAAGCGGTCGCCGCGGACAACGAGATCCGCATCGGCAACACCATGCCCTACAGCGGCCCGGCTCTCGCCTATGGCGTCATCGGCAAGACGATCGCGGCCTACTTCAACAAGATCAATGCCGAAGGCGGCATCAACGGCCGGCGCGTCAACTTCATTTCCTACGACGACGGCTATGCGCCGCAGAAGACGGTCGAGATGACCCGCAAGCTCGTCGAGGAGGACAATGTCCTCCTGATGTTCGCCAGCCTGGGCACGGCTCCCAACCTGGCGGTCCGCCCTTATCTCAACGCCAACAAAGTCCCACAATTGTTCGTGGCATCAGGCTCCTCGCAATGGGACCAGCCCCACGACTTTCCGTGGACCATGGGCTTTCAGCCGAGCTACCAGGCCGAGGCGCACGTCTATGCCCAGTACCTGCTGGAGACCCACAGCCGCGGCAAGATCGCGCTTCTCTATCAGGACGATGATTTCGGCAAGGATTACGTCAAGGGATTGAAGGACGGCCTGGGTGGCAAGCTTCCGATCGTGGCGGAAGCCACCTACAAGGTGACGGACGCCAACGTCAATCAGCAGATCGCCACGTTGAAGGCATCCGGCGCCGACATCTTCTACGACGTGACCACGCCCAAGTTCGCCGTGATGGCGATCCGCCGCGCGGCCGAGCTCGGCTGGCGTCCGGACCACATCATCTCGACGGTCTCGGAATCGGTCTCCGCCGTGATGCAGCCGGCCGGCCTGCAGAATGCCGAAGGCATCCTGTCCGCGGGCTATTACTACGAGGGCGAGGAGGCCGCGGCTGCAGGCGATCCATCCTACCGCGAATGGTCCGCCTTCATGGACCGCTATCTGCCGGACGTACCGAGGAGCAATGGTCTTGCGACCTTCGGCTACCTCGCGGCAAACGCGATGGTCGCAGTGCTGCGGAGTTGCGGCGACGACCTGTCGCGCGACAATATCATGAAGCAGGCGGCATCCCTGAAAAGCCTCAAATTGCCGATGCTGACGCCCGGCATCACCGTCAACACCAGCCCCCATGATCACGCGCCGCTGGAGCAGATGCAGATGATGCAGTTCACCGGCGGCAAGTGGCAGCGCTTCGGTCCGGTCCGGAGCGGTATCGATCCCGGCAGCGTCAGCGATTCCTTCAAGACCATCTTCCGTTACGGCACGGCGAAGCGCGATCTGGCCAACCAGCTGAATGCCAATACCGTCACGCTGATGACCGGCTCGTTCGGCAGCACCTACGCCAATATGGGCGCGGACCTCGCATCCGCGCTCGACAAGGGGACGGAGTTGCGCATCCTTCCCGTGATCGGCCGCGGCTCGGTGCAATCGGTCGCCGACATCCTGCTGCTGCGCGGCGTCGACGCCGGCATCATCCGCAAGGACACCTTGGCCTTTCTCGAGCGCAAGGACTTCGCCAACAACATCCGCGAACAACTGGTCTATGTCACCAAGCTGTTCAACGAGGAGATGCACGTGCTGGCGCCGAGATCGATCGCCAGCCTGAGCGAGCTCGACGGCAAGACCATCGCCGTCGACCTGCCCGACGGCGGCACCTTCGTCACCTCGATCAACGTGTTCGAGCGCCTCGGGATCAGGCCACATCTGCTCTATATCGAGCCGCGGCTGGCGCTGGACATGCTGCGCAGGGGCGACATAGACGCCATCATCACGGTCGAGGGCAAGCCGGTGCAATGGCTGAGTCAGGTCAGCGATCCCAATCTGCATCTGGTGCCCGTCGACTACGACAAGGCTCTGCACGACGACTATCTGCCGGCGCAATTGTCCGCCGAGGACTATCCGAACCTCGTCGGCGCCTCGGCGCCGGTGAACACGATCGCGGCCGAGGCCGTGCTGGCGTCGTTCAACTGGCCGGCCGGCAGCGACCGTCACCGCCGGCTGTCTCTGCTGGTCGAAGCCTTCTTCAGCAACATGCAGACGCTGCAACGGCCGCCATACCACCCGAAATGGCAGGAGGTGGCGCCGCTGGCGCCGATCGCCGGCTGGACACGGTTCAAGACGGCACAGGACTGGCTCGATCGCAATACGCCGCCTCCCCAGATGCTGGGGGCGAACGCACAGGCCAACGATCTGCAGGCTAGCGGCGTATCGGCCGATCCCCGGCTGTTCCGTGAATTCATGGAATGGCGAGCCAACCGCCAGAAGCGCGCCGCTCCGCGGCACCCACAGTAGCCGGGTCGTGCGGTCAAGCCGTGGCCGAGGCAGGGCTGATCCGCACCTGCACGTCGCAGGGACGCGCGAGGTAGGGCGCCGAGGTGACCAGCACGTCTGCCCCCGCCGCAGCATAGGCAGCGGCGTTCTGCGCATTCACGCCACCCGCGGCCGCAATGATCGGCCGCCGCGGCAGCGCCGCGCTGATGGCGATACGCTCCGTCAGCGCAGCGATGTCGGCAGGCGAAAATTTCTCGGCCTGGATGACGTCGAAGCCGGCCACGGCGGCGGCGACGGCCTGCTCGACCGTGGTGACCTCGATCACGAGCCGCTTCTCCGGCGCGCTCCGCCGCAACCGCTCGGCGACATCGGCAAGCGGCGCATCGCCGAGAAACGCCCGGTGTTCCGGAAACACCAGCACCGACTCCGACAGGCCGAGCCGATGCATCACCGCGCCACCCGCCTTCACCGCGGCAACGGCGAACGGCTTGGTTCCGGGGACGTTCTTGCGCGTGCAGGCGACCACAATGCCAGGCCTGATCGCGCGCGCCGCGCCGACGATCGCAGCCGCCCCGGTGGCGACGCCTGACCAGATCTCGATGAGCGTCTGCGCCACCTTCCAGCTCCGCAACAGGCCTGCCGCCGCGCCCTCTGCACGTAGGATCGGGGCCCCCTCCTCCAGCACCATTCCGCTGCCGGCGAACAATTCGACATGGCAGCCCGTGAGCTCGATCAAGGCCGCCGCGTCCTCGGCTAGGGCCAATACCATGCGGCCGCGCGCAGCGAAGTGCATCAGGCCCGGCTCGGCGCCGATCCCGAGCGTCTCCGTCGTCAGGTCGCCATAGGGGACATCGTCGCGGAGCAGCGCTTCCAGATCATGGTGCGTAGCGGTGGTCGGCGCGCGCGACATCTGCTCTTTCTCCACAGGCTGCATCCTCTATATAAACCCTGGTCGCCGCCCGCCCCCGATCGCCAGGCCCCGCATGATCCCGCACGATCTTCCTGCTTCCGCCGAGCCCAATCAGCCCCGTCTCGCCGCCATTCTCTACGGACCGGGCGACGACGCCGATGCCTTGCTGGACGCCTTTGCCCAGGAGCTGCTGCAACGGGGCGTCCGCGTCGGCGGCATCGTTCAGCGCAATACGAGAGACGAAGTCGGCAAGAAAAGCGGAATGGACGTGATCGATCTCGCCAATGGCGACACGATCTCGATCTGTCAGGACCTCGGCACCGGATCGACGGCCTGCAAGCTCGACACCGCGGGCCTTGCCGAAGCCGGCATGGCCGTTCACCGCGCCATCGCGGCCCATGCCGACCTCATCGTGATCAACAAGTTCTCCAAGCAGGAGGCTTCCGGAAGCGGGTTGCGCGGCGAGCTGGCCGACGCAATCACGTCAGGGATTCCGGTGCTGACGGCGGTGCCGCAGAAATGCATCGACGACTGGCGGACCTTTGCGGGCGATTTCGGCACGCTGCTCCAGCCGTCGCTTTCCGCGATGGAAACCTGGTGGCTCGACCTGCGCGCGCGACAGGCGTCGCGCGGCTGATCGGCGCAGCAATTCGGCGCCACGCTTCTATTTGCCGATCATCACATCCGACGACTTGATGACGGCGGAGACGCTGTCGCCGACGGCAAGCGCGAGTTCGTCCACCGCCTCGTTGGTGATCGCCGAGAAGACTGTCAGTCCCGGGGCGAGCTCCACCTTGACGTGGGCGGTGGTCGTTCCCTTTTCAACCGAGATGATTCGTCCCGGTAAGACATTTCGTGCGCTCAGCTTCACGTGCTGTTCCTCATCCGTTGCAGCCTCGTTGCTGCTGCTCAATGTAAACAGAACGCGTGCCAGAACTCAATGACCTATATCAAACACAATACAGGATTGATGATCCGGCGCTGCGTTTGCGGCACCCCGTCGACCGGCATGATCCGACGGCGTCAGCCGAACTTGAACAGCACGCCGTAGCCGCCGCGCGGATAGCTCCACTCGATGTCGCCGCTGGCCTCGCCGATGACCCGGCAGGTGCCGCATTCGATGCAGCCGTCGACCGTGATCTCGACCTGGCCCTTGTCGTTGAGTTCGTAGCAGCGTGCCGGGCAGGCCTTGAGAAGCGCCTTCAACTGCGGCGTCGGCGTGGTATGCGGACGGACCTTGATATGGGCCCGGCCGGGATCGACCTGATAGCGATTATAGAACAGCTTGTCTTCGACCCTGACTGCGACGTCCGTGCTCATGTCTGATCTCCCTCGCCTGAGCTGTTTCGTTCATTCACCAATCATCGCCACGCCCGAGCAAACCTGAAGGCGTCACCGAACAGGCCGGTCCATGACCTTGCATTCACGAAGGAGCGCACGGTGCTGCTTTCCTTCTCCTTCTTCGGCGTGCCGTCGACGCGCACGAAGTTCTGCATCGCCTTGGAGACGAGCTGCGGATAGGTCAGGAAGAAGTTCTGCGACTGGTTGTGCAGCAGCGCCGGCATGTCCTTGTATTTCTTCAGGTCCTTGATGACGAAGGAGTCCTCCAGCATCTTCTTGTAGAGCGCGAGGTTCTCCTTGGTCATCGGATCGCGGCGCGACTTGACCTGGAAGATCGCCTCGGCCGCGATGCGCCCCGAGGTCATCGCGAGATTGGATCCCTCGCGGTGGACGGCATTGTTGAGCTGGGCGGCATCGCCGACCACCACCCAGCCATCGCCGCAGAGCTGCGGGATCGCGTTGTAGCCGCCCTCGGGAATCAGGTGCGCCGAGTACTCCTTGACTTCCGACCCCTCGATCAGCGGCGCCACCGACGGATGCTGCTTGAACCGCTCGAGCAGGCCGTATGGCGTCTCGCCGGTCTTCTGGAAGTCGGAGACGAGGCAGCCGATGCCGAGCGAAATGCACTCCTTGTTGGAATAGATGAAGCCCATGCCGGTCATGCCGCGGGAAATCGTGCCGACGGCCTCGATGACGGCCCCTTCGTCGCCCTTCAGGTTGAAGCGCGCCTCGATCGTTTCGCGCGGCAGGAAGTGCATCTCCTTGACCGCGAGAGCGACGTTCTCCGGCTTCGGCCGCTCGCGCAGGCCGGCGCGGGTTCCGAGCAGGCCGTTGACGCCCTCGGCCAGCACGACGACGTCGGCATGGATCTCACCATCGCGCCGATCGGTTCTGACGCCGATCACCTTGCCATAGGCATCCTGCGCGAGCTCGGTCACGGTGGTCTCGCACAGCACGGTGGCGCCAGCCTCCTTGACCTTGGACGAGAACCATTTGTCGAACTGGGCGCGGATGATCGTGTAACGGTTCGGCTTTTCCTCGTTGAAGTCGTCCGACTTGTAGTGCAGGCCGACATGCGACTTGTCGTCGAGCATCCAGAAGCGCTGCTCGACCAGATGGCGTTCCAGCGGCGCTTCCTCGCGGAAGTCCGGAATCAGCTTCTCCAGCATGTCGGCGTAGAGGATCGCGCCCTGCACGTTCTTGGAGCCGGAATACTCGCCGCGCTCGAGCTGCAGCACCTTCATGCCGCGCTTGGCCATGGTCAGCGCAGCCGCATTACCGGCCATGCCGGCACCCACGACGATCGCGTCGAAACGTTCCTCGATCATTGCCCTGCTCCCTCTCTGGTGCCTAGCTTGCGATGCGATCGCGCGAATGCGGCGACAGACGCGCGCGGAATGCCTCCGTCAGCGCGGGCAGCAGCCGGATCGCATCGGTGACGATGCCGACATGCGCGAAGTCGAAGATCGGCGCGTTCTTGTCGGTGTTGATGGCAACGATCAGGTCGGCGCCCTCGACACCGACCCGATGCTGGATCGCGCCGGAGATGCCCGCGGCGATGTAGAGCTTGGGCCGAATGGTCTTGCCGGTCTGGCCGATCTGGCGATCCGAGGTCACCCAGCCCTTCTGCACCAGCGGCCGCGAGCAGCCGAAGTCGGCGCCGAGCACCGCGGCGAGCCCCTTGACGAGCTGGAAGTTCTCCGGCGAGCCAAGCCCGAGCCCGCCCGCCACGACGATGTCGGCATAGGCGAGATTGGACTTGGCGGAATCGCGATCCGGAATGAAGGACAGCACCTTGGTGACGATGTCCTCCTCGACGAGACCGAGCTTGTGCTCGATGATGCGACTGGCGGGTTTCTCGACGCGGTCCGGCATCGACATCACGCGCGGGCGGACGGTGGCCATCTGCGGCCGATAGTTCAGCGTGTAGATCGTGCAGAGCAGCGAGCCGCCGAAGGTCGGACGCGTCGCAGCCAGCGAGCCGTCGGCATCGACGTCGAGTTCGGTGCAGTCGGCGGTCAGACCCGTGAGCAGCGTCGTCGCGACGGAGCCGGCGAGGTCGCGGCCGAGCGTGGTGGCGCCGAGCAGCAGGATCTCCGGCTTGAAGGTGTTGACGACGTCGGTCAGCGCCTTGGTGTAGGCTTCGTTGCGATAGTCGGTGAGAACGCCGTCCGCGACGATGTAGGCGAGATCGGCGCCATAGCAGAACGACTCCGCGGCAGCATGCTGCACGGCCTCTCCGGGAGGACCGATCACGACGGCCGCGAGATCGACCTTCAGCTTGTCGGCAAGCTTGCGTCCGGCGCCCATCAGCTCCCAGGATACCGGGTGGACCTGGCCGCGCTCCTGCTCGATGAACACCCAGACGTGCTTGTAGGCCTTGAAATGCTCGGGCAGCTCCTTCTTGGTCGCGGCGCGACCGGCTGCGGCGGGCGGTGCTTTGGTGGGTTCGCTCATGATCGTCGTCCCTTGGTCCGTCAAAAGCCGTCTGGATCAGAAGCCGTGCGCTGACGTCGTCAGCTCGGCTTCGAGCTTCGGCTGCCGCTTGAACAATTCCTCGATCAGGGCGTCGGCCGGCGCGCGACTCGAGAAGTCGACCATGGTTGCCTTCTCCGCCCGGGCCGACGGCGCGAAGACCCGCTTCACGATGGTCGGCGAGCCCTTCAAGCCGCACTTCGAGATGTCCTCGACGCCGGCGTCCTTGGCGCTCCAGGTGACGATCTGAGCGCGCGCCGCACGGAGCGCATCGGCCATGGCGCCGCGGCGGATCTCGTTGGTCGCCTCGAGCATCGTCACCAGGCACGGCAGCTTGGTCTTCAGCACTTGAACGCCCCCCTCGGAGCGGCGCTCGGCTTCGATGGTGCGCGCGACAGGATCGACCTCGCGGATCTTCGCCACATAGGTCAGTTGCAGCAGGCCCAGCCGCTTGGCGATGCCCGGGCCGACCTGGGCGGTGTCGCCGTCGATCGTCTGCTTGCCGGTGAACACGATGTCGGGCGCGCCAAAGGTCTCGCTGACCTTGCGAATGGCTGTCGCCAGCGCATAGGTGGTCGCCAGCGTGTCGGCGCCGGCGAAGAAGCGATCGGTCAGCAGCACGGCGCGGTCGGCGCCGTAGGTCAGCGCCCGGCGCAGCGAGTCCTCGGCGGACGGCGGTCCCATGGTCAGCACCGTCACTTCGCCGCCGAACTTGTCGCGCAGTTGCAGCGCCGCCTCGAGCGCAAACAGGTCGTAAGGGTTGATGATGGTCGGCACACCCTGGCGCATGATGGTGTTGGTCACCGGATGAACGCGGATCTGCGCGGAGTCCGGAACCTGCTTGATGCAGACGACGATATGCATGCGATCACTCCGGGTGTGTAGTCCTGCGATCAGGACAGCAATTGTCGTACCAGTTTCGGCCGCGATGATTATCGGCACGGATTCAACACCTTGGCGCATGAACCCGATCTGCTTCTGAAAACTCGCCGACGAGGTCCGACACGTCGCAAGCAACACGCGTCGGGAATGCGACAGGAACTTGAAAGCGCACGGCTCGCCTGAAAGCAGAAGCGCCGCCAGTCGTGCTGGCGGCGCGCGGGAGCGATCGTCAGTTCATGCGCTACTTGAGCGTCGTCAGCGACACGAACGGCTTTGGAGCCGGCTTCGGCGGCGCCACCGCCTCCTTGAGCACCTTGAACACCCGCTGATCGAGCGGCGTCGAGACGAGGAAGTCCTGATAGGCCTGCTCCAGGAACGATTTGCAGCGGGCTGCGACGTCCTCACTGGAAACGCCGGAGAAGTCCTCGCTGACGAGGTACTGCCCCATCCGGCGGAGGATATGCAGCCGGCAGACGTTGAGCACCTTGGGATCGTAGTCGACACCGAGCAGCTTGAAGAACTCCTCGGCCGCGGAGGTCTTCTTCAGTTCGTCCAGAACGTTCGGCGTTGCCGCAGTCATTGCTTTGCTCCTTGACTCGAAATCGGATCAACCTCGCAGAAGGAGGTCGGCGCCGGAGCCGGCGGTCCCTGGCGTATCTTCTGCCTGATGTGGGCGAGCTGCGCTTCGAGGAACTCGATCCGGTCCAGCATCACGGAAAGGGCCTCACCGACCGGATCAGGCATCAGATGATGATCCAGATCGATCCGTCCGACAGTCCGCCGATGGGTGAACTCAGGCCGCACCACCTTGGCGGGGATCCCGACCACCGTGACGTCGGGCGGTGTGCTCTGGATGACGACGGAGTTGGCACCGACGCGGGTCCGCGGACCGATGGTGATCGGTCCGAGAATCTTGGCGCCGGCGCCGACGACGACACCGCTGTCCAGCGTCGGATGCCGCTTGCCTGGCGACCACGACGTACCGCCCAGGGTGACGCCGTGATACAACGTGACATCGTCGCCGACCTCCGCGGTCTCGCCGATCACGACGCAGGCGCCATGATCGATGAAGAAGCGGCGGCCGATTTCGGCGCCCGGATGAATGTCGACATTCGACAGGAAACGTCCGAGCCACGACAACAAGCGCGCCGGAAAACGCCAGCCGCGGATCCACAGCCGATGCGCCAGGCGGTGCCAGATCAGCGCGTGAATGCCGGGATAGGTCAGCAGTGTCTCGATTTCGCTGCGCGCCGCCGGATCGCGCGAGCGGACACACGCAATGTCCTCGCGGATCAGGCGAAGCAGCGAGGGCCGGCTCGCCTCGACGACGATCGGCTCTGCAATGGGGGTGTCGACGATGTCGCTCATGATCAGGCAAAGCTCGCCAGCGGGTGATCGCAGACTTCGCGCCAGATGGCCGCAACGGCCTCCTTCGGCACCGGTCCCTTGTGAGTGACGGCATGCCTGCGCACGCGCGCCAGGATGCGCTGGGCCTGGTCGACGCTCGCCGGCAGCCGCAAATCCGACAGCAGCGAGGTGATCGCCGACAGCCCGGAATGCTTCCCGATCACGATCCGATTGGAGCGGCCGAACAGTACCGGATCGAGCGCCTGGTAGGTGCGCTGATCCTTCAGCAGGCCGTCGACGTGAATGCCGGATTCATGGGTGAAGACGTGCTCGCCGACGATGGCCTTGTTGAGTGGAATGGCGCGTGCCGCGGCGGCCGCCACGACATTGGCGACGTGATCGAGTTCGGCCAGCACGATGCCGGTCTCGCGCCGGTAGAGCTGCCGCAGCGCGACCGCGACCTCTTCCAGCGGGGCATTGCCGGCACGCTCGCCGAGGCCGATCACGGTGACCGACGCATGGGTCGCGCCCGCCTTGACCGCCGCCAGCGTGTTGGCGGTGGCAAGACCGAGATCGTCATGGCCGTGAAACTCGATCTCCAGGTTCGTGGTCGCACGCAAGGCGCCGACCAGGGCTGACGTCGCGTCGGGATCGAGCACGCTCAGCGTATCGGCGACGCGGAAGCGTCGGGCACCGAGCGACTTCGCGGTCGCGATCACCTCGGCGAGAAAGCCGACATCGGCGCGCGACGAATCCTCACCGCCGACGGCAACGGCCAGTCCGCGGCTTCGCGCATAGCCGACCACGCGCTTGAGCAGCTCCAGCGCGGCGCTGCGGCTGCCGCCGAGCTTGGCGGCGATCTGCACGTCGGATGTCGGGATGGAGACATTCACCATCGAGACGCCGGCCGCGATCGCCGCATCGACATCCGCCTCGCGCATCCGGCACCAGCCGATGATGGTCGCGGGCAGACCGGCCTCGACGATCGCCCTGATCGCCGCGATCTCGTCGGCCCCCATCGCCGGCGTGCCGGCCTCGATCTCGGGAACGCCGGCACGGGCGAGCGCACGAGCGATCGCGACCTTCTCTCCGAGGGCGAAGGCGACGCCCGGCGCCTGTTCGCCGTCGCGGAGCGTGGTATCGTTGAGGATGACCCGGGGCATCGGGCTCCCCGAGGCTGTGCCCCCGTGGGCAGAGCCGGCATCTCGGGCATTCCTAGACCCGCGCTGTCCGGAGACGTCTGGCATTCACTCGCTCCGTCGCAACCTGTGTGCGGCCGCCAGAAGCACGACGCTCCGTTGCGGCCTGCCATTCACTCAGCAACGGCCATGCCACCGCCGGACACCACGCCAACCAATTGAATATCTGATTGTTTTTCCAACGCCCCGAATTGTCGGATTCGTAACAGCGTCGGACATCGAACGTCGAACGTCGACGCAGAGAGACATGCCCGCGCAGCGCCTGGACCGCGTGGCGACCTGCGCTGCCGTCAGGCGTGACGCCTGCGGCGCAGATGAATGACGATGTCGATCCGCTCCATGCCATAACCCGGCAGCGGCTCGGGCATCTGCTCGAACGCGACCTGTCCGGGCACATCGACGAGCGCGCCTTCGTCCTCGTAGAAGAAGTGCGGGTGCACGGTCGTATTGGTGTCGAAGAACGATTTCGAGCCGTCCACGCCAATTTGGCGCAGCAGGCCCAGCTCCACGAACTGGTTGAGCGTGTTGTAGATGGTGGCCTGCGAGATCTTCATGCCCGAAGCAACGGCTGCGGCATAGAGCGCGTCGGCGGTGATGTGGCGGTCACCGCCGCCGAACAGAATCCGGCTCAGTTGCTGACGCTGCTGGGTGGGGCGCAACCCGGCCCGGCGCAGCGCGTCCTCGCATCGACGCATCAGGATCTCGCCAGCTTCGCAGGTCTCCGCCTGAGGACAACGTCCGCCGTCGGAGTTGCACGGGGATCCAAGCTGGCTGTCCATCAACATCATCACGGTCCTCGAACTCACATCGCGGCGCCCGCCGCCTCCCGCAGCGCCACCTCGCGCCGCCGTTCGGCCATCCGGCTCTCGCCGCTCTCCTCCCCGAAGCAGAGCTGGAAGTCGTTGCACTGGGTACAGACCGGCGTCGTGCACATCACGAAGCCATCATCCTCGCACAGCATGCGGTAGAAGAAGCGCTTCCAGCGCATGTTGCTGGTGTTGCGGCTCGCCAGCGGCGCGAAGTGACGCATCAGCAGGCGCGACAATTCGGAGCGCTCGCGCAGGCCCAGGTCTTCCCAGAGATGGTTGGGCTCCATCGCGCGACGCGCCACCATGGCCGCGAGCCAGCGGCCGACCTCGCCGTCCGTGGAGCGCTGCGCGGCGAGCAGATCGCGCACCATCGTGATTTCGTCCTCGTCCGGCGCGGCCACGGCCCCGGTGATCGGCAGCCATGAGGAGTCGATCGAGGCTGCCGGAAACAACTGCGCCAGCAGTGCGATCAGTTCGACGGTCGAAAGCCCCGCGCGCTCCGCCAGCGCGCCATGCTCCATCGCTGAAACGGCGAGAACCGATGCGATGACGTGACGATCGAAACCGATGTCACTGTCGATCAGCGCCTCGTCGGGATCGACGCCGGTCAGCAGGCGGTAAATCTGGCGGCCGTGATGCGGCGCGTTCTCTTCGCAGGAGCCGTTGCGCGGCGACGGTTGCAGGCCGGCAGCGACGGACTCCGAGACGCCCACGATTGCGATGGTCATAGCTTGATCCCCTGCCGCGCGCCGACGGGACATGCGATGAGGTACCGGCCTTCCGACGGGAGGAAGGCCGGTACCAAGACTGCTTAAGCCGTTGCGGCGAGTTCGGCGGCAGTCTTTCCGATCTGGGTTTCGTCGACGGCCTTCATGATGCCGTGCTCCATCAGCATGTCCTCGAGCTCGTCCATCGTGATCGGGGTCGGGATGATGCCCTTGCCGCCGTTGTTGTGGATCTTCTGCGCCAGCGAGCGGTAGTGCCCGGCCTGGACCGAATCCGGCGCATATTCCAGCACGGTCATGCGGCGCAGCTCGGCGTGCTGCACGATGTTGTCGCGCGGCACGAAGTAGATCAGCTGGGTGCCGAGCTTCTTGGCGAGAGCCTCCGCCAGCTCCAGCTCCTTGTCGGTCTGACGCTCGTTGCAGACCAGGCCGCCCAGGCGCACGCCGCCGGAATTCGCATATTTCAGGATGCCCTTGGAGATGTTGTTGGCGGCATACATCGCCATCATCTCGCCGGACATCACGATGTAGATTTCCTGCGCCTTGTTCTCGCGGATCGGCATCGCGAAGCCGCCGCACACGACGTCGCCGAGCACGTCGTAGGACACGTAGTCGATGTCCTCATAGGCGCCGTTCTCTTCCAGGAAGTTGATCGAGGTGATGACGCCGCGGCCGGCGCAGCCGACGCCCGGCTCCGGACCGCCGGACTCGACGCAGCGGATGTCGCGATAGCCGACCTTCATGACCTCCTCGATCTCGAGGTCCTCGACGCTGCCGGCGGCAGCAGCCAGGCTCAGGATCGTGTCCTGCGCCTTGGCGTGCAGGATCAGGCGGGTCGAATCCGCCTTGGGGTCGCAGCCGACGATCAGGATCCGATGACCCATCTCGGCGAGCGCCGCGAGCGTGTTCTGCGACGTCGTCGATTTGCCGATGCCGCCCTTGCCGTAGAATGCGATTTGTCGAAGTGATGACATTCTGCTCTCCATCAACCGATTGCCAATGTCCCGCATGCGCCTTGCATCGCGAGACCGCGTCCTCTCTCCAGAACCGGCAGACGGGTTGTTGGGAAGGAGAGCATCGCTCGTCCGGAGCGTCGGCGTGCACTCAGCCCTCAACCATTGCCTGAACCCGGTTTTGCAACGGCTGTGCCAGCACGCGCACAGGGCCAAAACGATCATGTTTTAAAGGAGATGCGGAGCAATCCGGGCGCGATTGCGAGTTGTTGCAAACCCGACATCGGAATGCTTCGCAAGATGCGACGACGCGCGGCGCTGTCCGAAACGACACAACAGCGGTAGCTTTTCAGCCGGGCGGTGCCCGGAACGAGATTTGCTAGATCCCCTCTGCAGCCCTGCGGCACAGACGCTGACAACGTTGAGGAGGATGCCATGCAGATCGGAGTGGAGACGGCCAAGGCAGTGGACCAGCGGCGCGTGTTCGTGATCGACGACGACGAGATCACGCGCGCGGCCCTGCAGTTCATGTTGCACGATGAAATCGAGACCCACGAATTGGCGACGCCGGAGGAGGCGTACGAGAAGGGCGTCGACTGGCTGGCACCGAACGTGGTGCTGCTCGGGGTTTCCTTCCTGAAGCAACGCGGCCCCGAGCTCGTCCGCGAGATCCTGGCGAAGTTCAAGGGCGTGCGCATTCTGATCGTGACCGCCAAGGCCGACGAGGCGATCGCGATCGAAGGTCTCAAGGCCGGCGCGCATGGCGCCGTGGTCAAGCCGCTCACGATCGAGGCGGTGCGCAAGAAGGTCGACACCATTCTCGGCCGCGCCGGCGGCGCGCAGCTGGTCCAGCTCGGCGGTGCCTGACGTGACGACCGTCGTCTTCTACGAGAAGCCGGGCTGCGGCACCAACGCCCGGCAGAAGCTGATGCTGACGCGAGCAGGCCACGATGTCATCGCCAGGAACCTCTTGACCGAACCCTGGACGGGCGAGCGGCTGCGCACATATTTCGCCGGGACCCCCGTCTGGGCCTGGTTCAATCCGGCCTCGCCGCGCGTGAGATCGGGAGAGATCGAGCCAGAGACGATCGAAGCCGTCGCGGCCATCGACCTGATGCTCGAGGATCCGCTGCTGATCCGCCGGCCATTGATCGAAGCCGGCGGCCGGTGCTGCGCCGGCTTCGATCGTGAACCCGTCATCTCGCTGCTTCGGCAGGGCGACGGTCTGGAGGATGTCCAGGGCTGCACGCGTCCGGATGGGTCGACACCTTGTCCGGAGCCGCGTTGAGCGGCTCCGTTCTGCAAGCTCAGCGCTTCAACACCATGACCAGGCGATCGACACGCTTGCCCTGCTTGAAGTGGGATTCGACGATCTCGTCGATATCCTCCGGCTTGGTCGGTCGATACCAGACGCCGTCCGGATAGACCACCATCATGGGTCCGGCGCTGCAGAAGCCGAAGCAGCCGGCGGCGGTGACGCCGATATCCGTCAGCCGCTGCGCCTCGATGGTCTTGGTCAGCCGGTCCCACAGCGGCTGCACGCCGAGCCCGCCGCAGCTGCCGCGCGGATGCCCGGGCGGGCGCTGCGTCAGGCAGACGAAGGCGTGATGTTTGTAGAGCTGCGGAATCTCGAATGCGTCATCCGCCTCGGCGACATTGGCATCGCTCATGACGCAGACGCCTTGATGCCCTTGTCGGCGAGCAGGGTCGCGAGCTCACCGGCCTGGAACATCTCGCGCACGATGTCGCAGCCGCCGACGAATTCGCCCTTCACATAGAGCTGCGGAATGGTCGGCCAGTTGGAGAACTCCTTGATGCCCTCGCGGATGAAGGGATCGGCGAGCACGTTGACGCTCTCGTAAGCCACGTCGAGCTTGGCCAGGATCTGTGCCACCGCGGCGGAGAAGCCGCATTGCGGCGCCGCCGGCACGCCCTTCATGAACAGCACGATGTCATTGCTGTCGATCAGCTTCTGAATGCGTTCGGATGTCGACATAGACTGGATCCTTTCCCTGAATGCGACCGATCAGCCCGGCCGCAACGATCATTTCGGCAATGACGTCTCGAGCGCCAGCGCATGCAGCACGCCGCCCATCTGACCCTTGAGAGCCGAATAGACCATCTGATGCTGTTGCACCCGGCTCTTCCCGGCGAAAGCCTGTGAGGTGACGCGCGCCGAATAATGGTCGCCATCGCCCGCCAGATCCTCGATCACGACGACGGCATCCGGGAACGCCTCCTTGATCAGACGCTCGATGTCCGTTGCTGCCATCGCCATCGCTGCCACTCCCGCTGGATTGATGAAGGCCTCATGCAAGCTCCGAACCAGTGATTTGCTCGCCGCAATCGCCGTCTCGCCGGCATCTGACGACGCGTCCACGCCAATTCGCCAAGCGTTGCGTCGTCTTTGCGACATCGGCCGCGGCGGAGCGAAGAGGCGACGTGCAAAATCCAACATCGGCCCGCTCTTCCGCCCGCCTCCTGCCGGCTCCGGCGCTGCTGCACCCGCGCGAAAACGGTCCGCGTCTTGCAATGATTTGATCGAGGTCAATGCAGATGCTCGAACTCGTCAGCGAACCCGACACGATCAACTTCGGCGATCTGCCGCAAGAGATCGATGCGCTTTTGCAACAGGGCGTGGCGGCGTATCGCCGCGACCACGCGCAGGCGGATCGGCTGTTTCGCCAGGCGCTGGCGACCGCTCCGCAGCAGCTTCCGACCTACTTCTGTCTGTACAAGATTCACACCTATCAAGGCCATCTCGACGAGGCAGAGGCGGTCGCCGAGCTGGGCCTTGCGGAAGCGGCGCGCCAGGCCGGCTGGCCACGGGATTGGCGGCACTGGACGCCGCATGATCCGCTGCCGGATGGCGCCGGCCGCTTCGCGCTCTACACGCTGAAGGCCCTCGCCTTCATCCATCTGCGCAAGACTGATTCCGACGGAGCAGCCGAAATGCTCGCGGCGCTGCGGCGACTCGATCCCACCGGCGCCGTCGGATGGCCGGTCGTCGCCGCGCTGGCCGAGGGGCTCGGTTCGGAATGAGGCGACGCCATGCATGAGCGAAACATGACTCGAATTCCAACGACCATCCCCCGGTGCGAACCAGAATCATGAGAGGAACCAACGCATGATGACCATGCACGCCCCGCCCCCTCCTTCCCCGGCGCAGAACGCCGTAGCGACCGGCTCCCAGAGTGCAGCCGAGAGCGTGATTGCAGCGTTGCGAACGGTCTATGACCCGGAGATTCCGGTGAACGTCTACGATCTCGGGCTGGTCTATCGAATCGCGCACGAGGGCGGCGGCGCGGTCGAGATCGACATGACCCTGACGGCGCCCGGCTGTCCGGTCGCAAGCGAGATCGTCCGAATGGTGGAGGACGCCGTACAGGCCGTCGACGGTGTGGTGTCGGTCAAGGTCACCCTTGTCTTCGAGCCGCCATGGGACAAGTCGCGCATGTCCGAAGAGACCGCCCTGGAGCTGGGTTTGTTGTAACGCGCGCCAACCGCGCAACGGAAGCAGGAGCATCACATGCCTACGGCGAGCACGATCAAGCTGACCGCCAGCGACGGCCATACCTTTCAGGCGTTTCGTGCCGATCCCGCCGACGCGCCAAAGGGGGCGATCGTCGTCCTGCCGGACGGCGCCGACGCTGCCGGCAAACTACGCAAGGTCGCCGATACTTTCGCCGCGAGCGGCTATGTCGTGATCGCGCCGGAGCTGTCGCCTCCCACCGCGATCGAAGCGGCAACGGAGGGCGAGCCGGCCGAGAGCGTGCCGGATCCGGCCGCACCGCTGCTCGCCGAGATCCAGTCAACGGTCGACAGCGTCAAGGACTGCGGCAAGGTGGCGGTGGTCGGCTTCGGCGCCGGGGGCGGTCTCGCCTATGACGCGGCCAACCGCGTCTCCGGCGTGGCCTGCGCAGTGAGCTACTACGCGACCGGTGTCGTCAACGCGGCCGGCGCCAAGCGCAAGATTCCGACGCTGCTCCATTTCGGCGAGGCCGACATCGTCGTGCCGTTCGCGGAGGTGACCATGTTCCGCGCCTATCATCCCGAGGTCAGCGCGTTCTCCTATCCGAATGCCGCGCATGCGTTCGACGGTGACGGCGAGACCTATGATGAATCTGCAGCTGCGCTGGCACATGACCGGACCCTGGCGTGGATCTCGCAATATGTCGTCGGGCAGCCGCCGATCACGCTGAAGAACGCCGGCGCCTATGCGCTCGCCAAGACCGACAAGAAAAAGAAGAAGAAAGCCGACGACGACATGGGACCGCTGGCCGATTGACAATCCGATGGAGTGAGAGCACCGCGATGCTGCCGACCACCATCCTGATCGACGAGCGGCCACGTTGCGTCGTGCGCCCCAACGACACCAAGGATCTCAACCGCTTCATCCGCAACGGCAAGCCTTTTCTGCTTGCCGAGGTGCCGGACGGCAGAATCACGCATCGCAATGCCAGCGAGGTCGAGATGATGCAATGGCAGAACGCCCTGGCGCTACACCGCGCCTGGGGTGGCGACGACGAGACCTTCTTCGGCGTGCCGTTGTATTAGTTGGATTGCGTAAGGTCGGCAAAGGCGCCACGGACGGCAGTGAATTGCACCATCGGAAGATCGCCATGCCCACCTTTCTGGTCCATCTTTTTCTGGTCCATCTTGCAGGCGAGACCGCCGGTGGGCGCGTTTCGCTTGGTCCAGCCTACGCGTCACGCCCTCTCCGTCATTGCGAGCGCAGCGAAGCAATCCAGGGTAACGCGGGCGACTCTGGATTGCTTCGTCGCCTTCGTCTCCTCGCAATGACGTCACCGCAGGCTCACGGCCGCGCGGCCCGAGCATCGTGCGGGTTGCCGGCGTGGTTGCGCATCCAGTCGGCGAGCTTGGTCATGGCGGCGTCGACATCCTGACGGGCCTTGACGTCGCTGACAGTCTCCTCGAGCGCGCCGCGCATGCACAGCAGCCAGGCGTCGCGCTCGGCATTGCCGATGGCAAAGCCCATGTGACGCTGGCGCAGCCGCGGATGGCCCTTCTCGGGCGAATAAAGCTTGGGGCCGCCCAGCCATTCGGAGAGATAGCGCTTCAGGATGTGCTTGATCGGCCCGAGATTGCGGCCGTGCATCTCGCGGATGCCCTTGGCCTCCGGCAGCGTATCCATTCGGTGGTAGAAGGATTCGACGAGACGGTCCACGACAACCGCTCCGCCGATCCGCTCATAGGGGGTCGCGACCGGCCCTGCGTCCGGAGTTCCGGTCTCTGAAGTCCCAGCGTCCGCCATCCGACCAGTCCGCCCTCTACTCATCCAAGCTCGGCTGCAGGATCACCTCGGCCGGAGCGCCCGGGCCCTGCTCGTCCACAAGCTGAAGCGCATCGACACGCGACAATCCGCCGCCGCTGTCCATCAGCACGATAGCGTCCTTCGGCATGCTTGCAAGAGCCTCGATCAGCTTGGCGACAGTCACGAGGCCTCCTTCACCGACGCATCCTGACCGGCGATGGGCGCGCCGGTCTCGTCAAAATTCAGCGTCACCGGATCCTCGTCGAGCATGACGATCTCGGCCCGGCTCAACGCCCCGCTGGCATGGTAGCTGTAGCTGTGCGTGAGCTCGATCTCGCCATAGACGATCTTTTCGAATCCGGTCAGCACGCCCGCGGCATCGAAATAGCCGCGGATGAACGTGTTGCGGTTCGACAGCTGCTCCGGCGCAATCGCAGTCACCAGCCGCAGCGGCAGCTTGACGCCCGTGTAGGAGACGAAGAATCGGCACGCCTGTCCCGCATCGGTGCTCATGCTGCCGACCGTGTCACGAGACAGCCGCTGTCTTCAGGGCCTCGATCTGCTCACGAGCCACCTTGAACACGCCGCGGCCGCCGGCGAAGGTCTGATAGGCCTTCATGCCGATGGCCTCGCTGAGCTTGTCGAACCACTGCTGCGGCGTCAGCCCGACCGGCCGCTCGCTGATCTCGGCGACCGTGCCATCATTGGCAAAGCGGACATGAAGCGTCAATTTGTCCATGTGATCCTCCTGTTACAGACCCGAGCCGAAGCCCAGAAGCTCGATCTTGACGTTCTCGGTGCCGAGGATCGTCGCCTGGCAGGCGAGCCGCGACTTCGAGCCGACGCCGACGATGGTGTCGAGCTTCTCGTTCTCGAGCTTGGTGACCTTCGACACGCCCTTGCGTCCCTCCTGCAGGAAGATGTGGCAGGAGCCGCACTTTGCCTGGCCCTCGCATTTGTGCGGGATCTCGACCTCGGCGCCGAGCAGCGCTGCCAGAATGGTGGTGCCCTCGCCCACCTCGATCGTCTTGCCGGAGGGCATTACCGTCAATGTCGCCACTTGGATTCTCCTTTTCGGTTTGAACTTAGAACTTCTCAGTAGATCGCGGCGCCCGCCCCGACATTGACCGAGGCGTCCTTCATCGTCGCGACGATGAAGGCGATCTGATCCGTGGCGAGATGAACGTGGAACGGCAGGGCCACCACACGATCGGCGACCTTCTCGGTCACGAGATAATCGCCTCGGCGATAGCCCATGTCGAAATAATGCCGCTGCAGATGCAGGGGATTCGAATAGGCCACGGCCTCGACCTGTTCGACCCTGAGATCCTCGACGATCGAATCCCGGCTCGACTTCGAGAACCGCGTGCCCAGATGCACCTGGTAGAGAAACCAGTTCACCTCGGTGACATCGGGCCCGACATAGGGGTCCTTGATGCCCTCGAACGACTGCACCTCGCTGTAATAGATCTGCTCGATCAGCTTGCGCCGCTCGAGGATCTCGTCGATCCGCCGCAATTGCGCCAACCCGAGCGCGGCGGTCACGTCGCTCATCACCGCCTGGTGCGACGCGCTGCTGCTGACCACGACCGATGCGCGCTCGTCGAGCCGGTGCGAACGGTGCCGACGCACGGCCACAGCGATGTCGACGTCGTCGGTGACGACCATGCCACCCTCACCACAGGTGAGCGCGAAAGGCTGCGAGAAATCGAACACCGCGGCCGCACCGAATGTACCGACCAGCGCCCCCTTATATTTCGAGCCGATGGCCTCGGTCGAATCCTCGATGACAGGCAGATTGCGGGTCTTCGCGATCGCCTGCAGCTCCGACCATTTGGCCGGATGGCCGTTGGTGTTGCCGGCCAGGATCGCCTTTGTCCGCTCCGTGATGCGCGCCTCGATCTTGCTCGGCGCCAGCGTGCCCGAGTAGTAATCTATATCCGCAAACACCGGCTTGGCGCCGACAATGCTGATGGCATGCGCGATCTCGCGGAACGAATACGACGACGTGATCACCTCGTCGCCCGATCCGATGCCCATCGCTTTCAGGACCAGGACCAGGCCAAGCGTTCCGCTCGGGACGGCAATGGCGTATCTGCGCCCGAGATAGCTTGCGAATGCCGCCTCGAACTCCTCGACCAGCGGACCGCAGGACAGCCGCGGCGAGCGCAGCGCCGCGTCCACGGCGGCAATCTCCGCCGTGGTAATGTCGGGATCAGAGAGCGGAATGAAGCTCGCCTCGACCGGCGTAAGCTCCGCTTCATCCTGCTCCTGCCGATCGGCGTCATGCACCAGATAGGGCTTGGTCATGCTCAGCTCCGCTTGGCCAGGATCAGGCCGGTGGCTTTGGCAAGGTCATCGGTCACACCCGCGCAGTGGTCGCTGGCGTCGAGCAGATGCAGGTCGAATGCCGGATAGCTGCGGAACGGCGCTTCCGTGACATCGGACGCGTCACAACGTGTCAGTACCAGCCTTGGAAAGCGGCGGCGCAGCTCGCCGAAGGCCGCGCTGCCGGCGTCGGGTCGCTCGAGGACCTGCGCGATCTCATTCAATTCCTGTTCGGCCAATGCCACGTCACCCGTCCTCTTCGCTCTACTGCCAGAAGATCCGCTCAGGGTCCGCGTTCAGCTCGTCGACCGCCGCGGTCAACCGCCGATGCAGACTGTGCAGCTCCCACGTCCCCTGCGCGTGATCTCTCCAGAACAGCTTCCACATCGCATTCGCGGGATCATGGCGCAGCAGCGCGACGTCGATCACCCCGCCGTCCTTGTCGATGTTGCGCGAGCAGCAAGGACTGCGGACGTGATAACCCTCGTCGACCGGCGACACCGTCGGCTCGACATAGCGGTAGCGCTTGCGTGACTTCAGCGCGCGCGCGATCCGCTTGCGATCCAACTCGTTGGGATGCGCGGGCAGGACAAAGCTGGGCTTGAGCGCGGTTGCAGCCATCGTGGATCATCGCACCTCAACCGGGACGATCTCCTCTTCGAGACAGCCCACGACGAGCTGCTCGCCGAACTCGACGAGATAGATCGGCATGTTCGCCTCGGTGTGGGTGCCGACCTGGACGATCTCACCCATATCGCCGACTCCGACCAGCTTGGCTTCGGCCGGCGCGTTCGGGAACGAGCCGTCATTGACGAGGTCGATCAGCGCCTTGACACGCTGGCCCCATTGATATTTCGGCAGGCGTGGCTCGATCATGATCTGTATGCTCCCGGCAGTGGCAGCTCGTCCTCGGTCTCCCCGCGGGGCACGGTGGATTCGAGCTCCTTGCGTTTCATGCCGACGCGGTTCCCGCTTTCGAGAAACTCGACGCCGTAGATGTAGAACTGCTGCAGGAAGGTTCCGATCGAGACGACGTAGCCGATCTCGCCCTTCTTCGCGAGGATCTCGCCGATTTCCTTGCCTGCGTAGGTGCCGTCGTTGCGGACCGTGCGCTTGGCCTTGACCTTCTCGCCGAACGTGAAGTACGGCGGCGCCGACAACTCCACGACCTCGCTGTCACGAACGATGTTGCTCATGCCGGTTTCTCCATGGCAGCTCCGAAGCGGTTCGCGAGCCGGTCGCGCGCCATCTCCTGCACCAGCGGGTCCTCGTCGCGCGCAAGCTCCGCGAGTTCACTGAGCGCGATCCGGCTCGCAACCTCGTGACGCACCCGCCAGTCGGCGTCCTTGCGCATCGCGGTGAGGAGATCCGGCGCGAGGCGCTCGGCGATCTCGAGCCGCACCCGTGGATCTGGGTCACTGATCATGCCGAGCAGCCAGTCGCTGGGGATGCGCCGCGCGACGACGCGGCGTACCTCGGCCTCCGGGTCCCCCATCATGCGGCCAAGCACGGACGGCACGATACGGCGCGCCACGACCAGGCGGACGTAATAGTCGTCGTCCATCATCATCGGCATCAGGTCTTCCGGATCGAGCACGGTCGCGATTCGAATGCGGACCTCGCGATGCGGATCATGGCGCAGCCGGAGCACCAGCCGCTTCGGCAACCGCCGCGCGGCGTTCCAGCGCACCGTCTCCTCGGGATCGTCGAGCAGCGGAGGCAGAAAGAACGGGCTGGCATGCTTCGCCGCGATAGCCCGCACCTCGAAATGCGGATGCTTGACGTAGCCGTTGGCGAGCGCCGGATTCCAGTTGAAGAAGCGGTCGATGCGGCGGGCGTAGCGGTCGTGCACGCAGGCGTGCCGAAGGCGACAGCCGCCGGATGCGTTGAGCTGCGCGTGCTCGCAGCCCTTACAGCTGATGTCGTTGCCCTGCCAGTCGATGGCCTCGTCGATGTCGTCATTCATCGTCGAGCTCCACCCGGTCGACCACCTCGAGCAGGACGCGTGCGCCGATCTTATCGCTGGGATCGAGCTCGAGCAGCTTTTGCACCGCGAGCCGTCCCTCGACGAGATTGCCGAGGCGCATCTGCAAATAGGCGTATCCCTTCAAGGTGAACATGAAGAAGCGCGGCAGCATGTTGTCATAACTGCCGAACTCGGCATGACCGGCGCGAACGTCGCGCCAGTGCGGCGGCAAGCAGTTTTCGGCGGCCGCCTTGGCGAGGCATCGCTTGGCGATGCGCAGCGCGTCGGCGAGCCGTCCCTTGTAGAAATAGAACCGGTAGAAGCCGATCAGGACCGCTGCATGCCCAGGCGCCAGCGCTTCCGCCTCTTTCAGGTGCGTCTCCGCGACCTCGTCGAGATGATAGCTCTGGCCCGCCTGCCACAGATGATACTCGGCCTCCTCCGGCAGGCCGCCGCCGAGCAGCGCGTCGGCGAGCAACGCGTCCTCGATGGCGGTCTGAGAGCTGGGCCGGGCATCGGTGGGCATGGCGAGCTGTCCTAGTGCTCCAGCGCCTTCAAGGCGTGGGTCGAGCACGAAACCTGCTTCGGATCGTGAAACACGAGGCCGGTCTGCGTCGCAGTATCCGCGAAGTCGATGGTCACACCGTCGAGCAGCAAGCGGCTTTCCGCTGGCAGAAACAGCCTGACACCGTCGCGCTCGACCACGGCATCACCGGGCTGCGGCGTGGCGAGCACGCTGATATCGGCCGCAAGGCCGGAGCAGCCGCCGGGCGACACCGCGAGACGGAAGCCGGAGCCCGCGGTACCGTCGGTTCGCAGCATCATTCGCATGAATTTCTGCGCGGCAGGCGTGAGGGTGAAGTTCATCTCGGTCTCCCTCAAGCCGGCGGCTGGTAGCGCGGGAACGAATTGTCGATCACGCAGGTGTTGTCGACCGGGCAGACCGCCGCGCATTGCGGCTCGTCGAAATGGCCGATGCATTCTGTGCACTTCTTCGGATCGATCACGAAGGTGCCGTTCTTCTCCGAGATCGCCACGTTCGGACATTCGGGTTCACAGGCCGAGCAGCTCGTGCACTGCGAGGCAATGATCTTCAAGGTCATCAAAGGCTCCTGTCGAAGGGGCCCGGCGACGCAACAGCGTCGCCGGGGTCTGGTGTCACGCCGCCGAAATCAGGGCGCCCTGGCGAATTTCGGCGTCACCGCGCACGACGTGCTGGATTTCGCCGCTGTTCACCTTGTCGAGGTAGTCCTTGAACCAGGCGATCGCGGACTTCTCGATGAACTCGTGGGCGAACTGATCGACCGGCTCGATGCCCGCGGCCTGCAGGTCGCTCTTCGGGCAGCCGCCGATCTTGGCCACGAACACCGCATGGCAGTCGTTGATGGCGCGGATGACGGTCTCCAGGCTGTCCTCGTCGCCATAGCCGCCCTGGCAGTACAGGTCGACGCGGCGGTGACCGACGAACTTGGCACCGGCGGTGGAGAGCTCGTAGACCTGGAACTCCTTGGCGTGGCCGAAATGCTCGTTGATCAGGCCCGAACCCTTGGTCGCGACCGCGACGAGCAGCTTGATGTCGCTCGACTGGCCGGCGAGCGAGGCAAGCTCCTCCTGCCGGGCGACGACCTTGGCGACGCGCTCGCTCTCGACCGCCTCCTGGTACGCCTTGCGGCTGTCGATGTCGTAGTTCACCTCCATGGCCATGATCTTGTCGGTGGTGAATTCGGCCGAGCGATCCTCACCGAGCAGGCCCACGGCGTCGGCGCGGCACTGGCGGCAATGCCGCATCATGTTCATCTCGCCTTCGCACTCGTCCTGCAGCGCCTTCAGCTCCTGCGCGGTCGGACCGCGCTGGCCGGTCAAACCGAACACGGTGCCGTGCTCCGGCGACGAGATCAGCGGCATGATGTTGTGCAGGAACGCGCCGCGCGACTTCACCGCCTTGTTGACCTCGACGAGGTGCTTGTCGTTGACCCCTGGGATCATCACCGAGTTGACCTTGCAGAGGATGCCGCGCTCGGTCAGCATCTCCAGGCCCTGTAACTGGCGGTCGGTGAGCAGCTTGGCCGCCTCGACGCCGGTATAGCGCTTGTGCTTCCAGAACACCCAGGGATAGATCTTGGCGCCGATCTCGGGATCGACCATGTTGATGGTGATCGTGACGTGGTCGACGTTGAAGCCGGCGATGGTGTCGACGTGGTCGGGCAGCGCGAGACCGTTGGTCGACAGGCAGAGCTTGATGTCCGGGGCGGTCCGGGCGATCAGCTCGAAGGTCTTGAACGTCTTCTCGGGATTGGCGAGCGGATCGCCAGGGCCGGCAATGCCCAGCACGGTCATCTGCGGAATGGTCGAGGCGACGGCGAGCACCTTCTTGGCGGCCTGCTCCGGCGTCAGCTTCTCGCTGACCACGCCCGGACGCGACTCGTTGGCGCAGTCATATTTGCGGTTGCAGTAGTTGCACTGGATGTTGCAGGCGGGCGCGACGGCGACGTGCATGCGCGCGTAGTGATGATGCGCCTCCTCGCTGTAGCAGGGATGGTTCTTCACCTTCTCCCAGATCTCCGGCGGCAGGTCGTTCTCGCCGGCGCCCGAGCCGCAGCTCGCCTTGCCGCTGCCGCCCGAGGTGCCGCAGCCCTTGTGCTCCGCGATGGTCTGCATCACCGAGCTCAGCTTGTCGCCGTCCGGTATCGTCGCCTGTTCGTGCTGCACTGACGCGTCCATGTCCGCTCCTTAACGTTGCTGGCGAGCCGCAAACCGCCTTGGGCTAGGGTTCAGCAACTCGCGTGCCACGCCGCGGACAAGATCATTTCGTCAGACTATCAACGCCTTAGCCAAATCATCGCGCCTGTCGCCTTGCCAACATGCGAAAGGCTCTCGTTTCGGGCGTTGTTAGAAATGTTACAGACTCGAATTGGGACACAGGACGAACGGCAAAGCAGCGCAGCTTGCGGCCGCGCTGTTCGATTTCCGGTGTCGTGGTTTCGCTCAGCCGCCGATGATGATCTCGCTCGCGCGGGCCAGCGGAATCGCGATCGGCGTCAACCGCTCGGCGATGAAGAACTTCAGCTCGTTCTTCGACAATGAGTCGGGCTCGACCAGGACGTAGTGATCGGCGCCGGAGCGCTTGATGACCTGGCGGCCATAGGTGCGCAGCAACTGGTCGTTGAAGCGGCAGCCGATGAACAGGAAGCTGCGGTCGGTGCGCCGGTCCTTGACCGTGTCGGGTATCGGTGTCTGGATGTCGATGTCGGTCAGCACCTCGACATAGTCGGCATCGGTGATCAGGAAGTTCCTGGCCGGTGTGATCCCGCCATGCGGCTTGTAGAGCAGCGTAGTCCAGCTTGCGGCCTTCTCGCGATCGCTCTCGGCGCCCGCGGCGTCGTAGAAGCGATACCAGCGGTCCTCGCCGATTCCGGCCCGCGTGATGCCCTGCACCTCGCCCCAATCGTCGCGCCCGGCGAGCGCGGTTCGCATTGCGCCGTCATACCAACTGTCGACGATCATCGGCAACGGCAGCGACGCCAGATGCTGCTGCAGCGGTGTCGGTGCAACGGGCGCGGCAAAGGCTTCGGCCATCAGCGCGGTCACCGTCGAGCGGTGGCGCGTGCTCTCGATGTGCTGGGCTGAAGCCCACGCATTGCCCTTGGCTCGGCGCGGCAGCGCCACCTTGGTGCCGAAGAACGCAGCCAGCGCTTCAGGATTCATCGGCACCGTGGCGCCGGACTGCTCGGACACGGCGGGACCGAGGAACGGGACGACCTTGCCGGCCTTCAGTCCGGCGACGACGTCCTTGAGCAGGGCCTCGGCATCGGCCTGCTTGACGATGTCGATATGAGGAAGCGGCGCATTCATCACTCGTCCCCTTCGCCACCGCGCTTGCGCGCATTGATCGTGATCGGCAGCCGCGTGTCGGCAGCCATCTGCGGCAGTTCGAGGACCCATCCGTTGGCGATGCGGATCCAGCCGCCCCACAAGGACTCGTGCTCCGACTCGACGATGGGCTCCTCGAGATCCTTCTTGGGGACGTAGATCGACAGGCCCGTTTCCGGCGAGCGGCGGATCATGACTTTCATTGCGTGAGCTCCGTAGGGCGAAGGGCGTCCGCCGATGGCGATTGACGATGCTGCAGCCAGGCCGGCGAGGTCTCGCGGAGCCGGCCGACGATGTCGGGCAGGATCTGCAGCACGCGATCGATGTCGTCGTCCGTGGTGTCGCGCGACAGCGAGAATCGGACAGCCCCGCGCAGCAGATCCGGCGGCGCGTTCATCGCGCGGAGCACGTGCGACGGCTCCATCGAGCCCGAGGCGCAGGCCGAGCCGAGCGAGGCGGCGATACCGGCTTGGTTCAGCCGCATGACGATCGGCTCGCCCTCGAGATGCCGGAAGGCGATGTTGGAGGTGTTCGGCAGCCGCGCAGCGAGGTCGCCGAGCACGACGCAATGGCCGACGCTCTGGAGGATGCCCTGCTCCAGCCGGTCGCGCAGCGCGCGAACGCGGCCCTGCTCGTCCGTGAGATGCTTTGCCGCGAGCTCGGCCGCCTTGCCGAGCCCGATGATGCCCGGCACGTTCTCGGTGCCGCCGCGCCGGCGGCGCTCCTGCGGGCCGCCGCGCAGCAGCGGCGCGAACGGTGTGCCCTTCCGAACATAAAGCGCACCGATGCCCTTGGGGCCGTGCAGCTTGTGGCCGGACAACGACAGCATGTCGACGCCAGCGGATTTCAGATCGATCGCGATCTTGCCGGCCGCCTGCACGGCGTCGGTGTGGAACAACGCGCCGGCCTCATGCGCGAGCCTGGCCAGATCGGACACCGGAAACAGCGTGCCGGTTTCGTTGTTGGCCCACATCACCGAGGCGATCGCCGTGCGCGGGCCGAGCGCGCGCTTGTAAGCCTCGAGATCGAGCCGGCCGGCCGCATCGACGCCGATCAGATGCACCGCGACGCCGCGCTTGTCCATGAGGTATTCGACGAGCGACAGGATCGCGGGGTGCTCCACCGCCGTCGTGACGATCTCGTCGCGGCCCTCCTGCGTCTCCAGCGCCGACAGGATCGCGGTATTGTCGGATTCCGTTCCGCCCGAGGTGAAGACGATTTCGTGATCGAAGACGGCACCGAGCAGCGCCTGCAGGCTCTTGCGCGCCTGCCTCACGGCCCCGGCGACCTCGCTGCCGAAGGCATGCGAGGATGAAGCATTGCCGAACTGGTCCGTAAAGAACGGCAACATCGCCGCGACGACCTCGGGATCGGCTCGTGTCGTCGCGTTGTTGTCGAGATAGACCGGACGCAAGGCCGCTCCTTAATGCCGCGCCTTGGCTGCGCCGGCCACCGGAACGAGGCGGACGAATTCGCCGAGCTTCTCGATCATGCGCGCCTGGATGCCCTCCAGCGTCGCGCTGGCGAGCTTGCAGAAGATGCAGGCGCCGGCGAGCTTGACCATGATCTTGTTGCCGTCAATCTCGACGAGCTCGCAATCGCCGCCGTCGCGCTTGAGGTTCGGACGAACCTCCTCGATCACGGCCCGGATGATCCGCTCGCGCTCGCTCATCTGCGACGGCGCTTCGACGATGCCCTGGGATTCGACCAGCATGGTTTCACTTCTCGCGTGTTGGATGATCGAGCGAAGACTCAAGCGAACGACTTGCCGCAGCCGCAGCTCGACTTGGCATTCGGGTTCTCGAAGGTGAAGCCGGAGCCCTCCAGCGCGATGACGAAATCGATCGTCGTGCCTTCGAGATATTCGAGGCTCTTGTGATCGACGAGCACGCGTACGCCCTCGCGCTCGATCACGGTGTCCTCCGGCTCGCTGCCGCTGACGAGGCCCATGTTGTATTTCAGCCCGGCGCAGCCGCCGGCTTCGACCATGATCCTGAGGCCGTCGACCGGCTTGTCGGAGGTCGTGATCGCGTTGCGGACCGCATTGATGGCGCTGTCGGTCAGGTTGATCATCATCGTCTCGCCTTTCCCATTCGGCTGTTGTGAACGGAATTGGCAAGTCTCATGCCATGCAGCAATCGCCTGAAAGACCTCAACTTTTCATGTTGTCGCTGTGGCGTTTCCGACGCGTGTCGGCTTTCCGACAGGCGCTGTTCACGCCGTGTCGCGCGGGCGTCGGCGCGATGTCGGGGCGCAAACCCGACAATCGACTGGCGCGAGAGGCAAAAGAACCAAGCAAATCAAGCCGCAGCACACACCGGCAGACAATTTGCATCACGCCCCTTTCGACCGCGCCGTGCGGCGAACGGCTGACAAGGACATGCGAGGGGATTGCTGATGACGACATTGGAGAAGACGGTTGCGATCGAGATCACCGCGCTCGCGCAGCTCGACAAGGAAGGGCGGCTGCTGAACGCCGTTCTCAAGGCGCCGACCACCAAGCCGGGACGGTTCGGCTTCCGCGGCGATATCGCGCTGAAGTTCCAGACCCAGGTTGCGGACGAGAAGCGTCCGCCGGACTTCTCGATCGAGCAGGTGCTGACGATCGCGCAGGACGGCGCATCGACGATCCCGGTGCTCGCCGGCTACATCCACTCGCTGGCCTATCTCGAGACCGCGGCCGAGGTGCTCAAGGGCCTGCTGACGCCGGACGGCAAGTACTTCATGTTCTGCAACAACATCGATCTGCTGGCGAAGTACCGCATCAAGATCGACGACATCACCTTCTACGTGCTGCCTTGCGACGAATCCACGGTCTGGAAGGAGATGCTGGAGCTGCTGTCGATCGACAAGAACGACATCAAGAAGCTCGATACCGCCGGCAAGCTCGATTACGTGCTCGACGCCGCCAAGGACTTCAGCGAGAACTACGATCTCGTGCCCTACGCGGATGCACTGGCCAGGATGGAGCCGGTCAAGAACCGCAACGAGAACCGGCCAGTCTGAGACCGTTCGTTTCTTCAAATTCAGGATGAAGTCCCGGCAGTTTCCGTCGGGACTTCACCGCGATCGCCGCCTCAGCCTTCCTCACACTGCAGGCCGGTCTCACCCTCTTCCTCGTCATCCTCGACCAGGGTCACGCCGGTCACGCAGATGTCGCCATCCAGCACGCTCAGCGCGACCGGCGTCAGGCTCTCGCCCCTGCACGGGCCATCGACGCAGAGCCCGGTACCGATCTCGAACAGCGAGCCGTGCTTGCCGCAGAGGATGCGAAGGCCGTTGCCGTCCAGGAACTGATTGCGCTCCCAGTCGAGATTGACCTTGTCGTGCGGGCACATGTTAAGATAGCCGAACACCTGCTTGCCCCAGCGGATCACGAAGATCGGCCACGGGCGGTGGCTGCCGTCCTCCGCGACGATCATGAGCTGGAAGCCGATGGCGCGGCGGCTCGGAATGTCGTTGAAGCTGCAGATGGCGTAGGCGACGTCGGTCGTCATGTCGGGCCTCATCGATGTCTGGCGCATCTCCGACACGGCCGCTTCGGCGCAGCAGGAGCGGCGGTCGGCTCGCTTGCGGGCCGCGTTGCAAGATTCGCGCAACTCCGCCTGTCCGCCTCGCCTTCTTTGCTACTGCGATAGACTGGCACAGAACTTGAAAATTTCTCCTGCAAAGGCGCCTCTTTGTAAGGAGATCGACATGAACGTGGCACTGGAATTCGTCGAGAGCTCGCTCGACGACATCAAGGCGGCATTGGAGGGCGGGACGCTGACGGTCTACTCGGTGGCGCGTCCGATCACAGCGGACAAGCCGGTCGACCGCAGCGGCGTGCTCGCGACCTTCACGTTCGGCTCGCCCGCCTTCGGCGCCGCGGTGGATGGCCTCGAGCAGCCGAACTTCGTCGCGACGTCCGTGCCGGCGGCCACCGTCGGCACGCCCGGCTTTGCGCGGGCGCGCAAGGCGGACGGCACTACCGTCGCCGATTTCTCCGCCGGCCCAGGCGAGCGCGAAATCAAGTTCACCGAAGTGTCGTGCTCGCCCGGCGCGCCGGTCACGGTCGCGACCTTCAAGATCGTCGCCGAAGGCGGCTGGCCGGAGCGTCCCGAATATTACGACAGCCATCCGCGCCCGGGCTATCCGATGCCGAAGACGCTCTGACGCCCGCAAGCGCGTCAGTCATCCTGTTGGCTCTTCAAACGCGAGCGCATGCATGAGCACGGATCCCTCGAGCACCCTGGTCAGCTCCGACTGGCTGGCACAACATCTTTCCGATCCCGCCACCAAGATCCTCGACTGCACCTGGCACCATCCGAGCACCAACCTGGACGGCCGTACGCAATACCGCGGCCGGCACCTGCCGGGCTCGGTGCATTTCGATATCGACCAGGTCGCCGACAAGTCGAACCCGCTGCCGCACATGCTGCCGTCAGCGGGCGATTTCGCCCACAAGGTCGGGCTGCTCGGCATCAGCAATGCCGATCGCGTCGTCGTCTACGACCGTCATTATGGCGGCTCGGCCGCGGGCCGCGTGTGGTGGATGTTCCGCGTATTCGGGCACGACAACGTCGCGCTGCTCGACGGCGGCTTCGGCAAATGGACCAAGGAGAAGCGGCCTGCGGAGATGACGCCGGTGCGCCCGGAACCCGCGAGCTTCACGGCCAGCTTCCAGCCCGGCCTGGTCGCGACCTCGGCCGACGTGCGTAGCCTGCTGCAGGCCGGCGGCCAACTCATCGATGCGCGCGGGCCCGGCAAGTTCGACGGCACGCAGGCAGACGTGTTCACCTTCAAGCGCCAGGGCCACATTCCAGGTGCCATCAACCTGCCCTGGGCCGATCTGGTCGATCCGGACTCCGGCGTGCTGCTGGCGCCCGACGCGCTCACCGCACGCTTTACGGCCGCGGGCGTCGATCTGAACAAGCCGATCGTTACCACCTGCGCCTCGGGCATCACCTCCTGCATGCTGGCGTTGGCGCTCTACCGGCTCGGCATTCCGAACGCCGCCGTCTACGACGGCGCTTGGGCGGAATGGAGCCAGCTCGACAACACGCCGGTCGCGGCGTGATTTGAGCAAACGAACGACGGGAGCACGAGCATGGCAAAGACTCTGGTCAAGACCACGCAGGACGGCCGCAAGGTCGAGGTGATTGGCCTCGCCATATGCCTCGAAGGCGAGCTCGAGGCGTTCGAGCTGGTCGAGGTCAAGCTGCATCCGAACCGGCGCAAGATCTGGGAGGCCGCGCCCGACGCGACTCACATGGCCGGCCGCATCACCTTGACCAAGGACGAGGCAGCGATCGTCGAGAGCGCGTTCGCCGCCGCCCAGGCCGAGATCCTCGCCAACCCCGCCGCGATCAACGAGCGCTTCCGGATCGCGGCGATGTGGAAGGCCAGGGAACAGGGGATCGAGTAAAAGTCCCCGCTTTCGGCTGGCCCTCATCTCTCGACCGTCATTCCGGGGCGCGCGAAGCGCGAGCCCGGAATCCGTAGCCACAGGCGGTTGTGAGGCGCGAGATGCCTGTGGCGCTCTACTTAGAAGACAATGCCCGTTCGTGGTTATGGATTCCGGGCTCGCGCCTCGCGTGCCCCGGAATGACGAGCGGATAGATCGTGGCCAACACAAGTCTCCGTCATCGCGAACGCAGCGACGCGATCCAGGGCGGCACAAGGAACTCTGGATTGCTTCGTCGCCTGCGGCTCCTCGCAATGACGGCAGTGGCAAGATCTACTGAAAGATCCGCCCGCGGTAGCGATAGCTGCCCTCATCGTCGACATCGAACAGTTCGCCGATATCGGGATGCTTCACCGGCTCCCCGGAAGCGTCCGCCACCAGGTTCTGCTCAGGCACATAGGCGATGTAGCTGCTCTCGCCGCATTCGGCGAGCAGATAGTAGAATGGCTGCTCCTTGTCGAGCCTAGCGTCCATGGTGATGGCGCGCCAGCCCTCTTCCTCGGAGAACGACAGGTCGACATCGAACACGACGCCGCGCAGATCGTAGACGCGGTGCCGGGTCACCTGGCCGATCGTGAATTTCGCCTCCATCCGCATCATGGCAGCACGCTCGACAATCTCAGGCCGCCGGCGAATGGGTCTGGCAGTTGGTCGGGCAGACCCGGGCGCAGGCGCCGCAGCCGATGCAGGCGCCGGTGTCGTTCATGACCATGATCTTCTTCTCGACCTCATCATCCTCGTCGTCGTCGAGCTCGACGAACTCGCCCTCGTCGTTGATGCCCTTCAGGGTCATGACCTCGCGGCCACACACCTTGTAGCAGCGGCCGCAGCCGATGCACTTGGCCGGATCGATGGCGACCAGATAGTCCGGCCGCCAGTCGCGACCGTCACGGGTTGCGTTGGACATGATGACGGATCCTCAAATCGGGCTTACGCGGTTTCGAGCTTCTTCAGCTCGGCCCGCTTCTTCTCCAGCTCGGCGAACGCGTCATGCGCCTTCTGCGCCGTCGGCAGGATCTGGTCCCAGTTGATGGGCAGTTCCTCCGACAGGTCGTGCAGGTTCATCTTGGCATCCATGGCGCGTGCCGACAGCTTCTTGATCTCGGCCTTCAGGGTATCCAGGTCGCTCATCTCTCTCATCCTCGCCGTTCAGTAGTTCGCGACGTCCTTGAACTTCTCGATCATCTCGACGCCGGCCTTGACGAACTTGTCGCCTTCGTCGGCCAGCTTGCCGAGATTGTCGAAGCCGAACCGGTGCACGTCCCGCAGCTGCTTGTTGACGACGATCAGCCGGCCGCCGATCAGCACCATGCGGCCGAAGCCCTCGTGACTCATCTTCAGCATCGGCGAGATCATGACGCCGGTGGCCTTCTCGATCGACAGCGCGACCGCATTGAAGAACAGCTCCAGCCGCCAGATCGTCTCCGGATCGGGATCGCCGATGATCGGCAGCGCCCGCCGCTTCTCCTTGTCCAGGATGTAGGGCTCGAGCAGGTCGATGTCCTTCTTGCCCTCCCATGCGCCATGGGTGTCCTGGGCCCGCCACACCTTGATCAGCTCCTTGACGAAGGGCCGCTGCTCGGCGGGGATGGTTTCGACGGCTACCGCGGTATCGGACATGATGGTTTCCTCATTCCTCGAAATCGAGCGCGCGTTCCTGGCCCTTGGCCAGCGCCTTGCGCAGCCAGGGCGGCGGCGTGCCCTTGAGCACCGCCTGCAGCTTGCCGAGCAGATCGGTGATCTCCTCGGGCTGGGTGACCTTCATCGGATGGATGTTGTTGGCGACGACGCGCGCTGCGCCGGAGCCGCCGATCGCGGCGACATAGAGGATCGCGCAATCCTTGATCGCCTCGATCTTCGGCGCCAGCTTGTCCTCGTTGCCATCCTCCTTGAGATCGCCGTCGAACTCGACCTTCTCGATGAAGCGGTAGCCCTCGGGATCGAGATCGTAGATCGCGATGTTCTTGGCCCAGCCGAAATGGGCGTCGACGCGCTTCAGATCCTGGGTAGCGAATGCGACTTTCATGTCGTCGGTCCTTTCTCCTGAAACGTCAATGCAGTGGCGCCACGACGGCGGTGTCGATCGATGCCTGTTCGAGGTCCTTCCAGGGATCGAGCCAGGTGTCGGGCGTCGGCTGATGGTTGTCCTCGCGATCGGCGATGATCAGATTGGCGAGCGCAAAGATCAGATCGCGCGTGCCGCGATAGCCGACCGTCAGGAGATGCCCTGCCCCGAGCCGGTCGAACATCGGAAAGCCGATCCGGTAGAACGGGATCTTGAGGCGGGCGGCGGCTTGGCGGCCGTGCGAATGCGTGAGCATCAAGCCGCAGTCGCGCTCCTTTGCCAGGTTTTCGAGATCCTCGAGATCGCCGATCAGCACTTCATCGCAGGGCATCCGCTCGAGCACCGGCGACTGCGTCGTGGTGACCGCCACCGACACATGCGCGCCCATGTCGTGCAGCATGCTCGCGACGTCGAACAACAGATCCGGCTCGGCGCCAACAGCGAGCTTGCGGCCGCCAATGTGGAAATGCGCATCCAGCATCGCGTCTGCGAGCTGGCCGCGCTGCCGGCGATATTTCGCCGGCACCGGGCGTCCCGAGATCTCGCTGAGGAACGTCATGAACTCGTCGTTCGGCAGCAGCCCGCAGAGCCGCTCGAACAGCCGATACGGCACGCCGGTCCTGGCCTGCATCGCTTCCGCCGCTCGCTTCATTTGCGCCCCGATCGCGATCGTCCAGGACGCGCTGCCCATGGTCGCAATCTCTTCCAGGCCGATGCCGCCGATCGTTGTCGGCGTGAACTCGTCGGGGATGTGGCCGTCGAGCGAGCCGCCGATATCCGGCAGGAACGATGGCTCCAGACCGAAATCCTCGATGATGGTGCGCAGCTCCTCGATATCCCCCGGCGTCAGATGGCAGCCCGGCAGCACGTTGACCCGCGCCGGGTCGCGACGGGTCGAGGTCGGCTTGTCGACGAGCACCTCGACCATCTTGGCGACGGTCTTGTCCCAACCGTCCTGGAACGCGTCCTTGAAGTCCGGCGTCGAGACATAGACCAGCGGATAATTCGCGAGTTCCGGATGTCTCTCGCGGATCAGCCTGATGTAGCCGTCGACGTCGTCGCCCTTGGTCTCGGTGACGCCGGTCGAGCAGATGCCGATGATCTCCGGCTTTTGTCGCTTGTAGATGTTGAGGATCGCCTGCTCGACATTCTCATAGCCGCCGAGCACGGTGGCGACCTCGCTCATCGCCGTCGTCTGCATCGGCACCGCTTCCTTGAAGTGGCGCACGAACAAGGTCAAGCCGAACGAGGTGCAGCCTTGCGAGCCGTGCAGCAGCGGCATCGCGCCGCGCAGGCCGAGGAAGGCGAAGCAGCCGCCGATCGGCTGGCTCATCTTGAGCGGATTGACCGCGCAGGCCTTCTTTCCAATGGTGACCTTGGCCATGAGCGCCGCCCTACTCCGCCGCCTGCAGCAGCTCGGCCGGCGCCTTGAACGTCGCCAGGATGTCCTCGACCCGGCCGGCGCAGGCGCCGCAGCCGCCCGAGGCGTTGGTGTGCTCGCGAACGCCGGCGACATCGGCGAGGCCATGGGCCTTGATCGCGTCCTCGATGGTGCCGAGATCGACCGACTTGCAGTGGCAGATCTTCTTGGCGCGTCGCGCGGCTTCCGCGGCGACCGGATCGGCCGCCAGCGCCGCCGCTTCTGCATTGACCTGGGCAATCGCCCTGGCCTGCCAGTTGCTGTCGGCCTGCTCCCAGGGCGCCCGCTTGCGCAGCTGCTCCCACATCGGGTTGTAGATCGCCTTGTCGATCTCCGCGACCAGCTTCACCATCCCGATATAGCCCATAAAGGCGTGGGAGCGCTCCTGGTTGATGTCGAGCCAGGGCATCGCCGCCTTCAGCGCCACGAATTGCGACTTGCCGCCCGAGAGCATGATGTCGGCCTTGGCGTCCTTGAGCATCTTGTACATTTCGCGCGGCGCCATATCGTCGATCATGTGCGCGTCCTGGCCCATCAGCTCCTTGATGCGCTCCTTGTCCTCCTTGGTGGACTTCTTGACGGAGGTGCCGACCAGCTCCATGCCGGCCTCCTGCAGCGCCGCTACGACTGACCACGACTTCACGCCGCCGGTGATCAGCAGCACCTTCTTGCCGGTGAGCCGCTTCTTGAACGGCTCGATCGCCGCCCAGGCCTTGGCCTCCTCGCGCGCGATCACCGCCTCGGTGCGGTCCAGCAGATCGGCCGGCGCGCCGCGCTCGACCAGGAGGCGCGCGATCTCGCGCAACGAGTCCGAGGAGTCTTGGATGCCGTAGAACGATCCCTCGAAGAACGGAATGCCGTAGCGTTCCTCCATCTTGCGGGCGACGTTGATCATCGCCTTGGAGCACACCATCATCGCGGCGCGGGCGCGGTGCGACGAGGCGACGTCCTTGTAGCGGCCGTCGCCGGAGATGCAGGCGGAGATGCGGATGCCGAGTTCGTCGAACAGCGGCTTCACCTGCCAGAGCTCGCCGGAGAGATTGTATTCGCCGATGATGTTGAGGTCGTAGGGCGTCGTGACCTCCGGCTCGACGGTGCCGATGACGTGGTCGAGCAGCGCCTCGCCGGCGAGCTTGTTGCCGAGATTCTTCGGGCCGACGAAGCCGGGCGAGTTGACGGGGATACAGGGCTTGCCAAATTTGGCCGAGGCCGCCTTGCAGACGGCATTGATGTCGTCGCCGGTCATGGCGGGCACGCAGGTCTGGTAGACGAAGACCGCCGGCGGATCGTACTTCTCGATGATTTCCTTGATCGCCTTGTACAGCCGCTTCTCGCCGCCGAACACGACGTCGGTCTCGTTGATGTCGGTCGTGAAACCGGTGCGCCAGATCTGCGAGCCAGACGAGGCCGCGCCGCGGTTGTCCCAGGAATTCCCCTCGCAGCCGATCGGTCCGTGCACGAGGTGCGCGACGTCGGTCAGCGGCTGCAAGGCGACCTTGGCGCCATCGAACGCGCACCCGCCCGCCGCACCGCCCGGCTGCAGCTGCTTGGTACAGCCCTTCTTGCGCTCGGCCTCGGACTTGTTGGCGTTCTTGCCGCAACCCGGCTCGTTGAAGACGTTCTGGATCGTGGCAGACAGCGAGCTCATTGGCTTCTCCTGTTGGCGGACCTTCTGCGCGTCTTTTGGCCGAGGAGGCTCAGGCTTTCAGTGCCTTCCCCATGAGCCTCGTCGTCCAGATCGAGACGCGGCGGCCCTTAACGGACCGCCGCGCGCCGTGTCTTAGCGGATGATGTCGAAGCTATAGTCCGACTTGGCGGGCACGTTGGTGTTGCGGTCGATCTCGTCGAAGATCTTGTCGAGGATCGTGACCAGCACGTTGAGGCCGCCCTGATAGCCCCACACCGGGTAGCGGTGCTTGTGGTGGCGATCGAAGATCGGGAAGCCGATGCGGATCAGCGGCGTGCCGGTGTCGCGCTCAAGATACTTGCCGTAGGTGTTGCCGATCAGGAAATCGACCGGCTCGGTGAACAGCAGCGAGCGCATGTGCCAGAGATCCTTGCCGGGATACACTTGGCAGTTCTTGCCGAACGGCGAGGAGTCGAACACGGCCTGGACCTTCTCGGCCCAGTCCTTGTTGCCGTTGGTGGCGAGCACGTGGGTCGGCTCGGCGCCGAGCTCGAGCAGGAACGCGGCGAGGCCGAGGCAGAGATCCGGATCGCCGTAGATCGCGAACTTCTTGCCGTGGATGTGGGCGCTGGAGTCGGCGATCGCGTCGACCAGGCGGCCGCGCTCGAGCGCGAGCTGCTCCGGAATCTCCTTGCCGGTGATGCGTGACAGCGCCATCACGAAGGCGTCGGTGCCGGTCACGCCGACCGGATGGTTGAAGGAGACGACCTCCTGGCCGTGGTTCTTGATGAACGGCAGGGTCTTCTCGGTGCAGAAGTGCTGCATCGAGATCGTCGCCTTGGCGTGAATCGCGTTGGCCGCGTCCTCCAGCGTGGTGCCGCCATCATACATACGGAACTCGCCGTCGGTCGGCGTGTCGAACACGTTCGAATTGTCGCCGAGGATCGTGTACTCGATCCCCATCGCCTCGAAGATGTGCTTCACTTCCTTGATGTTGCCGACGGTGTAGCCATCGAAACCGCCGATGAAGTTGATCTTCTCGTTGGGAACGCGCTCCAGCTTCGGCGCGGTGCCGGCCTTGCCGTCCCAGAAGTGCTCGAGAATGCCCTTCATTGCATTGTCGTAGCCGGTGACATGGCTGCCGACGAAGGCAGGCGTATGGGCGAAAGGCACATCGAACTCGGCGGGAACCGAGCCCTTCTCCTTGGAGGTCTTGATGAAGGCGTTGAGGTCGTCGCCGATGACTTCCGCCATGCAGGTGGTGGAGACCGCGATCATCGACGGCTTGTACATGTTGTAGGCGTTGGCGAGGCCGTCGATCATGTTGTTGAGGCCGCCGAAGACGGCTGCGTCCTCGGTCATCGACGACGACACGCAGGAGCTCGGCTCCTTGAAGTGGCGCGACAGATGGCTGCGATAGTAGGCAACGCAGCCCTGCGAGCCGTGCACGAACGGCAGCGTCTTTTCGAAGCCGACGGCAACGAACACGGCGCCGAGCGGCTGGCAAGCCTTCGCCGGGTTGACGGTCAGCGCCTCGCGGGCGAAATTCTTCTCGCGATATTCGGGTGTCTTGGCCCATTCGCGGATGCGCTCGACCTCGGCGGGATCGCGCGGATTCTCGAACATCTTCTTCTTGTTCGCCAGCATCTGCTGGTATTCGGGACCACGGAAAAGCTCGAAGTGATCGAGCACATGTTCGGCACTCTGCGTCATGGGATAACCCTCTCTATGTTCCTGTGTCGATCAGGGAGCACTGGCTCTCCGCCGAAGGAGAGCCAGGCCGTGGGCGGTGGTGCTTACTCGGCTGCCTGAAGCAACGGCTTGGGCGCCTGCTTCCAGGGCGCCTTGGCCATCTTCCAGACCGGCGAGTTGATGGCCATGTCCATGTCGCGGGCGAAGATCGCGAACCCGTCATAGCCATGGTAGGGACCCGAGTAGTCCCAGGAATGCATCTGGCGGAACGGTACGCCCATCTTCTGGAACACGTACTTTTCCTTGATGCCCGAGCCGACCAGGTCCGGCTGGACCTTCTCGACGAACTTCTCGAACTCGTAGCCGGTGACGTCGTCGTAGATCAGCGTGCCGTCCTTGACGTAGTGCTGAGCGGTGCGCTGATAGTCGTCGTTGTGGCCGAACTCATAGCCTGTGCCGACGACCTCCATGCCGAGATCCTCGTAGGCGCCGATCACGTGGCGCGGACGCAGACCGCCGACGAACAGCATCACGGTCTTGCCTTCGAGGCGCGGCCGGTACTTGGCGATCACGGCGTCCATCAGGGGCTGGTACTTGGCGATGACTCGCTCGGCACCTTCCTTGATCTTGTCGTCGAAATAGCTGGCGATCTTACGCAGCGATTCGGCGATCTTGCTCGGTCCGAAGAAGTTGTATTCGCACCACGGAATACCGTACTTCTCTTCCATGTGGCGCGAGATGTAGTTCATCGAGCGGTAGCAATGCAGCACGTTGAGCTTCGCCTTCGGCGTCGCCTCGAGCTCTGCCAGCGAGCCGTCGCCCGACCACTGGGCGATCACGCGCAGGCCCATCTCCTCGAGCAGGATGCGGGACGACCAGGCGTCGCCACCGATGTTGTAGTCGCCGATGATCGCGACGTCGTAGGCCGACGGCTCGAAGCGCGGCGCGGCATCGGCCGGGAGCTTGTCGAACACCCAGTCCCGGATCGCGTCGTTGGCGATATGGTGACCCAAGGACTGGGAGACGCCGCGGAAGCCTTCGCAACGCACGGGGACGATGGTCTTGCCGTCATACTCCTTCGACTTGACCTTGGAGACGGCCTCGATGTCGTCGCCGATCAGGCCGATCGGGCATTCCGACTGCACGGTGATGCCGTTGTTCAGCGGGAACAGCTCCTGGATCTCGTCCATGATCTTGGCGAGCTTCTTGTCACCGCCGAAGACGATGTCCTTCTCCTGGAAGTCGGAGGTGAACTGCATCGTCACGAAGGTGTCGATGCCGGTCGTCCCGATGTAGTAGTTGCGGCGCGCCGCCCAGGAGTACTGGCCGCAGCCGACCGGGCCATGGCTGATGTGGATCATGTCCTTGATTGGGCCCCACACCACGCCCTTCGAGCCGGCGTAGGCGCAACCGCGGATGGTCATGACGCCGGGGATCGACTTGATGTTCGACTTGACGCCGCAATCCGACTTGCCGTTCTCATGCACGTTGAGATGCTTGGCGCGGCGCTTGGCGGTCTTTTCCGGATAGACCTTCAGGACCTCGGCGATCAGTTCCTTGTTGCGCGCCTTGATCTCGGCGACGCTTTGTTTCTCGGTGACGCTCATCTGGCTTTCCTCGATGATCGGTTGCGGAGGTGATCCGGCCCTTGGAGATGAAGGGCCGGAGCACCGGTGGCGGTTACGCCGTTGCGGCGAGTTCGGCGGCAGTCTTTCCGATCTGGGTTTCGTCGACGGCCTTCATGATGCCGTGCTCCATCAGCATGTCCTCGAGCTCGTCCATCGTGATCGGGGTCGGGATGATGCCCTTGCCGCCGTTGTTGTGGATCTTCTGCGCCAGCGAGCGGTAGTGCCCGGCCTGGACCGAATCCGGCGCATATTCCAGCACGGTCATGCGGCGCAGCTCGGCGTGCTGCACGATGTTGTCGCGCGGCACGAAGTAGATCAGCTGGGTGCCGAGCTTCTTGGCGAGAGCCTCCGCCAGCTCCAGCTCCTTGTCGGTCTGACGCTCGTTGCAGACCAGGCCGCCCAGGCGCACGCCGCCGGAATTCGCATATTTCAGGATGCCCTTGGAGATGTTGTTGGCGGCATACATCGCCATCATCTCGCCGGACATCACGATGTAGATTTCCTGCGCCTTGTTCTCGCGGATCGGCATCGCGAAGCCGCCGCACACGACGTCGCCGAGCACGTCGTAGGACACGTAGTCGATGTCCTCATAGGCGCCGTTCTCTTCCAGGAAGTTGATCGAGGTGATGACGCCGCGGCCGGCGCAGCCGACGCCCGGCTCCGGACCGCCGGACTCGACGCAGCGGATGTCGCGATAGCCGACCTTCATGACCTCCTCGATCTCGAGGTCCTCGACGCTGCCGGCGGCAGCAGCCAGGCTCAGGATCGTGTCCTGCGCCTTGGCGTGCAGGATCAGGCGGGTCGAATCCGCCTTGGGGTCGCAGCCGACGATCAGGATCCGATGACCCATCTCGGCGAGCGCCGCGAGCGTGTTCTGCGACGTCGTCGATTTGCCGATGCCGCCCTTGCCGTAGAATGCGATTTGTCGAAGTGATGACATTCTGCTCTCCATCAACCGATTGCCAATGTCCCGCATGCGCCTTGCATCGCGAGACCGCGTCCTCTCTCCAGAACCGGCAGACGGGTTATTGGGAAGGAGAGCATCGCTCGTCCGAAGCGTCGGCGTGCACTCAGCCCTCAACCATTGCCTGAGCCCAGTTTTGCAACGGCTGTGCCAGAGCTTTGGAATCGTTAAAAAGGCCATGTTTTGAAAGAGATGCGGCCAAGCTCGGCGCTAGGATGGACTTGTTGCAAATCCGACATCGGGGGTTTTCACCCGACGCTCCCGCGCCGTGCTGTCCGAAACGACACATGCCGCCGCGGCTCCGAGCGGCGCTTCCGTAGAGAACACCGCGGAGCGCTCGCGGGGGGCCGGTCAGGAGCGGCGGTACGGAGTTTGCTTGATGCAGATCAAACCCGCTTTCGAACGGGCCAGCAGGAGTACTTTTGATGGCGAGCAAGGCGCGCGTCTTTGTCATTGAAGCCGATCAGGTGATCCGCTCGGCGCTCGGCTACATTCTCAGTGAGCGTCACGAGACCTTCACCTTCGCGGAGACCGCCGACGCTTTGACCAAGGCGGCACGGACCTCGCCCGACGCCGTCCTCATCGGGATGAGCATCCTGGAGGACGACGGCGCCGAGACGGTCGGCATGCTCGCCCGGAAGATGCATCAGGCCGGCATCATCGTGGTCGCGGGATCGCCCCGGTCGCCGCTCGCGCTGGCCGGCCTGCGGCAGGGCGCGGAAGCCATCATCGCCAAGCCGATCACCTTCGACGGGGTCACGCACGCGGTCGATTCCGTGCTGGCGCGGCGCGGCAGCGAGCCTGACATGACGGCATAGCTGGCCCCGCATCTACGGAGATCGGCCGATGACGAGGAGAGGATGATGTTGAGGATGACCCAGACTGCGACGCCGGGGATACCGGACATCGAGGACATCGTCGAGAATTTCGCGCTGCTCGACGACTGGGACGACCGCTACCGCTACGTGATCGAGCTCGGCCGCGGCCTGCCGCCGCTGCCTGACGCCGACCGCAATGATGGCAACAAGGTGCAGGGCTGCACCAGCCAGGTCTGGCTCGCCACCGCCGTGCGGCACGACGCCGCCGCGCCCGTGCTGCATTTCGTCGGCGACAGCGACGCGCACATCGTGCGTGGCCTGGTCGCGATCCTCCTGGCGATGGTCTCCGGCCGCACCGCGCCGGACGTTCTCGCCGCCGATCCGATCGCCCTGTTCGAGAAGCTGGGCCTGCGCGAGCATCTCACGCCCCAGCGCTCCAACGGCTTCCGCTCGATGGTCAGCCGCATCAAGGCCGATGCGCAGGCGGCGATGGCTGCGGCGGCGTAGGTTTTGATTTGTTGCTTTGATGAAGCCGCTATAGCGCGGCACATTCAGTCTTCGCCTCTCCCCGCGTGCGGGGAGAGGCCGGATTGCATCGAAGATGCAATCCGGGTGAGGGGGACTCTCCGCGAGTCTGGTGCGTGTGGAGAGTCCCCCTCACCCCAACCCTCTCCCCGCAAGCGGGGCGAGGGAGCGCACCGCCAGCTTGGCGAATGCTCGATTCCAACTCGCCAGATGCGAGTCAGTAGGAACTCTGCCAGGACAGAGCGAGTGCTCTTAAGAGAAAAACTCCTGTGCCTTCTTCAGCGCACGGACCAGCACATCCACCTCTTCGCGCGTGTTGTACATCGCGAACGACGCGCGGCAGGTTGCGGTGACGCCAAAACGCTCCAGCAGCGGCATGGCGCAATGGGTGCCGGCGCGGACCGCGACGCCGGAGCGGTCGATGACGGTGGCGAAGTCGTGGGCGTGGGCGCCCTGCATCTCGAACGAGACGATCGCGCCCTTGTCGGCGGCGTTGCCGATGATGCGCAGCGAGTTGATTTCGCGCAGCTGCTCGGTGGCGTAGGTGACGAGATCATGCTCATGCGCCGCGATGCGCTGCTTGCCGATCGAGGCAACGTAGTCGATCGCGGCGCCGAGCCCGGCGGCCTCCACGATCGGCGGCGTGCCCGCCTCGAAGCGGTGCGGCGGATCGCCATAGGTGACCCGGTCCCGCGACACCTCGCGGATCATCTCGCCGCCGCCGTTGAACGGCGGCATCGCCGCCAGCAGCTCACGCTTGCCGTAGAGCGCGCCGATGCCGGTCGGGCCATAGATCTTGTGCCCGGTGATGCAGTAGAAGTCCGCGTCGAGATCCCTGACGTCGACCTCCATGTGCACGGCGGCCTGGGAGCCGTCGATCAGCACCGGAATGCCGCGGTCATGCGCGATGCGGATGACCTCCTTGACCGGGACCACCGTGCCGAGCACGTTCGACATCTGCGTCATCGCCACCATCCTGGTGCGCGGCGTCAGCAGCTTCTCGAATTCGTCGAGCAGGAAGTTGCCGTCGCCGTCGACGGGAGCCCATTTGATCACGGCGCCCTGCCGCTCCCGGAGGAAATGCCAGGGGATGATGTTGGCGTGGTGCTCCATGATCGACAGCACGATCTCGTCGCCCGGCCCGATCCGCTCGCGCCCGAAGGTCTGCGCCACCAGATTGACCGCCTCGGTGGCGCCGCGCGTGAAGATGATCTGCTCCGGACTTTCGGCATTGAGGAACGCCGCGACCTTGGCGCGGGCGCCCTCGTAGGCCTCGGTGGCGGCGTTCGCGAGATAATGCAGGCCGCGATGCACGTTGGCGTATTCGGACGTGTAGACCTGGTTCATCCGGTCAAGCACCGCCTGCGGCTTCTGCGCTGACGCGGCGTTGTCGAGATAGACCAGCGGCTTGCCGTGGACCTGCATGCCGAGGATCGGGAAATCCGCGCGGATGCGGCCAACGTCGTAGCCGCTTCCCTGCACCGCTGCATGCATCACCTACTCCCGTTGTCCGAGCCAGCCCAGCATCGCCTCCGTCAGCGCCGCCCGCACGCTCTCATTGGCAGCGCCCTCGATGATCTCGCCGACGAAGGCCTGGATCAGCAGCGCCTTGGCTTCCTTCGGCGGAATGCCGCGCGCCATCAGATAGAACAGCAGCTCGTCATCGATCGCGCCGGTCGTGGTGCCGTGGCCGCATTGCACATCGTCGGCGAAGATTTCGAGCTCCGGCTTGCTGTCGGCTTCGGCCTCGTCGGACAACAGCAGCGCCCGTGACATCATCTTGGCGTCGGTCTTCTGCGCGCCGGGGCTGACCGTGATCTTGCCCTGGAACACCGCGCGCGCGGTGTCGCCGACGACAGCCTTGAAGGTCTCGCGGCTCTGGCAGTTCTCGGCGGCATGCTCGATCGCCAAGGTCGTGTCGGCATGCTGGGCGCCGGACAGCAGCGATCCGCCGCGGATGTCGGCTACGGTGCCCTCGCCCGCGATGTGCACGAACAGCTGGCTGCGCACCAGGCTGCCACCGGCGACGAAGCCGAGCTGATTGAAGGTCGCGCGCGCGCCGATATTGGCGAGCAGCGAGGAGATGTGCAGCGCGCTGTTGCCCTCCCGGGTCACCTTGACATGGTCGATCCGCGCCTCGTCGCCGACGACGAGCTGCATCGCGGTGTTGACCTGATATTCGCTGCCGTCGGGCCCCTGATGCGACTCGACGATGGTGGCGCTGGCCCCAGTTCCGATATTGACCAGCGACCGCGTGTACATCGAGGTTGCGACCCAGTTCGTCGTGACGAACGCGACGTGGATTGGCCGGCTCAGCGCCGTGCCCGGCGCCACCAGGATCACGACGCCATTGGCAGCCAGCGCGGTGTTGAGCGCCAGCGCCGGATCGTCGTCCGGCACGACCGGACCGAGCCGCTGCGACAGCAGCGGCTTGTCGGCCGCGAGCGCGTCGGCCATCGGCTGGATGGTGAGGCCGGGCCCGAGATCGGCGAGGTCGGACAGCTCGGGCACGAAGGCACCGTCAACGATCATCAGCTTGCGGAAGCCAGTGCCCGCGAACAGGTCGCTCGCCTCGCGCGCCTTGGTCTTGGCGGCGTCATCGGGCAGCGAGGCCAGCCGCTTGGCCTCCTTCATCTGCGTGCGCAGATCGGTGTAGCGCCACGCCTCGACGCGCCGATGCGGCAGGCCGACCGCGTTGAAGCGGTCAAAAGCGGCGGCGCGCACCGCCGTGATCTCCTCGCCGCCCGGCAGATAACGGCGGGCGCCCTGGTACAGATCGGCCAGCCCGAGCTCGGCCTTGGTCTTGCGGATCGCGACGCCCATGCTCGTGCTCCGCCCTACGCCGCTTCGCTCTGATACTGGGCGTAACCGGTCGCCTCGAGCTCGCGCGCGAGGTCCGCGGTCCCGGTGCGGACGATGCGGCCCGCCGCGAAGACGTGAACGATGTCGGGCACGATGTAGTCGAGCAGCCGCTGATAGTGGGTGATGACGATCATGCCCCGCTCGGCCGAGCGCAGCGCATTGACGCCGCTGGCGACGACCTTCAGCGCGTCGATGTCGAGACCGGAATCGGTCTCGTCGAGCACGCAGAGCGAGGGCTGCAGCAGCGCCATCTGCAGGGTCTCGTTGCGCTTCTTCTCGCCGCCGGAGAAGCCGACATTGAGCGGCCGCTTCAGCATGTCGGCGTCGATGTTGAGCGTCTTGGCGATCTCGCGCACGCGCTTGATAAGATCCGGCGACGACAGCTCCTCTTCGCCGCGCGCCTTGCGCTGGGCGTTGAAGGCGGCCCGCAGGAACGTCAAGGTCGCGACACCCGGGATCTCCAGCGGATATTGGAACGCCAGGAACACGCCCTTGGCGGCGCGCTCATCGGCCTCCATTGCCAAGAGGTCCTCGCCGTTGAGATAGACCTCACCGGCGGTGACCTCGTAGCCGGGCTTGCCGGCGAGCACGTAGGACAGCGTCGACTTGCCGGCACCGTTCGGCCCCATGATGGCGTGGATCTCGCCCTTGTTCACGGTCAGGTCCAGGCCCTGGATGATCTTCCGTCCGCCGGCGATCTCGGCATGGAGCCCCTTGATTTCGAGCAAGGCCGTCATCGAACACTCCTTGTGATGTTGTCGCCGCGCGACGCCGTCATCCAACCGAACCTTCCAGCGAGATCGAGATCAGCTTCTGCGCCTCGACCGCGAACTCCATCGGCAGCTGCTGCAGCACGTCCTTGACGAAGCCGTTGACGACGAGCCCAACCGCCTCTTCCTGCGACAGACCGCGCTGGATGCAGTAGAACAGCACGTCCTCAGAGATCTTGGACGTCGTCGCCTCGTGCTCGAACACCGCCGACGAGTTCTTGGCCTCGATGTAGGGTACGGTGTGCGCGCCGCATTTGTCGCCGATCAGCAGCGAATCGCAGGCGGTGAAGTTGCGGGCGCCAGAGGCCTTGCGATGGGCGCTGACGAGGCCGCGATAGGTGTTCTGCGACTTTCCGGCGGCGATGCCCTTGGAGATGATCCGGCTCGACGTGTTCTTGCCGAGATGGATCATTTTGGTGCCGCTGTCGACCTGCTGGAAGCCGTTGGAGATCGCGATCGAGTAGAACTCGCCGCTGGAATTGTCGCCGCGCAGGATGCAGCTCGGATATTTCCACGTGATCGCCGATCCCGTCTCGACCTGGGTCCAGGAGATCTTGGAATTGGTGCCGCGGCAGTCGCCGCGCTTGGTGACGAAATTATAGATGCCGCCGACGCCCTCCGAATTGCCAGGGTACCAGTTCTGCACCGTCGAGTACTTGATCTCGGCATCATCCAGCGCGACCAGCTCGACCACGGCGGCGTGCAGCTGGTTCTCGTCGCGCTGGGGTGCCGTGCAGCCCTCGAGATAGGAGACGTAGGCACCCTTGTCGGCGATGATCAGCGTGCGCTCGAACTGGCCGGTGTTGCGCTCGTTGATGCGGAAATACGTGGACAGCTCCATCGGGCAGCGCACGCCCGGCGGGATGTAGACGAACGAACCGTCGGAGAACACCGCCGAGTTGAGCGTCGCGAAATAATTGTCGGTCGTCGGCACGACCGTTCCGAGATATTTCTGCACCAGGTCCGGATGCTCGCGCAGCGCCTCGGAGATTGGCATGAAGATCACGCCGGCCTTCTTCAGCTCCTCCTTGAAGGTCGTCGCCACCGAGACCGAATCGAACACGGCATCGACCGCGATCTTGCTGCGCGGCGTGGCCGCCTCGCCATCGGCGTCGGCTTCCGCGCCTCCAGCCGGGCGCTCGACGCCTTCGAGGATCTCGACCTCGCGCAGGGGAATGCCGAGCTTCTCGTAGGTCTTGAGGATCTCCGGGTCGATCTCGTCGAGCGAGGCCACCTTCTTCTTCGGCTTCGGCGCCGCGTAGTAATAGAGATCCTGATAGTCGATCTTCGGGTATCCGACACGCGCCCAGCTCGGCTCCGTCATGGTCAGCCAGCGGCGATACGCCTCCAGCCGCCATTCCAGCATCCAGGCCGGCTCGTTCTTCTTGGCCGAGATGAAGCGGATGGTGTCTTCCGACAGCCCCTTCGGAGCCTTCTCGGATTCGATGACGGTCTCGAACCCGTAGCGATATTGATCGACGTCGATGCCCTTGACCCGATCAATGGTCTCCTGAACCGCTGCCATCTCTCACTCCGCTTGCAATGTTTCCGCCGCGGCCCGCGTCAAGCGGGGACGCAGGTGTCCGGCACCGGACAGACGGCGGCGCATTGCGGCGCATCGAAGTGGCCCTCGCACTCCGTGCACTTCTTCGGATCGATGATGTACATGTCGTTCTTGAGCCGAATGGCCGCATTCGGGCACTCGAACTCGCAGGCCCCGCAGACCGTGCATTGTGAGGCGATGATCTTGTAGGCCATGTGCAGCTCCCCGCGATCCGTGCGACATCGAGCGATGTCATTCGCGCGATATCTTTCAAGCGCCGTGCCAGAGAGCATTTGGTTGATTTCTAAGGAGGATTCTAAACGTCGCAGGTCGCGGCGAGCTGTCGCTCTCCCGACAGCATGTCGCAAGTGCGACAGGGCGGGAGCAGCGTGTCGTCGGAGTCGAGGTCTCACTGCGCAATTGTCCGATGTCACCTCGCGCGCGAACGCCGGTCGTGACCCAGGTCGCTCCTCCGTCATTCCGGGGCGTGCGCAGCACGAGCCCGGAATCCACCGTGCGGCAGATCGCGCGGCGAAATGGATTCCGGCTCGTCGCGCTTCGCGCGCGTCGCCCCGGAATGACGGAGGAGATTGGGGCAACGCCGGAGCGTCAAAGTCCAAACGAAGAAGGGCGCGCTACCGCGCGCCCTTCGATCCCATCAAGCCGCCACCGCTCAGAACCGCTTGACCTCGATGTTGTGCTTCTTCAGCGCGTAACCGATCTGACGCGGCGTGAGGCCGAGCAGGCGGGCGGCCTTGGCCTGGACCCAGCCGGACCGCTCCATCGCCTGCACGATTCGGTCGCGCTCCGGCACGGCGCCGCCCTCCGAACTATCGGAATACTCGCCGTCATCGGCATCGATCGCCGGCAACTCGACGGGAGCCTCGACCGGCGCCGAGGTCCGCGGCAGGATCGGCAGCGGCACGATCGGCTGGCCGCGCGGCGGCGGCGGGGTCACCGTGTTGCCCTTCCACAGGATCGCCGACATGCACTCGTTGCGGCTGCAGGCGAAGTCGTCCATACCGATCGCCGAGCCCGTCGCCATGGTCGCGGTCCGTTGCACGCAGTTCTCCAGCTCGCGCACGTTGCCGGGGAAGCCGCAATGCATCAGCACCTCGATCGCGCTGACGTCGAACGTCAGATCGCGCTCGTTCTCGCAATTGAAGCGGCGCAGGAACTCGCGCGCCAGCTGCGGAATGTCGCTGCGACGCTCGCGCAGCGGCGGCAGTTTGATGGGCACCACGCTGATCCGGTAGTAGAGGTCGGCGCGGAACTCGTTGCGCGACACCGCCTCCTCGAGGTTGCGGTTGGTGGCGGTGACGATGCGGACATCGACCTTGATGGTCTGGTTGCCGCCGACGCGCTCGAACTCCTGCTCCTGCAACACCCGCAAGAGCTTGGCCTGGAACGCCGGCGAGATCTCGCCGATCTCGTCGAGGAACAAGGTGCCCTTGTCGGCCAGCTCGAAGCGGCCTTTGCGCGCGTTGATCGCACCGGTGAAGGCGCCCTTCTCGTGGCCGAACAGCTCCGACTCCAGCACCGTCTCCGGCAATGCGGCGCAGTTGATCTTGATGAACGGCCGCTTCGCGCGATTGGACAGTTCATGGATCGCCTTCGCCACCAGCTCCTTGCCGGTGCCGGATTCGCCCCGCAACAGCACCGGCGCATTCGACTTGGCGACGACGTTGATCTTTTCCAACAGTGCGCGCAGCGCCGGGCTGTCGCCGACGATGCCGTCGACCAGCACCTTCTTGCGATCCTTCGGCGCCGGCTTCAGCTCCGACAGCTCCTTCTGCAGCCGGTGGCTTTCCGCCATCAGCCGCTCGCGGTCCCGCGCGACGACCCGATGAAGCTTGATGGTCTGGCCGATCAGGTTGGCGACCATGGTCAGAAAGCGGACGTCGGAATCGAGCCGGAACACGGCGCGGCCGTCCCAGACACGGTCGATCGTCAGCGTGCCGACGACGCGCTGGTCGATGCGGATGGGAACGCCGAGGAAGGAGACGCGGGTGTCGGCGCAGGCGCCGAGCGTGACCGCGTCGGCGGCGCTGAAGGCGGGATGATCGGCGACGTTCTCCGCGATCAGCGGCACGGCGGTGGCGACGATCTGGTCGATCGCCTTCTGCGGCAGACGTTCGCGATAGCGCTGATCGCTGCCTTCGCTCCACCCGGCCCCGACTGCGAGATCGGGAATGCCGTCATCGGCGAGCAGCGACACCACGCCGTGGCGCATCTGCATGAAGGACTGCAGCAGGTTGACGACGTTGGCGAGGGTGATCTCCAGCCGCGTCGGCGCGGCGAGGATTTTCGAGATTTCGAAAATTCCGGTCAGCGCGATCTCGCTGAGCGGGATCGGCACGGCGTTGGACCTGACGTCCTGAGCTTCGACCTGACGTGTTTCCGTTTGGACCATGGTCGCTTCTCTGATCGTCACGAACGCCTTGGTGAAGCCGCCCGTGATTGTAGGTGTTCTAACATCCTCCCTTAACTGCAGATGATTGTCGTGCCTAACTTTGCTGCATTGCCGCAGAAGTAGTGTGCAACGGACAGGCCAGAAAAGCTGCAGGCTTTCATGATGTTAACAAATTAGTTTACACCCGTCGCGATGCGTGCATTGCACGTCCGCACGGGCGGCAAAACGGTGCGCCTGACGATTTCGCGTTGTCTACTCGACACCTGATAGCTGCGCATCCGCCGGCCTGTTTGCGACCGGATCGCAACGGACGACACCTGAACACCAACTTTCCACTTGCGGCCCGCCGCTCGTCTCCTTGCGGCCAGCCACGGCATGACGCGTTCACATCCGCGTGTCGGCCGCGCGCGGCGGTGATCAACCTAGAGGTGCTGCCCCCCATTGATCTGAATCTCCTCGCCGGTCACGTAGCTCGCCGCATCCGAGCACAGGAAGAACAGCACCTTGGCGACCTCTTCCGGCGCGCCGATCCGGCGCATCGGAATCAGCGGCGAGAACCGCGCCTCGGTCTCCGGCGACACCATCTCGGTCTTGATCTCGCCTGGGGCGATGGCGTTGACGCGGATGCCATGCGGCGCGAAATCGTGCGCCATCTCGCGGGTCAGGCAGGCGAGCGCCGCCTTCGAGGTCGCATAGGCAGTGCCCGCAAACGGATGGACGCGGGTGCCGACGATCGACGTCACGTTGACGACCGCGCCCTGCCCGCGCTTCAGCTCCTCGAACAGCCCGCGCGCGAGCAGGATCGGTCCGAGAAAGTTGACGTGAAAGACGGTCATCCAGGTCTCGACCGAGGTCGCGAGCGAATCCAGCCGGCCACCGTCCTCGGCCTTCGGCGAGATCGCCGCATTGTTGATCAAGGCATGCAGCGGCGCGCCGTCGAGCCGCTGCTTGATGTCGACAATCGCACGCGGGATCGCCTTGCGATCGCTGAGATCGACCTGGACGTGGTTGTCGGGACCGGCGTCCCACGGACAGCGGCCGCCGTCGAACGGCTGGCGCGAGCAGGTGATGATGCGCCAGCCGGCGTCGGAGAAAAGCTTTGCGGTCGCATGACCGATGCCGCGCGAGCCGCCGGTCAGCACGAGCGTTTTCTGCTCGGCGCGCGCGGGCCGCTCGGCGGCCGCCACGTCTCGATGGAACGGGCACGCCGCGATGGTCTGAGCCGCCTCCATGACGGGTTCGCGGACGTCCTGGTCGAGATCGAGGCTCACCTCATCCGTCCTGATCCTGCGCCGCAACGCCACCAGGACGCCGGCTGCCAAGCTTCGGCTGCTGCCTTTACCTCAGACGTGATCTGGGCGCAGGCTCCGTAACGATCGGAAATACCAGGGGTATCGCCATGCGCCGGTTGTGCAGATTCCGGGCCAGCGAAAACGGCGGGCAAAGCAGCTTTTCCTGTCGGGTTCGCGACAGATTGGCGGGTTCTGGACACATCCAGCGTCGGCTTTTGTGCCGCGTCCTTTGCAGGACCTTCACAGAGCGATCGTTTTCAGAACGATGCCTGATGGTCCAACTCTTGCTCGACGGATCTGATCATTCGAACTGGAAGACCGCTTGTCAGTCGCACGACCGACAGCCACGAGACGCCAACACCGTATGGACCAGGACATGGGGACGAATGCAGTGCGCTTCGCCGTGGTCCTCGGGACCAACGATGTCGCGTCGGCGATCGGCGTGCATCTGCATCGTGCGGGCTTCTGCGTGGTGCTGTCGCATGATCCCAATCCGCCGGTCATGCGCCGTAAGATGGCGTTTCACGACGCCCTGTTCGGCGACACGGTCCGCATCGAGAACGTGACGGGCGAGCGCATCGAGAGCACGATGGAGGTGTTCAAGGCGCTCGGCAATCCCCGGCACGTCCTTGTCACTCCACTCGGGTTGCTCGATCTCCTGCCGGTCCGTACCATCGACGTCCTGATCGACGCGCGGATGCAGAGGCGCGCGGTGACCCCGAATTTGCGCGGCATGACGCGGCTCTCGATCGGCATCGGTCCGGGCTTCTCGCCATCAGCCAATTGCGATATCGTAATCGAGACTCGGCCGGGCCGGCTCGGCCAGATCGTGCGCGAGGGCTGGACGCTGGCAACGGATGACGTCGGCGCGCTCGTCGGTGTCGAGCGCCTGGTGCATTCGCCGCATGAGGGCCGATGGCATACCCCGATCGAGATCGGCACGCGCATCTACAAGGGCTTCGTGATCGGCCATCTCTCCGGCGCACCGGTCACGGCCCCCTATGACGGCATCCTGCGCGGCATCGTCCGCGACGGCAGCGACGTGCCGGCCGGCGTCGCGCTCGCCGAGATCGATTCCCGCGGCCGTCATGCGCAGTGGACCGGGATCGATGCGCAGGGACAGGCGCTCGCCCAGGCGACGTTGGCCGCAATACGGCTGCACGCCGCGAACCGCATCGGGACGACCGCAAGCGTGCCCGCGCATCAGGTCGCTTCGAACGATTCTGACTAGCCCGCGCCGTGCGCGCCGACCTTGGCATCCCGGTTGCTTATCGTTTGCAGGAGCGAGCAACAGCCATGATCATCTGTTCCTGCAACGTCATCAGCGACACGGCCATTCGCGACATCGTCACGGCGGCCGACATCGTCTTCGGCTCGCCGGCGCAAGTGTATGATTGTCTCGGCTGCACGGTCCAATGCGGCCTCTGCTCGCGCTCGGTGAAGCGGATTCTCGACGAGCGGCAGGGTGATACGGCCGCTGCGGCGGTGTGGCCGGTGCAGGCCGAGCCCGCGCCGTGCGCGATGATGTCCGCCGCGTAGCACCGGCATGCGTATGACGTGCCGACGCACGGACTTGTCGGATATCGGACAAATGCGACAGCAGACGACGTGCACTGGTCCTCAGATGAACGGCTTGCCGCCGGTGACGGCGACCGTCGTCCGCCGGGGCGGCGTTCCTGCCGCCGCGGCGCGCGGATCGCGCGGAACGTGAGCACACCGCGCGCATTGCCCTGATGCGAACAGCGAGAGGATCAGGCGATGGCAAAAGACCTCCCCATCAACGGACGCGAGCCCGACCGCTCGGAGGACGACATCCAGCGCGATCAGCTCGGCCCGCGCGGCGTGCCGGGCGCGAAGGATCCGGCGAAGATGACGCCGCAGCGCGACAAGAAGACGCCGGATGATGTCGATCCGGGTCACACCGCGTGACGGCACGGGTCCCCGTCAACGGAGAGACGCCTTCATCTCGGCGTTGTTCATCTCATCCTTGCTGAGGCGATACGGACCATGGTCCCGGCTGCGGCCGGCCCCTCCCTCCTTCCCTTGAAGGGCAGAGAGAGGCAGCGCTGCGGCTCGCAACGACGGCCGGGTTGAACGAGGCCTTCCTCGACACTGCCGGAGTTCATCGATCGCGCGAGAGCGGCCACCTCCGCCCACCTCAATGCGTTTTGCTCTCGCCCCACTTCTCGAGGTCCTTCGCCGCTTCCGAGCGCTGCTCCTTCTCGGGCTTCTCGGCCCAGGGCTTGTCGGTCTGCTTCATCGAGCCCCAGTCGCTTTCCTGGCGCGGATCGTCCTTCGGCGTTTCCTTGCTCATCAGTTCGTCCTTTTTTCTGCTCGCACTCACCCCGGCAGGATCGTCGGCGGCGGCGCCGTCGCCTCGTCGTGAAGCTCGCTCATCTCGCCGATCTCACGCTCGGCCTGATACCAGAACTCATCCTCGCGGCCGTCAGGCCGGCCGGCCTGCTCCCAGAGCTGGTGAGCGCGCCTGCGAATCCTCTCCTGAAGTTCAGTGTCGCTGGTCCGGTCCATGGTTCTCCCTCGCATGAGGCTGCGTCGGCGGCGTGACCTTGCGTGGCAATCATCCGAACGAGACGAAGTTCCAAGGCACGGCGCGCACGGGCGATCCGCCGCAGCGGCGCGGCGAGAGAACGCGGCGCACCGCCTCTTCAGCTCAGATTGCCCGGCATGAAGCAGCGGATGGAAGTGCCGAGCGATCCCTTGATCGGCCACACCATGGTGCGCCCGGCACGGTTGGGCTCCGTGATGACGGCATCGTCCGGCACGACGATCCATTGACCGTCGAGCCGCACCCGGTAATGCGTGCCTTCGAGGTCCCAATCCGGATCGGACACCGCGAAGCCGTCGGCGTCCGAACAGCACGGGCCGCGACCGCTTCTGAGGCTGTCGAACCAGCCCTTGAGCGGCGAGTTGGCGTAGCGGCCGTCGTCACGCGCGACGGCATTGTGGAACGACAGCGCGGCCAGCAGGGCTGCGCCGCTCAGCACAGGCAAGGTTCTGGACATCTGATCACCGCGAGCTGCCGGCGCGTGCTCCGGATTGCGGCTCACGCCCATCGCAAGTAGCTCGTTGAATGCGCCGTCCGATCGTTGGTTCCTAGCCCACGGCTCACGCTGCGTCCGCCGGCACCATGGCCTCGATCGTGACGCCCGTGCCGGTAGAAGCCACCGTCAGCGTGCCGCCGAGCGCCAGCAGCCGCTCGCGCATGCCGGTGAGGCCGAATCCGAGCTTGTGCTCCGGGCTGAACCCGCGGCCGTCGTCGCGGACGCGCACCCGCGTGTAGCTGCGGCGATGACCGGCCGTGGTCTGCTGCAGCGGCTCGATGGTGACGTCGACCGTGGTGGCCTCGGCGTGGCGGAACACGTTGGTCAGCGCTTCCTGCACCACCCGGTAGATCGTCAGCTCCGCCGTCTCATTGCTGCGCGCGACCGTTTCGGTGAACTTGGTCTCGATCGCGACCTCGGGCCGCGACTCCCGCCACAGCCGCACCAATGCGCCGAGCGCTTCGCGCAGGCCCAGCTCGGCGAGACCGACGGGCCGCAGCCGCTCGAGGATGCGGCGGTTGAACTGCTGCACGGCGTTGACCTGGTCGAGGATCGCCTGGCCGTGCCGGCGCATCGCCGCGACGTCGAGCGTCGCAGCGTCCGGCAAGCGCATCAGCGCGCTGGCATGGGCGCGCAGCGCGAACAGATGCGGCCCGAACTCGTCGTGCAGCTCGCGCGCGATCTCCTTGCGCTCGTGGTCCTGCAGCGACACCGTGCGCTCGGCCAGGCGACGCTTCTCCTCCACCGCCTCACCGAGCGCGCCGGCGAGATGGTTGAGCTTGGCGCAGAGCGCCGCGAGCTCGGGCGCGCCGCCCGGCTTGACGCGGGTATCGTAGGCGCCGGCCTCGATCTGGCTCATCGCGTCCGACAGATCCGAAAGCGGCGCCAGCGCGCGACCCACCACGAGCATGGTGATCGCAAACAACGCCAGCCCGACCAGCGAGCCGACGACGAGCTGGGTGACGATGCCGTCCCAGATCTCCGCGATCTCGTCGTCGGGGTGCGACGTGATCACCAACGTTTCGCTCCGCCCCGCGACGATGACCGGCATGCTCACCGAGGTCTTGTCGGGATGCACCAGTGCGATGAACCATGCCGGCGCCGCGCGGCCGACGCCCGGAGAGGGCGGCGTCTGCGCCGGCATGCCCTGCCGCCTCACGCTGACGTGACGAAGCTGTCGGAGATCGCCGACGATCCGATCGAGGCGCGCGCTCGGATCCGGCGCGTCGTTGACCTCGTCCATGATGGTCTCGACGAAGGCCCGCGTCAGGCGGATGACGCTCTGGTCCTCCGCCAGCACGCGCGGCGCCGCCTCCAGCACGAGACGGCCGATGTTGATGGCGAGGCCCAGCGTCAGCAGCAGCGCCAGCAGCACGTTGATGCGGGTCCGCAACGACCAATTCTGCCACATTCTCTCCGCCCCACGGCCACCGTGTTTCATACGCACTCACATTGACAGACAAATCCGCCGGCGATCTAATTGCAACATCATGCAATATCGCGCAGCATGCATCCATGATGCATCGCAACAATGACGCGAGTTGGAAGTCCGGGACCCCAAGGCCATGCGCGTACTGATCGTCGATGACCATCCCATTGTGGCATCAGGCTGCCGGGCCCTGCTCTCGACCGATCCGGACCTCGAGCTGCTCGAAGCCGCCGATGCCGAGAGCGGCGAAGCCAGCTTCATCGCGCGCCGGCCGGACGTCTGCGTCGTCGACATCAACCTGCCGACCGTCTCCGGCTTCGAGCTCGCGCGGCGCATCCTCGCCCACGATGCCAATGCCCGGTTGATCATGTTCAGCATGAACGACGATCCGGTGTTCGCCGCGCGCGCCATCGACATCGGCGCCAAGGGCTACGTCTCGAAGAGCGGCGATCCGAACGATCTCGCCGAGGCGATCCGCGAGGTCGCCCGCGGCGGCAGCTATCTGCCGCCTGCGATCGCGCGCAGCATCGCCTTCGCGGGCGCCGCGGTCGCGCAGAGCCCGCTGGCGAAACTGACCTCGCGGGAGCTCGAGATCCTTCGCCTGCTCAGCGCCGGCAAGAGCCTGTCGGAGATTGCCTGGCTGATCCACTCGTCCTACAAGACCGTCGCCAACACCTCCTCGATCATCCGCCAGAAGCTCGGCGTGCGAACATCCGGCGAGTTGGTGCGTTTGGCGATCGAGAACGGCGTCGCTTGACTCGTCCCGATTGAACGACGCAGCCTGACACGCGTTGGCGGCACGCGCGCCAGCGGCCCGACATCATTGCCGAACAGGTGATCCCATGACCCTCACGACCGTCTCCCAGAACAAGTCCCATGGCGGCGTCCAGGGCGTCTACCGCCACGCCAGCCAGGAGACCAAGACCGAGATGACGTTCTCGGTGTTCGTGCCGCCGCATGCCGACGGCGCGAAGCTGCCGGTCGTCTGGTATCTCTCCGGCCTGACCTGCACCCACGCCAACGTCACCGAGAAGGGCGAGTTTCGTGCCGCCTGCGCCGAGCTCGGCCTGGTCTTCGTGGCGCCCGACACCTCGCCGCGCGGCGACGGCGTGCCGGGCGATCCCAACAATGCCTATGATTTCGGCCTCGGTGCCGGCTTCTATGTCGACGCGACCGAGGCGCCGTTCGCGAAGAACTACCGGATGTGGAGCTACGTCACCGAGGAGCTGCCGAGCGTGGTCGCGGCGAACTTCCCGGTCGATCCGCGCCGCCAGTCGGTGATGGGCCACTCGATGGGCGGCCATGGCGCGCTCACGGTGGCGCTGCGCAACCCGGACCGCTACCGCGCGGCCAGCGCGTTCTCGCCGATCGTCGCGCCCTCGCAGGTGCCGTGGGGCGAGAAGGCCTTGGGCGGCTATCTCGGCGCCGACAAGGCGGCGTGGCGCAAGCACGACGCGGTGGCGCTGATCGAGGACGGCGCGCGCGTCTCCGACCTGCTGGTCGATGTCGGCACCGCCGATCAGTTCCTGACGCAGCAGTTGCGCCCGGAGCTGCTCAAGGCGGCCTGCGACAAGGCCCACATCCCGCTGCTGCTGCGCAAGCAGGAGGGCTACGACCACAGCTACTACTTCATCTCGACCTATATGGCCGATCATCTGCGCTGGCACGCGGCGCGGCTCGCACGCTGATATCAGCCGCGGCCGTGATTTGCCCGACGGGTGCGATGACGCGCCCGTCGAGGCGATCTTGTCGTGCCCGGTGCCCGGATTCCACGTGCGCGACGACGGGGATTTCGCTCGGCGCCACAAGGCGATCCCAGTGTCCAGCCCGGCGGCGACAAAAATTTCACTTTCGTTTTTCCGGAAATCGTGATTGTCTAGCGCCATCCCGCCTCGTCGAGAGGGCGTATCGCGGTCGTCACGAACGTGGAGGTGGGATGCGGTGGACGCCGGCGGCGCGCAGCATGCTCAGGGCATCACATGCCCCGTGAGAGCGTGCGGACGAACGCGTCACGGCGTACGGCCAAGTCGCGTGGTCCTGGCATCCCGATGCCGATGCCCCCGCGGCGGCGCGCTCACAGCGTGTCGTCGCGCACGGTGACCAGAACGCCCGGCGCACCGGGGAGAACGCGAAGCAACCGTTAAGACCATCCGCGCAGGGAGGGCCGGGATGTCCCAGCCGAACCTGTGGTACCTGCCGCCTGCATTTCTTGTCGCAGGCGGGCCATGGGGGCGGCAGGCTCCCGGCCTTCCCTGCGCCTCTTGTTTTCCAAGGGGCGACCGGCACGCAAAGCTCGGGCGTCATCCGCCGCGAGAATGCACCGTCATATCTCGTCGGCTACTGCGCCTGCGGCGCGCCGTAGTTCGGCGCCAGCAGGCGGTTGCGGACCAGCCAAGCCATGGTGCGCGTCCAGGATTCGTCGGTGTTGCCGCGCATATCCGCAGTCATCGCCGCGACCGGCTTGCCGGTGTGAACGTCGCGCAGATAGATGTTCATGTTGAGGATGAGATTGGAGACCTTCTGCACCGTCCCGGTGATGGCGAGATCGGCGCCGATGTCGCCCGCGAGCTTGACGTCGCAGCCGCCGCAAGCCTGCAGATTGCTGTGGTGCGCCGCATCGTTGACGGGAGCGATGTCGAGCACGCGAAAACGTCCGGAGTCCTGCAGCGCCGCGCGCAGTTGCTCCGCCGCATGCGCCAGCCTGTTCTGCTCGTCCTGGCGCGGGCCCTGCACCTCGCCCTGCAGGCTCGTGTCGATCAGCTCGAAGTCGAACACCGCCACCTTGGTCGGCTCGGCATGCACTGATGTCGCAGACATCAGGATCAGGAACGCGGGGAGAACGGCAGGTTTCAAGGTCGTGATCCGAAATGACGCGACAGCGGCCAAAAGTGGGGTTGAAAGCTAGGCCAATTCGTTCATCTTGCAAGGCGAAACCTCGCCGGACAAGGACGAGGGAACAATGGGAGGACGTGTGGTCCTGGGAGTTCTGGCCCGATCTCTGATGGGCGCGATCGGCCTCATCGCCGCCGCAACCGCCGCCAGCGCGGCGGATCCGGTCGACATCGCGATCGGCTATCTCGGCCGCGCGAGCGTGCCGCAGACCTTGTCGCCGCTCGACCAGCCTGCGGCCGATGATGGCGTGGCCGGCGCGAGGCTCGCGATCGAGGACAACAACACCACCGGCAAGTTCCTCAACCAGCGCTTCACTTTGATCGACCGCCGCGTAAAGGATGACGAGGACGCCGCGCAGGCCGCCAATGAGCTCGCCGGCAAGACGGGATTCGTCCTCGTGGACCTGCCGGCGGATGCGGTGCTGAAGGTCGCAGATGCGTTGCGGGGCCGCGGCGTCACCCTGCTCAATGTCGGCGCCACCGACGACCGCCTGCGTGAGCAGGACTGCCGCGCCAACGTCATCCATGTCGCACCGACGCGCTCGATGCTGGCCGACGGCCTGGCGCAATATCTGGTCTGGAAGCAGTGGAAGCGCTGGCTGCTCGTCACCGGCTCGCACGACAGCGACAGACTGTTCGCCGACGCGCTGCGCCGCGCCGCCACCCGCTTCGGCGCCAAGATCGTCGAGGAGCGGACCTTCGAGGACACCGGCGGCGCGCGCCGCACCGACAGCGGCGTGACCTTGATCCAGCGCCAGATGCCGGTGTTCACGCAGAAGGCGCCGGCCTATGACGTGCTGGTCACCGCCGACGAGAGCGAGGTGTTCGCCAACTATCTGCCCTACCGCACCTGGGATCCGCGCCCCGTCGCGGGCTCCGCCGGCCTGCGGCCGACGAGTTGGGATCCGGCGCAGGACCAGTGGGGGGCGACGCAGTTGCAGAACCGCTTCATGAAGCTCGCCTCGCGCCGCATGGACGCCTTGGACATGCAGGCCTGGATGGCCGTGCGCATGGTCGGCGAGGCCGCCTCGCGCACCAACTCCGGCGACGCCAAGACGATGACCGACTACCTCAAGGGCCCGAACTTCACCATCGCCGCCTTCAAGGGCACCCGCCTCTCCCTGCGCGACTGGAACCTGCAGCTCCGCCAGCCGATCCTGCTGGCCGACGGCCGCATGATCGTCTCGGTCTCCCCGCAGGAGGGCTTCCTGCACCAGGTCTCCGAACTCGACACCCTCGGTGTCGACCGCCCCGAAACCAAGTGCAAGCTGCAATGATGTCGGATCGAACCATGCTGATGAGAATGCCTAGTCCGACATGCCGGGCCGACATGCGTGCTGGTGTGGAGCCTTCCGCACACGCGCGTCCCGAAGGGCGATCGCAGCTTTGCAAGCGCTTCGGCACAGCAGTCAGCCTGCTCATCGCCGCACTCGTCATGGCCCATGCAGCCCCCGCCTCCGCCTACGTCGCCTTCGTCTCCAACGAGAAGGGCAACACCGTCTCCGTCATCGACACCGACACCTGGACGGTCACCAAGACCATCAAGGTCGGCCAGCGGCCGCGCGGCATCGCGTTCACGCGCGACGGCAAGTTCGTGATGGTGGCGGTCGGCGACGACGACACCATCCAGGTGATCGATGCCAAGAAGATGGAGGTGGTGGATACCCTGCCCTCCGGCCCCGATCCCGAATTGTTCGCGCAGGACGCCGCCGGCAAGACGCTCTATGTCGCCAACGAGAACGACAACACGGTCACGGTGCTCGACCTCGAGAAGCGCGTCCGCATCGGCGACGTCCAGGTCGGCGTCGAGCCCGAGGGCATGATGCTCAGCCCGGACGGCAAGATCCTGATCTGCACCTCCGAAACCACCAACATGGCGCATTTCATCGACACGGCGACCCGCAAGATCGTCGCCAACGTGCTGGTCGATGCGCGGCCGCGCTTTGCCGAGTTCAAGAGCGACGGCTCGGAGCTGTGGGTCTCGGCCGAGATTGGCGGCACCGTCTCGATCATCGACCCCGCCAAGCGCGAGGTCACCGGCAAGATCAAGTTCGCCGTGCCCGGCCTGCGCAGCGAGGCGATCCAGCCGGTCGGAATCGCCCTGACCAAGGACGGCAAGACCGGCTTCGTCGCGCTCGGCCCCGCCAATCGCGTCGCCATCGTCGACGGCACCACCCACGAGGTGAAGAAATATCTCCTGGTCGGCCAGCGCGTCTGGCACATGGAGTTCACGCCGGATGAGAAATATCTTCTGGTCACCAACGGCGTCTCCAACGATGTCTCGGTGATCGACGTCGCCGCGCAGAAGGTGATCAAGACCATCCAGGTCGGCGAGCTGCCCTGGGGCATCACGATTGCACAGCCATGACGACGCAGAACGCACCCGCTCTCGACGCCACAGGCGCCACCCCGCAGCCGGCCTCCGACCAAGTGCCGGCGCTGTCGGTCGCCGGCGTCAGCCATTCCTACGGCGCACGCAAGGCGCTCAACGACGTCAGCTTCGCCGTCCAGCCTGCGAGCTTCACCGCCCTGCTCGGTCTCAACGGCGCCGGCAAGAGCACGCTGTTCTCGCTCATCACCCGACTGTTCGCGGTGCAGACCGGCCAGATCGGCATTTTCGGCCATGACATCGGCCGCACGCCGGGCGAGGCGCTGCGGCTGCTCGGCGTCGTGTTCCAGCCGCGCACGCTCGACCTCGATCTGTCGCTGACGCAGAACCTGCTCTACCACGCCGCGCTGCACGGCATCTCGCGCCGCGAGGCCCGCGCGCGCAGCGAGGAGCTGCTGGCGCGCATCGGCCTCGCCGACCGCGCCGGCAGCAAGGTGCGCGACCTCTCCGGCGGCCAGATGCGCCGGCTGGAGATTGCTCGCGCCCTGCTGCACCGGCCGCGCCTCTTGCTGCTCGACGAGGCCACCGTCGGCCTCGACGTCAAGGCCCGCGCCGACATCGTCGGTCACGTCCGTCAGCTCGTCGCCGAGCAAGGCATCGGCGTGCTCTGGGCGACGCATCTGTTCGACGAGATCGCGGCGACCGACGATCTCGTCGTGCTGCATCAGGGCCGCGTGCTGGCGCGCGGGCCCGTCCCGCAGGTCATCGCCGAGGCCGGTGCGACCGACGTCAACGCGGCGTTCGCGCGGCTGACGACCCAGGCCAGTCCGGCGCGGAGCTCCGAGCCATGACCGTCACCACCGTGCACGCGCCCACACCCACACGCAGCGGCTTTTCGGCCGGCGAATACATCACCTGCCTCACCGGCATCGTCTGGCGCGAGGGCCTGCGCTTCCTGCATCAGCGCGAGCGCTTCGTCTCGGCGCTGGTACGGCCGCTGGTCTGGCTGTTCATCTTCGCCGCCGGCTTCCGCCAGGTGCTGGGCATCTCGATCATCCCGCCCTACGAGACCTATATCCCCTACGAGGTCTATATCGCGCCCGGCCTGATGGCGATGATCCAGTTGTTCAACGGCATGCAGTCGTCGCTGTCGATGGTCTACGACCGCGAGATGGGCAACATGCGCACCTTGCTGGTGAGCCCGCTGCCGCGCGGCTATCTGCTGTTCTGCAAGCTGCTCGCCGGCACCGCCGTCTCGGTGCTGCAAGTCTATGCGTTTCTCGCCATCGCCTGGTTCTGGGACATCACCCCGCCGCCGATGGGCTATCTGACGGTGCTGCCGGCGCTGATCCTGTCCGGCCTGATGCTCGGCGCGCTGGGCATGCTGATTTCCTCCGGCATCAAGCAGCTCGAGAATTTCGCCGGCGTCATGAACTTCGTGATCTTCCCGATGTTCTTCGCCTCATCGGCGCTCTACCCGCTCTGGCGGGTCGAGGAAGGCAGTCCCTGGCTGGCTTATCTCTGCGAAGCCAATCCCTTCACCCACGCGGTCGAGCTCATCCGCTTCGCGCTATATGGCAAGCTGAACTGGGTTTCGCTCGCGGTGGTCGGCGGCTGCACCGCCGTCTTCATGATCGGCGCGATCCTGGCCTACGATCCGTCGCGGGGGTTTGTCAGGCGCGGTCCCGGAGGCGAGGCATGAGGTTCAGAACGACACTGGCGGCCGTCGCCATCGCTGCGTCGGCAGGTGCTGCGCAGGCCGCCGATCCGCGCTATCCGGATTGGCCCTGCCCGCAGGCCAAGGTGCCGGAGATCTCGATCGCCGCCGTGTGGTCCGGCCCGCCGATCGACGATGTCGGCGCGAGCTGGAAGGAGGATGCGAAGGTGGCCGAGCTCGTCGCCAAGCTTGCCGCGCGCCGTATCCCGCTGGAGCAGGCCCAGAAGGACGTCGCCGATTTCCTCACCGGTACGGCCGAGGAGAAGACACGCAAGGGCAAGCTGCTGTTCGCGGGGCTGTTCGACACGCTGAACGCGCAGCGGACATCGGTGATGAACGGCCTCGAGCGCGTCATGCGCAAGCAGCGCGAGGCGGTCGACAAGGTGCGCGGCGACACCATCGCGCTGCAGGAGATGCACAGCGGCCCCAACCCGGATCAGGCCAAGGTCGAGGAGATGACCAACCAGTTGAACTGGGAGACGCGCATCTTCGAGGACCGGCGTCGCGTGATGAAGTTCGTCTGCGAGGTCCCGACCGCGATCGACCAGCGCCTGTTCGCCCTGGCGCGCGAGATCCAGCAGGACATGGAGTAGCTGATTTGATGCGCTACCGCCGCCCTCTCCGCTCACTCCTCAGGCCGCGGCTCGGGCTGCGTCTGCTGCAGCGGCAGGTCGGCGCGGCTCCAGGCGTCGGTCCCGTCCGGATACCACGCGACGTTGCGGTAGCCATAGGTCAGCGCGCGCTTGGCGGCATTCCACGACATCCAGCAGTCCTCGAGGCAGTAGAACACGAGCAGACGACTCAAATCGCCCTCGGAAGCGCGGGCAAGGCCGCGCTTCAGATAGTCCTCGGTCTGGGGCGCCAGCACCCCGTAGCCGGTGTCGGGCAGCCAGATGCTGCCGGGAATGTCCAGGCGCGGCTGATCGCGCCACACCGTCCCGGCCGGCAGGTTCTTCGGCTTGGGCGGCCGCGGCAACACATCGACGAAGACGGCGGACTTCGCGCGCCAGATCGCCTCGGTCTCCCGCGTCGACAGCACGCGCGCTCCGCTCAGGGTCGTCGGCACCGGCGCGCGATAGTTCTCGGTGCGATAGCTGTCCGGCTCCGGCACGAGATCATCGGCCCGCACCGCCACGGCGATCAGCAGCACGCCTGCCAATGCCGCAGCGCTGAGCCGACCGATCATGGCTTCGCCGCAGCCTCGGCGGTGATCAGATGATTGCTCTCGTCCAGCAGCGGCACCCCGAAGTCCAGCAGGATCTTGTTGATCTCCCCCTGGTTCTCCTGGATCAGCTTGTTGAGCTGACGGCGCCAGTTCTGGTCCGCGCCACGAACACCCATGGCGATGCGATAGATCAGCTTCGGCCCGCTGGTCTCCTTCACCAGCGGCGTGACATGCAGTTGCGGGCTCGCCTGCTTGGCATAGTAGCCGGCCATCGGCCCCCACAGCACGCCGGCATCGATCTCGCCGGACTTCAGATCGTTGATCATCGCCTCTGCCGAGGAATCGACGCGGGTGTCGATCATCAGCGGATAGGGCTTTGCGGTCGGCATCAGCCCGGCCAGCGCCATGTTGGTTGCCGGCGGCGTGCCCGCCACGATGCCGATGTGCTTGCCCTTGAGCTTGGCATCCTCCAGCGTCGTCACATCGGCAAGATCGGAGCCCGGCTTGGTCACGATCGCATAGGCCGTCCGGTAATAGGGACTGGTGCTCTGCACCAGGTCGTCCCCTTGGGGAAAGCCCATGATCACGTCGCAACGGTGCGAGCCGAGCGTCATGCGCACGAATCCGGTGGCCTGCGGGAAGAACGTGTAGTCCACCTTCTTCTGCAGCTTGGCGGCAAAGAGCTCGGCCAGCTTGTTCTCGAAGCCGTCGCCCTTCTCGTTCGAGAACGGCAGGTTGCGCGGATCGGCGCAGACCCTGAGCACCTTGGGATCGACCAGCTCGATCGACAGGTCCAGGCCATCATTGCTCTGCGCGAAAGCGGCGGCCGGCCCGAGCAGAGTGAGCCCCGCGGCAACGGCCAGCGAGCAGGCAAGGTTGTGACGCTTCGTCATCCGTATTTCCATCCCTATCGAACGCATTGTGGTACTTTTGAAAATGCTAGGCCGCCGGCCGCTCCGGTGCAACAGCCGGCGTCATCGCGAAGAGTTGACCCATTGCTGCACCGCAACGTCCATCGCCTGACGCTCACCTCTCACGCGAGCAAGGCAAGCCGATGGTGAGACAACTGATCATCGCGATCACCGCCTGGGGGGCGCTGGCGCTCGGCAGCGCCGCTCTTGCCATGCCGCCGGAACTCGAGGTCAGCGAGATCGCGCCCGGCGTGTTCGTTCACGTCGGCCAGACCGCGCTGATGAACGCGGCGAACGAGGGCGCCATCGCCAATGTCGGTTTCATCGTCGGCAACGACGCGGTCGCCGTGATCGACACCGGCGGCAGCGTCCGCGAAGGCCGCGCGCTGCTGGCAGCGGTCCGCGCCCGTACCGCCAAGCCCGTGCGCTACGTCATCAACACCCACGCCCACCCGGATCACGCATTCGGCAACGCGGCATTCGAGGGCGACGGCACGCGCTTCGTCGGCGCCAAGAACCTGCCGCGCGCGCTTGCCTTGCGCGGACCGCACTACATCGAGGCGTTCCGGCGCCTGATGGGCGCCGAGCTGATCGACGAGGTCCGTCTCGTCGCCCCGTCGATCCTCGTGGACGACGAGATGATGCTCGACCTCGGCGGCCGTACCCTCACGCTCAAGGCCTGGAGCACCGCGCATAGCGACTGCGACCTGTCCGTCTATGATGACCGGAGCCGGGTCTTGTTCGCCGGCGATCTCGTATTCCTGCGTCACATCCCGGTGATGGATGGCAGCCTGCGCGGCTGGATCGCCGACATGGCCGCGCTCGCGACCATCCCGGCCGAGCGCGTCGTTCCCGGCCATGGCCCTGTCAGCCCGTGGCCACTGGCGCTCAGTGACGAGCGTCGCTACCTCGACACATTGGCCCACGACGTTCGCGGGCTGATCAAGGCAGGCAGGCCGATCGCGGACGCCGCTGGGGCGGCAGGATCGGAGCGCGGCAAATGGGAGCTGTTCGACGACTACAATGCCCGCAACGCAACGGCGGCGTTCTCGGAAATGGAATGGGAATGAGGGCGGCGACGCGCTATGATCGTTAATTCACCCGACTGCCCGAGGAGGAATGCGCCATGATCCGGCTCCACCTGCCGTCCACCCTGCTTCTCGGGGCATGCCTCGCGCTTGCCTTCGCACCTGCGAAGGCCGCTGATGGTTACGATCCCTGGCCGGGACTGGTCCAGGACATCTTCAACAACAAGGCGATGCAGGACGGCACCAATGTGCTGTCGATCGAGATGCCGACGCGCGCCGAGGATGCCTCGGTCGTTCCGGTCACCCTGCGCAGCAAGCTGTCGCCCGCCGACGAGCGCCGTATCAAGACCATCACGCTGGTGATCGACCAGAATCCCGCGCCGATGGCGGCCAAGTTCACGCTCGGCGCGGACGCCAATGTGACCGCGATCTCGACGCGGGTCCGCGTCAACAACTACACGGATGTGCATGCCGTGGCCGAGCTGACGGATGGTCAGCTCTATGTGGTCAAGACCTTCGTCAAGGCGTCCGGAGGCTGTTCGGCGCCGGCGGCGAAGAATCCGGACGAGGCCAAGGCGCGCATCGGCCAGATGCGCTACCGGCAGTTCACGCAGAGCAGCGACGGCGCCACGAGCGGCATCCGCGAAGCGCAGGTCATGGTCGGGCATCCCAACAATTCCGGGCTCCAGATGGATCAGGTGACGCAGCTCTACATTCCGGCCTTCTTCATCGACCGGCTGACGCTGTCGCAGGACGGCAGTCTGGTGCTGTCGGTCGAAGGAGGCATCTCGATCTCTGAGGATCCCAACATCCGCTTCACCTACGTGTCGAACGGCGCCAAGCAATTCCATGCGGAGGCAAAGGATACGCAGGGCCACGTGTTCGAGCACGATTGGCCGGCCGACGGTTCAGGAACTTGATGCGGCAGAGCGGCAGCGCTTCAGAAGCATCTCACTTCGGCTTCGGCCTGCGCCCGGCGGAGATCGTTCAGCGCGTTGGCGGCCTGCTCGGACGTGCGGAACTGGGTGCCGAGATTGCTGTGCACCTGGGACATGCTGAGGACGGTCTCGGCCGTGACGTAGCGCTCATAGGGAATGATCGAAGCGATCACGTCGATCGAGCAGGAGCACTGCGCGATCGCCTCCCTGGTCTCGCCATTCGCCTTCATGCAGCCGAACACATATTCGGCCCGCGCCGAGGTCGGATAGTCGTTGAGCTCCTCGGCACGAGCCGGCCCGCACAGCGCAATCGTGGCAATGAGAGTGGCGACAATCGGTCCTACCGGAACAGCACTACGCATCACAGTCCTCCGCGGCATCGCAGCCGAAGCTATGCTAAGGGAATGAGGCTGAAAAGAACACCTCTCGAGGAAACGCAGACAGGCTCATGACGCAGATCGGTCGTTTGTTGATGGCGATTGTCGCCTGCGCCCTGCTGCCGGTCACGGCATGCTGCGCCGCCGAGACCGTCAAGGTTGCGGTGCAAAAGACCGGCACCTTCGCCTGGGAGCTGGCCGTGATCCGCGCCCGCCAGCTCGACAAGCAGGCGGATATCGCGATCGATGCGGTCGAGCTCGCGAGCCCGGAGGCCGGCAAGATCGCGCTGCGGGCCGGCAACGCCGACATCATGGTGTCGGACTGGCTGTGGGTGTCGCGCGAGCGTGCGCTCGGCGCCAAGCTCACCTTCTATCCCTATTCGAGCGCGCTCGGCGCCGTGATGGTGCCGGCGACCTCGCCGATCAAGACCCTTGCCGATCTGAAGGGACGCAAGCTCGCGGTGGCCGGCGGCCCGCTCGACAAGAGCTGGCTGCTGCTGCAGGCCACGCTCAAGCGCGACGGCGTCGATCTGAAATCGCAGGCGACGATCACCTACGGCGCGCCGCCGCTGCTGGCCGCCAAGCTGGCCGACGGCGAGATGGATGCGGGCTTGAACTACTGGAATTTCTGCGCGGCGCTGGAAGCCAAGGGCTTCCGCCGGCTTGCCGGCGTCGAGGACCTGCTGCCGCCGTTCGGCGCCAAGGGCCGCACCGCGATGATCGGCTATGTCTTCGACGAGGACTGGGCCGCCAAGCATCGCGATCTCGTCGCACGCTTCCTAACCGTCACGGCCAAGGCCAAGGAGATCCTGGCGACTTCCGACGCCGACTGGCAAACGATCGCCCCGCTGACCGGCGCACAGGACGACGCCACCTTGCGCGTCTATCGCGACCGCTATCGCGAAGGTATTCCGCGCCGGCCGGTGGCCGAGGAAGAGGCCGACGCCCGCGTTCTCTACGGCGTGCTCGCCTCGATCGGCGGCCGCGATCTGGTCGGCCCCGCGGCTGAGCTCAGTCCCGGCACCTACTACAGGGCGGATGCGAGGGATTAGTGCTGCGGCTGTTGTCCTTTGCGCTTCTGCTCGCCACCTGGTGGATTGCCGCGGCTGTCGCCGGCAGCGCCAAGCTGCCATTGCCATCGGCCGTGCTCGCGGTTGCGGTGGCGGAAGCGCGGTCCGGCGCGCTGTTTCTGCATCTCGGCGCAACGCTCGCCCGCGTCGCCCTCGCTTTCACTCTGTCAATGGCACTCGGCTCGGCGATCGGCTTTCTGATGGGGCGCAGCCAGCTCGCCAACCGCCTCGGCGATCCCTGGCTGATCCTGCTGCTCAATCTGCCCGCGCTGGTGGTGATCGTGCTCGCCTATATCTGGGCTGGTCTCACCGAGGTCGCTGCGATCGCGGCGATCGCGATCAACAAGCTGCCGACCGCCGTCGTCACCTTGCGCGAAGGCGCCCGCGCGCTCGATCCATCGCTCGACGAGATGGCCAAGGTGTTTGCCTTTTCGCGCGGACGCATCCTCCGCCACGTCCTGCTGCCGCAGCTTGCGCCCTATATTGCGGCGGCCGCGCGCTCCGGCCTGTCATTGGTGTGGAAGATCGTGCTGGTCGCCGAGTTGCTCGGGAGGCCCAACGGCATCGGCTTCGAGATCGGCGTCGCCTTCCAGCTGTTCGACATTCCGCTGCTGCTCGCCTACTCGCTCAGCTTTGCTGCCGTGGTGCTGGTGATCGAGGCCGTTATCGTCCAGCCGTTCGAGCAGCGTGCATCGAGGTGGCGGCTCCGTGCGGCTTGAGGTCGATATCAGGTCCAAGAGCTACACCAGCGCCGCCAATGGCAAGCGCCAGGAGGTGATTGCTGGCATTGCCTTTTCGCTGGAGCGGGGCGAGGTCGGCGTCGTCGTCGGCCCCTCCGGCTGCGGCAAGAGCACGATGCTGCGGATCCTCGCCGGTCTGGACAACGACTATCAGGGCCATGTATCGCGGCCCGAGGGAGCCCGGCTGGCAATGGTGTTCCAGGAGCCGCGGCTGCTGCCGTGGCGATCCGTCGAGGCCAACGTCCGGCTGGCAGCGCCCGGTGTCGCGGAGGACAGGCTGGCCGCCATCTTCGGCGTGCTCGAGCTCGAGGGACATCGCAGCCATTTTCCAGGCGAGTTGTCGCTCGGCCTCGCCCGCCGTGTCGCGCTGGCGCGCGCCTTTGCGGTCGAGCCGGATTTCCTGATTCTCGACGAGCCGCTGGCTTCGCTCGACGACGCGCTCGCCGCGCGGCTGCGCGAGGAGATCGCGACGCTCGTGGCCTCGCGCCCCATGATCACGCTGCTGGTCACCCACAGCATGGACGACGCGGCACGGCTCGGCGACCGGATCTTCCTGCTGTCCTCACGCCCTGCCCGTCTGCTTCATTCAGTCCCGATCGACCTGCCGCGCGCGCAGCGCAACAACGACGTGGTCGCGGTAATCAAGGCCGATGTGGCGCGACTGGATTTTTCCGTGTCATAGTCATGGCAAAGGACATCGGACCCCAGGGAAAACGCCATGAGACGCGCATCCGCCGTGACGGCGATCATTCTGTTCGGCATCCCGCTCGCGGCCGCCGCACAAAGCAAAGGCATCCGGCTCTGGAATCTGACCACCGCAACGATGACCGGCTTTCAGCTCTCGCCGGCCGGCCAGAACAATTGGGGACCGAATCAGATGCTGAACGACAAGGACAAGGAGCTCGATCACGACGAACGGCTGAAGCTCACTGGAGTCGAGCCTGGGCGCTACGACGCCAAGGTGAGCTATGCCGGCGAGCGGCAGTGCATTGTTCGCGGCCTCGAGATCAAGGCCGACGCCGTAGTTTCGGTCGCCGACAAGGACCTCAAGGAGTGCACGAAGTAAGCAGCCAGCGTGCCGACGGCCAAGCCGGCCTCAGGCCTTGTCGTTGCTGTGGGGATATTCGCAGCGCCATCGCACTGCAGTCCATTTCGGGTGCTCGCCGATCCACTGGGCGATGTAGGGCGGCGCCTTCATCGCGCATTGCTGCAGCGAGGCACCGCCATCCGCGAAAACGAGATGCTGCTCCTCGCAGGTGGCCGGAGACAGGACTGCGCAGACGGTGATGACGAGATCGATGGAGCTCATGGCTCGTTGTCCTTCGATAAGCCTGAAACAGCTTATCTGAAACTACGACATCCGGCTGCATCAGTTTCTCCTCGCGCAACAAATTATGCAGCGGAACCAAGGCTGGAACGACTATCCCTGGGCGAAGCCGCCCCTGACGCTTGATCCGAACCGGCAGATCGGCTGCAATGGAAGCGGTCGATCGACCTCAAAAGAGCGAATGCGGAGGAAGCAGATGCCCAAGGTTCTCGTACTCTACAAGACCCCCAAGAGCGCCGAGGCGTTCGACAAACACTATATGAACGTCCATGTGCCGCTGGCGAAGAAGATTCCCGGTCTGAAGAGCTACGATATCAGCCGGGGCCCGGTGAATGGGCCGGCGGGAGCCACCAACATCCACCTCGTTGCCACCCTGATATTCGATTCGATGCAGGCGCTGCAGGCGGGAATGGGCTCTGCCGAAGGCAAGGCGGCGGCGGGCGATCTGCCCAACTTCGCCGATGGCGGCGTCGACCTGTATATCTTCGACACGCAGGACGTTTGATCGTCACCAACGTTCGGCGGTGTGCCCGTCATACCCGATCGGCCGAGAGGCCGGTCGCCGGGACGATCTCGCGGACCGTCCATCGAATGGATCCGCCAAGCCAGTCAGAAGCGAATTGCGCTCCTCGTGGCTTGGCAGATCGCTACGCGTTACTTGCGCGCAGCACAGGCGTACATGTTGATTTCCATGCCAACCGGCACTTCGACGATCTTCGGTGTCTTCCAGGCCATTTCAAGCTCCCAAGTTCGACTATCATTGACTGACGCATTGCTCGCGCCAACATCGAAGCTAGGACCGCATCGGGGGGAACGCAAGGCTCCACAACCGTGGAGCATTTCCCCAGCGGTTGTCGATCGATTGAATGAAACAAAATCCAGCCGCCTGGCTGGACGCCGTTCCGCCTCAATCCTCGTAGGACGTTGCCCCTGAGCGGGACGGCATCTTCCCTCACGCACCGCCCGGCTGCACGTAGCAGAACACATACCGATTGCGGCTTAGGAAGATGATGCCGTGCCCCGTCGGATTTCCCCTGTCCCACTTCAGCTTGTGATCGGGGACCTCGATCTCGGTACCGACATCGATATGCGGGCGGCCACGCGGCTCATCGGGACGGTCATCGGTAATGATGACATAGGTCTTGCCGTCGCGGACATGGATCTCATCGGCAAAGTAGGCGTCGGCCTCACCGCAGCACGATGCCGTCGGCACGTCAGGCTGCATCAGCGCCTCGTACCATTGACGCAATGCAGGATCGACCGCTCCCCACTGACCGAGATCACGCGCACTCGCACTCACCCAAAGGCAACAAAGCATGCCGAGCCAAAGGATGGTTCGTCTCATCCGCCTACTCCTCTGTTATCCCGGCATGATGCGGCGAAGCAATGTTTGTGCCGCAACGCAACATCGGAGCGGTGCGATCATGCCGACCCAGATCCGCGAGCAGAGACAACGGGGATCGGCTGCTCTGTCCCGATCGAACGAGGACGGCTTCCCGATGCGCAGAGGGCGGTTGCCACCTTTTCGTATTGACGGTTCCCGATTTCGAGCGGAGTGTTGTGCCCGCAGCGTCAGGATAGGCGCGCATAAAAATCTCGGAGGAAATGAATGAAGCGGATCGCGCTGGCCGCAGGCCTCGCTATTTTTGCATCACATGGTGCAAGCGCGCAGAGCGCCGATCAGTTGGTCAAGGGTGCAACTGATACGGCGAACGTTCTCAACTACGGCATGGGCTACAATCTGCAGCGGTTCAGCCCGCTCACCCAGATCAACAAGGACAACGCCAAGAACCTGGTGCCGGTCTGGAACTACAGTTTCGCCGATGACCGCAGTGAGGAGTCGCAGCCGCTGGTGTACCAGGGCGTGCTCTACGTCACGACCCACAATGCGACGATGGCCGTCGACGCCAAGACCGGCAAGCAGATCTGGAAAAGCAAGATCGACTATCCCGCCGAGACGCCGCGCGTGGTCTGTTGCGGCATCATCAATCGCGGCGCCGCGCTGTACGACGGCAAGGTGTTCCGGACCACGCTCGATGCCAACGTGATTGCGCTCGATGCCAAGACCGGCAAGGAGCTGTGGCGTCAGAAGGCCGCTGACATCAAGGAAGGCTACTCGATGACCGTCGCGCCGCTGGTCGCCGACGGCGTCGTACTGACTGGCATCTCCGGCGCCGAGTTCGGCACCCGCGGCTTCATCGATGGTTGGGATCCGGCGACGGGCAAGCATTTGTGGCGCACACACACGGTCCCAAGCCCGGATGAACCCGGCGGCGACACCTGGAAGGGCGACACCTGGAAGCTGGGCGGCGGCTCGACCTGGATCACCGGCTCCTACGATCCCGAGCAGAACACCGTGTTCTGGGGCGTCGGTAATCCCGGACCGTTCAACGCGGCGGTGCGCCCGGGCGACAACCTCTACACCTGCTCGGTGCTCGCGCTCGATCCGAAGACCGGCAAGATGAAGTGGCACTTCCAGTTCTCGCCGAACAATCCGTTCGACTACGACGCGGTCGCGGAGATGGTGCTCGCCGACATGAACGTCGAGGGTAAGCAGACCAAGGTGCTGATGAACGCCAACCGCAATGGCTTCTTCTATGTGCTCGATCGCACCAATGGGAAGCTGCTCGCGGCCAACCCCTATGTGAAGGTGAACTGGGCCTCCAGCATCGACCTGAAGACGGGCAAGCCCGTCGAGACCGATGTGACGCGCGATGCCCGCGAGGGCAAGAAGGTCACGGTCTATCCGTCGATTCTCGGCGGCAAGAACTGGGAGCCGATGTCGTTCAATCCGCAAACCGGGTTGGCCTACGCCAACACGCTCGTGTTCGGCGGCCACTACAAGACCGAGCCTGCGACCTACAAGGCCGGCGAGTGGTACCTGGGCATGGACCTGACGGATCTGTGGGATTGGCCGGAAGGGCCACGCGGTCAGCTCAAGGCCATCGATCCGATGACCGGCAAGACCAAGTGGGAGCAGCCGAGCGACATCCCGCGCTTCTCCGGCGTGCTGTCCACGGCAGGCGGCGTGGTGTTCTCGGGCAAGCTGACCGGCGAGTTCGAGGCTTTCGACGCCGACAGCGGCAAGAAGCTGTGGCAGTTCCAGACCGGCTCCGGCATCGAAGGCCAGCCCGTCACTTGGCAGCAGGATGGCGTGCAGTATGTCGCCGTCACCTCAGGCTACGGCGGCGTCTACTCACTGTTCTCCGGTGACGAGCGCCTCGCCAACGTTCCGGCAGGCGGCTCGCTGTGGGTCTTCGCGGTCAAGAACTGAGTGCGGATTGCCCGTGAGACAGAACATGTTCATGAAAGCGGCGGCGGCCTTCGCCGCCGTCGTGGCGATGTCGGCCGTCCTGTCGACGACTGCCCTCGCCCAACAACAAGATGGCAGCGCCGCACATAGCCAGGTGGACATCGGCAAGACGACGTTCGCTCAGAAGTGCTCGCACTGCCACGGCCCCAACATGGTGAACTCCGGCACGGTGACGCCCGACCTGCGTCGGTTTCCCGATGACCAGCCTCGTTTCGTCACCACGGTGAAGCAGGGCAAGAACGGTCGCATGCCGCCCTGGGGCGACATTCTCAGCGATGACGAGATCACCGCGCTGTGGGCCTATGTCTCGAGCCGGAGAGCGCAGTGATGCGCCATCTCTGCCGTTGGCTGACTGCCTTGATGATCTCGACAGTGTCGTCAGCCGCCTTAGCCGCTGACGACGTGCTGCGCATCTGCCTTGACGAAAATCTTCCGCCGCTCTCGGTCCATCATCGTGGCAAGCCCGGCAACGGTTTCGACGTCCTGCTCGGTCAGGCAATCGCCGACCGCCTTGGCAGAAAGCTCGAGATCCAGTGGTACGAAAGCAAATTGGACGAAGATTCCAGTCCAGCGCTGGAGGCGAACGCACTGCTCTCGGACGGACGCTGCTCGCTGCTCGGCAGCTATGCGTTCACCCAGGACGGATTGGTCGCGCCCGGCGTCAAGACAGCCAAGCTGCCGGACTTCGATGGCGCCACCCGCGACGACCGCCGCCGCCGCGTTCCGCTCGGCACGCTGATGCCGAGCAAGCCGTACATGTTCTCAACACTGACCGTCGTTCTCGGACCTTCCGCGAAACAGCGCCCGATTACCGACATCGGCGACCTGGCAGGGCTGCGGCTGGCAATCGAGAGCGGTACGTTGGCGGATGCAATCCTGATGACGTTCGACAAGGGACGGCTGATCGACGACATCACGCATTTGATTCCCACGCGGGATGATCTGCTCGGGGCGCTCGAACAGGGCAAGTTCGATGCGACCCTGCTCGATGGCAGACGTTTCGATGCGTATCGGGCGGCTCATCCCGACACCAGGCTCGGCGGGTCGGGCTACAGCTATCCGATCGGCGTGAACCGCGGTTATGTCGGGCTGACCAGTTCGGCCGAACTCATCGCATCGGTCGACAAGGCCTTGACGGAACTCGACGCCTCCGGGGCCCTGCCTAATCTCGGTCGGTCCGCCGGACTGACCTATCTTCCACCGCGCGAGCCGGTGATTCTCGGTGATGCATTCCAGAGGATCATCCGGAGCGGCGCACGCTAGCGCGGCTACCTCACGACCGCTCAGCGGGCCGCAGTCTTATGAACCGACGACGGCACGACGCCGAAATATTTGCGGAAGACACGGCTGAAGTGCGACGAACTCGAAAAACCCCACGAGAACGCGACATCAGTGATGGTCTTGCCGCTCTGCGTCTCCAGCTCCTGCCGGCAATGCTGAAGCCGGGCCCGCCAGATGTAGTCGCTGACCGTCATGCCACGATCGCTGAACACCATGTGAAGGTAGCGCTTGGTGCACCCCAGAGCCGCCGAAATCTGATCGATGCACAGATCGGGATCGCGCAGATGCTCGCGGATGAAGGCTTGAGCGCGGATATAGACCGCCTCGGGTCCCGCCCGATCCAGCATTCGATCGGCTTCACGCAGCGGCAACAGCAACAGATCGATGAGCGATTCGGCGACGCTGACAGCCGAGTTGGGCGAAAGCCGGGTCGCCTCATCGAACGCGGCATGGGTGACGTCATGCGCAATCCGACCGGTCCCGCTCCGCGCAGACAGCTTGTATGCAGGCATCTTTTCCGACCGGAAGCCGCGTTCCTGCAATAGCTCCTTCGGCACGATCACGACGTCATGGCGGGTCAGCGCGGGGCTGATGATGGTGTGCGGTAACGAGACGTCATAGGCGAGACAATCGCCCGGGCCGATCTCGATCTGGCGGCCATCCTGCTCGAAATAAGACGTTCCATAGGTCTGGAACAAGATCTTGATGTAGGGATGTGCGGCCTTTTGCGCACGCGCATAGGTATGCGCAATACGGTGCTGGCTGGCCTCGATCTGGCAGAGCTTCAGGCGCGACACCGTCGTGAAATTGATGCGCCCCTCGAATGAGGCGCCCTCCAGCGGATCGACATCGAAACGTCCGCACAGGTCGGTCAGTGCATCTGACCAACGCTGGATCTGGCTCTTCGGTGAGAATCCCGAAGTATTAAGCGAGCGGGTCGTGTCGGACATGTTTCATCCACCGATTCATGATCGAAACGCAACGGGTCCGCCGCCGGACGGCGAGCAAGACTGTAGCAAGATTGCTCCCATTTTAAGGCCGCGGCTTTCGCGGCGCACTTCGTTCCATAACTTCCCCCGCATGATCCTCCGCCTTCGTCTCTGTAAGGTCAAGGGAAACGTCAACCTTCGGTGGAACCGCGGTGCTGCAAATTGATGCTCCGCAGCAAGAATGGCGCTCATGTTGCGGACCAGCAAAGCAAAATCTCCTTCAAAAACTTCTATTCGCTTCACTCTTGAGCAAGCTCTTTTCTCTTTTGGGCAAGTTTCCCGGTCGAGAAGTGGATATTCAATGATGCCGAAAACGAATACTGGGCCGCGTGCTGCGGAACCTCAGTTGAACCCGGGAGGAAAGACGATGCGAAGAGTGCTACTCGCAACATGTCTGACGTCAGTCGCGGCGCTTGCCGCGGGTGGCGCGTGGGCCAGCGAAGAGCTGGTCAAGATGTCGGCCAACCCGAAGGACTGGGTGATGCCGGCGGGAGACTACGCCAATACGCGTTACTCCAAGCTCAATCAGATCAACGCTCAGAACGTCGGCAAGCTGCAGGTCGCGTGGACCTTCTCCACCGGCGTGCTGCGCGGCCACGAAGGCGGACCGCTCATCATCGGCAACTTGATGTATGTGCATACGCCGTTCCCGAACAAGGTGTATGCGCTCGATCTCGCGCAGGACAACAAGATCGTCTGGAAGTACGAGCCCAAGCAGGATCCGAACGTCATTCCGGTGATGTGCTGCGACACCGTCAACCGCGGCGTCGCCTATGGGGACGGCAAGATCTTCCTGCATCAGGCCGACGACAAGCTGGTGGCGATCGACGCCAAGACCGGCCAGCACGTCTGGACCGCCGTCAATGGCGATCCGAGCAAGGGACAGACCGGAACCTCGGCTCCGCTCGTGGTGAAGGACAAGGTGTTGGTCGGCACGTCCGGCGGCGAGTTCGGCGTCCAGTGCAGCATGACCGCTTACGATATCAAGAGCGGCAAGCAGGTCTGGAAGGCGTACTCCGAAGGTCCGGATGACCAGATCCTGTTCGACGCCAACACCACGGCGCTCGGCAAGCCGGTCGGCAAGGACTCGAGCCTGAAGACCTGGCAAGGCGATCAGTGGAAGACCGGCGGCGGCTGCACCTGGGGCTGGATCTCCTACGATCCGCAGCTCGACATGGTCTATTACGGGTCGGGCAATCCCTCGACCTGGAATCCGAAGCAGCGTCCCGGCGACAACAAGTGGTCGATGACAATCTTCGCCCGCCATGCCGACACCGGCGTCGCGAAGTGGGTCTATCAGATGACGCCCCACGACGAGTGGGACTATGACGGCGTCAACGAGATGATCCTGTCCGACCAGTCCATCAACGGCCAACCGCGCAAGCTGCTCACGCACTTCGATCGTAACGGCCTCGGCTATACGCTCGACCGTGCCACGGGCGAGTTGCTCGTTGCCGAGAAGTTCGACCCGAAGGTGAACTGGACCACCGGCGTCGACATGGACAAGAACTCTGCGACCTACGGCCGTCCCAAGGTCGTCGATCAGTACTCGACCGACAAGCAGGGTGAGGACGTCAACACCAAGGGCATCTGCCCGGCGGCGCTGGGCACCAAGGACGAGCAGCCGGCGGCCTACTCGCCGGACACGCAACTGTTCTACGTGCCCACCAACCATGTCTGCATGGACTACGAGCCCTTCAAGGTGAGCTACACCGCAGGTCAGCCCTATGTCGGCGCAACCCTGTCGATGTATCCGCCGGCGGGTGAGACCCATATGGGCAACTTCATCGCCTGGGACGGCAAGACCGGCAAGATCGCCTGGTCGAACAAGGAGCCGTTCTCGGTGTGGTCGGGTGCGCTCGCGACGGCCGGCGGCGTGGTGTTCTACGGAACGCTCGAAGGCTACCTCAAGGCGGTCGATGCCAAGACGGGCAAGGAGCTCTACAAGTTCAAGACCCCGTCCGGCATCATCGGCAACGTCACGACCTACGAGGCGAACGGCAAGCAGTACGTCGCCGTCCTCTCGGGTGTCGGTGGCTGGGCCGGCATTGGTCTCGCGGCGGGTCTGACCGATCCGACTGCCGGTCTCGGTGCCGTCGGCGGCTATGCCGCGCTGAGCAACTACACCGCTCTCGGCGGCGCGCTCACCGTGTTCTCGCTGCCGCAGTAAGCCAGGTACCTGCCTCCGGCGCATGGATCTCGTCCATGCGCCGGTTCGCCTGTTCCAAAAAATTATGGGAAAACGCCCTTGCGTAGAATCTGGTTTGCGGTCGCCACGGCTCTGTTCCTGGCAACCGGCGGGATGACTGTCGCCGAAAATGCCTGGGCGGAAAGTCCGGGAGATCCTGCGGCCGTCAAGTCCGAGGACGGGAAGTACTTCGATAAGGATGGCAATCCGACCTACAAGGTGGGCGCCGACGGATCGGTCGACTGGTACACCTACTCCGGATACCGCCGCTATCATTCCGAATGCCACGTCTGCCACGGGCCCGACGGCATGGGATCGACTTATGCGCCTGCGCTGAAGGACTCGGTCAAGACCATGAGCTACGGCGATTTCATCGGTGTCATCGCCAGCGGCCGCAAGAATGTCAGCACGTCCCAGGAGAACGTCATGCCGGCTTTCGGCGACAATCCGAACGTGGCCTGCTACATGGACGACCTCTACATCTACCTGCGTGCCCGCGGCAATGACGCGGTAGGACGCGTTCGCCCGGCCAAGCACGAGGACAAACCGCCAGCCTATACGGAAGCGGAGAACTCCTGCATGGGCAAGAAATGACTGACGACGGGGACCGCGGCTGAACAGTTTCCCTGGGCAGCGTCGCGGGCTCAAGAGAATGAAAGAGGAGTTTGAGACATGAAGACGCGCGCCGCGGTCGCTTTCGAAGCCAAGAAGCCGCTGGAGATCGTCGAGGTCGACCTCGAAGGGCCGAAGGCCGGCGAGGTACTGGTCGAGATCAAGGCCACCGGCATCTGCCACACCGATGCCTACACGCTCGACGGTTTCGACAGCGAGGGCATCTTCCCCTCGATCCTCGGCCATGAGGGCGCCGGCATCGTGCGCGAGGTCGGCCCGGGCGTGACCTCGGTCAAGCCCGGCGACCACGTCATTCCGCTCTACACACCGGAATGCCGCCAGTGCAAGAGCTGCCTCAGCCGCAAGACCAATCTCTGCACCGCGATCCGCGCCACGCAGGGCAAGGGCCTGATGCCCGACGGCACGTCGCGCTTCAGCTACAAGGGCCAGGCCATCTACCACTACATGGGCTGCTCGACCTTCTCCAACTTCACCGTGTTGCCGGAGATCGCGGTCGCCAAGATCCGCGAGGACGCGCCCTTCGACAAGAGCTGCTATATCGGCTGCGGTGTCACCACCGGCGTCGGCGCGGTCGTCAACACGGCCAAGGTCACGCCCGGCTCGAACGTCGTGGTGTTCGGCCTCGGCGGCATCGGGCTCAATGTCATTCAGGGCGCCAGGATGGCGGGGGCCGACAAGATCATCGGCGTTGACCTCAATGACAGCAAGGAGGAATGGGGCCGCCGCTTCGGCATGACCCATTTCGTCAACCCGAAGAAGGTGACCGGCGACATCGTCCAGCACCTGGTCGCGCTGACCGACGGCGGTGCCGACTACACCTTCGACTGCACCGGCAATACCACGGTGATGCGCCAGGCGCTGGAAGCCTGCCATCGCGGCTGGGGCGAATCGATCATCATCGGTGTCGCCGAGGCCGGCAAGGAGATCGCGACCCGCCCATTCCAGCTCGTCACCGGACGCGTCTGGAAGGGCACGGCGTTCGGCGGCGCGCGCGGGCGCACCGACGTTCCCAAGATCGTCGACTGGTACATGAACGGGAAGATCGAAATCGACCCGATGATCACCCACACGCTCAAGCTCGAAGACATCAACAAGGGCTTCGACCTGATGCATGAGGGCAAATCGATCCGTTCCGTCGTCGTGTTCTGACCCCAAGCACGCAAAACTGAGGAGGATTGCGCCATGACTGTCCACATCCATCCGTCCGTCGATAACGGCGTCAAACAGGGAAGCGGCCATTTCGCCGGCGGCACGCTGGTCTGCAAATGCCACGACCGGCCGGTCAAGGTCGGCATCAAGGGCGATGTCGCGCATAACCACGCGTGCGGCTGCACCAAATGCTGGAAGCCCTCCGGCGCGACCTTCTCGGTCGTTGCCGTGGTGCCGCGGCAGAACGTCACGGTGCTGGAGAACGGCGACAAGCTCAAGATCGTCGATCCCTCCGCCGTCATCCAGCGCTATGCCTGCACCGGCTGCGGCACGCATATGTATGGCCGCATCGAGAACACGGGCCACCCGTTCTACGGCCTCGACTTCATTCACCCCGAGCTGTTCCAGGAGCAGGGTTCGGCCGCGCCGGGCTTTGCGGCCTTCGTCTCCTCGGTGATCGAGTCGGGCGTGAAGCCGGAACAGATGGGCGAGATTCGGGCGCGATTGAAGGAGCTGGGGCTCGAGCCCTATGACTGCCTGTCGCCGGCCCTGATGGATGCGATTGCCACCCACGTGGCGAAAGCAAAGGCGGCCTGACGGCCGCCACGGACCAAGCGTACAACTGAAGCGTTCCTTCCTGAAGACTTGGTGCCTCGCCTGCCCCACGCTGGCGAGGCATTCTTTTTGTCGCCGTTTTGGTCAGGCGGCCGCCATCGTCGTCGGCGCATCGCCCATTGTTCCGCATTTGCATTGCAGCGGGCTGCACGCGCAGCGCTTGTCTGCTCTGACAACACACGCGCCTGTGTAGACCGATGCCTGTCCCGGTCTGCTATCATCAATCGTCTTCCGACAACTCTCAATTGATCCGGCGCGTGCACGTAAGGACATGTGGTCCCGCGCGCGTCCACCAACGATCAGAACCAGCGACCATTGGTCCGACAGAGCGAGGGCGAACATGATCAAGGTGAAAATCAACGGACAGGAGCAGAGCTGGGATGGCGATCCGAGCCTGCCGCTGCTGTGGTATCTGCGCGACGAGCTGGGTTTGACCGGAACGAAATACGGGTGCGGCGCAGCGCTGTGCGGCGCCTGCACCGTGATGGTCGACAAGGAAGCGGCGCGCGCCTGCATCACCGCAGTATCGGATGTCGCGGGACGGGAGGTCACCACCATCGAAGGTCTGCATCCGACCGGAGATCATCCGGTGCAGAAGGCATGGCGGCAGGTCAACGTGCCGCAATGCGGCTTCTGCCAGGCCGGGCAGATCATGCAAGCGGCCGCACTCTTGAACGAGAATCCCAAACCGTCGCATGACCAGATCAGGGATGCGATGGCCGGCAACATCTGCCGCTGCGGCTGCTATCAGCGCATCGAGAATGCGATCCATCTGGCCTCGACGGGGGTGTGATCATGAACATCATCGCAAATCCCGACATCGCAAAGTCTGCTTCTCGCCGCGGCTTCGAGCGGCATCTCAAGGTCGAGAACGTCTCGCGCCGTACCATCCTGCAGACGCTGGGCCTCGCCGGCGGGTTCGTGCTCGCGGCTCCCTTGCTGTCGCGCCCGGCGTTTGCCGCCTATGAAACCGGCGCCGGCAAGATGCCGCACGGCACCGTGGTCGATCCCAAGGTTTTCGTTTCGATCGCCCCCGACGGCATCGTGTCGATCCTCGCCCACCGCTCCGAGATGGGCACGGGCGTGCGTACCAGCCTGCCGCTGATCGTGGCGGAGGAGATGGAGGCCGACTGGTCGCGCGTGCGCGTCGTGCAGGCCCCCGGCGACGAGGTGAAGTTCGGCAACCAGGATACCGACGGTTCGCGCAGCACGCGGCACTATCTGCTGCCGATGCGACAGATCGGCGCCATGGCGCGGGCGATGCTCGAAGCCGCGGCGGCCAAGCGCCTCGGCGTGCCGCCGAGCGAGGTGAAAGCCGTCAATCATGAGGTCGTGCACAGCGCCAGCGGCCGCCGCCTCGGCTTCGGCGAGCTCGCGGCCGATGCCGCCAGTCTGCCGGTGCCTGCGGTTGACACCGTGCAACTGAAATCGCCGAAGGACTTCCGCTATCTCGGCAAGGGTCAGGTCAGCATCGTCGATCTGCACGACATCACCGTCGGCAAGGCGCGCTACGGCGCCGATGTCCGCCTGCCCGGCATGAAATACGCGGTCATCGCCCGGCCGCCGGTGACCGGCGGCAAGGTCAAGTCGTTCGATCCGGCCGAGGCACTGAAGGTGCCCGGCGTCGAGCAGGTGATCGAGGTCAAGGGCTGGCCCTGGCCATCGAAGTTCCAGCCGCTTGGCGGCGTCGCGGTGATCGCGCGCAACACCGGCGCCGCGATCAAGGGCCGCGACGTGCTCAAGGTCGAGTGGGACGACGGCGCCAATGCGAGCTACGACTCTGTCGCCTATCGGGCCGAGCTCGAGGCCGCCGCGCGCCAGCCGGGCCTCGTCGTACGCGAGGAAGGCGACGTCGAGGCCGCGCTGAAGTCGGCCGACAAGGTGATCACCGGCGAGTACTACCTGCCGCATTTCGCCCATGCCAGCATGGAGCCGCCGGTCGCGGTCGCCGACGTCAAGGGCGACAAGGCCGAGATCTGGGCGCCTGTGCAGAGCCCCGGCGGCACGCACGAGGATGTCGCCAAGACGCTGCAGATCCCGCCGGAGAACGTCACCGTCAACGTCACCCTGCTCGGCGGCGGGTTCGGGCGGAAGTCAAAATGCGACTTCGCGCTCGAGGCTGCCCTGCTGTCGAAGACGCTGGGCGCACCGGTCAAGGTGCAGTGGACACGCGATGACGACCTCCATCACGATTTCCTGCACACCGTGTCGGTGGAGCGCATCGAAGCCGGGCTCGACAAGAGCGGCAAGGTGGTGGCCTGGCGCCACCGCAGCGTCGCGCCGACCATCCTGTCGACCTTCGCGGCGGGCGCCGATCATGCCGCGCCGTTCGAGCTCGGCATGGGCCTCGTCGACATGCCGTTCGAGATCGCCAACATCCAATGTGAGAATCCCGCCGCCAAGGCGATGACCCGCATCGGCTGGTTCCGCTCGGTCTCCAACATCCCGCGCGCCTTCGCCGTGCAATCGATGGTCGGCGAGATTGCCCATGCCACCGGCCGCGACCAGAAGGACACGCTGCTCGATCTGATCGGCACTCCGCGCGTCCTGAAGCTCGCCTCGGTGAAGGATCTCTGGAACTACGGCGAGCCCTACGAGAGCTATCCGATCGACACCGGCCGGCTGCGCCGCGTCGTCGAGTTCGTGGCCGAGAAGGGCAATTGGGGCCGCTCGGTGCCCAAGGGCCACGGCCTCGGCATCGCCGCGCATCGCAGCTTCGTCAGCTACATCGCCACCATCGTGGAGGTGTCGGTCGACGACAAGGGCAAGCTCGTGGTGCATCAGGTCGACACCGCGATCGACTGCGGCACCTTCGTCAACCCCGAGCGCATCGCCTCGCAGCTCGAAGGCGCCGCGATCATGGGGCTGAGCCTCGCCAAATATGGCGAGATCAGCTTCAAGAATGGCCGGGTGCAGCAGCGCAACTTCGACGACCATCCGGTGGTCCGAATCGACGAGGCGCCGCTGGTCACCAACGTGCACATCGTGCCCGTTGATGCCGACACGCCGCCGAGCGGCGTCGGAGAGCCGGGCGTGCCGCCATTCGCGCCGGCGCTCGCCAACGCGATCTTTGCCGCAACGGGCAAGCGCCTGCGCGCATTGCCGATCGGCAATCAGCTCGCGACCTGAGCTTGCAGCAATCAGCAGATCATCGGCCGGAGCGATCCGGCCGATGATCACGCCAGAAGAAGCAGGATCAGTCAGCGCCCGTAGCGCACCGAGGCATAGCGGCCGATCACGGCGGACGGCGAGGTTTGCATCACCGCGCTCGAGACCGGCGTCACCGGCACCTTCCGCCTCACCGTGCGCAAGGACATGGACATCACCTGGCCGTTCGCCGAGAACGCCACCCACCTGATGTCGATCGGCCTCGGCGAGGATCTCGATGACGCCGCCAAGCAGGCGGTGCGCGAGATGGTCAAGCACGTCTGCGCCCGCACCAACCTGTCGCGCAACCAGGCCTACATGCTGTGCTCGCTGGCCGGCAATCTGCGCGTCACCCAGCTGGTCGACGGCAACAAGGGCATCCACATGCTGCTGCCGAAATCCTATCTGTAGGCCCTCCTCTACCGGTTCACGAAGCGGTCGCGCGCGGTCAGCACGACCTGGCCGTTGGCATCGACCGCCTGGAAGGTGACATCGGCATCCACAGACTCGGGCATGGTCAGCGTCACCCGCAGCGCCTCCGAGCCGTCCGGCTCGACCTCGATCGCATCCGCCGCCGCATGGCCGACGATGGCGAGCGCCGCATCGATGCCGCTGATGCCGAGCCTGAAGCTCTGCACGGCGGACGACTTGTTGAGCAGCTTCACCGTGTAGCCGTTGCGCACCGAGCCATCCGACAGCCGCACCGACATCGGATCGCGATCATGCTGCACCGACAGCACGGCGGTCGTCTTCGTGACGAACGACACAGCGATCACGCCGGCCACAGCGACGCAGGCGAGCGCGAGCCCGATCGTCTTCGGCCGCACCAGCCGTGAGACACGTGGCTCGCCGACACGCCCACGCTCGATGTTGCGCCAGCTCTCGTAGTCGATCAGGCCGCGCGGACGGTCGAGCTTGGCCATCACGCCGTCGCAGGCATCGACGCAGAGGCCGCAATTGATGCAGGCGAAGCTCGGCCCCTGGCGGATGTCGATGCCGATCGGGCAGACGGCGACGCAGGCGCCGCAATCGACGCAATCGCCGGCCGGCAGCCCCTGCGACCGCGCCTCGGCGGCCTTCTTCGCCGACATCCGGGTCTCGCCGCGATAATCGCGATAGTTCACCGTGAAGGCTTCCGGATCCCAGATCGCGCCTTGAAGACGCGGCCACGGGCACATGAAGGTGCAGACCTGCTCGCGCGCGAAACCGGCGAGGCCATAGGTCGTGCCGGCGAACACCAAGGTCCAGGTCAGCGCTGTCGCCGACATCTCGCCATGCAGGACATCGCGCACCAGCTCCGGCGCATCGGTGAAGTAGAAGATCAAGGTGCCGCCGGTGCCGAGCGCGATCGCCATCCACAGCGCGTGCTTGGTGGCGATCTGTGCGATCCGCCGCGCCGTCAGCGGCGCGCCGACGTTCTTCAGCCGCTGCCGGCGGTCGCCCTCGACGAGGCGCTCGACCAGCAGGAAAAGGTCGGTCCACACCGTCTGCGGACAGGCGAAGCCGCACCACAGGCGGCCGGCCAGCGCGTTGACCAGGACGAGGATGAACGTCGCCAGCAGCATCGCCGCGGTGATGAGATAGAGATCCTGCGGCCAGATCTCGGCGGGGCCAAGATAGAGCTTTCCGTGGGCGAAATCGAGCAGCACGGCCTGGCCTGGCGCATTCGGCCCGCGGTTCCAGCGCACGAACGGCGTGATGTAGTAGACGGCGAGCGTCAGAACGAGAATCAGCCATTTCAGCCGCCGGATTGGCCCCTTGACGCCCTGCGGAACCACCGGGCCGCCAGCGCTGCGCAACGACCGTGCCGGGCCGCGGGCCTGACCCTGGCCCCTGCTTGGGCCCTGGCCCTGCGCCATGCGCCGCGTCTTGGCGTGATCGATCTCGATGGTGATGGCCACGGCTGCCCTCGTTCGCTCGGCTGATGCAGGGCAACGATAGGCGGCGGTGCCCGGCGGCTCTTTGTCGGGCCACAAACTTGCGAACGGCTGGCAGCGCCTGTTTGCGCGGGAACAACGATAGTTCCCGTCCGACAGGCGATGAGAGGCGCGGCGCCGCGAGCGCCACGGCGTCAGTCGCAGCATCCGGAGGGATGGCTGCGGCTGCCGCGCTTGTTGGATAGCGCGCGTAGCGACGCTCGCTGCTCGTCTCTCCCCGCGCGCGGGGAGAAGGCGCGTACCGGCATTGCGGCGGCGACGTCCGTTCCGATCGGCAGCGTCAACGTGCTGCACACGACGTGTGGTCCAGCCCCTCTCTCAAACGATCTTGATCGACATGTCCGGCAGGCCCTCGAGCTTGCACAAGAGCACGTCGCCCTTGACGACCGGGCCGACATTCTCCGGCGTGCCGGAATAGATGATGTCGCCGGCCTTCAGCTCGAACGCCTCGGACAGTTTCGCGATCTGCTCGGCGACGCTCCAGATCATCTTGGTGAGGTCGGAGTTCTGCCGGACCGTGCCGTTGACCGCGAGCGAGATCGCGCCCTTGGTGAAGTGGCCGACCTTCGCCACCGGATGGATCGGGCCGAGCACGGCGGCATGATCGAAACTCTTGCCGATCTCCCATGGCTTCTTCTCGGCGGCCATGCCGTTCTGCAGGTCACGGCGGGTCATGTCGAGGCCGAGCGCGTAGCCATAGACATGATCGAGCGCGGACTCGGCGGGAATGTTGGTGCCGCCGGATTTCAGCGCCGCGACCAGTTCGACCTCGTGATGATAGTTCTTGGTCAGCGACGGATAAGGATGATCGGCGACCTCGCCGATCGCGACGTTCTGGATCGCGTCGGTCGGCTTCTGGAAGAAGAACGGCGGCTCGCGGTTCGGATCGGAGCCGCGCTCGATGGCATGCGCCGCGTAGTTGCGCCCGATGCAGTAGATGCGGCGGACGGGGAACACGCCCTGCTCGCCGGCGATCGGAATGGTGGTCGCCGGCACGGCGAAGATCGGCTTCGGCCCGGCCTGTGCAGCGGCAGGGTAGGTGTCCGTCATGATCGCAGCCGCTGCCGCGGCGCTGCCGGCGACGAGGAGATCGCGGCGTGAGGTGTCTGCCATGGGGTTCCTCCTGGATCAGCCGTTGCGGCCGGCTGATTTGTTGGTGGTGGCGCGCCAGCATCGGCGCCCCGCTCAACTGATAAGCATATCCAGTATGCCAGCGCCACCATGCGCGCACGCGCCGTCGCCCTCGCAGCGCAACACGCGCCCGAAGCGATGCTCGAGACCCTCGCCGGAAACGCGAGGGCGCAGGGAAGGCCGGACCTCGACTGAGGCCCGTGGCCCGCCTGCGGAAAAATGCAGGCGGCAGGAACCACAGGTTCAGCCGGACAGACCCGGCCTTCCCTGCGCGATGGGTGAACGTCTGCTCCGAGCTCTCCCCGGGGACCGGCTTGTTTGCCCCCGTCACCTGCGCAACCCGTCAGGTCGGCATCAGGCTTGGCGCCAGCATCGGGGCGCCAGGACCACACGGCTTGAACGTCCGCGAGCTGACAGTCGTCTTGCGCAAAAGCGCCTGACAGACCCGCGGCCACCGCTCCCCGCCTCAACGTATCGTGACGACGCGTACGCCCCTCTGCATGAGGCGGGATGGAGGGAGGAGAGCACATCTTCCGATAAAACGAAAGTTGGAAATTTTTACGCCGAGATCTGGACAGAGGCGATCGCGCTGAGCGCGCTGCGGAATTTTCGTTTTCGGCGCAGGCACGATCTGGATCATGAGAGGGGTTGCGGGGCGGCGCATCTTGTCGCGCCCGAGCCCGAGTCGCCCGACGGGCATGCACCGCCATCGGCACGCGCGTAGCCCGGATGAGCGCAGCGACATCCGCGGGTCCCCTACGCCTCGTGCGATCCCGGATATCGCTGCGCTCATCCGGGCGACGCTAAAGTCGGGCGTCGAAGGACGACCGCAGGCGGGCAGCCGGCACGTGATCTGCCGGACCTTCGCTCGCGTTTCCTCGTTATTCAAACCTGACGGCGCAACCGCGATGACCGAGCCGACACCACCGAGGAGACGCCGCATGCTGATCTGGCTCGCAGGCGCCACCGTGCTTGTCCTCGCCGGCGCCGCCATTGCCGCAGGGCCGCTCATGAGCCGGGTCGAACATCCCAGATACGACGTCGTTTCGCGCGATGGCGACTTCGAAATCCGCGCCTATGCACCGATGATCATCGCGCAGGCCGAGGTGCAGGGCGCGCGCAAGCCGGCGATCGAGGAAGGCTTTCGCATCATCGCCGGCTACATTTTCGGCGCCAACCGTGCGAAAGCCAAGATCGCGATGACGGCACCGGTGCAGCAGCAGGCCAGCGCCACCATCGCGCCCGCCGATGGCGTCGCCAGCGACCGCTGGAGCATCAGCTTCGTGATGCCCTCGAACTGGTCGCTCGACACTCTGCCGCCGCCGGCCGATGCCCGGATCAAGCTGACGGCCCAGTCTGCGCAGCGCATGGTCGCGATCACCTTTTCGGGCTCCACCTCCGACGGCATCATCGCTGACAAGACTCGCCAACTGCGCGACTACGCGCAGCGCAAGGGGCTGACCGTCACCGGATCGCCGCTGCTCGCGTTCTACAATCCGCCCTGGACCCTGCCGATGCTGCGGCGGAACGAGGTCATGCTGGCGTGTAGTTGCTAAAGCGAGATGAGAGAGAGCGGCCTGATTTTGTAGTTAAGGTCGGCTCGCAACTGTCACCACGACGCGCAACGAGCTCCCTCTCTGGCTTTGCCGAGCCCTCTCCTCGGTCATTCCGGGGCGCGCGCAGCGCGAACCCGGAATCCATCCTTCAGCACGTCGCGCGGCTCGATGGATTCCGGGCTCGTCGCGCTGGCGCGCGCCGCCCCGGAATGACGCGAAGATCAAACGCGCCAGAACCCATGTCGTGACTTCAATCGGAGATTAGCCGCCTCACCCCTCGATGATCGCCACCGCCCGCGTCCATCCGGCCGAGGCGCGCTCGATCTTGACCGGGAAACACGACACCATGAACCCCGTCGACGGCAGTTGCTCCAGATTGTGCAGCTTCTCAAGATGGCAATAGCCGATGTGGCGTCCGGCCTTGTGGCCTTCCCAGATCAGCGCGGCATCGTGGGTCTCGGCGTATCTCTGCGCGGTGAACACGAACGGCGCGTCCCAGCTCCAGCCGTCGGTGCCGGTCAGGCGCACGCCGCGCTCGAGCAGATACATCGTCGCCTCATAGCCCATGCCGCAGCCCGAATTGACGTAGTTGGCCTGGCCGAAGCGCGCGCCGGCCGAGGTATTGACCACGACGATCTCGAGCGGCGACAGCGTGTGGCCGATGCGCTTGAGCTCATCCTCGACATCCCTCGCGGTCACCACATAGCCGTCCGGGAAACGACGGAAGTCGAGCTTCACGCCCGGCTGCAAACACCACTCCAGCGGCACCTCGTCGATGGTCCAGGCGCGCTCGCCGCGATTCATCGTCGGATGAAAATGCCAGGGCGCATCGAGATGCGTGCCGTTGTGGGTCGAAAGATTCACCTGCTCGACCGCCCAGCCCTGCCCGTCCGGCAGATCCTCGGCTTTCAGCCCGTCGAAGAACTGCAGCATGCGCGGCAGGCCCTGCTGATGGTCGATATAGGTGATGGTCGGATGATTGCCGGGCGGATCGGCGGGCACGTCGTTCTGCAAGGGCACGGAGATGTCGATCAGTCTGCGGGCCATGGGCGGTCCTCTCGCTTTGTCGTTATTGGTTGTTGTCGTCGGCAGCAGGATCAGACGTCCTGCCGCTCGACCTTGTTCTTCAGGATGCCGATCTTCTCGACCTCGAGCTCGATCACGTCGCCATGTTCGAGATACCAGCCGAGCTCGAGACCGCAGCCGTTGCCGACGGTGCCCGAGCCGATGAACTCGCCGGGCATCAGGGTCTCGTCCTTGCTGATATAGGCGATCAGCTCCTCGAACGAAAATAGCATGCCCTCGCTGACGCCACGCGAGCGGACCTCGCCGTTGACCCGCGCCTCCATCTTCAGGCGATAGGGATCGCCGATCTCGTCGGGGGTCACGATCCACGGCCCCATCACGTTGCCGCCGTCAAAGCTCTTGCCTTTGGAGGGGCCGAGCCGGCCGTCCATCTCGATGCGCTGCGTGTCGCGCGCGGAGAAGTCGTTGAAGATCGTGAAGCCGAAGATGTGATCGCGCGCCTTCGCGGCCGGAATATCCTTGCCTTTGCCCCTGGTGATGATGCCGAACTCCAGCTCATAGTCCATCACCTTGCTGTAGCGCGGCCATTTCACCGTCGTGTTCGGGCCACGCACGCTGAAGCGGTTGGTGATGTAGAAGATCGGGACCTTGCGATAGACCTCGGGCAATTCGCCGAGCGGCTCGGCATCGATGCGCGCGAGCTCCTGCGCGTCGCCGCGCTGCCGCGCCGCGAGCTTTCGCTGGCCGCGCGGCGCCTGCAGGATGTGCAGCGGAAACGACATGCCGTCGCGCATCTGCCGCGGCTCCGGCACCGGGGCCAGCAGCTCGGTGCCGCCGACGTCGCGCGAGAGGCTTTCGTCGCTGCCATGGCGCTCGACCAGCGCGCGTGCTGCGTCGAGCGCGGCTTCGCCGGCATCGATCAACGACAGCATCGAGCCGAACGCCGGATTGCTCTTGCCAGCACGATCGGCGGCCGCGGTGAGGTCGAAAAGCTTGGAATCGCCGCCATGGACGACGCCGATCCGCTCCCCGCCTTCCGCCCGAAATGTCGCAAGTTTCACGCTGGCCTCCCCTTGTGTTCTGTCTAAAAATATACAAACATATAAAATATCGATAAACAAGAGGCATCCGAGAGACGGGCGCCCGGGGAGGAGTCAAGGATGCGTCATCGGATCATCAGTGCTGCGCTCGGATCGGTGCTGGCCACGCTTGTGCTCACATCTGCGACACGCGCGGAGAAGATCCAGATCGGCTGCACCGCCACCTCGGACTGCGCCTCGGCGATGGTCGCGGTCGATGAGGGTCTCTTCAAGAAGCACGGGCTCGACGCAGAGATGGTGCTGATCGGGATCAACTCGAACATCCCCGCCGCCATCCTCTCCAACTCGATCCAGATCGGCGGGCCGACATCGACCGTGTTCCTCCAGGCCGCCGACGGTGGGCTCGACCTCGTCGCGGTCTCCGGCGCCTCGATCATGAACAAGACCTCGAACGATGCGGTCGCCGCCTTCGTGCGCAACGGCATCACCATCACTGGGCCGCAGGACTTCAAGGGCAAGAAGGTCGGCGCCCCCGGCATCGGCGCCTTCCTGCACGTGCTGTTCGTGAAATGGCTGGTCGAGAAGGGCGTCGATCCACGAAGCGTCAACTTCGTCGAGGTGACGTTTCCGACTATGGCCGACACCATCAAGTCGGGCGGCGTCGATGCGGTGCTGACGGCCGAACCGTTCGTGACGCGCATGACCAATGCCAGCCTCGGCACGGTCGGCGCGCGCTACGCCGCCGAACTCGCCCGCACCGAGCCGATCATCTTCTATGCGGCCTCGCGCGAATGGGCCGAGAAGAACCCGGAGACGGTGAAGAAATTCCGCGCCGCCATCGCGGAGGCCGCCCCAATCGTGAACAATGATCGTGAGAAGGCCTCGGCCGCCATCGCCAAATTCACCAAGCAGCCGCTGGAGTTGGTCAAGCTGACGGCGCCGAACTACGCCGAGCCGGTGCTGAAGCCCGAGCAGCTGGCGTGGTGGATCGACGTGATGTCGGCGCAGAAGATGTTGCAGAGCAAGCTCGATCTCAAGACATTGATCCTCAACTGATGACGGCAACGAACCCGATCCTGCAGACTGAGCCGACGAGCGGCGACACGCTCAGCGAGCGCGCCGCCGCCCTGATCGAGCGCGACATCGTCGCCGGCATTCTGGCCCCCGGCTCGCGTCTGGGGATCGTCGAGCTTGCCAAGCGCTACGAGATCGGGCCGACGCCGCTGCGCGAGGGGCTGTCGCGGCTGGTGTCGCGCGGCCTGATCGTCGGCATCGGCCAGCGCGGTTTTCGCGTCGCCGAGGTCAGCCGCGACGATCTCGTCGACATCACGCGCATGCGCACTGTCGTAGAGAAAGAGGCGCTGCGGCTGGCGATGCAGAGCGGCGACGACCAATGGGAGGCCGGCATCATCGCCGCGCTCCATCAGATGCGCCGCTACATCCAGCGCATGCAGAGCGAGTTCCGCGAAGGCGCGCCGGAGTTCGATCGCTTGCACAAGGCGTTTCACACCGCGCTGCTGGCGGCCTGCGGATCACGGCGCCTGCTTGCCGCTCATTCGGATCTCTACGACCAGGCCTATCGCTACCGCCGCGTGATGATGCGCAGCTTCGAGGATGGCAGCGGATTCATCAAGGAGCACGAGACGCTCGCCGACCTCGTGCTCGCGCGCAATGCCGCCGCGGCCCAAGCGCGGCTTGAGGCACATCTGTGCTCGACCGTCGATATCGTCTATCCGCATCCGAAGGGAGCCTGAGATGGCAGAGCCTGCCCTCGCATTGGTGCAATCATCTCCCTCGCCTGCGCGCGCGCAGATCGCCTTCGACGATGTCGCGCTGGTGCTCGGCGGCAAGACGATCATCGACACGATCAGCCTGGAGGTCGCATCTGGCGAGATCCTGTGCGTGGTCGGCGCCTCCGGCTGCGGCAAGACCACGGCGCTGCGGCTGGCGGCCGGGCTGTACCAGCCGACCGGCGGCAGCGTGCGCTTCGAGGGCGAGGCGATGCGCGCGCCGCGGCGCGAGATCGCCGTCGTGTTCCAGGACTATGGCAAGGCGCTGCTGCCGTGGCGCACCGCCGCCGGCAACATCTCGCTGGCCTTGGAGACGATCGGAATGCCCTCCGCACAGCGCGAGGCGCGCATCGCCGAGTTGCTCGCCAAGGTCGGGCTCGCCGGCCATGCGGCCAAATATCCGACCGAGATGTCGGGCGGCATGCAGCAGCGGCTGCAGATCGCGCGCTGCCTCGCGCAGGATCCGAAGGTGCTGCTGATGGATGAGCCGTTCGGCGCGCTGGACGCGATGACGCGCCAGGGACTGCAGGACGAGATGCTGGCGCTGGTGGCGGCGACCGGCGCCACCGTCGTGTTCGTCACGCATGATCTCGAGGAGGCGATCTATCTCGGCGACCGCGTGGTCGGCCTGCTGCCGCATCCCGGCCGCGTCGGCCTGGAATTGAAGATCGGCCTGCCGCGGCCGCGCGACCAGTTGGCGACGCGCGAGCATCCGGAGTTCCTGCGGCTGCGGCGCGAGTTGTTCGACTTCATCAAGGCGAGCGAATGACGATGCCGGATCGCATCAAGCCCGCGCTGCTGCCGTTCGCGGCACTGCTCGTGTTCGAAGCCTGGATGCGGCTCGCCGGCGTGCAGAGCGACTCGCTGGCGCCGCCGAGCGCGATCGCGCTCGCCTTGCTGGGCGCGCTGACCGACGGCTCGCTGCTGGCGGCGACGCGCGACACGCTCGCCTCGGTGTTCGCCGGCCTCGCGCTCGGCGGCACCATCGGCCTCGTGCTGGGCATCGCGCTCGGCCTGTCGCCTATCTTCAACCGGCTGATGGAGGTCACGATCGAGGCGATCAGGCCCATTCCTTCAGTGGCGCTGCTGCCGATCGCGCTGATCGCGCTCGGCTTCGGCTATCGCATGGAGATCGCGATCGTCGCCTTTGCCTGCGTCTGGCCGGTGCTGATCGTGACGCGTGCCGCGGTGGGCGGCATCGAGCCGCGGCTGATCGAGGTGGCGCGCGTGCTGCGGCTGACGCAGCGCGATCGCATCAGGAAGATCGTCATCCCCGCCGCCCTGCCCCGCATCTTTCTGGCGTTCCGGCTCGCCGCCGGCATCGCGCTGATCGTCGCGGTCACGGTGGAGATCGCGATCAACCCGCTCGGCCTCGGCGCCGCCATCATGACCGCGCAGCAGGCGTTGCGGCCCGATCTGATGCTGGCCTATCTGGTATGGATCGGCGTGACCGGGTTTGCGCTCAATACCGCGCTGATGGCTGCACAACAAAGCTTGTTCGAGCGCGCGGCCGCGATGGGAGACCCCGCATGAAGTGGTCGGTCGCCGCCTGGCGCCTCGCCAGCTTCGCCGTCGCCGCCGGCATCATCGTGCTGTGGCAGTGCGCCGCCGATCAGCGGCTGATATCACCGGTGTTTCTTCCCAGCCCCGACCGCGCCTGGGCGGCGCTGCTGCGCGGCTTCACGAGCGGCGATCTCCTGACCAAGCTCACGGGCACCCTCACGCATATGGCCTATGGCTGGCTGCTCGCCTCCGCCGCCGGCATCGCGCTCGGCGCCATGATCGGCTCCTCGAAGGCGATGCGCATCTACGTCGCACCGACCCTGGAGCTGCTGCGGCCGCTGCCGGTCTCAGCGATCATTCCTGTCGCCATCGCCGTTCTTGGACTGAGCCAGGGCATGGCGCTGTTCGTGATCGCGTTCGGCTCGCTGTGGCCGCTGCTGCTCGGGACGATCCACGGCTTCGCCGCGGTCGAACCACGACTCTACGAAGTCGCGCGGGTGCTGCACATGTCGCGGCTCGCCGTGATCTTCAAGATCGCGCTGCCATCGGCGGCACCCGACATCCTCGCCGGCATGCGGCTGAGCCTCACGGTCGCGCTGATCCTCGCCGTCGTCTGCGAGATGCTCGCCGGTCTCGACGGCCTCGGCCAATGGGTGCTGCTGTCGGCGCGCTCGTTCCGCTCGGCGGATCTGTTTGCCGGCGTGATGCTGCTCGGAATCATCGGCTACACGACCGCGCTCGCGATGGGCGCGGCCGAGAGCCGGCTGCTGCGCTGGCAGCACGCGCGGCGCTGAGGCTCCGGTCGCACGCGCCCGGTCGGCGACGCGGCGTGGGGCGATCTCGATCTCACACTGTCGCGGAGATATCACCGGCTTGGAGGAGCGCGACTGGACCGAACGCCCATGGGGCCGATTGCGGGGGCCAGAGCACCACCCCACCCCCCTGAAAGAAAGAGGCCGCCGACACACGAAGTGCAGGCGGCCCAAGTCCAGGGAGGAAACGCCCCAAGAAGGGCTAGTTTTTACTTACTAGATCAGGAGAGTCGTGGGTATCCGGATGATACCGGAGGTTGTCATCGCGCTGACGGGTTCCATATCCCGACCGAGATACCGCCAGGTTACGCCGCCTGACGCTCCTCATACCCAACAAATTCCGTGACCTTCTCGGCATTGGAGTCGACCCACCCTGCCATCGGTCCTCCTCCTGCAACGACTGCTCGCGGGGCGCGCGAACCCTCCTCGACACCGGCGGCACGGCACAATGCGAGCCGCGACTTGTAGGTGGCGATCTCAAAAGTCTCGAATGTTGTTGGCGAAGGTGTTCTTCAGGAACTCGTCGCCGAACATCGCATGTTCGATCGCCGCCAAGAGCGGGACCTTCTCAGCGCCACATGGTTGGTGTGACAAGATGCGCGTCATCGGTTCGTTTCCGACCGAGAGCGCCAGGGCTTTGTGCAGCCTCATCGACATTGGGCGCAGGCTCGATTGCTGGCGCGTGGTCGAGCTGGATCACAGGAACCGCGGCGGGGTGTTCCGGAGCGCTGCGCTGATCGCGCGCGCAAGGGAAAGCGGAACTTGCCGAATCACTCGGCTGGTCAACGGGGTCGTGCATGTGGCAGCTCCGAGCCCTGAAGCGGCGATTACTAATCCCTTCCGAGACTAGGCGATATCAACTGCGTTAATCCATGCGCGATCTCGCCGCGTGCGGCCGATTCACCCGCAAGGCGGCGGACGACCGTGTGCTTGCCATCCGTTCGTGGCTGCTCGATGACGCCTCCCGCACTGCACGCGGAATCGTGATGGCCGTTCCGCCGGCATCAGCGCACGCGCGCGCCGACGCGGTCGAGCAGTGCCGCACCGGTGCGGATGCCATTGTAGAAGCAGTCGATCGTCATGTTCTCGTTGGGCGCGTGATTGGCCTCGTCGGCATTCGCATAGGGAACGACGAAGGCGGGAATGCCGAGGAGCTTGGTGAAGACGTAGTCCGGCAGACTGCCGCCGGTGCACGGGAATTCGAGCGGCGTGAGGCCCTGCGCGAGCGCGATGGCATCGCGCACGATCGCGCCAAAGGGCGAATCGAGCGGCACGCGCGACGGCAGCATGCCGCCGCGCCGGATGAACTCCACCTCCGGCGCATGGCGCTTCACATGCGCCTCCACCTTCGCCAACACGTCGTCCGGCGTCATCGCCTCGACCAGGCGGATGTCGCATTTGGCGAAGGCCTCGCAGGGCAGCACGGTCTTGCTGCCCGGTCCGCCATAACCGCCGTGCAAGCCGTTGATGGTCAGCGTCGGATGGAACATCAGACGTTCGTAGTAGCCGCGATCGGGCGGCGCATCGAGATGGCTGAGACCGAGGCTCGCCTTGGCGGCATCGAGGTCCAGCGGCAGGCGCTTCACGGCAGCAATGTCCAGCTCGCTCGGCGGCACGACTGCGTCATGCAGACCGTCGATAGTGATCTCGCCCGCGGCATTCTTCATCGTCCCGAGCAGGTGGACCAACGTCCAGATCGGATTCGGCACGATGCCGCCGAGGTTGCCAGAATGCACGTCGCGGCTGGCGTGCTTCGCGCGCAGCTCGAACGAGCACATGCCGCGCACGCCATAGGTCATGGTCGGCCGCCCCGAGGGGTGCATCGGCCCGTCCGCGGTGACGACGAAATCGGCCTTCAGCCCGTCGCGATGCTCAGCGACGAAATCGGCGATGCGCGGGCTGCCGATCTCCTCCTCGCCTTCGAGCAGAAAGATCACATTGCAGGGCAGCTCGCCATGCACTCGGAGATGGGATTCGATCGCCATGAGCTGCGCGAAATGCTGCCCCTTGTTGTCGCCAATGCCGCGGGCATAGATGCGCCCATCGCGGATGGTCGGCTCGAACGGCGGGCTCAGCCACAGCTCCAACGGATCCGGCGGCTGCACGTCGTAGTGCCCGTAGAGCAGCACGGTAGGTGCGCCCGGCTTCTTCTGCCAGCGTCCGAGCACCATCGGATGCCCGGCGGTCGCGATCGTCTCGGCGTCGAGGCCGATCTCCCGCAGCATGGCGACCAGCAGTGCGGCGACCTCGGTGATGCCGATGTTGTGAGCGCTGATCGAGGGATGCCGGACATAGTCCATCACGCGGGCCAGGAAATCCTGCTTTTGATTCTCGATGTGAGCGAACACTGCCTTCAGGCCAGCAGATGGACGCGGCAGGCTACGCTCTTCATTCATGATGTCGGCTTTCGGCGCGTGCGGTGGACGGACAGGCTCATGTTCGATCGAATTGGACCGAAAAGCAAATCACGCGCGGAGCGAGCCCCGCGCGTGATCGATTGACCGCTCGATGCGGCGCGATGCTCAACCCTTGACGGCCGTGACCACGATCTCGATCAGCGCGCCGCCGCCGAGATCGGAGACGCCGACCGTGGCGCGAACCGGCAGGTCGTCGCCGAAGAACGCAGTCCAAGCCGCATCCATCTCCTTCTTCTTCGACAGGTCGGTGACGAAGATCTGGCCGGAGACGACGCGCGACCTGTCGGTGCCAGCTTGCTTCAGGAAGCCGTCGATCTTGCCGAGGATGTTGCGGGTCTGCTCGCCCATCGACACCGAGGTATCGTCGGCGATGGTGCCGCCGATGAAGACGAAGCCGTTGGCCTCGACGATGCGGTGGTGGATGGCGGAGCGGATCTTGCGGGTGATGGTCATCATGTCCTCATGTGGATGGTGAAGGGATGGAGTTCTGAAAGCGCGCGATGCTGAGATCGCCGATGCGCGTCTGGGTGCCGCCGTGCGCGATGAGCTCGGCCATCACCGCGCCGGCGCCGGGGCCGAGCTGGAAGCCGTGCGCCGAGAAGCCGAACTGGTGATACAGCCCGTCGTGAACGGCGCTCGGCCCGAACACCGGAATGTCGTCGCGCATGCGCGCCTCGATGCCGGCCCAGGCGCGCACGATGGTCGCGCGGCGCATCACCGCGAACAGCTCCGCGACGGTGCGCGCGCTCTCCGACAGCTTGCGCCAGTCGAGCACGGTCTCGTTGCGGTCCTGGTCGGGCGTTGCAAGATGGCCCCCGCCGATCAGCACCGTGCCGTTGGGGAACTGCTTGAACGACAGCTTGCGGCCGCGCAGGATGACGACGGGATCGATGAAGTGCGCGACGGGCGACGTGATCATCAGCATCGGCGCGATGGTCTCGACCGGCACCGGCTCGCCGCACTGTTCCGCAATGCGGCCGGCCCAGGCGCCGGCGGCATTGACCAGCACCGGAGCGGCAAAGCTCTCGGAGCCGACGTCGACATGCCAAAGCTTGCCGTCCTTGCGGATGTTCGTCGCCGCCACGCCCTCGCGAATGAGCGCGCCGAGCTGCTCCGCCTTGCGGCGGAACGCCGTCGTGGTGCGCGCGGGCTGCGCCGCGCCGTCGCGCCGCGACACCACGCCGCCCGGACAGCTCTCCGCTACCGCCGGCACGAGGCGACGCAATTCCGTGCCGTCGATCAGCTCCTCGTGGCTGAAGCCGCGCGCGTTGAGATCGGCGACGCGGGCGCGACAGGCGTCGAGCTCCGCGTCGTTCTCGGCGACCAGCACCTGGCCGAAGCTTTCGAAGCCGCAATCATCATCGACCAGGTCGCTGATGTTCTCCCAGATGCCCATCGAGCGGATCGACAGCGGAATCTCCGCGACGTCGCGCATGAGTTGGCGCACGCCGCCGGCATTGACACCGGAGGCGTGACGGCCGGCATAGTCCTTCTCGATCAGCACCGGCTTCAACCCGGCCAGGCATAGATGCAGCGCGGTCGAGCAGCCGTGGATGCCGCCACCCACGATGATGGCATCCGTCTTCACCGTCATCCGCGCACCACGGCCTTGGTGGCCTCTTCAGTCTTCGGCAGGCCTGCGAGCTCCGACAGCATGATCGGCTTCACCGGCGCGCGCAGCCGGTAGTAGCCGATCTCCTGCGGGGTCTTGCCGCGCGCCTCGGCCATCAGCTCGGTGACGGTGAGGCCACACAGCCGCCCCTGGCACGGCCCCATGCCGGTGCGGCGATAGGCCTTGAGCTGGTTCGGCCCGGTGGCGCCGATCGCGACGGAGTCGAGCACGTCCTTGGCGGTGATCTCCTCGCAGCGGCATACGATGGTGTCGCCTTGCGGGATACGGAACTGCTTTGCCGGCTGGAACAGAACGTCGAGGAAGGTCCTACCGCGCTCGGCGCGGGCCAGCTCCGCAGACCTATCGATGACCTTTGCGTGCGGGCGAAGCGCCTTGATCGCATCCCCGGCCGCCCGCCGGCCGCGCACCACGGCCGCCTGCGCGCCGCCAATGCCGGCGCCATCGCCGGCAATGGCGATGCCGGGAATGGAGCTGTTACCAAGGGCATCCAGCACCGGAGTCCAGCACAGCTGCAGCTCGTTCCAGCGATGCTCGACGCCGGCGGCCATCGCGAGATTCACATTGGGGACCACGCCCTGATGCAGCAGCAGCAACTCGGCCGCCAGCGTCTCGCGCTTGCCGCCCGCGGTGGCGTAGCTGACCGCCGAGAGCTTGCCCTCGCCCTCTGCCACGAGTTCGGTCACGCCGCTGGTGACGCGCACCTTCGCGCGCACCTCGCGCATCATCGCGAGCCCCTTGCCGAAATAGGGCGAGGTCAGGAACGCGAGGGCATGAGGCAGCGCCGCGATGTAGTTGGCGCGCGGGGTGGTGTCGAGAATGCGATCGATGCGGCCGCCGAGGCGCAGGATCTGCGCCGCGAGCAGCCACAGCAGCGGCCCCTGCCCGGCCAAAATCGTCGGGCAGTCAGGCACGAGGCCGGAGGATTTCAACATCGTCTGCGCCGCGCCCGCGGTCATCACGCCGGGCAGGGTCCAGCCGGGAATCGGGAACGGACGCTCCTGCGCTCCGGTCGCGATGATAACCCGCTTGGCCTTGATGAAGGCCGAGCCGCCGGCCACCGAGACGCCGATCTCGAGATTGCGGTCGAGGCTCCACACCGTGGCGCGATGAATGATCTCCGCACCGCTGTCGCGCGCGGCTTTCACGAGCTGCTTGCCGGACCAATAGTCCGCGCCGAGCAGCGCCTCGCTCTTCAGAGGCGTCGCATCGATCGCACGCCAGACCTGGCCGCCGGGGCCGGCGTTCTCGTCGAGCAGCAGCGTCGACAGAGCGGCGCCAGCCGTCATCTCTGCAGCAGCGAGGCCCGCAGGACCGGCGCCGATCACCACGGCGTCATATTCATCATGCTTTGGCGCGGCGCTCATTTGCCGATCTCCCGCTTGCCCTTCTGGACTTCGATCTGCATGCCCTCGGCGACAGGCACGAGACAGCCTTGCCGGTTACCGACTCCATCGATGGTGACGAGGCAGTCGAAGCACACGCCCATCATGCAATAAGGCAGGCGCCTTGCGCCGCTGACCGCGGTGGCGCGCCGGACGTCGAGGCCGGAGGCGAGCAGCGCCGCCGACACGGAGTCACCCTCGCGCGCGGCAACCGGCTGGCCCTCGACATGGATCGTCACCGATCCCCTCGCATCACCCTCAGTTCGTTTGAACATCATCGTCTCCATGGCGCCTTGCGCCGTCATCCCTCAGTAGTAGCCACTGCCGCCCGCTCCCGCTTCGCTGTCGAAGCGGCTGGCTGTGAATGCACCGACCAGCTCCGGCTCGAGCGCACCGTCCTTGACCATGCGCGCGATGTCGAAAGCGTGGTTCGCCGCGAGCGTCACGCCGGAATGGCAGCAGGCGACGAAGGCGCCCGGGTGGCTCTCCGACTGCTCGTAGATCGGGAAGCCGTCCTTCGGCATCACGCGGATGCCGGTCCAGCTTCTGACGACGTTGAGCCGCGCCAGATGTGGGAAGGTGCGCTGGGCGCGATCGGCCATGACCGCGTTGACGGAAAAGTTCTGCACGCGGTCGTCGAGCTCGTCCTCCTTGCTGTCGCCGATCATCACCGTGCCCTCGTCTGTCTGGCGGATCGTGGTCAACGGATGCGGCAGGAACGGCATCGTGCGCTCGGTCACGACGATCTGGCCGCGCGTCGGCCCCATCGGCGCCGACAGCCCGACCATCGGCGCCAGGGTCTGGTTGGCATTTCCTGCCGCGAGCACGACCTTGGCCGCGCGGATCTCGCCTTGCCCCGTCGTCAGCCTGAACTCATTGCCGTCCAGCGCGATCGCACCGACCGCACGCTCCGGCAGATAGTCGACGCCGAACTGCTTCATGCCGGCGTGCAGGGCGCGGAAGGTGCGCAGCGAATTCACGTGACCGTCATAAGGGCAGAAGCTGCCGCCCGAGACCTCCGGGCCGATCAGCGGCAGCATCTTCTTCACCTCGGACGCCGGCAGCATCTCCATTTGATAGTCGGCGGCGCCGACCTGGTTGTGCATGCGCGCGACGAGCTGGGTGCGCTGCTCGTACTCGGCCTCGCCGAGGGTGAGATGAAAGCCGCCGTTCTGCTGCAGCACCACGTCGAGACCGGTCTGCGCCTTCAGCTCCTCGGCGAGCTTCGGCCACGCCTTGGAGCCGCGCACCGTCCAGCCGGTGTAGGCCGGCATGCCCAGGCCCTTGCTCTGCACCCACACCAGCGCGAAGTTGGCGCGCGAGGCACGCTTGGCGATGTCGCCCTCGTCGAGCACGGCGACGCGCTGACCGAGCCGGCCGAGCCCCCAGGCAATCGCAGAGCCGAGCAGGCCGCCGCCGACGACGGCGACGTCATAGTCTCTCATCGTAGTATCTCCTATCGTCCTGCGTCGCCGCCTTTGGCAGTGAGCACGCGGTCGAGGCCATAGACGCGATCGAGCACGATCAGGACGGTCATGGTGATGGCGATGACGCTGGCCGACACCGACGTCACCAGCGGATCAATGTTGTCCTGGATGTAGAGGAACATGCGCACCGGCAAGGTCTCGGTGCCGGGCGTCGCCAGGAACACGGTCATGGTCAGATCGTCGAACGACTGGATGAAGGCGAGCATCCAGCCGCTCACGATGCCAGGCAGGATCGCGGGCAAGGTGACGCGGCGAAACATGGTCCAGCCGTCGGCGCCGAGCGAGACCGCGGCCATCTCGATCGACCGGTCCATGCCGGTCGCGGCCGCAAGCGTCAGCCGCAGCGCGAACGGAAACACCACGACGACATGGGCGATCACCAGCGCCACGAAGGTGCCGCCGATGCCGACCGACGTGAAGAAGCGCAGGAAGGCGATGCCGAGCACGACGTGCGGGATCATCAAGGGCGACAGGAACAGCGCCGACAGCGCGTCACGGCCGCGGAAGCGATAGCGGCTGATCGCCAGCGCCGCCGGCACCGCGAACAAGAGCGCCACGCACGAGGACAGCGCGCCGAGCCACAGGCTCACGCCGAAGGCGTGGACGAATTCCGGATAGTCGGCGAGCGCCCTGAACCAGCGCAGCGAGAAGCTGGTGATCGGGATCGACAGAAAACCTTCGGGCGTGAACGCGACCCAGCACACGACGACGATCGGCGCCACCATGAAGACGACGAACACGGCATGGAAGATCAGCGCCAGAGGGCCGTTCCGGCTCATCGGAACACCTCCTGATAGCGGCGCTCGATCAGCGCGTTGGAGCCGACGACGATCAGGACGAGCGCGATCAGCAGCAGCACGGCGACCGCGGCGCCGAGCGGCCAGTTCAACGTATTGAGGAATTCGTCATAGGCGAGCGTCGCCGCGACCTTGAGCCTGCGGCCGCCGATGATCGCCGGCGTCGCGAACGCGCTGGCGGACAGCGAGAATACGATGATGGCGCCCGACAGCACGCCCGGCATGATCTGCGGCAGCACGATGCGGCGGACCACCGTCAGCGAGCTTGCCCCCAGCGACAGCGCCGCATTCTCGACCTGCGGATCGAGCCGCTGCAGCGCGGTCCACACCGCGAGCACCATGAACGGCATCATCGCGTGCGCCAGCGCGATCACCATGCCGGTCTCGGTGAACATGAACCTGATTGGTGACTCGATCAGGCCTGATGTCATCAGGAGCTTGTTGGCGAGCCCGTTGTTACCGCCGAACAGGAGCGCCCAGCCGAGGGTGCGCGCAACGACCGAGATCAGCAGCGGGCCGATGATCACCAGCAGGAAGAGACCCTTCCACGGCCCCTGCATGCGGTTGAGGATATAGGCCTCCGGTACGCCGAACACCGCCGTGATCAAGGTCGCCAGCACCGCGACGCGGAAGGTGCGCCAGAACATCTCCGCGTAGTAGGGATCGTCCACGATCTCGCGCCAGTTCTTCAGGATGAAGACCGGCTCGATGCCCTTGTACTGGCCCCAATCGTGGAACGACAGCATCACGGTCATCGCCAACGGGATCACGACGACGCCCAGGAACAGCATCAAGGCCGGCAGCGCCAACGAAAGGCCGGCGCGCGTCTCCGACGAGTTGGACGCGATGGTCGCGCTCATGCTGCAGCCTTCGCAGTGCGCAGGCTCATGTCCGAGACCTGCCAGACGAGATGCACCGCTGCGCCCTGCTCCGGCTGCGGCTGGCCGTCATTCTGCCGGATTACGATGGCGGGCCCGCATTCGGTGTCGCATTGGAACAGCCAGTGATTGCCCTGGAAGATGCGGCTCGTGATGCGCCCTGCAAGCCCGGCGTCGCCGAAGTTGATGCGCTCGGGCCGGACGCTGACGGCGACGGAGCCGGCCACGCCGGCCGGCGCCGGCGCACTCCACGATCCCGCGACCAGTCTGGCCTGCCCCCCGGTGTGGTCCACGGTCGCAGCAAACTCGTTGGTCTTGCCGAGAAACTGCGCGACGAAGGCGGAAGCCGGCTGCTCGTAGACCTGCTGCGGCGTGCCGATCTGCTCGATCCTGCCTTTGCTCATCACGACGATGCGGTCGGACAGCGACATCGCCTCGATCTGGTCATGGGTGACGAGGATGGTCGTGGTGCCGAGATCGCGCTGGATCTGGCGCAGCTCGATCTGCATGTCCTCGCGCAGGCGCGCATCGAGGTTGGACAGGGGCTCATCGAGCAGCAGCAGGCTCGGCCGGATCACCAGCGCGCGCGCGAGCGCAACGCGCTGCTGCTGGCCGCCGGACATGCGGCGGGGATGACGGTCCTCATAGCCGGCAAGGCCGACCAGCGCGAGCGCCGATCGCACGCGCTCCTCGCGTTCCTTGCGCGCGACTTTGCGCATCTCCAGGCCGAACGCGACGTTCTCGGCGGCGGTCATGTGAGGAAACAGCGCGTAGCTCTGGAACACGATGCCGAGGCCGCGCTTCGCCGGTGGCACTGCGACGAGATCCCTGCCCTCGAGGCGGATCGCGCCGTGTGAGGGATCGAGGAAGCCCGCGATCATCTGCAACGTGGTGGTCTTGCCGCAGCCCGAGGGGCCGAGGAACGAGATGAACTCGCCCTTGGCGACGCCGAGGCTGAACTCTTCGACGGCCGCGTTGGGGCCGAAAGATTTGCCGACGCGATCGATCTCGAGGAAGGACATGCTTTGGATCCAGATGGGCGAGGAATACTGGCGCCCCGCGCACGGTGCACTTCCCTTCCCCCCTGCGGGGAAGGGAGAACACCGTCGTCAACGAGAGGCTCGCAACAAACGACCAGTCAGCGTTCGACTTCGCGATTCCAGCGCTTGGTCCATTCCTCGCGCTTTTCGTTGACCACGGTCCAATCGGGCGCATAGACCTTGGCGGCGCGTTCGCCGATCGGCGCCATCGCGCCCACGCCCTCGGGGACCACGACGGACTTCACGACCGGGCCATAGCCATATTCCTTCAGCATCGTGAGCTGGATCTTCGGATCGAGCAGCAGCTTGATGAAGCTCGAGGCCAGCGGCGAGACCGACGGCTTGGCGATCGGACACGCCGTCGTCAGCAGGCTCACGGCCCCTTCTTTCGGATAGACGAAATCGACCGGGAAGCCGGTGTTGGCAAAGCTCTGCACGCGACCGCTGCCCCACACCGCGATGACCGCCTGCCCCGATTGGAACAGCTCGGTCATCTTGCCGGGCGACGGCTCGTAGGCCAGCACGTTGGGATTGATGTCATTCTTGAAGATCTTGAAACCGGCATCGACATTGCTCTCGCTGCCGCCGTTCATCTTCGCCAGCATCAGGAGCACGTTGAGGCCGTAGGTGTTGTTGATCGGCGGAATGACGAGCAGCTGCTTGTATTTCGGATCCTTGAGATCGTTCCACGAGGTCGGCGCGGCCCAGCCTTTCTCGGCAAACACCTTCTTGTTGTACATCAGGCCGGTGGCGACGAGGCCGATGGCGACCGCCTTGTCGTCCTTGAAGCGCGCGACCTCCAGCAGATCGCCGGGCAGTCCGGCGACCTTGTCGCAGAAGCCGAGCTGGATCGCCTGGTACATCGGGCCGTCATCGACGATCGCGACGTCGATCTGCTGGTTGCCCTTCTGCGCCTGCAGCTTGGCGAGGGTGTCGGTGGAGTTGCCGGCGACGTATTCGACCTTGACGCCGTTGGCCTGCTCGAACGGCGGGATCACCTCCTCGCGGATCGTCTTCTCGAACGAGCCGCCATAGCCGGCGACATAGAGCGTCTTCTGCTGAGCCCAGACCTGCGAGGCAGAGGCCAGGATGGCGACACCGACCGCCATCAGGAAATTAGGGTGCTTCATCGGACCGATCTCCATCATCTTGGATACGAGACGGTATTAAAAAACCGCCCCCAGGGAGATCGGCTTGCCCGATGGCATCCGCACCCCAGAAACCCGGAGCTGAAGCCTAAAAAACGAGCCTTCCCTCACCCTGCCAAAAAAGATCGCAGCAGAGACTTTGATCGTCCAATGAATAATGGCACCCTATTCATACAAAAATGTTATGGATGTGAGAACGTATGGCGCGGATCAACTCGCGGCAGGTCGAAGCCTTCCGGGCGATGATGCTGAGCGGCAGTGTGACGGAAGCCGCCAAGCTGATGGCGGTGACCCAGCCGGCGGTCAGCCGGCTGCTGCGCGACCTGCAGGCGCTGCTCAAGATGGAGCTGTTCGAGCGCCGCGGCACCGGCCTGGTGCCGACCGCGGCAGCGACGGCGCTCTACATGGAGGTCGAGCGCTCCTTCGTCGGGCTCGATCGCATCACCGCAGCCGCTGAGGAGATCCGTGGCCGGCGCACCGGGACGCTGCGCATTGCCGCGCTCCCCGCGCTCGCCAATGGCTATCTGCCGCGGCTCGCAGGCCACTTCCTGCAGGAACGGCCGAACCTCAACCTCGCCTTCTTCGGCGTGATCTCGCCGATCGTGATCGACTGGGTGCTGAACGCGCAATGCGACGTCGGCTTTGCCGAGGTGCCGATCGCCCATGCCGGGCTGCCGAGCATCAAGCTGCCGGCGCTGCCGCGCGTCGCCGTTCTCCCCGCAGGCCATCCGCATTGCGCGAAGACGATCTTGGTGCCGCGCGACTTCGAGGGGGAGACCTTCATCTCGCTCTCGTCAGGCTCCACCAGCCGGCATCTGATCGATCAGATCTTCCATCGCGAGGATGTCAGGCGCGTGCTGCGGGTCGAGACGACGCTGTCGGAAATCATGTGCGGGATGGTGTCGTCGGGATTGGGCGTCTCGATTTGCGATCCGTTCACCGCGCGCGAATTCGACGGCCGTGGCGTGGTGATGCGGCCATTCACGCCGCGCATCGATTTCGAATTCGCCGCGGTGTTCCCGCCGCAGCGCAGTCCCTCGCCGGTGGCGCTGGACCTCGTCGAGTCGGTGCGACAGGCCCTGGAAGAGCTCGGCCGAGCATCGATCCCTGGAGAAACCGATGAAGGTTAGCTGGGCGAACCTAGAACCCGCTGATTGAGCGGCGTGTGATCTGGTCCTTGCTGAGAGCCACCAAGGCCGACGCCATCGCCACGGACCAGAACGCGGGAATGCTTGTGATTGAGAGTCTGCCGGTTTACGGGCTCATTTCCTGCCGCGCGCCCCGAGGCTCATAGAACAAGGGACCGACAGGAATCTCCAAGAACGTCTCGTTTTGCCGCTGGATGAGCAGTGCATCCAGTCCTTGCTTCTGCGCCAGCGCCTTGCCTTGCTCCGGACCGAGAACCATGAGCGCAGTGGCCCAGGCATCGGCATCCATGCAGCTAGCGGCAACGACTGAAACTGACGCAATTCCATTTTCTACCGGACCGCCGCGCGATCGGTCCATCGTGTGAGAGAGGCGCTTTCGCCCGATATCGACCCAGCGCCGATAGTCGCCCGACGTCGCGACCGCCGCATCACGCAATTCGATCACGCCGAGCGGCCCGCGCCGTTCATAGTCAGGCGCTTCCACCGCTACGCGCCACGGGGCTCCGTCTGCCTTGGCGCCCCGCGCTTTCAACTCTCCATCGAGACCGACCAGCGCATTGGAGACGCCGAAGATCTCAACCACGCGCATCATCTCGTCCACGGCAAAACCCTTGGCGATGCCAGAAAGATCGAGGGCGAAGTGGCTGTGTTTGCGCGCTCTTCGTCCCGGCACATCCAGTTCAAGAACAGTGTGGGTTGGTGGCAACCGCTCGCGAAGAGCCGCGCGAAGCGCTTGCGCGTCTGGCACCGAACAGGGAGGTCCGAAACCCCAGGCATTGACGAGACTTCCGAGCCCGATGTCAAAGGCGCCGCCCGAGGCGCGTCCGATTGCAACTCCCCGCTCCAAAACCCGCATGAGTTCAATCGGCAAGGATTCCCAGGTTCCCGGCGACGCTGCATTGAGACGCATCAGGTCGCTGTCCGGCTTCCATGTGGACATCTGATGGTCGACGCAATCGACGGCGTGAGCCAATGCGGCTTCCAGCGCGGCAAGATCGGTCGACGGCGGTGCATAGAGCAGCGCCGACCAGCGCGTTCCCATGGTGGCGCCGCTCAATACATGACGGAGCAGGTCAGTAGACATCTTCAACATACCTCCCTTGGGCTTTGAGTGCGACAGGAGTCAGACCGAGGGGCGCCAATACATCCGCCACCGCCTGCATGACGTCCGCTGCCATGTCGCGCCCGCCACAGACCATGACCTGCGCTCCGTTGGCGACGAGTGCGCGCAGGCGATCGGCGTCACCGCGCAGGCGATCCTGCACATAGCCGCCGCCCTTCACGCGCGAGAAGGCAGTGGTGAAGCTCGTCAGTCGTTTCTCACCCAGCCAGCCATCGATTTCGCGCTCATAAAGAAAGTCCGAGGCTGGATCGCGCCCGCCGAAATAGAGATGCATCGGCCGGCGCCCGCCGTTGGCACGAACAAATCCTGCCAGCGGACCGATGCCGGTGCCGGCGCCGATCAGGATCACCGGTTTTCGTCCATGTGAAGGGCGGAAAGCGGGGTTTGCCTTCACGAAGGCCTCGACCTTGTCGCCCGGCTGAAGGCCGTGAAGCAGACCAGAGCAAAGTCCACCCGGACGCTTGCGGACGCAGATTTCGACGAAGCCATCACGGGTCGAACTTGCCAACGAATAGTAGCGCGGCAAGTTGCAGTCCGGCGGCAGAACCGCGATCAAGTCGCCTGCGGCGAAGCGCGGCCAGGCATGCCCTGTGAGGCGCGCGAACATGCCGCTTCTTGGCAGCGCGAAGCGCAGCACGCAGGTTGGCGCCTGCACCTCCGCGCCGTAATCGACGCGTTCGATGAGCGTCAGCGTACGAGTACGCGGCCGCTCCGGCACATGTATCAGCACGATGTCTTCACCCATGACGTCCGACAGGGCCTCGCCCCACCGCGCAAACTCTTGCCCGGACTGGCGGTCGATCGTGTCCAGCGGCATCAACGATCTCGAACCTTTACGCGCCAGGGCCGCTTCGACGTCGCGGGCGAATTGACAGAATTGCGGGAATTGCCGATCACCGAAGCCGAGGACCGCGACCGGAAAAGGCAGTGGCGCGGTGATCGCGTCGAGACGTTTGAGGAACGCGCCGGCTGTCGCCGGCGCTGCGCCGTCGCCATAGGTTGCCGTCAGCAGGAACATGCGCTGCGTCGACGGATAGGATCGTAACAAGCTGTCCATCGGAGCGACGTGAACCCTGTGCCCGTTGGCCGTCAGCGCGGCATGCAGCGTGCGGGCGAAGCCCCATGTGCTGCCGCCCTCGCTGCCGACCAGGATCACGGTGTCGGCATCTTGGGCGGGAACGTTGTCGGTGATGGGAGCGTGAGCGTGCTTCCTGCTCGACCACACCACGGCTCCGCTTAACCCGAGCACCGGCACGCCGAGGGCGCTGACGCCGAGCAGCAATCCAAGCCACCAGAGCCCTTGCCCGGTGTGCAGCATGTAGATGAATTCGTAGATCTGCCGGGCGACCGAATTGTCCTGCCAACCCAGCAGCTCTCCACCGACCGGGTCGACGTAGCCCTCGCCTGCGGCGGTGGCTAGCTGGAAGGGATCGTTCGGATTCGCGGGGTTGGGAAACGTCAATTCACGCAGTTGGGAAAGATCGATGCCACGCAAAGCCTGGATTTGCTCGACCGGAAGAGCAGGGCCGCGGCTTGTCACGCTCGGAAATGTGGACACCTGTGCCGTGCCGTCCGGGATCAGTCCGAACGTCGTGAGCGACAGATACAGCGCCGTCATCGCCGACAGCACGAGCCCGAAGGCCACCAGTCGACCGAGATCGGTATGCAGGCGTTGCATGCCGCCGCCGCGGGAGCAGCCGAGAATGTGCCGCCACCCTCCCATGCGCCGGGCCGTCATCTGCAGACCTGACAGCGTCAGGACGAGCATCGCGAATGCGCTCGCGCCTGTGGCCACGCGTCCGCCATCGCTCAGAAGGAACGAGCGGTGCAGGTTTGTCATCCAGCGCTCGAACGGGGAGCGCACGTAGTCCGAAACCGGCTTGCCGCTGGAAGGGTCCACCACGCTCGCGGCCGGGCCCGCTGGTCCGGAGTAGAAGGCGACGACCTTGCCGGAGGTCAGTCGCTTGATCTGCTCGACGCCAGGATATCTGTGGGCGATCCGGCCGGCGAGGTCGGCGACGCTAATGCTGTCTGGCGATATCGCCCCAGCTCTTTCCCAAGCCGGGATCACCGACAGCACCGCTCCGCTCAGGACAAGCACCATCAGCGGCAGGACGACGGCAAAGGCCAGGACCCTATGAATCCAGCGCAGCATCACACCCATCCTAAGGCTACATGTCGTAAGCGAACGAGCGGATGTAGGTGCGCCCTGCCAGCGGCCGGCCCGCGCTCGCGGATGTCAGCGGAACGACCACCTCGGACGGGCTGTCGCGCATGTCCTCGGCGGCGGCGTCGATATGCAGCTTGTAGCCCGCATCGAAGAGCGCATCCGCAAGATCGAGCGTGATTTTCAGCGTACGGCCGGCTCCGACGCTTGCGCCGGTGATGCCGTTGATATCGGCAAGGTTTCCACGAGAACTGCGCTCCCAGCCGCTGAGATGACTGTAATATTTGGACTTGGAGCCCGCCATCCACAGCGTGCCTTTGTAAGCTCCGGTCGCGTCGGTCACGTAGAGCGCCAAATACGCGCCGTTCCCGCCGTAGTTGTTGAGCGTCGTGGTCAACGTGACAGGTCGCGCCATGGCCAGCCCGGGGGCGGTCAGCGCGGTGGTCAGGGCAAGGGCGGCAATCATCGATCTCATTTCTGTCTCCGACAGTGGCGTTTCTATCGCGCCATAACTGAATGGCGCGGCTGACGTGCTCCTGAAGGCCGATCCGATTCTGCTTCAGGTCGCCGTCAGGTTGGCGCCCTCTGCAAAAGCAAACGCCCCGCACGACGCGGGGCGCGCTAGAACGCGATGTCGCGTTCGCTCGATTCAGGCGATGTCCGTCGGTCGGGCCAGCCTTTTGCGTCCCACGATGCTCGTCGCTTCCGGACCGCTATTGAACTTGGACCTTGGGGGTCGTGCCGCCCTGAATAAGTCCGTTGGGGGGCGGCGCCGTAGGCGCGGCTGCTCGTCCTGGTCCCGACTGATCGCCTCGCCGGTCTCGGTCACCTTCATCATGATCCTTGTCGTGCTCTCCGCGCTTTTGCTTCACGCGGATCACAGCCAGAGATGCAGGATCAACCTTTGCCTCGATGGCGCGACCGCCTTCGTCCTGTCCCCTGATCTCATAGCATCCATCGTCGATCTTGATTCTGCGCACGGTCCAGCCGCGCGCTTTCGCCATTTGTTCGACCGCTTCGCGCGGCTGCCATTGCGCCATGGGCGCGCTGCAATCGTCATCATCGGCCAGCGCCATGCCGGGGGTCAGCGCCCCCAGCAGAATGGCGGCAATCAACACTGTCCTGTTCACGTTCTCCTGCTCCCGCTTCAAGGCTCCTGCCTGCCTTCTTCTTGAGCCGGTTTCCTGACGTTGACCTGAAGACGCCGCGACTTTTGCTTCAGGTCAACGTCAGAATCTCCTCTATGATTATCTCTAACCTCACAGGTCGACGGGGTGCGCGGAATGACCCGATGCGGATATTGCTGATCGAAGACGACACGATTCTGGGGGCGGCAGTACGCGACCAGATTGTGTCGGATGGCCATTCCGTGGACTGGGTGACCCGCTTGGATGCGGCACGGGAATATCTTGGCACCGCGGCCTATGACCTCTTGCTCCTGGATCTCATGCTGCCGGACGGCCGCGGTATCGGACTGCTGCGCGATCGACGCGCCAAGGGCGACGTGACGCCGGTCATCATCCTAACGGCGCTTGATCAATTGTCCGACCGGATCGAAGGGCTCAACGCCGGCGCAGACGATTACATGATCAAGCCCTTCGATCTTTCGGAGCTTACGGCGCGGCTGAATGCCGTCGCTCGCCGCTATGCCGGCAATCCGAACCCGCTCATCCGAATTGGCGATCTTCAGATCGACCTGGCCGCTCGGTCGATGACGCGTGCAGGAAAGAGCATCGCCCTGACAGCGCGGGAATGGGTGCTGCTCGAGGCTTTCTTGCAGCGTCCACGGCAGGTCTTGTCCAAATCGCTGCTCGAGGAACGGCTCTATTCCTTCGGCGAAGAGATCGAGAGCAACACCATCGAAGTCCATGTCAGCCGGCTTCGCAAGAAGCTCGGACACGCCGTCATTGAGACCGTGCGAGGTCTCGGCTATCGGCTGGGAACCGCCTCATGAAGGGCCCGCGTAGTCTGCAGTGGCAGATCTCGCTGTGGCTCGGGCTCGGCGTCGCACTCCTTTGGATCGTTGCAGCCGTCGTGACCGGCCAAAGGCTGCGTCACGAAATGAACGAAGTATTCGATAGCGCGCTCGAGGAAACGGCTCAGCGGATTCTTCCACTTGCGGTGCTCGAGATCCTTGGCCGTGAGGCAGACGGCACGTCTCAGCGTATCGCTACGCTGAGGCAGCACGACGAGTACTTCACTTATGTGGTCCGTGACGAGCGCGGCACCGTCCTGCTGCGCTCGCACGGCGCCGACGACGCGATCTTTCCTCCTTTCTCCAGAATGGGGTTTGTCGACACCCCAACCCATCGAATCTACTTCGACACTGCAGTGCGAGGCACGATGACGATCGCGGTGGCGGAGCTGCTGACACATCGCCGCGAGGTCGCGAACCAGGCGCTCCTCGGGCTTGCCTGGCCGTTGGGATTGCTCATTCCCCTCAGTCTTCTCGCCGCATGGGGCGTCGTGCGCGTTTCGATGACCCCGGTCAGGCGCCTACGAAGCGACATTGAAGCGCGCGGCACCGGCGATCTGTCCTCGGTTCCAGCCGCGGGACTGCCCTCCGAGATCGGACCGATCGCCGACGCCGTGAACGGCCTCCTGGAGAAGCTTCGACGCGCCCTGGAAGCTGAGCGAAGTTTCACGGCCAATTCCGCGCACGAACTCCGTACACCGGTGGCTGCCGCGCTCGCGCAGACGCAACGGCTCATCGCCGAGACCAGGGACACCGCGGCCCGAACCCGGGCCCAGCAGATCGAGGTGGCGCTGCGGCGGCTTTCGCAATTGTCTGAAAAGTTGATGCAGCTCGCGAAGGCGGAAGGTGGACGGCTTCAGGGCAAGGGGACGACGGATATCGCATCGGTTCTGAAACTGGTCGTCGGGGAGATGATGCGCGATCCGGCTGCGGCCGGTCGGCTCGCCGTCAACATTCCTGCTACGCCGGTCCTTTTCGATATCGATACAGATGCCTTTGCCATTCTAGCGCGCAACCTCATCGAGAACGGCCTCAAGCACGGAGCGCCCCACGCGCCAGTCGTTGTAGCTCTTTCCAACACTGGCGTGCTGACCGTTACAAATGAGGGAACAGCCGTTCCGCCGGAGTTGCTGGAACGCTTGTCTCGCCCGTTCGAGCGTGGCAGCACCGATGCCGACGGCTCGGGATTGGGCCTCGCCATTGCAAAAGCCATCGCCTCCGGAGTCGGGGCCGAGCTTGTCCTGACATCCCCTTTGCCTGGAGCGCAGGGCGGCTTCCAGGCGAGGTTTTCCGCGCCGTGAGTTCGTGGGCGGCTCGTCCATGATTTTTCGAGGAATTGGGAGCAGATTGGGATGTGGCAATTGGGGCCAATCAGCAGGCCGGCGGCGAATCACGCGCGCGTGGCGGCCAGCTCTTCGAGAAGCGCTACGGTAGCTATCAGGCTTCGGCTCGGCGGCGTCATCTGATTGGCCACCTCGCGCGCGCGAGTGGCGCATTCTGGCTCCAAGACGGTCCACAGGTCATGGCGAAGGGTCGCTTGTGTCGTTGCGGAAAAACGACGCGAGGTGCCGACACCCAGGCGTCTGATCCGTGTCGCCCATACCGGCTGGTCGGCGCCGATCCAGAGGACAAGAGTTGGGACGCCGGAGCGAACGCTCGCTGCCGTGGTGCCGGAGGTGCACCCCGACAGCACCAATCAACGTTCAAAGACATTGGGGCTGGACGCCACCGAAGATCGCGGCTGGCTAGCCGTACGTCCCCTGGTTCGCCTTTCAAACTATTGAGAGCAGACTGTCGAAAAACACCGTCTGAAAAACCGTTAGTTTTTCAACCTCAGACGGTGTTTCTGCATAAGTCTTTGAAAGGCTTGGTGGGCGCACTAGGGCTCGAACCTAGGACCCGCTGATTAAGAGTCAGCTGCTCTACCAACTGAGCTATGCGCCCGGATCTTGCATCCGGAGAAAGCCTTCCGCGAGAGCCGGTCGTTTAGCAAAGCGATTCCAGGATGTCCAGCGATCCCTGAGCATTTTTCGGCACTTTCGATGCAGAAAAACCGCCGGCGGGCGGCGGTTTTCCCCAAATGAAATCAGAAGGATCGTCAAACGGCTGTCAAAGCCGCCCGGACTCGCGTTCCTCCTCGGACCAGCCCATGTGGCCCATCGGTCCCGGGCCGAAGCGATGCTCGCCGAAGCGCGGACCGTCCTCCATGCCGCCCTCGCCGCGCTCCATCCAGCGGTGATGGCGCAGACCGTCCGGTCCCATCATGCGCCCCATCGGCCGGGTCAGCATCGACAGCCGGCGCTTCTGGCCATCGTCGAGCGTCTTGTAGAGCGGGTCGGCGGCGTCGGCGACCTTCTTCATCGCATCCGCCGTGACCGCCATGGTGTCGGCACGCTCGCGCAGCCGCGCCACCGGATCGACATCCTTGTCCTGCGCCTCGTCGGCTGCCTTCATCCGCGCGTTGGCACGATCGAACCGCAGCTTGACGAGATCGCGCACCGCGCTCTCGACCGGCGGCCACAATTTCTCCTGCTCCGCCGTCAGCTTCAGGCCGGCATGGACGGAAGCGATGCGCGCATCGAGCATGGCGGCGCGATCTTCCGGATTCATGCGCGCATGATGCATGTGATCATGAAACCAGCCGCGCTGGGCGTAGACCGCGGTCGAGCCGGCGATGGCGAGCACGGCGACTGCGGCAATGGTGAACCTTCTCATGCCAACCTCCTTGGAAACTCGGATCAGCATGAGCCTGCCGTTCCGCGCCTTCAACTTACAGTTTGGACAGAGTGTACGACCTTACGAAGATGTAATTGCTTCAAATACCTTTCTGTTTTTGCAAATCAGTTTCAGTTTGTTGCCGCGCCTCAAAGCATCCCCAGCATGCGCGGCAACCACAGCGAGATTTCCGGCACGTAGGTGACGAGCGCGAGGAAGCCGAGCATCGTCAGCAGCCAGGGCATGACGGCGATGGTCAGTTCGGTGATGCCCATCTTGGCGATGCCGGAGGCCACGTAGAGGTTGAGCCCGACGGGCGGGTGGCACATGCCGACCTCCATGTTGACCACCATCAGGATGCCCAGATGCACCGGATGGATGCCGAGCTTGACCGCGACCGGGAACAGGATCGGCGCCATGATCAAGACGATCGAGGTCGCCTCCATCACGTTGCCGGCGAGCAGCAGGAGGATGTTGACGACCAAGAGGAACACGATCCAGTTGACGCCAGCCGCCGCCATCCAGTTGGCGATCTGCTGCGGGATGTTCTCATTGGCCATCAGGAACGAGAACAGCACGGCATTGGTGATGATGTAGAGGATCATCGCGCTCATGTTGGCCGAGCCGAGCAGCACCTTCGGCACGTCCTTCAGCGACATGTCGCGATAGACGAACACCGCGATGACGAAGGCATAGACGGCGCTGACGGCCGCGGCCTCGGTCGGCGTGAACTTGCCGGTGTAGATGCCGCCGAGCACGATCACGATCAGCAGCAGGCCCCAGACGCATTTGCGGAAGGCCGTGAAGCGCTCGGCCCAGCTCGCCCGCGGCATCCGTGGATAGTCGTTCTTCCAGGCCCGGTAGAAGGTCGTGAGGCCGAGCAGGCTCGCCAGCATCAGCCCGGGGATAACCCCGGCGATGAACAGCTGACCGACAGAGGCCGAGGAGACGCGATGACCGGCCGGATCGAGCGCGATGCTGCCGCCGGTCGCGACCGCATAGACCACCATCACGATCGAGGGCGGGATCAGGATGCCGAGCGCGCCTGACGTCGTGATGACGCCGGCGCCAAAGCGCTTGGGAAAGCCCTGCTTGACCATCGCCGGCAGCATGATCGAACCGATCGCGATCACGGTCGCCGGCGAGGAGCCGGAGACGGCGGCGAACAGCGCACAGGCCACGACGCCGGCAAGGCCGAGGCCGCCATACCAGTGCCCGACCATCGAGGTCGCGAAGTTGATCATCCTTCGGGCGACGCCGCCATGGGTCAGGAAATTGCCGGCGAGGATGAAGAACGGGATCGCCATGATCTCGAAATTGTCGATGCCCGTGAACAGCTTCAGCGCGACCGATTCGGTCGGCACGTTCGTCATGAAGAACACGAACGACAGCACGGTGAGGCCGAGCGCGATCGAGATCGGCATGCCCGTCAGCATCAGGAAGATGAGCAGGCTGAAGATGAGGAGGCTGCTCATCGCAGCGCCTCCGTCGCCGTCGGGTCGACGCCTTCGACATAGGCGTGGTCGTGATGCGGCAGCTCGTCGTGGCGCAGATAGTGCCAGGCGACCTGCAGGAAGCGGAAGCACATCAGATAGGAGCCGAGCGGGATGCAGAGATAGACCAGCCAGCTCGGCAGCTCCATGTCGGGCGTCACCTGGTCGGTCTGCGACAGGCCGTAGACGAACTTGGCGCCCATCGTGCCGATGATGGAGGTGAACAGCGCTCCGCACAGCAGGCCGAACAGGATGGTCACCTTGCGCAGCGATGGCCGCATCATGTTGACGACGACGTCGACGCCGACATGGATGCCCGTGCGCACGCCGTAGGCGGCGCCGAACTTGGCCATCCACACGAACATGTAGATGCAGAGCTCCTGCGCCCAGGACAGGTCGATCGGAAACAGGATGGGATAGAGGAAGGGCACGCCGACCAGATAGCGGTGCAGCACGGCCACGAAGATGATCGAGGTCGCCGCCGCGATCAGGAATGCGATCAGGATCTCCTCGAGCCGATCGAGGATGCGCAACAGAAAGCCCAAGTCCCCTCCCCCACAATCAAAACGTCCGCGGCGCTTGGCTGCGCCGTCTGCCTTCTTGCGCGCCGAGTGCTTCGCCCCCTCGGTGCGCGGGCCATTGTCCGCGCACCGCTCGTCTCACGCCATCAGTTGGTCGAGCCGCGCGTCTCCTTCAGGAACTCGTCGATCAGCGGCTGGCCGACGCGCCCCGCGACGTCCTTGTACACCGGCATCATCGCCTTGCGCATCGCCTCGTCCTGGGCCGGCGTCAGCTTGACCAGCTCGGTCTTGCCGGACTTGCGGATCTCCTCGAGCGCGTCGTCGTTCTCCTTCGCCGACTGGTTGTTGCCGTAGGCGGTCGCTTCCTTCATCGCCTTCTCGCAGGCGGCGCGGATATCCGGCGGCAGGCCGTCCCAGAACTTCTTGTTCACGACCACGACGTAGCCGATGTAGCCGTGATTGGTCAGCGTGATGTACTTCTGCACCTCGTGCATCTTCTGGGTATAGATGTTCGAGGGCGTGTTCTCCTGGCCGTCGACGACGCCGGTCTGCAGCGCCTGGTAGACTTCGGAGAAGGCCATCACCTGCGGGATGGCGCCGAGGGTGCGGAATTGCGCGTCCAGCACCTTCGAGGACTGGATGCGGAACTTCAGACCCTTGTAGTCGGCGGGATCGACGAGCTTCTTGTTGGCGCTCATCTGCTTGAAGCCGTTGTCCCAGTAGGCGAGCCCGATCATTCCCTTGGGCTCGAGCAGCTTCAGCAGCCTGGTGCCGAGCGGGCCGTCGGTCACCTTCCGCAGGGTGGCGAGGTCGGGCAGGATGTAGGGCAGATCGAACACCTCGAATTCCTTGATGCCGATCGGGCCGAACTTGGAGTTCGAAGGCGCCAGCATCTGCACCGCGCCGAGCTGCAGCGCCTCGAGCTCTTCCTTGTCCTTGTAGAGCTGCGAGTTCGGATAGACTTCGACCTTGACCTTGCCGTCGGTGTATTTCTCGGCCAGCTCCTTGAACTTGTCGGCGGCGAGGCCCTTCGGGGTGTTCGAGGCCACCACGTGGCTGAACTTGATCACGATCGGATTGTCGGCGGCGAGGGCCGGACCGGCCAGAGCGAGCACCGCGAGCGAGGCGGCGGTGGCGATCACGTGGCGAAACTTGAAGTGCAAGGTGTCCTCCCGACGTTTCGGGGGACATTGCAATGACGCCCCCGCTTTGTATGCCAAGGACATTGTTAGCGGGTCGACGGCCGGAATGCCATTGACCGTTAGCCGCAGAGGCGGGGATTCCCATGCCGCAGCGCAAAAAGTGGTGGTGACTGTCATTCCGGGGCAGCCGCGCAAGCGGCTGAGCCCGGAATCCGGAGGTTATTGGCGCGGGCGCAAGCCAAGCTCGGGATTCCGGGTTCGACGCTGCGCGTCGCCCCGGAATGACGAAGCAAGGTTCGGCCCAACCGACGATCGTGAACTCAGCTCGCCGCTGCGGCCGCCGTACCCGCGCCCTGCGCCACGTCGCGCTGGCGCTTCATGACCAGCTTGTTGAGCGCCCCCAGATAGGCCTTGGCCGAGGCCACCAGCGTATCCGGATCCGCCGCGCGCGCGGTCATCGAGCGGCCGTCCTGCGACAGCCGCACCGAGACCTCGGCCTGCGCATCGGTGCCCTCGGTCACGGCATGGACCTGGTACAATTCCAGCTTGGCCTCGTGCGGCACCAGCGACTTGATGCAGTTGAAGACGGCATCGACCGGCCCGTTGCCCTCGCTCTCCTCGATCTTGGTCACGCCGTCGACGTCGAGCTTCATGGTGGCGCGCTGCGGGCCGCGGGTGCCGGCAATCACCGACAGCGACAGCAGCTTGATGCGGTCATGGGCGCTCACCATGCCCTCGTCGATCAGCGCCTCGATGTCCTCGTCATAGATGTGCTTCTTGCGGTCGGCCAAAGCCTTGAAGCGGACGAAGGCGTCCTCGACCTGGTTGCCCGCCAGCTTGTGGCCCATCTCCTCCAGCTTGTGGATGAAGGCATGGCGGCCGGAATGCTTGCCCATCACCAGCGAGGTCTGCTTCACGCCGACCGTCTCCGGCAGCATGATCTCGTAGGTCTGCGCGTTCTTCAGCATGCCGTCCTGATGGATGCCGCTCTCATGCGCGAACGCATTGCGGCCGACGATGGCCTTGTTGTACTGCACCGGGAACGAGGTCGCGGCCGAGACCACCTTGGAGGCGTGGGTGAGCTGCGTGGTGTCGATCTTGTTCCAGTACGGCAGCTTGTCGTTGCGCACGCGCATCGCCATCACGACCTCTTCCAGGGCCGCATTGCCGGCGCGCTCGCCGATGCCGTTGATGGTGCATTCGATCTGGCGGGCGCCGGCGCGCACGCCGGCCATCGAGTTGGCGACCGCCATGCCCAGGTCGTTGTGGCAATGGACCGAGAATACCGCCTTGTCGGAGTTCGGCACGCTCTCGCGCACGCGCTTGAACAGGTCGTAATACTCCTCCGGCACGGCATAGCCGACGGTATCCGGAATGTTGATGGTGGTGGCGCCGGCCTTGATCGCGGCCTCGACGCAGCGGCACAGGAAGTCGAACTCGGTGCGGGTGCCGTCCTCCGACGACCACTCGACATCGTCGGTGTGGTTGCGCGCGCGCGTTACCGACGAGATCACCAGTTCGAACACCTGCTGCGGGTCCATCTGCAGCTTGTACTTCATGTGCACCGGCGAGGTGGACAGGAAGGTGTGGATGCGGCCGCGCTTGGCTGGGCGGATCGCCTCGGCGCAACGGTCGATGTCCTTGGCGCCGGCGCGCGACAGGCCGCAGACCACGGCGTTCTGGGTGCGCTTGGCGATCTCGTTGACGGCCTCGAAGTCACCGTCGGAGGCGATCGGGAAGCCGGCCTCGATGATGTCGACGCCCATGCCGTCCAGCATGGCGGCGATGTTGAGCTTCTCCTCGAACGTCATGGTGGCGCCGGGGCACTGCTCGCCATCGCGCAAAGTGGTGTCGAAAATGACGACGCGGTCCTTGTCGGACTGAACGGGATTGGACATCTGCTTTCCTCGAACTTTTCGGGTGGTGCGCGTGGCTTCCAGAGGCGCTGAAGGGTGTTTCGGTGTCGAAGCAGCCCCCTGAGTGCCCAGGCGCATCCCGCCCAGCCGGCCCTCAGGGGCAGCTAAGAAGCAGAAGCTCGATCGCGCCGATCAGGTCGGCGGGCTGCAGCGCGGCGAGCGCGATCGTCCGGGCGTCTGCCCCGGCGATGGCCTCGATCTCTGCGCTGCGAATCAGCATTGCCAAACCCTTTGCGAGAACACGAAAACTGTGCGGCAAAACCGTTGACGGTTTGTTGCCGAGGTGCCCTCGACAGCGCTTTTACTGGGAATGGGAGGGTCTCGCAACGCCGAATAATGGTCAGGAGGGGTGACGTATTGAGGGGGACTGCCCAGCGGCGAGGTCCCGCCCCGCCCACCGCTGTCATACCCGGGAAAGCGGGTATCCAGGACGCCGCGGCCTCTCGGCTGAACCACAACCGTCCCTGGAATAATGGATCGTCCGCTTTCGCGGACGATGACAGTAGGGGTGGAGCGACGCGCTCCCCCCGCGTGATTGACGCAACATCCGCGCGCCTCACTCTCATCAGACCTCGGCCAAACAGCCTGCATCAGAACGCACCTCATCATCCCCGCAGCACGACCGTGCCCAGGCTGATCATCAGCATCAAAGCCCTCGTCAATCGAGGGTGCAGGGAAGACCGGGCGTCTGCCGACACCCGCGGCCCCCGTGCGTGAAGAAGTGCACGGGGCAGGAACCACAGGTACGGCCAGGACATCCCGGCCTCCCCTGCGCAACGGCTTTACGACTTACTTCGTGCTCTCCTCGGGGACCGGCTTGATTGCCCCCGTCACCGGCGCGCTCGTCATGAACAGCGCCGGCTTGACACCAGCATCGGGGTGCCAGGACCACACGACTTCGCCGTCCGCAAACGTGCCGGTCGTCCACCGGCACCCTCACGGCCATCGCTCCCCGCACTCCACGTATCGTGACGACGCGTACGCCCCTCTTCGACGAGGCGGGATGGCGCATACAATCATGATTTCTGAAAAAAAGAAAGTAGAATTTTTGTGCATGATGCAGCGACACGGCCTGTGATAGGCACGAGCCATGACCAACCGCCTCTTTCTCCACGGCGTCCCCGATACGCCCGCGATCTGGGGCCCGCTGATCGCAGCGCTCGGCGAAACCGTCGCCGTGCCCTGCCTGCCGGGCTTCTGCGGCGAGCCGTCCGCGGGCTTCGCAGGCACCAAGGACGCCTACGCGGACTGGCTCCTGGCGCTGATCGAGGCGCAGCATGCGGCGTTCGGGCCGATCGATCTGGTCGGGCATGATTGGGGCGCGCTGCTGGTGCTGCGGGCGGCGTCGCTGCGGCCCGAACTGGTGCGCTCCTGGGCCATTGCGGGCGCGGCGCTCGATGCGGACTATCGGGGACATCTGATCGCGCGGATCTGGAACACGCCGATCCTGGGCGAGCTGTTCATGGCGCTGCCGTCACAACGCATGATGGCGCGTGCGTTCCGCCAGTGCGGCCTGCCAGCAGAGCTTGCTGCGCGCGAAGCCGCGGCATGGCAGGCACCGATGCGCCGGTCGATCCTCGCGCTGTATCGTTCCGCCAACGCGCTTCGCTTCAGCGGTGACTGGATCGAACGGCTGGCGAATCTGCCACGCCGCGGCCTCGTGATCTCGGGCACGCGTGATCCTTACATGTCGCTCGACACCCTCAGCCGCTTCGCGCAGCGCCATGGCGCCCAGCTCCATGTCGAGCAGGACGCCGGCCACTGGAGCATCGTCGAGCGGCCGCAGAGCATTGCCGCCGCGCTGCGGGCGCATTGGTCCGACCGAGAGGACCGATGAGGATGATTGCCGGCCACACATTCGCTGTCGTCCCGGGCAAGTCCGACAACGCGCAAGCGTTGGCGGACCCTTACCCGGGACCCATACGCCGCGGCCGACGTGGCTGGGCGAGAACGGTCGGCCATCGTGCCTCGCACATCTCCCTGGGGCTATGGATCCCGGATCGGCGCGCGCGTTGCGCGCTTGTCCGGGACGACACCGGGTATGAGGCGAGCGTCGGTGGCAGTATGACGGCGCGCGCGATCATCACGCAATCTTTGATTGATTGTCGCGCTCTGATAGCATGTCCTACGCCCCGTTCGCCGGGGGAATGCCATGTTGCGTGTCAGGACCGGATTCTGGTTTGCCGTCGCCCTGCTGCTCGTCTGTCCGCTCACGCCCCACGCGGCCGCCGATGAGGCGAGCCGAGCCGGCTTTCCGCAATCCGACTGGCCAATCGCCACCCCCGAGGATGAAGGGATGGATTCGGCGGCCTTGGCGAAGCTCGTCGCCGCGGGCAAGACGTTCAGGTTCGACAGCCTGCTGATCACGCGCCATGGCCGCATCGTGCTCGATGCCAGCTACGCGCCCTACAAGGCCGACGAGCCGCACATCATCAATTCCTCGACCAAAGCCGTGGTCTCGACGCTGATTGCGATGCTGCTCAAGGACGGCGTGCTCGACAGTCTCGATCATCCGGTGCTCGACTTCTTCAAGGATCGCAAGATCGACAATGTCGACGCGCGCAAGCAGGCGCTCACGGTGCAGCACCTGCTCAACATGACCTCCGGGTTCGACTGGGACGAGGGTTATAGCGGCGGCGCCGAGACATCCCTCTACGAGATGGGCCGGAGCCCGGATTGGGTGCAGTACATCCTTGACCGGCCGATGGCGCAAGCGCCCGGCGAGACGTTCTACTACAACAGCGGCAACTCGCATCTGCTCTCCGCGATCGTCACGAAGCTCACCGGCAAGAGCGCGGAGGACTTCGCCAAGGAGAGGCTGTTTGGGCCGCTCGGGATCACCGAGCACGCCTGGTTCAAGGATGCCCAGGGAATTTCCGCCGGCGGTTTCGGGCTGGCGCTGAAGCCGCGCGACATGGCGAAGATCGGCTACCTCTATCTGCGGCGCGGCCGCTGGGGCGAGCAGCAATTGCTGCCGCCGGACTGGATCGAAGCTGTCAACCACGCCACCGTCAGCATGAATGCGAAGTTCGATCCGGGGCTCTCCTACGCCGATCAGTTCTGGGCCCTGCCGGACAAACACGTGTTCATGGCGGTCGGCTACCACTGCCAGGTCATCATGGTACTGCCCGACCGCGACATCGTGGCGGTGATGACCGCGCGGGAGTTCTGTCCATTCCGCAAGCTCGCCAACACCATTTCGGCGACTGTGACATCTGACAGCGCCCTGCCTGCGGCGCCGGAAGCGGCAGCCGCGCTCGCCGCTGATGTCCGCGAGGTCGCGACGGAAACCCGAGGCCCGGTCGGAGCCGTGCCGGAGATGGCGGCTTCCATCTCGGGCAGGACCTACAGCTTCCCGCCCGGCCCGCTCGGCATCAACACGATCAAGCTGGACCTCACGGGACCGGAACCGCAGGCCACCTGGGACATCCCCTCGCGGGACCGCGCCGGAGGCACGGTGCATCTGCAGAGCCCGATCGGCCTCGATGGCCTCTATCGCAAGACCGCGCCGCCCCATCCCTGGCAGCCCTTCACCTACCGGGCCATGAAGGGCAGCTGGATCGACGCCACGACCTTCGTGATCGACGCCCAGTTCATTGGCCAGGGCGAGGAGCGCAATTGGCGGCTCAGCTTCGACGGCAACAAGGTGACGTTCCGAACGAAGGGCCGCTACGGCAAGGACGTAGTGGTCGAGGGTCATGCGGCGCCATGAGTCCTCGGCGGCTCTGCGCAGCCTGACGAAAGTCGAGCGCAAATGCTGCAGCACTGATCGGCTCCGTTCGGCTGGGCGGAGACATGCCGCACGGCGAGAATTGGAACAGTTCTCATAGCGCTCTGCGTGCCGCGGGCGGCGGATGCGATCTCCCGTCGTTTTCTCAAACAGATCATCTCGTGTATGTCTGCCTTCCCGCCAAGCCTCCGGCCCTGCCCGGCGCGGCGGGGGATCGTTTTTCGATTGCGGTGGCATAATGTTGGGATTGCTGGAGCGGCTGGGGCTGCGTTTCGAGGATGCCGTCGAGGAGCGGCGTTTCGTCGACCATTACGTCCGCGGCAGCACCGCCTGGACGCAGATCGCGATGCTGCTCGGCGCCCTCACCTTTGCCGGCTACACGCTGTGGGACTGGGTGCTCTATCCCGAGATCGTGCCGACCACGTTCGCGATCCGCGGCGGCACCGCCGCGCTGGTGCTGCTGCCGCTGACGGCTTTGCTGTCGACGCCGGCGCGCCGATGGGCCGAGCCGATCCATCTCATTTATTGCGTCATCCCCGGCTGCGTGCTGCCGACCATCTACTGGGTGCTGCCGTCGGGCTTCACCTATTCTGCAGCCGGCATGATCATCGTCATCCTGTTCGTCTCCACCATGCTGCCGCTGCGCACCGGCTCCTACGCGATCTTCTGCGCGACGAGCTGGAGCGCGCTGGCGGTGGCCGAGAGTCTCGCGACCGAGCCGCTGCCGCCGGGCCTGCGCTTCATCGATCATTCGCTGGTCGGCAATGCCTGCCTGCTCTCGCTCTATGCCGTCGGCGCGCGCGAGTACCAGGCGCGCAAGCAGTTCCGCACCGCGGAGGCGCTGCAGCGGGAGAAGGAGCGCTCCGAGGCCTCGCTGCGCGATCTGCATGCCACGCAGGCCCATCTGGTGCAGGCGGAGAAGCTGGCCTCGCTCGGCCAGCTCGTCGCCGGCGTCGGCCACGAGGTCTCAACCCCGCTCGGGCTGGCGCTGACCACGTCGACGGCGATGGAAGACGACGTCGAGGCGATCGCGCGCATGCTTGGCGGCGGCCCGGTGCGGCGCTCGGATCTGGCGAGGGGCGTCGCTCGGCTGCAGCAGGGCCTGCACTTGACGACGCAGAGCCTGCACCGCGCCTCCGAGATGGTACACAGCTTCAAGCAGGTCGCCGTCGACCAGGCCAACGAGGCGCTGCAGACCTTCGAGCTGCAAAGCTGGATGACCGATCACGTCGCCAAGCTCCGCCCGCTGCTGGCGCGCCAGGGCCTGACGGTCGTGCTCTCCTGCCCGGAGGGCATCGTGCTCACCAGCTATCCCGGCGCACTCGGACAGGTCATCAGCATCCTCGCCTTCAATGCGGCGACGCATGCCTATCCCGGCGACATCAGCGGCGTCTTCACCGTGGAGGTCGCACAGCCCGGCGACGACTCGGTGCGCATCGTCTGCGCCGATCAGGGCGTCGGCATGCGCGACCAGGTTCGCGGGCGGGTGTTCGACCCGTTCTTCACCACGCGCCGCGAGAAGGGCAATGCCGGCCTCGGCCTGCACATCGCCTTCAACCTCGTGGCATCCACACTCGGCGGCCGCATCGAGCTCGACAGCCAGCCGCAGCAGGGCACGCGCATCACGCTGGACATTCCGCTGATCGGACCAGGCAAGCCGGCCGAGCTGGAACTCACCGCCGCACAATAGGCTCGGGGGTGCGCCCGCATCAACGACCGGTCCCAAGCGTTGAGCGTCCTCGGCACGCAGTCCCGGAAAACGAGACCACCAGCGCTCCGTCCGCAGCTTGGGTGGGGCGCTTATCGCGCATCATCGTGCACGATCATGAATCACTCCGCGTCGATCGTGATCATCAAATGCGCAATGCCGCAGAGACGCCGCGACCTGCGCATCTCCGAACCAATTAGAACAATTCAACACCGCATGGCTTAGAGCAATTCAATCCGGCGCGTTGTGTCTTTCGCTGCACTGCGTTGCTAGACGTCGCATCGAGCTGACCGTTCCCTCGAACGGTGCGACGTGGAAGTGCAATAGACGATGACGAAGTGTGAAGGCCGGCGCGATGCGCGCGCTCGTACCGGCATGCGTGGCGCGATTGCGCTCGTGAGTGCTCTGACCGCAGACCTCCTCTGGTCCCCCTCTCCCGTGTTTGCGCAGGCGACGCTGCCGCCGGTGACGGTCGACGTGCCGGCGCCGAAGCGCAAGCCTGCGAGCGCCGCCAGCGCGCCGCAGCGCCAGGCGCGTGCGCTGCCGTCACGACGCGCGATGCCGCCGCCGCCGATGCCGACACGCGCGGAACGCGCCGCGGCCGAGGCCGTAGTCCTCGACGCCGCCAAGCTCAACTACCGCGCCATGCCGAGCGCGACCACGCTGCGCAGCGGCGCCTCGCCGCTCGACACCGCGCAATCCGTCAACGTCGTGCCCGAACAGGTGATCAGGGACCAGTTGCCGCGCAACATCGACGACGCGCTCGCCAATATCAGCGGCGTCACCCAGGCCAACACGCTCGCCGGCACGCAGGACGCGGTGATGCGTCGCGGCTTCGGCGACAACCGCGACGGCTCGATCATGCGCAACGGCCTGCCGCTGGTGCAGAGCCGCAGCCTCAATGCGGCCGTGGAGAGCGTCGAGGTGCTGAAGGGCCCGGCCTCGCTGCTCTACGGCATCATGGATCCCGGCGGCATCGTCAACACCATCAGCAAGCGCCCCGAGCTTTATCAGCACGGCTCGGTGACGCTGCTCGGCTCGGCCTACGCCAACAACCGGACCGGCGCCGACGGCACGATCGACGTCACCGGCCCGATCGGCGACGGCGGCCTCGCCTATCGCTTCATCGGCTACGGCGTCAGCGAGGATTACTGGCGCAATTTCGGCCGCCATCGCGAGATGCTGGTGGCGCCGTCGCTCGCCTGGTACGGCGACACGACCACGGTCCAGCTCAACTACGAGCATCGCGAGTTCATCACCCCGTTCGATCGCGGCACCGCCTTCATAAATGGCGCGCCGCTCGCGATCCCCGCGACGCGGCGGCTCGACGAGCCCTTCAACAACACATGGGGGCAGTCCGACCTGGTCCAGGCCTCGGTCGAGCAGAAGCTCAACGACGATTGGAAGCTCACCGCGGCCTACAGCTACAACACCGAGAGCTCCAGCGCCAACCAGCTGCGCATCACCACGATCGATGCGAAGGGCAAGGAGACCCGCAGCAATGATGGCACCTGGGGCTCGCTCAGCCGGGTCAGCTACGGCACGTCCTATATTCAAGGCGCCTTCTGGCTCGGCGGCCTGCGCAACGAGGTGCTGTTCGGCGGCGACGCGCAATACCGCACGATCTATCGCCAGGACCTGATCCGCGACAAGGTCACGAGCGTGTTCAATGTCTACAACCCGGTCTACGGGCTGATCCAACCCGGCACGCTGGTCTCGGCCAGCGACAGCGACCAAACCGACAAGCTCGGCCAGTATTCGCTGTTCGTGCAGGACACGCTGCATGTCACCGAAAAGCTCTCCTTCGTCGGCGGCGTGCGCTACATGGACTACGAGCAGATCGCCGGCCGCGGCCGGCCGTTCAAGGCCAATACCGACGTCGCCGCCGACACCGTGCTGCCGCTCGGCGGCGCCATCCTCAAGCTCAACGAGCAGGTCTCGCTCTACGCCAGCTACACCAAGAGCCTGAAGCCGAACTCGACCATCGCCCCGCTCACCGGCGGCGTGGTGCTCGGCTCCAACATCGCGCCCGAGCAAGGCACGGCGTGGGAGACCGGTTTCAAGTTCGATCTCGACAAGAGGCTGTCCGGCACCGTCGCGGTCTACGACATCGACAAGCAGAACGTGCTGGTGTCGCAGACCAATGCCAGCAACGTCGTCGAATACACCACCGCCGGCAAGGTGCGCTCGCGCGGCGCCGAGGTCGACGTCACCGGCAAGATCGCCGAGCACTGGACCATGATCGGAAGCTACGGCTACACCGATGCCAGGGTCACGGACGACCCGGTCTATCGCGGCAACCGCCTGCAGAACGTCGCGCTCAACACCGCCTCGCTCTACCTCGTCTACGATTTCGGCACGGCGCTGCCCGGCCAGCTCAGGCTCGGCGGCGGCGCGCGCTATGTCGGCGACCGGGCCGGCGATGCCGCCAACAGCTTCGTGCTGCCGCCCTACGTCGTCGCCGACGTGTTCGCGAGCTACGAGACCAAGCACCATAACCTGCCGGTGATCTACCAGCTCAACGTCAAGAACCTGTTCGACAACGTCTACTACCCCTCGGCCAACAGCGCGCTGACCGTCGCGGTCGGCGATGCGAGGCGGGTGTCGCTGTCGGCGACGGTGAAGTTCTGAGCCAAGGAGAAGCGTGCGTGACGTCCTTCCGCATCAAACCGGCGCTGCTGCAGATCCACTCTGTCCTGGGTCTTGCGGCCGCGCTGATCCTCTCCCTCTTAGGCATCACCGGCGCGATCATGGGTTTCGAGGACGAGATCCAGGCCGGTCTCAACGCCAAAATGTCCCACGTCGCGCCGCGTACGGAAGCGCCGCTTTCGCCCGCCGAGCTGGTGGCGCGGCTGCAGGCTGATCCGGCACTCGGCAAGGTCTCGGCGATCACGCTGTCGCGCGATCCCCTGGCGGCCGTGCGCGTCCGCTTCGCGCGCAATGAGGATGGCGGCCGGCCCCTCTCGCTGCTGGTCGATCCCTATGACGGCCGCGTGCTCGGTGAGCCCCGCGGCGAGGCGTTCTTCGCCACCGTGCGGAGGCTGCATCGCTGGCTGCTGCTGCCGGGCGACGGCAACGGCGCCGGCCGCCAGATCACCGGCGCCGCGGTGCTCGGACTCGTCGTGCTGCTGATCACGGGCCTCGTGCTGCGCTGGCCGCGCCGGGCGAGCAGCGCAGCACTCTGGCTGAAGCCGCAGCTCGGACTGAGCGGACGCGGCCTGCACCGCTCGCTGCACAGCGTGATCGGCACATGGGTGCTGCCGGTGTATCTGGTGATCGCGCTGACCGGGCTGTCCTATTCCTACGCCTGGTACAAGGACGGCCTGGCCGCGCTGCTCGCGCCGGCATCGTCGGGAGCATCGATGCCCGGCAAAGCTGCGCGCGAGGGTCGCTCCGGGTCTGCGGACGCAAAGCCTGTCGCGCTCGATCTGGTCTGGGCCACGTTGCGTGAGCAGATCGGGGATCGCTTCGCGGTGATGCAGCTCACCTTGCCGGCGGGCGCCGGCGCGGCGGTGCGCGTGCGCGCCTGGCCGAGCGAGGCGCATGACGGCCGGCGCGACGAATTCCGTATCGACGGCGCGACGGGCCGGCTGCTCGCGGCCGAGCGTTACGCGGACAAGACCGCCGGCGAGCGCGTGCTCGCCCGCATCCTGGATATCCACCGCGGCAGCATTCTCGGCTGGCCCGGCCAGCTCGCCTTCATGCTCGCCGCCGCGTTGATGCCGCTGTTCGCCGTCACGGGCACGCTGCTCTATCTGTCGCGGCGGCGCTTGCGGCGGCCGCCGCAGCCGGCACGCGCTGTCCAGCTCGTTCCCGGCGAATGAGGCCGCGCGCTCAGGCCGCGGCGCGGACGTGCGACGCGCGCCGGATGGCGTTGGCCGCGATGATGACGTGCAGCAGCAGCGACAGGCCGAAGCCGAGGGCATGCTGGGCAGCCGTCGCCGGGATGGTGAGGACCGTCACGAGGCCGAGCGGAATGAACAGCACGATGCCGGTGACGAGGCCGGGATTGTAGCCACGGAAGCGCAGCGCCGGACCGATATGGCCGAGCGAGTTGACGAGCATCAGATAGGGCGCGACCAGCGCCCAGACCGGGCCGGCGATCCAGGCGACGTAGAGCGCAATCAGGTCGATGCCCCAGACCGCGCCGCAATTGACCCAGAGCACGTCGATCGTGGTCAGCGCCTCGCGGCCGCCGAACATCACGTTGTTGACGAAGCTGCGGAAGCGGTCGCCGGTGTGCTCCTCGACCTGGTGGATCATGTAGCCCGGCGAATGCAGGAAGATCAGCAGCAGCGCGAGCGGCCAGTCGGCCGCCAGCAGCGGTACCAGCGCCAGCAGCGCTGCGGCCATGAACACGGCACCGGCCACCCAGTGACGGGAGAGAAGGTCCAGCATCAGCGAGTGATGCGCGAGTCGGCTGAACTTGCCAAGCCGGGTTGCTCCGGACACCGCCGCGCCGGGAGGCTGCGGCGTGATGTCCTGTCGCAGCCTCCAAACCTTTCGGAGCGCGGCGCGACCTACTTGAGCAGCACCAGGCATTCGCCGGCCGGCGTGGCGTTGGCGCGGGCGGTGTCGCGATCGAACTTGCCGGCCATCACCAGCGGCCTGACACGCTCGACGATGACGTCCTTGACGACGCTGTCCGGGCCGATGGCCGGCGCGGCGACGTCGTAGATCTGCTTCGCCACGGGCGACAGCTTGGCGGCACAGCTGTCGGCGGCGGCGCGGTTGCCGGCCAGCGCGGCCTGCGACAGAAGACATTGGGAGACGGCGACGAATGTGACAAACGGGAATGCGACGCGCAGCATGGCAATCAGTCCTTCGTTCAAATGAGGTTCAGCCCGGCGCAAGCAGGCTCGGTCCGGAGCACATCCACTCAGTGTCCGGCCGGCCGCATGCGGGCTCTGATCTAACCCGAGCCGGCAGCAACGCCTACTCGATTTCACCCTTCCGCCAGCCGAGGTCCAGACCGTGCAGCAAGCTCCTGAAATGCTTCGAAAAACCCCGGTGCAGAAGCGCACGCGGCAGACCCTCGACGTGATCTTCGAGGCAACCGCTCAACTTCTGCAGAGCGGCGGCGGCAAGGGCCTGAGCACGAACGCCATCGCCGAGCGCGCGGGCTTCTCGATCGGCACGCTCTATAGCTATTTCAGGGACAAGACCTCACTGTTGCGTGCGCTGGTGCTGCGCGAGTTCGCTCGACAGGAGGCGGAGTTCGGGGAGGCGCTGGAGGCGCATCGCGGGCTTGGACGCGAGGCGATCGTGCGCGCGGCGGTGCGCCAGGGCTTCGCCCCGTTCGCCGGCCGTCACCGTGTGCGGCGCTATCTTATCGGTCTGTTGGGCAACGACGCGGAGCTGCAGAAGGCGCTGCACGAGATGGTGGGCCGCATGACCGAACGGCTGATCGCGACGGTGGGATTGCGGAGCGAAGCGATGCCGGCCGCGCGCCGCTTCATCCTGGTCCGCGCTGCGCTGGGCCCGATCCGGGCTGCCGTCATGCGCGAACATCGCCTCGTCGGTACACGCGAGCTCGAGGACGAACTGGTGCGGCTGATGCTGTTCCTGCTGGCGCCGGATCCCGCCAAATCGTCATGAGAGCCGTCACGAGGGGCCGTCGGGCTTGGCGGCCTCCAGCCGCTCAGCGAGCTTCTTCAAGGCCTCCTCCGACGCCGGCCGGCTCTGGAACTCGCGGATGGCGCGCGACAGCTCCTGATCCGACATCGGATGAGCCGGCTGCTTGATGCGGCCGTCGGCAAGGGCGGCTGCGATGGTCTCGATATGCGGCCCCGCGCCACCGAACAATCGGCGGAGCCGGTTGAGGAACGCGATGTGGGGCACAGCTGTTCTCCCGATGCGGCGACCGGCAACCTTCGACCGCATCTGCTGACGGCGACCTTAGTCGGTAACGCCGGCTCCGTCGTCTCATTTGATACGCAACACCGCCCGGACGGTAGGATTTTCATGGATGCGGACCGGATCGTCACCAACAAGCTCAGGGAGCATTCGAAACTGTCCGGCGAGGACATCGCCGAGATCCGGAATTTCAGCTCCGCTTTGCGCGAGCTCACCGATCAGGAGGACCTCATCCGCCAGGGCGACGAGCCGGACCGTTCCGTCGTCGTGATCTCCGGATGGGTGGCGCGCTATCACCTGCTGTCCGGCGGGCAGCGGCAGTACCTCTCCTTTCACATGCCCGGTGACTGGCCCGACGCCCAGTCGATCTTCCTCGACTGCATGGATCACGCCGTCTGCGCGATCGGGCCGGCGGTGGTGGCGAGCGTTGCGCACAAGGAGCTGACCCGCGCGATCAGCCGGCGGCCGACGCTCGGCTTTGCGATCTGGCGCGAGACGCTGATCGATGCGTCGATCTTCCGCGAGGCCATCACCAACAACAGCGCGCGGAGCAAGCCGGCGCGCATGGCGCACATGTTCTGCGAGCTGTTCTATCGCGCCCGCGCGCTCGGCCATGTCCGCCACGATCAGTTGCAGTTGCCGGTCAGCCTGGTGCAGCTCGGCGAGGCACTGGGCATCGCGATCGCGACGGTCAACCGCACGCTGGTCGAGCTGCGCGCCAGCCGCGCTGTCGATTTCCGCAGCGGGCTGCTGACAGTGCACGACTGGACGCGGCTATGCGCGATCGGCGAGTTCGATCCCAGCTATCTGCACCTGAAGAAGCAGCCGCGCTGAGGCACAGGTCTCAGCGCGGCCACTCACGTGGGCTCGCGACTCCCACCTTTAACGGTTGCGCGCGTCAGCTCAGGCGACCTTGGTGATGAGCTTGACCACGTAGGCGTAGGGCCCGTTCGGGCTCTTCTCGGCGATCCAGGCGCAGTGCCAGTCGGAGCCGTAGCGCAAGCCCGTGTCCCATCCCGAGCCGCCGCCGTGCTCGTTGTCCCACGACCAGGCCTTGCGGTCCTTCTGAGGATCGGAGGGGAAGCTGCTGCCGCTGTAGACGGAGATCTGCCCCTGCTGCGCGCGGAACGGCGAGTTCGTGCTCCACGTGAGCCACAGATTGCCCTGCTCCTCGTAGGACGTGAGCGACCATTGGTAGGACGCTGAGACGGTCTGCGGATTGGTGCTGGTGGCCGAGGTCTGCTCAATGACTGCCATGATGGTCTCCTTACAAAATGAGATGAAAAATCTTCACAATAGTGGCTGCCCAAAAGACAACCATTGATTGTATATCTGATAAAGCTCACCCCGACAACGTGCGCTGTTCGCACAACGCCGTGATCGCGCGGCAGGCGTGGCGTCCAGCCGAGGCCCACCGATCCCTGCACTCAGATGCAGAGACCGATCACCTTGATGCTGAGGTGGCAGTCCTTGGAGGCGGACGCCGGCGGCTTGGCGCCCCAGCGCGTCGCCGGCTTGGCGTCGCCTTTCGCGGATCGGGTCGCGGCCTGCGCGACGACGGCCTTGGCCTTGCTCTTCGGAGCGCCCTTCGGCCTGTCGGTCTCGTAGTCGCCCGCGATCACCATCGCCCAATAGGTGCGCTTGCCGCTGGCGTTCTTCGCGCTGGCGATGCCGACCTTGGTCGCCTTGGGAAGCAGCAGGTTCTTGCGGTGCCCCGCCGAGTTGATCCACTGCCCCAGCGTCTTGTCGAAATTGTCGTAGCCATAGGCGATGTTCTCGGCCGCGCGGCCGGCCTTCGACGGAGCCACACGGCGGGTGAAGGGACCGAGCACCTCGTGGCTGAGATCGTCCTTGTCGGCCATCGCGCGCGCTTGCTCCATCGCGATGCGGTCGAGCGTCGCGTCGCGCGTCACGCGGCCTTCGCCATGCGCGAGCCGAAACGCCGAGATCTGATCGGCCGGTGCGGAGTCGCCGGCAAATGCCGCATGGGCCGACAGCGCCAGCAGCGCTGCAACCAAAACCGCGCGAAAGCCGCGCAACGTGAAACGAAGCTCCCGCATGCTAGGACACGTGCTCATCAATCCGGAGTAGGTAACGGTCGCTCGATCCCGCTTTGATCCGAAGCGACGGACGTGCTGGACCGCCGCGGAACCACCCGATATGACAATGCCGGAATTCAGTCCAATGCGGGCGGTCGATACTTCTCTATTCTATTTCGACACTTTGTGCCAAGTCGGCGCAATCATGCTGGCGGGCGCGGCCTCCGAGATCGAGAACGTCAGCCACGTGTTCCAGCCCGACGGCCGGTTGGCGGCGTCGAACTCGCCATATCCCTTCAGCCCCAGGAACGCCTGATTGCTGCCGATCTGGAAAATATATCCGATCTGCGGGCCAACGCCGAGGACGCGCGAGCGGAAGCTGCCGAGAGCGGCGGGCTGACCGACGTCGTCGGTAATCTGCTGATAGGCGTAGCCAACGAAGCCGGCGAAGACCTGCTTCGACAGGAACTGCGACACGCCCCAGTCCAGATGGAAATCGATGCCGCTCTGGTACCCGGTATCGGGATTCTTGAAATTGTAGGTCAAGCCCCCGACGGCCGAAAATTCCGTGCCGGTCGCCGGATTCAGAAAAGTGTAGCCGCCGCCAAAGTCGATGGCGCCGTGACCGATGCCGATGTTGGCCAGCCGGTTCCGACTGTAGTCGCCGACGGGAATATCGCCGGCGCCGTAGACCATGATGTTGTGGACGCCGTTATTCCACTTCAGCTTCACGGTCGGATAGAGATCTCCGTAAGAGACGAGTGCGTCTTCGAGGAATCCGGTGCGCGTGCTGACGATCGGACCGGCAACCGTCGTCAACGTACCGGCGATACTCGCGGAATTTCTGCCGTAGACGCTGGCCAGCGTCGCCGACAACTGGCCGCCGAGTACGGGCGTCGCAAACGTGTAGGTCGGCGCGACGAACATCAGATCGGCCTGGCCGCGCAAAGCCAGATTGAGATCGATGTTGACGGTCGGAGAAAATCGTCCGACTTGGAACTCGCGCGACGCCGCGGCCGCGCCTGAGGCACCCACGCTCGTATGATAGTAGATGGCAGCCACCGACCAGCCCGGTGTGGCAGGCGTTGCGGCGAGGCTGCCGTACAATCCCGGCAGCCAGAACGAGATGCCGCTCTCATCGGCATGGGCGACCAGAGGCGAAAAAGAAGCCAACGCGGCGGACGCGAAAACGCCGCTCAGCCACAATCGCAGGAAGCCGGACCTGCGTCCCGATCTATCGCGCTGCAATCGTAATCCCCCCAACGCTCCCATTTCAGGCGGCATGCCTGAGTTGTCGTCGACGACTACGGCTTGTAGTCGCTCATCCCCCGTCCGGTCTTGTCGTAGACATTGAAAAACTCGTCCGACATGATCGTAGCGATGCCACTTCTGGGTACCTCGGTCAGATCTTTCTCAAGCGTCTTGATCCGGAACTTCCACCCGAGAACCTCGGCTCCACGGTGCTTGCATTTTGCCCGACGCCCCCTCAGCTTGAAGCCAGAAGGATCGTCGCCAGATTGGCTATTTGCATTGCACGCTCCTTCTCAAGGGACCGATCACTGACCTGGCGAGCACGAAGAGCGCATCAATCGGACAGTCCTTTCTTCAAAGCCGCTGCCTTGCGGGCCTGGACGGCTTCTTCATTGTCGGCCTTCTTCATACCCACTAGATCGATCGTCACCTTGCCGATCTTCCCTGTGAACTTGAACGGCACCTTGTAGGCCTCGGTAACAGGCGTGCCTTCATCGGCACCGACGTCTGCGCCTTCGTCCGCGGAGTAGAAGCAGCATTGGGTTCGTTCGATCCGGCCGGTCGCGACGGTCTTTCCGTTCACGAGGATCGTACCCACGCCCCCCTTGCCCAGGCCGCCACCGTCATAAGCGAACTCAAAGCGCAGTGCGGCTTTGCCTGCCGGAAGAGCCTGCTTGGCGGTTACGGTGTATCGCTGCAGACCGAGAAAATTATACGTGTAGGTCGGCTTGCCGTCCTTCAGGTAGAAGGTCCAGCCACCGAACCGTCCGGCCTGAGCGATGATGACGCCATTGGCTCCGCCCTTCGGGATGTCCAGATCGGCAGTAATGGCGTGCGATTGGTTCTTCAGGTTGATGAAGACATTCTCCGTCATCCCGATCATGCCTTCGTAGACCGTCAGGCTGGTGCGGCCCGCCATCAGGTCGGGACGTCCGACCAGCGCCGCGTTGGTGCGCTCCAGGGTGCGGTCGTCGAGCGGCAGCACGTTGTATTTCACTGCTTCCTTCAGGAACAGCTCCTGCATCTCCTTCAGCTTGTCCGGATTTTTGGCAGCCAGATCGTTGCTCAGGCTGAAGTCCGATCGCGCATCGTAAAGCTCCCAGATATCCTGCTGGAGCGGCCGCCGCGGCTTGGTTTCCCAGGCCGCCCGGTGCACCGTGCCGGCAAGCCAGCCGTCGCTGTAGATCGCGCGGTTGCCGAAGATTTCGAAATACTGCGTCACATGCCTGCTCGGCGCCTTGGCGTCGGCAAAGCTGTAGGCCATGCTTACGCCTTCAATGGGAGTCTGGACCGTTCCATTTACGCTCTTGGGCTCAGGCAGTTTCGCTGCTTCGAGAATGGTCGGCACGATGTCGATGACGTGATGCCACTGCGGACGAAGCTCACCTTTCGCCGCGATCCCCTTCGGCCAATGGACGACCATGCCGTTGCGGGTGCCGCCATAGCTCGAGGCCACTTGCTTGGTCCAGGTAAACGGAGTGTCGCCAGCGACCGCCCAGCCGGCCGCGTAATGGCCGTAGGTGTTGGGACCGCCGAGTTCGTCATAGTGCTTCAAGACGTCCTGGACGGTTTCCTGCACTCCATTGAAATAGGTCATCTCGTTGTACAGGCCGTTCGCGCCGCCTTCGGCACTCGCGCCGTTGTCGCCGACGATGTAGAAGATCAACGTATTGTCGAGTTGGCCCGTTGTCTTGATGGCGTCGATCAGGCGGCCGATCTCGGTGTCGGTGTATTCGCCAAATCCGGCGAATACTTCCATCTGGCGCACGAACAGCTTCTTCTCGTCAGCGCTCAGCTTGTCCCAGTCCTGGATGGCGTCCGGCTTCGGGGCGAGCTTGGTATCGGGTGGCACCACGCCGAGCTTGATCTGCCGCGCCAACGTCTCCTCGCGCAGCTTGTCCCAGCCCTGATCGAACTTGCCCTTGTACTTGGCGATCCATTCTTTGGGCACCTGATGCGGGGCATGGGTGGCGCCGGGTGCAAAATACATGAAGAACGGCTTGTCCGGCGTCAGCGATTTCTCCGACCGCATCCAGTCGATCGCCTTGTCGGTCATGTCGGTCATGAAATGATAGTTCGGGTCCTTCGACGGCTCGACCTGGGTCATGCCATCGTAGATCAGCGGCGCCCATTGATTGGTTTCGCCGCCCATGAAGCCATAGAACTTGTCGAAGCCCTGGCGCGTCGGCCAGCGGTCGGTCGGGCCAGAGGGACTGACCTCCCATGCCGCGGTCTCGTGATTTTTGCCGAAATGCGCCGTGCTGTAGCCGTTCAACCGCAGCATCTCCGCGACGGACGCGACATTGTTGGGACGCTGACCGGTCTGTCCCGGGAAGGACGTCGCGGTTTCCGCGATCGAACCGAAATTGTTCATGTGATGGTTGCGGCCGCTGAGCAGCGCCGCGCGGGTCGGCGAACAAAGCGCCGTGGTGTGAAACTCGTTGTAGCGGAGACCCTCGTTGGCGAGGCGGTCGACCGTCGGCATCCTGATCGGGCCGCCAAATGCGCTCGACTGGCCGAAGCCCATGTCGTCGATGAGCACGATCAGTACATTGGGTGCACCGGCCGGCGCCTTGACTTCAAACCGCGGCGGCGGCGGCGCATCGCGCGCATCGAATACGGTGCTGTGTGGAGGGTTCGGTTCAGGAATCGGCAGAACCGATCGCTCGGTCGGCAACACAGCACTCGGCGGCGCCGACTGTTGGGCCAATGCTGGAAGCACGAGTAGCGTCGTCAACGACAGCACCGACGCAGCCAACTTCATTCGCTTCATGATCACTGCCTTTGGATGAGACAATTGACAAATGAGACAATTGACACGGCTTCTCGCTGCCGGAACGATCCTGCCCACAAATCGCGATCATCGGCGCGGGCAATGACGTTCGGCCGGCCCAACCGGCTCGCGGAGAGCGATAATTCTATAATTCTAGCGTCTGCCGACGCGATTGACCGGCCCGCCTCGATTCATCGGCGTTCCCCGCACGCGCACGCCTGGGGCCACCACGGCGCGCGCCACCGGGCGGGGCCGCAGCACGACGCCGGGCCTGACGACGCAGCCGACGGGATACTCGACATACTGACAATACACCACGGCACTTGCCCTTTCGGTGCTCGCGGCTACGAACCCCGTCACCAGCAACAGCCCTGTCAGGGCAACTGATAATTTCATCTTGGCATCCTCCCATCGGAAAGCTCATCATCGGCCCCTCCGGGAGGCACACCTTGATGCAGGTCAAGCGACCTTGGCAGACATTCCTGCATGTGCGGAAATGACCGACGGAGCAGCTTGATCGCAAGCTGACCAATTTGGGGCGTGAGGTACAAGCGTTGACACGCAGGCCGCCAAAAGCCGGCACGAAGGGACCGCGGAAGGGATCCGCCGCGGCCCCATCACCGGCTGCGCCGGCGGATCGGCTTGCTTCCGGCGAAACGGCCTTCTCCAGGCGCGCGATCTGGATAGCAGTAGCGGTCACGATCGCGCTCGTGCTGGTGGTCGGCATGGTTCTTCATCTCCTCAAGGCCGACGGACCGGCCTCCACGGCGCAGGCCTCATTCGTCGCCACCTATGTGGGCAGCGAAAGCTGCGCCGGCTGCCATCAGGCGGAAGCCAAATTATGGGATATTTCGCAGCACAAGGCCGCGATGGCGCACGCGACCGACAAGACGGTGCTCGGCGATTTCAACAAGAGCTTCGACTACTTCGGTGTGCATTCCCGCCTCTTCCGCGATGGCGGAAAATTCATGGTCGAAACCGACGGGCCCGACGGCAAGCTTGCCGTGTTTGAGGTGAAGTACACGTTCGGTGTCGATCCGCTGCAACAATATCTCGTCGAGTTTCCAGATGGGCGCATCCAGGCGCTGCCGATCGCATGGGACGGCCGGCCCAAGGACAAAGGCGGCCAGCGCTGGTTCCATCTCCATCCCGAGGAAGAGATCAAGCATGACGACGTCCTGCACTGGACCAAGCTGAACCAGAACTGGAACTTCATGTGCGCGGAATGCCACTCGACCGGCGTGCGCAAGCATTACGACGCCGCGACGGATCGCTTCGCGACGACATGGGCGGAAATCAGCGTCGGTTGCGAGACCTGTCACGGTCAGGGCTCCGCCCACGCCGCCTGGGCCCGTGACAAGCAACACTGGTGGCCATTCGGCAAGCACGAGGATCCGAGCAAGGGACTGCTGGTCCGTTTCGACGAACGGCGCGGCGTCACCTGGCCGATCGATCCGCGGAGCGGAAATGCGACGCGCTCAGCCGCGCCGGCCGCGTTGCGAAAGGAGGTCGAGACGTGCGGGCTATGCCACGCGCGCCGTGCCGGCTTCAGCGAGGACTGGGCACCCGGTCAATCGCTGTCCCAGACCCATATTGTCGAGGCGCTCGCGCGGACCACTTATCATGCCGATGGCCAGATCCGCGATGTGGAGGAGCCCTACAACTATACGCCGTTCAAGCAGAGCAAGATGTTTGCCGCCGGCGTGACCTGCAGCGATTGTCACGAGCCGCACGGCGCAAAGCTCCGAGCCTCCGGCGAAGGCGTTTGCCTGCAATGCCATGCGTCCGAAAAATACGCCGATGCGAAGCATCGCCATCACGCGGGCGCCGATCCGGCGCCGACCTGCATGTCGTGCCACATGCCGGCGCGCACCTATATGCAGATCGACCTGCGTCACGATCACGCCTTCCGCGTTCCGCGCCCTGATCTTTCGGTCGAGCTGGGGACCCCGAACGCCTGCAACGACTGCCACAGCGACAAGCCGGCGCAATGGGCCGCCGCTGCGATCGAGCAATGGTTCGGGCCCGACCGAAAGGGCTTCCAGACCTATGGGCCCGCGTTCCGCGCAGCACGCAGCGACCAGGCCGACGCCGCCGCGCTGCTTGGCCTTCTGGCCGCGGACAGGAACGCGCCGGCCGTGGCGCGTGCGAGCGCGCTCGGCGAACTCGCCTCGCGCATCGCTCCGGCGAACATTGCGACCGCACGGGCAGCCCTGGCCGATCCCGATCCCATGGTGCGGATCGGCGCGCTGGACATGCTGGAAAACGTGCCTGCCGGCCAGATCTGGCCGCTGGTCTCGCCGCTGCTCACCGATCCCGTGCGTGGCGTGCGGATCAGGGTCGCCTCCCTGCTCGCTTCCGTTCCGACCGCAAGCCAGCCGCTGCCCGATCGCGCACGCTTCGATCAGGCGGCACACGAATTCATCACGGCGCAGCGCGCCAATGCCGAACGGCCCGAGGCCCGCACCGCACTGGCAAACTTCCTGGCCTTGCGCGGACAGACCGGGGACGCAGAGACCGAGTACAAGGCAGCCCTCAGGCTCAGCCCGCACTATGCGGCGGCCGCCATCAATCTGGCCGACCTCTATCGCCAAATTGGCCGCGACGGCGACGGAGAAACCGTTCTGCGCGGAGCAATTGCGGCATCACCTGCCGACGCGGCCGCGCATCACGCACTCGGCCTGACCTTGACCCGGCTGAAGCGGCACGACGAGGCGCTCGCCGAATTGCGCAGAGCAACCGAACTCGAACCGGGTCGCGCACGCTATATCTATGTCTACGCGGTAGCGCTGCATTCCGGCGGGCGAGCCGACGAAGCAATGACGGTCCTAAAGGAGGCTCTGGAAAGCCATCCCAGCGATAGGGACGTGCTGTCCGCACTGGTTTCGCTCAGCCGCGCGACAGGCGATGCAAGGGCGGCGCTGGGCTACGCCGAAAGGCTCGCAATCATGACGCCGGAGGACCGGAATCTGGCGGCGTTCATCGGCGAGATCAGGCGGCAGATTGACAAGCCAAACTAAGATAGCAGGCTCTCCTGCTTGAGCTCACAAAGGGCGCCCGAGAACCTCGAATGGAGCGAGCGCGAAATCGACGCTGAAATGACCAGGGACGCAACAAAGTCGAACGGTTCCTCAATGAGATCAAGCACTGTCGGCGGATCGCAACGCAACCACCTCGATCGGGTAGACATCGATCGCCGGCTCCTCATAGGGATGCGCCGCGCGGATCGCCTGTAGCACGGCTTTCAGCCGGTCCTCGGCGCAGACGGTCTCGATGCGCTCCTCCTCGACCGTCTCGAGCTGGCCGACCGCGCCGACGGCCGGGTTGGCGCCTGCCAGCGGACGAAACCGGCCCACGCCCTTCGCCGTAAACGAACAGTGGTCGTAATTGCCGATGCGGCCGGCGCCGGCCTCGCCCATCGCGCGGCGCACGGCGTCGCCCGCCGCTTCAGGGACATAGACGACGATCTTGTAGGTCTTCATGCTGGCCTGGATCCGGACGTCGATCACACGGCCGTTACCATCGCGTCGCCGCTGGCGCAATTTTCAGCGGGTCACAACCGGTCACAATCGCGAAAGCGCCGGCGCCGGTGACCAGCCATTCCGAAACACGTCTTGTGCGACGCAGCAAACCCGATACTTATCGGTGACCTCTCCCGCATTCCCAACACCATGGAAGGCCCGCGCCTTGGCTGATACCAGTGCCGACACCATCGAGATCGTCCGTCACCGGCCGATGGGCTTCACCGAATTCGTCATCGTGGTCGCGGCGATCATGGCGCTCAATCCGCTGGCGATGGACATGATGCTGCCGGCGCTGCCGAACATCGGCGCCTCGTTCCATATCGACGTCGCCAACCGGCTGCAGACGGTGCTGACGGCGTTCGTCATCGGCTTCGGTCTCGGCCAGTTCGTGATCGGCCCGCTGTCCGACAGCTTCGGCCGGCGCCCGGTGCTGATCGGCGGCATGGTGCTGTATGCGGTCGCCAGCCTGTTCGCGATCGCCGCGCCGTCCTTCGAGATGCTGCTGCTGGCGCGCGCGCTGGAAGGTCTCGGCACCGCGGCGACGCGGGTGATCGCGACCTCGATCGTGCGCGACTGCTATGCCGGCCGCCGCATGGCGAGCGTCGTCTCGCTGGCGATGATGGTGTTCATCGCCATTCCCGTGATCGCGCCGTCGTTCGGCCAGGCGGTGATGCTGCTGACGCAGTGGCGCGGCATCTTCGTCGTGCTGACCTTGTACGGCATCGTCACGCTGCTGTGGACCGCCGCACGGCTGCCCGAGACGCTGCCGGAGAGCGAGCGCAAGCCGTTCTCGGTCAAAGAGATCGTCGGGGCCTTCCGCAACACCCTCACCAATCGTCAGACGCTGGGCTATGCGCTCGCGGCGAGCGGCATCTTCGGCGCCGTGCTCGGCTATGTCCTGTCCTCGCAGCAACTGTTCACCGGCGTCTATCATCTCGGCCACTACTTCCCGCTCGCCTTCGCGGCGATCGCGGTGACCATCGCGGTCGCCGGCTTCCTCAACGCCCGCCTCGTCGGCCGGCTCGGCATGCGCATGATCTCGCACGGCGCGCTGGTCGGCAGCGTCGTCATCGCGCTGGCCTGCTTCAGCGCGGCGATCCTCGGCACGCTGCCGCTGTGGCTGTTCATGCTGCTATCCGCCGGCATGATGTTCTCGTTCGGCCTGATGTTCGCGAACTTCACCGCGCTGGCGATGGAGCCGCAGCGCGCCAATGCCGGCACCGCGTCTTCGCTCTACGGCTCGATCACGACCCTGCTCGGCATGGCCGCCGGCGCCGTCGTCGGCCAGGCGTTCGACGGCACGGCATTGCCGTTCGCCGCGGGCTTCCTGGCCTGCACGTCGAGCGCGCTCGTCATCGTACTGATCACCGAGAAGGGCCGGCTGTTCCACGGCCAAGGCAAGCCGGTCTGACCGCCGCCGAGGGCCTCAAATGCACGGCCCCTGCCCGCGCTGCGGGCACAGCTTCAGCACGCTCGACAGCGTCAGCAGCAGACGCGCGCTGCGCGTCGTGTTGCCCGGCGCGCGGTAGCTGAGCGGCGCGGCGACGCCGAGATCGGCGCGCCAGTCGTTCGGGAAGGTAAAGCGCACCCCGGCGCCCGCCGAGGTCAGCGCGACGCCGTCGGCCGGCCGGAAGCCGTCGTTCCAGGCGAGCCCGGCATCGAAGAAGCTGTAGAGCTGATAGCTTGTGAGATACTGCCAGTTCGGTTTCTGCTCGAAGCGGACCTCGAACGTGCCGGCGACGCCATTGTCGCCGCTGATCTCGGCGCTGCCATAGCCGCGGCCATAGGCGAGGCCGCCGAGATAGAACTGCTGCGAATTGTACAGCGGACCCGAGGCGAGCTGGCCGGCGGCGGCGAGCTTCAGCGACCACGCCTCGGACAATGTCTGATAGCGCGCGAACCAGCCGTTGAAGACCGAGAAGCTCGGCGAGGCGCCCGCGCGCGACGCGAGGGGATCGTCGAGCGGCGTCGCCCCGAACGCGTTCAGGCCCTGCCGGTAGGCCAGCGTCAGGTAGCTGTCGCCGCCGACATCATCCTTCCAGCGGTAGTCGGCGGTGAAGGTCAGCGTCCGGATGCGATCGCGATACCAGATGCCGAACAGGTCGCGCTCGGTCACGTCGCTGAAGGCGGCTGCGAGATTCAGTTTCAGCGAGGCGCGCTGCGACTGGATCGGCGCGATACCGCCGCGCAGCTCGAGCGTCTCGGTCACCGTGTTGTCGTTGAACAGCCGTCTCCGGTCGCCCGGCCGGACCTCGCTGTACAGCGCGGAGGCGCCGACATAGGCGCCGTCGGTGCCGACCGGCACCTCATAGGACAGCCGGCCGAACGCGAGCTGGCGCGGATCTCCCGGCGTCGTCGACAGGTTGGCGGTGAGCGTGTCGCCCGGCAGCAGATAGGAATTGAAGGCGGCCGTGGCGTAGTTCTGCCAGGGACCGACGGTCGACGAGCCGAGATTGTCGACGCCAGCGAAGCCGTAGACGTGCCAGGTCTGCAGCTCGATCACCAGGCGGAACCGACCGGTGGTGCCGCCGATCTCCTCCAGCGCGGAATCGACCAGACGGACGCCGCCGCGGCCGTTGATCAGCAGCAACTGCCGCTCCAGTGTCGCGAGCCGGGACGGCTGCTCGGCCAGCACGGGGCCGAGCATCGGCCTGATGCCGAACTCTTCCGCGCCGGCGCCCTTCAAGGTCACCTCGGTGATGCTGCCTTCGATGATCTGGATGCGCACCCGGCCATCATGGATGTCCTGCGGCGGTATGATCGCACGGCTGAGATGGTAGCCGGCGGCGCGGTACTGATCGCTGATCGCGGTCGTGATCGCCGCGAGGTCGGCCTGCGACACCGGCTTGCCGAGATAGGGCTGATAGCTCGCGGCGAGCTGCTCGGCGGGCAGCGCGGACGCCCCCGTCAGCGTGACACCGCGCATGGTGAACAAGGGCTTGCGATCGCCGCCGCCCTGGGGCGCGAATTGCGGCGCACGCGGCCGCGGCGGCGGCTGCGTCGACCGCGACTGCTGCTCGTCGAAATATCGCTCGGTCTGCCGCGGATCGAAGCTCGGCTGGCCGACCTGCTGCGCATGGGCCGTCGCTGCAAACAGCAACGCCGACAGGGAAATGCCGGCGGCGATCGCGGTTCCATGCAGCCGTCGCGAGCCGTGCGGTACGGCCGCTAAGTCGCGCCAACCCGCAGTCCTCCCAGTTCCGTCGACACAACCAGCGCGCATGCCTCGTTTTTAGTTTGTTAAGGTCAACGAAGCGTAAATGCGTGAGGAAAACACGGCTGCAACTCCTAAGGGTCTCTTGAAACATTTCGATTAGTTTCAAAAGCCGCCAACGATGCGAGTTCGTGCCATGTCATCCAAGAGCTTCCTGATACCGGGACTGATCGCCGCGTGCCTTTTCGGTGCAATGCCGGCCGCATTCGCGGCCGACGGTGAGCCGTGGCTGGTGAGCAAATCGTCCGGTGAGGTCTGGGTCACCACCCAGGGCGCAGCGCAGGTCTCGCTCGGTCGCGAGGACCCGCTCAAGCCAGGCGATACGATCCGCACCGGGCCGACCGGCCGCGTCCGCCTGACCCGCGGCGCGGAGACGATCGTGATCGCGCCGAACTCCGAGGTCGGCCTGCCCGCCGCGCCCACGGACGGCATGGCGACGACCATCCTGCAGCGCGCCGGCTCGATCCTGCTCGACGTCGAGAAACGCAACGTCCAGCATTTCGAGGTCGAGACGCCCTATCTCGCCGCCGTGGTCAAGGGCACGCAGTTCAGCGTCACGATCTCAGGCCGCAGCACCAAGGTCGAGGTCAGCCGCGGCCAGGTGCAGGTGTCGGATTTCAAGACCGGCCAGATCGCCCAGGTGATGCCCGGTCAGGCCGCCACCGCCTTTGCGACCGGCCGCGCCGGCCTGAGCCTGTCCGGCGCCGGCACCTTCAGCCCGATCGAGCAGGGCCGCCCGCGCGCCTCCACGATCGATCGTGTTCCGGTGCCGCGCGACGGCCTGCAGGCGCCGCGCGAGGCCAAGGGCAGCGTGATCCACGCGCTGAACGCCGACGGCTCGGCCGCGCGCCCCGGTACAACGGTCGCCGCTCAGCAGCATTCTGCGGCCGCCTTCGGCAGCGCGAAGCCCGGCGTGGTGCGGATCTCGTCATCGATCGGCGAGGTCAACCTGAACATCCAGAAGGCGACACGCGGCCTCGCCCACGGCGCCCACACGCCGGCCGCCGGTGGAGGGCGAAGCACCGCCTGGAATGATGCGCGCGGCAACAGCGGCAATGCGACGGGCAACTCGGCCACCGCAAGCGGCACGTCGGGAGATTCCTCGATAGCAGCCGCCGTCACCGCGGCGGTCGGTTCGCCAAGCGGATCCGCCAGCGCCAATGCCGCCGGAAATGGCGACGCCGGCAACGGCAACGCCAACGGTGGCAGCCGCGGCAGCAACAATGGCGGCAATGGCAACGGCAACAACGGCCAGGGCAACAGCGGCAACGGTAACAGCGGTAACGGTAACCGCGGTAACGGAAATAGCGGCAACGGTAACGGCAACAGCGGCGACCATGACAATGGCAATCATGGCAACGGCAACGCCCACGCTTACGGCCACAGCAAGAATTAGGGAGTCCCGATCGAGCGTAACGCCTGCGTCATGCGTCGTCATGGGGGAGCGCGGGCTTGCAGGGTTCCATGGCTCTGCGGTCGGAGCGGGATGAAGTTGGGATCACGAACGCGGGCGTCGACGTGGCACGCAGACATTCGGGAGAGGGCATGCTCAGGCGGTTCATGCCGCATATTCTGGTGGTCGTTGCGCTGCTGACGGTCGGCCTGTCGGGCGGCCACGAGTTGTTGAGCAACGCCCTCGTCGACCTGCGCTTACGCCTCGACAATCGCCCCGCCAGCGGCGAGATCGCGGTGGTCGCGATCGACCCGCGCTCGATCGAAGCCATCGGCGTCTGGCCGTGGCCGCGGACCCAGCATGCGCGCCTGCTGGAGCAGTTGCAGCGGGCCGGCGTCCGCGACGTCGCCTTCGACGTGGATTTCAGCACGCCGTCCGACGCGGCCGGCGATCAGGCCTTCCTGACCGCGCTCCAGAATGCCAAGAGCTCGGTCGTGCTGCCGACCTTCAGGCAGCTCGATGCGGCGGGGAAGGACACCGCCATTCACCTCAACCGGCCGCTGCCGCAGTTCGAGCAGCTCGCATGGTCGGCCTTCGTGAACATCGAAGTGGCGCGCGATGGCCGCGTCAGAAGCTACGCTTTCGGCGAATATAGCGAGACCGCCGGCGCGAAAACCTTCCTGCAATCCATGGGTGCGTTCCTCGCCGGCAGCGATGCTGTCAAGGACAGCTCTTTCCTGGTCGACTACGGCATCGATCTGTCGTCGCTGCCGCGGGTGTCGTATGTCGATGTCGTCCGCGGCGACGCGGCGGCGCTGTCCAGGCTCAAGGACAAGCGGGTGATCGTCGGCGCGACCGCCATCGAGCTCGGTGACTACTACAGCGTGCCGAACGGCCGCGTTCTGCCCGGCGTCATGCTGCAGGCGCTGGCGGCCGAGTCCATCATTCAGCACCGCACCCTGCTGTCGACGTCGACGACGGCCGCCGTAGGCGGCCTGCTGCTGATCGTCATCATCATGCTGGCGAGCTGGCGGCACCTCTCGGCGGCGCGGCGCGCACTGCTGATCGCCATGATCAGCGTCCTGATCGAGGCCGTGGCGCTGCTCCTGCACGACCGCTACGCCCTGGTGCTCGACACCTCGCTGCTGCAGATCGCGCTGGTCGCCTATCTCGCGGCCACGGCCCTCGACGAGATCGACTTCCGCGGCCTGCTGCGGCACGTCGCCGAGAGCCGTTTCGAGCGAATCGCGATGTCGATCGGCGACGGGCTGGTCTGTACCGACCGCGACCGGCGCATCACGGTGTGGAATCCGGGCGCGGTCGCGATCTTCGGCTATGGCGCCGACGAGATCATCGGCCAGCCCTTCGCGCGCCTGCGCGCCGACGGCAGCGATACGCATGACCTGTTTCCGCAGCAGGAGGCGGCGCTGCCGGCGACGTTGCTGCCCGGCGGAGCCACGATCGAGTTCGACGGCCGCCGCAAGGACGGCGAGGTGTTTCCGGTCGAGGCGAGCTTCTCCGCCTGGCAGGGCGCCGACGGCCTGCAATATGGCGTGATCCTGCGCGACGTCTCGGTGCGCAAGCGCAAGGCGGAGCGCATTCGTTACCTCGCCGAGCACGACACGCTGACCGGCCTGGTCAACCGCAACACGCTGCAGAGCGAGCTCGCCGCCATGATCGAGACCGCGGATGCCGCGGCCGACCAGGTCGCGCTGCTGGTGATCGGGCTCGATGCCTTCCAGCGCATCAACGACACGCTTGGCCACGCCTACGGCGACAGTGTCTTGCGCGCGGCGGCCGACCGGCTCCGCACCGAGATCGGCGGCATGGGCCGTGTCGCCCGGCTCAGCGGCGACGAGTTCGCCGTCGCCATTCCCTGCTCGGCCGTCGGCGGCACCGTGGCCGAGCTCGCCGATCATCTGTCGCATTTGTTCGAGGCGCCGCTGGACGCGGGCACGCGCCAGCAGCGCGTCAAGGTCACCCTCGGCATCGCGGTGCATCCCGAGGGCGGGCACTCGGCAGACGAGCTGCTCAGCAATGCCCACCTTGCCCTCTGTCGCGCCAAGATGGACCGGCGGGGCAGCCACGTGCTGTTCGAGAGCGCCATCCGCCACGAGCTCGAGCAGAGATTGACGCTGGAGGCCGAGCTTGCGCTCGCCGTCGAGCGGAACGAATTCGAGCTGTTCTACCAGCCGCAAGTGGAGCTGTTGAGCGGCCGCGTGATCGGCGCCGAGGCGCTGATCCGCTGGCGCCACCCGACGCGCGGCCTCGTGCCTCCCGGTGATTTCATTCCGGTCGTCAACACCTCGCATCTGTCCGAGGCGGTCGCGACCTGGGTCATGGCGACCGCCTGCCGGCAGGCGCGGGAGTGGCAGCTCGCCGGCCACGACATCCGCGTCGGCGTCAACCTCTCGCCGTCCCAGTTCCAGTCCGGCGACCTCGCGGCCTTCGTCAGCAAGCTGCTCACGTCGACCGGCCTGTCGCCGCGCCTGCTCGAGCTCGAAGTCACCGAGGACATCCTGCTGCACGACGAACCCGGCGTGCTGCAGACGTTCAACCGGCTGCAGGCGCTCGGCGTCAGCCTGGTGTTCGACGATTTCGGCACCGGCTATGCGAGCCTGAGCTACCTGAAGAAATTCCCGCTCGACGGCCTGAAGATCGACCGCTCCTTCGTGCGCGACGTGCTGACCCAGGCCGACGACGCGGCCATCGTCGGCTCGACGGTCAGCCTGAGCAAGCAGCTCGGGCTGTCCGTGATCGCCGAGGGCATCGAGAACGCGGCGACGGCCGAGTTTCTGCTCCGGCTCGGCTGCGAGCAGGGCCAAGGCTATCACTTCGGCAAGCCGATGCCGGCGGCGGATTTCACGCAGCGGTTCCTGCAGGTGGACGACGAGATGCGCCAAGCCGGCGCGGCGTGAGGCTCAGGTTTCACGCTCGAAGCCAACGCAGGTCAACCGCTCTCTCCGCCGTCATTCCGGGGCGCGCGTAGCGCGAGCCCGGAATCCATCGCCACAGGCGGTCGTTGGTGACAACGGCGCGCTGTTGCACGGACCTTGCTCCCTCGCAGGCGATCGGGGTTATGGATTCCGGGCTCGCGCTGCGCGCGCCCCGGAATGACGAGAGAGTGCAGGTGCACCTCGGCTTCTCGCCTCAGCCCGCGCCTTACGCCCTCACCCTTTCTTCCCGCCCTTGGCTTCGCTCTCGAGCGCCTTGCGCACCGCCTTGAACTCCTCGCGCGAGCCGGCATCGACGCGCGGGAAGTGCAGATCCAGGCTTTCCAGCGCGGCGACGATGGTCGAGCCGATGACGACACGGGCGAACCATTTGTGGTCGGCCGGAACGACGTGCCACGGCGCGTAGGGCGTCGAGGTGTGACGCACGATGTCCTGATAGACCGCCTGGTAGCGATGCCACTTCGCGCGCTCGGTGATGTCGCCCATCGAGAACTTCCAGTTCTTCGCCGGCTCCTCCAGCCGGTCGAGGAAGCGCGCGCGCTGCTCCTCCTTGGAGATGTTGAGGAAGAACTTCAGGATCACGGTGCCGTTGCGCGACAAGTAACGCTCGAAGGCGCAGATGTCCTCGAAGCGCTCGCGCCAGATGTTCTTGGTGACCAGCCTCGGCGGCAGCTTCTCGGCCTTGAGGATCTCCGGATGCACCCGCGTGACCAGGCATTCCTCGTAGTAGGAACGGTTGAAGATGCCGATGCGGCCACGCTCGGGGAGCGCGATGGCGCTGCGCCACATGAAGTCGTGGTCCAGCTCCTTGGAGGTCGGCTGCTTGAACGAGGTGACCTCGCAGCCCTGCGGATTGACGCCCTCGAAGATGCTCTTGATCGCGCTGTCCTTGCCGGAGGCGTCCATGCCCTGCAGCAGCACCAGCACCGACCAGCGGTCCTGTGCATAGAGCCTTTCCTGAAAATCGGCGAGCCGCGTCCGATTCTGCTCGATGATCGCCTCGCCCTCCTCCTTGGCGAGGCCGCCCTTGACCTTTGTCTTGTGCGATTTGAGGTGAAACTTGTGCCCGCCATCGATCCGGAACGGCGAGATGAAACCATCGAGCTCATCGGCCAGCGTGCGCGGTTTCTTGCTCATGAGGACGGCTCTCCTGGGCTGAATTGCGTTTCGAGGAAGGCGGTCACGAAGCGCGGCATCGCCGCAGTCAGATCATTCCGGCTTCGAACCAGCCGTATCGAGCAGAGTTCCGGCTCGTCCTGAGCCGCGAGGTTGGCCTCGATGCGGCGCTGCAGAGCCTCGCCCATGTCAGAGGCGTCGAGCACGCGCATCAGCGCGATCGACGCGCCGGTCACGACACAGTCCCAATGCGCCGCGGCCTGATAGTCCGATGGCGCGAGTCCCGTCTCCTCCTCGACCTCGCGCGCGACGTTGGCGGCGAGATCGAGCACGCCGTCGCTGACGTCGGCGAGATCCGGCGTGCCGGCGGGAAAATACAGCCGGCCGGCATTGGCGGTATGCGCGCCCATCTCGCCGAGCACGAAGGCGCCGTCGGCGGCACGCAGCGCGCCCATGCCGAAGCCGTTGAAGGCGGTGCGATCCGGAAAGCCCCAGTCGCGCCACGCCAGCAGGCTGGCGAAATCGGTCTCGAAATAGCTCGCGGTGAACCGGCTATCCGCGAAGCGCGGGTTGCGCCCGAGCAGCACGCGGCCGTTCCACAGCCCCGGCCTGGCGCGCTGGCATTCGGCGAAATGCGCCGCGATGTCGTCGCGGCGCTGTTTCGCGAACGGCCAGTCCCACGGCTCGACCTTGAGGTCGAGCGTGGTGACGCGGTGGATGACGACGTCCGTCATCCGCTATTTCGCCCCCTTCGCCTGCTCAACGAACTTGTTGGTGAAGGTCTTGCTGACGTCGACATTGGCCTTGGCGACATCGGGCGAGCCGGTGCTGAACACGGCGAGCACAGCGTCGGCGCCCTTCGGATCCATCTTGCCGGTCTGCGAGTACATCGGGATGGTGTTCTTGAGCGCCGCGAGATACAGCGCCTTGTCCTTGCCGACGAGTTCCTCCGGCATCTTCGCCATGATTTCCTCCGGCGTGTGCGAATGGATCCAGCCCAGCGTCGCCACGATGGCGTTGGTCAGCGCCTGCGTCTCCTTGTCATGGCCGGCGATCCAGGCCGCGGTCGAATACAGCGCGCCGCCGGGATACTCGCCGCCGAACACCTCCAGCGTGTCGTGCTGGGTGCGGGTATCGCTGAGGATCTTGAGGTCCGGATGCTTGCCCTGCAGCACGGTGACCGAGGGATCGAGCATGACGGCCGCATCGATCTGGCCCTGCTCCATCGCGGCCACCGCGGTGGCGCCGAGACCGACGCCGATCACCGCGGTGCCCGACGGATCGAGACCGTTCTTCTTCAGCATGTACTTCAGGAAGAAGTCGGTCGAGGAGCCCGGCGCGCTGACGCCGACCTTCTTGCCGGCGAGATCCTTGACCGAGCTGATCTCCTTGTTGTGCGACGGCGCCACCACCAGCACGAGACCGGGATAGCGGTCGTAGACGACGAAGGACTGCATCTCCTGCTTCTTGGCCGCGAGATTGACGCAGTGATCGAAATAGCCGGAGACGACGTCGGCGCTGCCGCCGAGCACGGCCTTCAGCGCATCCGAGCCGCCCTTGAGGTCGACCAGCTCGACCTCGAGCCCGGCCTTCTCGTATTCGCCGAGCTGCTTGGCCAGCACGGTCGGCAGATAGCACAGGCAGGCGCCGCCCCCGATTGCGATCGTGACCTTGGTGGCAGCGCTGGCGAGACCAGTGCTCAACGTCAGCGCCAGCAGCGCGCCGGTGACCCGGCTCAACATCTTGTTCATGTGTTTCCTCCGTTCATGTTGTCAGTCAGGTTGGGCATGTCGGCGTAGATTGAGAAGGCCGCCCAAAACTCCGCTGTCGTCCCTGCGAAAGCAGGGACCCATACCGCGTGATGTTCCGGTTGGAAAAGACTGGTCGTCCCGCGTGCCACAAACGCCGCCCTGTGGTTATGGGTCCCCGCTTTCGCGGGGACGACAGCGGCGGGTGGCGCAGCAGCCCGGCCATCATCGGCCCTCGGCGGCGTCAGGCCGCCACACCAGCAGCCGCCGCTCCACAAGCGTGACGCAGATGTCGATCAGGATGACGAATGCCGACAGCACGAACATGCCGGCGAACACGCCGGCGACGTCGAAGATGCCTTCGGCCTGCTGGATCAGATAGCCGAGGCCGGCCGCGGAGCCGAGATATTCGCCGACGACAGCGCCGACGACGGCGAAGCCGACCGACGTGTGCAGCGACGAGAACATCCACGACAGCGCCGACGGCCAATAGACGTGGCGCATCAGTTGCCGCTCGCTCATGCCGAGCATGCGGGCGTTGTCGCGCACCACGGTCGAGACCTCCTTCACGCCCTGATAGACGTTGAAGAACACGATGAAGAACACCAAGGTCACGCCGAGCGCGACCTTGGACCAGATGCCGAGCCCCAGCCACAGCGTGAAGATCGGCGCCAGCACCACGCGCGGCAGCGCATTGGCCATCTTGACGTAGGGATCGAACACGGCGGCGACCAGCGGCTTGCGCGCGAACCAGAAGCCGACCAGCACGCCGCCGAGCGAGCCGATCGCGAACGCCAGGATCGACTCCCACAAGGTGATCGCGAGGTGCTTCCAGATGGCCCCGGTGGCGAACCATTTGATCACCTGCGCGAACACGTCGACCGGATTGGAGAAGAAGAACGGCGGAAGCCAGATGCGCCCGAACACGGGCACGGTGGCGAGCAGTTGCCACAGCGCAATCGCGACGACCGCGACCAGCAATTGCAGCGCGAGCAGACCGAGACGCGACATTACGCTACTCCGCGCCCGTGGTGACAGAGACAAAGCGCGAGCCGCGCACGCCGCTCCGCTCCCTCCCCCCTTGTGGGGGAGGGCTGGGGAGGGGGGTACTCCAACCAACAGTGTTTCCGGGGTACCCCCCTCCCCGCCCCTCCCCCACAAGGGGGGAGGGAGTGCACTGTCCAAGTGGAAACAGCGAGGCTCCCATGATCGAACGAGTCACGGCTCCCATCACACCGCCTCCGCCTGCTTGTAGGTCTTCTCGACCTCCGCCTTCAGCGTCTGCCAGATCTCGCGATGCAGCTCGTGAAATTCGTGCTTCATGCGCACCTCGAAGATGTCGCGCGGACGCGGCAGGGTCACGCGCCAGTCGCCGATGATGCGCGAGGCCGGGCCGGCCGACATGATGACGACGCGGTCGGCGAGCGCGATCGCCTCCTCGAGATCGTGGGTCACGAACAGCACCGCCTTGCGGTCGGCATTCCAGAGATCGAGCAGCAGATTGCCCATGATCTGCCGCGTCTGCGCGTCCAGTGGCCCGAACGGCTCGTCCATCAGGATGATGCGCGGATTGCGGATCAGCACCTGGGCGAGGCCCACGCGCTTGCGCTGGCCGCCCGACAGCATGTGCGGATAGCGGTTGCCGAATGCGCCGAGGCCGACCGAGGTCAGCCATTGCTGCGCCTTGGCGGCCGCGTCCTTCGACGGCGTGCCCGCGACCTCAAGCCCGATCGCGACGTTCTCCAGCGCGGTCTTCCATGGGAACAGCGCGTCGGCCTGGAACAGGTAGCCGGCGTCGCGATTGAGGCCGGCCAGAGGCTGGCCGAAGATGCGCACGTGGCCGGCGGCCGGCTTCAGCAGTCCAGCCGCCACGTTGAGAAGGGTGGATTTGCCGCAGCCGGTCGGCCCGACGATGGCGACGAACTCGCCATCGGCGACGCTGAGATCCGCCGTCTCGACGGCGGTGTAGGTGCGTCCGCCGGCGAGACGGAATGCCACCGTCGTTCGCTCCAGCGCGACCGCGGCGGCGGTGGGCATCGTCACGTCCAAGTTCCTCCCCCGAGAATGGCCGGGACGGCTTAGCCGCTTGCGCGGCGAAGTTCAACGCGGCGGCCGGACGTGCTAGGTCGTCTGACTGAGCCCAAGGCCAACCTTAAGGCCAACCTTAAGGCCAACATTCCGCAAGGCCGCATGCCGCGCACGCCGTTCATCGTCTACACCAACGTCCGCAAGAGTTTCCCCGGCCCGGCAGGCGCCGTGACCGCGGTCGACGGCGTCTCGCTGGAGATCGCCGAGGGTGAGTTCCTGGCGATCGTGGGCGGCTCCGGCTCGGGCAAGACCACGCTGCTGCGGCTGACCAACCGCCTGATCGAGCTGGACGGCGGCGCGATCCGGATTGCCGGCGAGGATATCGCCGGCCTCGATCCTGTCAGCCTGCGTCGCCGGGTTGGCACCGTGTTCCAGAACGGGGCGCTGTTTCCGCACATGACGGTTGCCGCCAATATCGGCATCACCCCCAGGCTGCTGGGTACGCCCGCGAACGAGATCGCCGACCGTGTCGACGAGCTGCTCGACCTCGTGCGGCTCGACCGCAAGGCGCATCGCGACCGGCTGCCGCACGAGCTGTCGGGCGGCCAGCGCCAGCGCGTCGGCGTCGCCCGCGCGCTCGCGGCGCGGCCGAAGATCGTGCTGATGGACGAGCCGTTCGGCGCGCTCGATCCGCTGACGCGTGATGCGCTCGGCAGCGACTACCGCGCCCTGCATGAGCAGTTCGCGCTAACCACGATCATGATCACGCACGACATCACCGAGGCGCTGCTGCTCGCCGACCGCATCGCGGTGATGCGCGGCGGACGCCTGATCGAGATCGGCACGCCGGCCGAGCTCGCGGCCAGCCGTGAACCCTACGTGACGGAGCTGATGACGACGCCGCGCCGGCAGGCGGCGCGGCTGGCCGCGCTGCTGCCCGAAAGCGGCACAGCATGAGCGCACTGTCCGATCCACGCTTCACCGAGGCGCTGTCGCATCTCACGGATTATCTCGGCAGCCATCTGCGCGTGAGCCTCGCCGCGCTGGCGCTCGGCCTTGCCGTGAGCTTTCCGCTGGCGCTGCTCGCGCGCAATCGCCCTGCCCTGCGCAATCTGCTGCTCGGCGTCGCCAGCGTGGTGCAGACGGTGCCGGGACTGGCGCTGCTGGCGCTGTTCTATCCGCTGCTCCTGGCGCTGACGGCACTCACCTTGCGCTGGTTCGGGCTCTCGTTCTCGGCCTTCGGCTTCCTGCCGGCCATGCTGGCGCTGGCGCTGTATTCGATGCTGCCGGTGCTGCGCAATACCATCACCGGGCTGAACGGCGTCGACGCAAGCCTGATCGAGGCCGCCAAAGGCGTCGGGATGACCGAGCGCCAGGCGCTGACGATGGTGGAGCTGCCGCTGGCGCTGCCGGTGATCATGGCCGGCATCCGCACCGCTGCGGTGTGGGTGATCGGCACCGCGACCTTGTCGACGCCGATCGGCCAGACCTCGCTCGGCAACTACATCTTTGCAGGTTTGCAGACCCAGAACTGGGTGCTGGTCGTGTTCGGCTGCATTGCCGCCGCCGTGCTGGCGCTTGCCATCGATCAGTTGCTGGCACTGATCGAGGATGGCCTGCGCAGGCGCAGCCGTGCCCGTGTCGGGCTTGGCACCGCAACCATCGCGCTCATGGTCGGCGCGAGTCTCCTGCCCTCGCTGGCCGGCGGCTCGGCACGCTACGTGATCGGCGCCAAGACGTTTACCGAGCAATATGTGCTGTCGGCCTTGATCAGCGAGCGGCTGCAGGCAGCCGGTCTCTCGGCGACGACACGCGCCGGGCTTGGCTCCAGCGTGATCTATGAGGCACTGAAGAACGGCGACATCGACGCCTACGTCGATTACTCCGGCACGCTGTGGACCAACCAGTTTCACCACAAGGAGCAGTTGCCGCGCGCTGCGCTGCTCGATGCACTGAAGCAGGATCTCGCCAAGGACAAGGTCACCCTGCTCGGCGAGCTCGGCTTCGAGAATGCCTACGCGCTGGTGATGCCGCGCAAGACGGCCGAGGCGCTCGGCATCCGCTCGATCGCCGACCTCGCGCGCCACGCCAGCGACATGTCGATCGCCGGCGACTACGAGTTCTTCTCGCGCCCGGAATGGGCGGCCCTGCGCGACGCCTATGGCCTCGCCTTCCGCGCCCAGCGCCAGATGCAGCCCGACTTCATGTATGCCGCGGCCGCCTCCGGCGAGGTCGACGTCATCGCCGGCTACACCAGCGACGGCCTGATCGCGAAATACGATCTCGTCGTGCTCGACGATCCCAAGCAGGCGATCCCGCCTTACGACGCGATCCTGCTGCTGTCGCCGAAGCGAGCCGAGGACCGCGCGTTGCAGGATGCGTTACGACCGCTGCTCGGCCGCATCGACATCGCGACCATGCAGCAGGCCAATCTGCGCGCCTCCGGCAGTGACGCGGAGTCCTCGCCGCAAGCGGTGGCGCGCTGGCTGTGGAGTAAGACGTCGAAGTAGGCCCCACAGTCTCGCCGCGTCATTGTGAGCGCAGCGAAGCAATCCAGGGCGTCACGAGGACTCTGGATTGCTTCGGCTCGCTCGCAATGACGGTGGTGGTTGGCGCAACCTCCACACGCACTAGGGTCAGGACTCATTGATCGAGCCAGAAGATAACAGTTGCCGCGATACAGATGGCGCTGAAGAATGTGTGAGCGCAGCGGTCGTAACGCATGGAGAGACGTCGCCAGTCCTTAAGTCCGGCGAACATATTCTCGACCTTGTGACGCTGCCGATACAGGGATTTGCAATATGTTAGGGGCGATCTGCGCCCAGCCCGCGGCGGAATGCAAGGCTCTATTCCTCGCTTAGCGAGAGCCGCTCGGAAGGCATCGCTGTCATAGCCCCTTGTCGGCGATCAGAGTCTCAGCCTCTGGCAAGAGAGGAGAGACCAGAGCCGCACCTTACGATATTGCGTCGAACGGATTGCCGACATCGCGAGAACCGCACCTCATCGGTTAGATTCCATCGCAGCCCTCATAAACTCAAGGATCACCGGGTGAGGCTGGGTGATGCTCGAAGTCAGCTGAGGTACATAGAGAGTAGCAATGAAGAAGCGATGCGCGGGGATAGTCAGAATCCTCGCTTCGCCGGATGCGTCCGTGCCAATGATTCTCAATCCTGCGTCATGTAGCTTCTGCTGATGCTCCGGGTTCAGTCCGAAATTGCAGTAGTACTGCTCGCGTGGATTCTTCCCCCCGTAGATCGCATCTGCGAGGCTGCCCGGCTCGATTTTGACTTCCATCGTCTGCCCCACGAGCGAGCACGATAATGGTGTGATGAAGAGGTTGGAGGCGTAGGGATCATATTCGGCGTGCGCGGCGTCTTCGAAGCCCATGACATTGCGACTGTATTCGATCACAACGTGCTGGCAGCCCCCGCAAGTCCCCAAGAGGGGAACGCCGCTCTCGCGCGCGTAACGAATTGCATTGATGGCTCCGAGAAGGCTCTTGTATGGGCTCCCGGGAACAATCCAGATCGCATTAAAACGCCGAAGCTGTTCGGCTGCCCCGGCCTCCAGCTGGACGGTTGAGATCCATTCCGCCGTAATTCGTCCCTCCAGCGTCAGCCGAGCATGCTCAATCGCATCGTTGGTTGCGGTGTGAGGCAGGAAGGAAGGGGTGAATTCGCCAACAAGCGCAATCGCTATGGCGTCGGACATGATCGCTCTCCGGCTGTAGTTCCGCCTTGTAAGAGCATGCCGGTCATGTATATGTAAAATTACTTCGACAGCAGCTGCATATGACAATTACTAATATATCTCTCGCTCACCTTCGGGTGCTCAGCAGCGTCGTGGATTGCGGCACCTTCTCGGCTGCAGCCACAGAGATCGGCCTCACCCAGTCAGGGGTTAGCCAAAGCATCAAGCATTTGGAGGCGGTATTGGGCGGGCAGCTGCTTATAAGGCATCGTGACGGAATCAGAATCACCGAACTTGGTCGGGCAGTGCTCGCCGACGCCCGGGCTGCACTTCAAGCCGTCGAACGCATTCGACAAACCTGCAGCGCGGTCAATGGATTGCTCGCGGGGCATATACGCATCGGCAGTGTATCGAGCGTTGCAGCGCGGCTTCTGCCGGCCCGACTCGCGGAGTTCAAAAGGATGTACCCACGCATCACGGTCAGTCTGATCGAGGGGACCGATGCGGAAGTTTGCGAATGGGTTGAGAAAGACATCATTGATCTCGGCCTGACGGGAGAGACGACGCCGGCGGTGCAGCCCATCGTCATCATGGAGGATGAATTTGTTCTCGTCGTCGCATCAGACCATCGTCTTGCCAGCCGGCGGCAAATTAGCCTGACAGATGCGGCCGACGAGCCATTTTTGATGTCCGCGTCCGGCTGCGAGCCCGCCATTCGTCAAATATTCGATCAAGCTAAGATCAATCCGCCGATTGTGCTGCGGGTGCGAGATGCCGAAGCGCTCGTAAACATGGTCAGCCAAGATATCGGCATAACCATCATGCCACAGCTCGCCATTCCCGCCGATAGCAGGGCCATTGCACAGATTTCCATTAAACCGCGTCGTAGGCGTCAAGTCTTTGCGATCACGAGAAGTGGCGCTCCCAAAGTGCCGGCGGCAGAGAGATTGAAGGCCATGCTTTCGAATACGAAAGGTTGAAGCCGGCCATCTCCCTGTGGGATTGAGCCGCTCGCCCGAGCGTTCTGTCGGTTAAATGGGTCCTGACCCTAGTGAGCAGTTTACGCTTACATCCCCGGTTCGATCGGCTTCTCCACCGCGCCGCCATTGTCGGCCCAGTCCTTGAAGCCGCCCACGTTGAACACCTTGTCGTAGCCGAGGTCTTTCAGCGCCTTGCCCGCCAGCGCGGCACGGCCGCCGGAGGCGCAGTACAGAATGACGCTCTTGTCTTTGCTAAAATTCTTGTCGTGATAGGGCGAGTCCGGATCGGCGCGAAATTCGAGCATGCCGCGCGAGACGTGGTGCGCGCCTTCGATCTTGCCGCTCTTCTCGACCTCCGGCGCATCGCGCACGTCGAGGACGAGCGTGTTGCCCTTGCCGATCATCGCCTGCGCCTCGGCCGGCGTGATCTTGGGGACCACCGCGTTGGCGGCGGCCATCAGTTCCTTGACGGATGTGGACATGTCGAACCTCTCGCTTACACGGAGCGCACGGGGTAGCCCAACGCGGCCGTCCCGACAATCCTCCCATGGAATGACGGATCGATCGCAATCCCGTGAAGCCACCGACCCGTCGCGGGCGGTGAGAGTCTAGAGCCCCCGGATCAGCTCGGCGTCGATCAGCATGCGGTTGAACCGGCGCGCCTCGGCGCCGTCGCCGCAGGCGTAGAACACGCCCTTGCAGCGGAGCATGATGTCCTTCTGCTCGGCGAAGGACGGATCGAGCGGAATGCCGGCCGCCTCCAAGGTGACCAGCGGCAGATAGGCGGCGTCGATCCGGTCCATCACGACCGCGCTCTGGCGCGGCTCGAAATTGACGGCATCGACGGCGTAATAGGTCTGATAATAGCGCGGATCATAGCTTTCGAGCTTCTCGCCGATGCCGGCCTCGTCGAGCTTGGGATCGAGAATGTGCGGCGAGAACTCCGGCTGGTGATCGCCGTAGCGCACGATCAGGAACGGCTGGTCGCCGAAGCGCTTCTTCAGGCTGGCGAGGAAGCGCTGATAGTCCGTCGCGCTCATCGCCTGGCGGCGCAGATACTCATCGATCGAAGGCACGTTGCCGGGCGCGCGCCAGGATGGCGTCAGGTCGGGCCGGAACGTCGTCTCCCACGGGAAATGGTTGGCGGCGAGATAGACGAACATGAACAGCGGCTTTCCGCGCGGCCGGTGCTGCATCAGATCGAGCGCGGCATCGTAGAAGAAGCCGTCGGGCTCGACGCCCTTGGCGCCGAGATCGCGCGCGTCGAGGAAGCGGTCGACGCCGACCGTGGTCTGGAAGCTGCGCGCGCTCATGAAGGCGCCCTGCGCGGGATACAGCGACACCGTGTCGTAGCCGCAATTGCGCAGCGCCAGCGGCAGGCCGCGCTCGACCCGGCCGGACGCGATCCGCGTCACGAAATAGGCGAAGCGGCCGAACGAGCGCGACGACAGGCCGGCGAGCACGTTGTACTCGGTGAACCAGCTCGGTCCGCCATTGCTCTCGGCCATGAACTGCCGCGCCTTGCCGTCGAACGACTTGAAATGGCTGCCATAGCCCGCTGGTACCTTGATGCCCGGCGCGGAGCGGATGTCGAAGCTGGATTCGTCGTGGATCAGCACGATGTTCGGCCGGCGCGCGGCCGGATGACAGGAATCCGGGACAAAGGCAGCCAGACTTCGATCAGCGGTGGCGTCGGATTCCATGAAGCCGTTGGCGAGGAAGTCCGACACCGCCGTGACGCCGGAGCGGGCGAATTTCGACAGATAGCCGTCGTCATAATAGCCGCGCCAGGTCTCGTCGCGCCAGTTGAGCGAATACAGCGTGAGCGCAGCAAGGCAGGCGAGCTTGCCGGCCAGCGCCGGCAGCCGCGCGATCCGGAACGGGTCGGCCCACCACAGCAGCCCCATCAGCGGCAGCACGACGGCGGCCGCCACCAGCACCGACAGCTTCAGGTTCGGGAAGATCGTGAACAGGAACGCCGCGCTGTCGTGGTCGATCAGCATCACGTCGACGAAGTTCGCCGTCATCTGGACCACGGCGTGCTTGAGCTGCGACAGCAGCACCAGCACCACGACCATGGTCAGCGCCAGCGCGCCGGACACCGCAGGCCGCCGCAGCAGCACCAGCCAGAAGCAGTTCAGGATGCCCCAGGCCAGCACGAAGCCGAGCCGCGAGCCGAAATCGGTCTCGGTGTGCAGCATCAGGGCCAGCGCCGCGACATGCGGCGCGGCGACGGCGGACAGCCGGACCGCCGCGGAGCGCGTTGCGCTCGCCGCGGCGAGCGTGGTGATCGGTTGGTCGTTCGGGGTCAGTGACATCAGGCGATCGAAAGCAGGCGCCCTTCGCCGGCGTATGCCGACAGATCAAGGAAGGCTATCCTGTCATCCGACCGTAATGAAATCGTCACAAATCACAACAGCCCGGATTTGCACGGAGGGCGGCGTGTCGTCTCACGCCGCGACGAGAGGTGGCATCACTGCCGTCCTCGCGTACCGATCCTCGCCCTTTTTCAATTCTGGGTGCCGGTCTCGAGCAGCCGCTCGCGCACCAGGCGCACCGCGCCGCGGCTCCAGGAATAATTGGCGCCGAGGCGCAATCCGCTATCGCCGGCGACGACGAGCGCGCCACTGTCGGCCTGGCGGACACGAAAGCCGATGATGTATTCGGTGCGGCCGATCCGCCTCACGATGCCGAGCAGCGATTGCTGGGCGCCGAGCGCGCGGGCCACCCGCGCCTCGCAATCGTCGCACTCGCGCACCGGCTGCCCCGGCTTGATCTCGCCGGCCGCGTCCACCAGGCGATAGCGCCCGGACTGTGCCAGCAGCTGCCACACCGCGTCGGTCGTCTCCTGCAGCCCCTTCTGGTCGGATTCGGTCTCGCCGAGCGCGGCGCCCGCGCTGGTGTCGTCGAGCTCGAACGGCAGCAGCGCCAGCCGGATCGGCTCCGGCGGCGCCAGTGCATCACGGACCTGGCGCGAGACGAACATCTCGGCGCGCTGCCAAGCCTCGTCACTGTCGCCGCGGAAGGTGAAGATCTTGTCGAACAGGACCCGATGGGAGGCGACGTCGATGGCCGATGCGCGCGCCCACTGCACCAGAGTGGAGAGCTTCTGGACTCCGCCAGTGATCACGACGGTGGCGCCGGCCGCGGCCGCCATCTGCAGCCGGGCCTCCGGGGACGCATCGGTCGGACAGGACGGTGCGCAGGACGGGCTGACCGGCCGCAGCCGCGCGTCGGCGGCGACATCGCGGCGGAGCGCGGCGATGAACGCATCCAGCCGCCGCTGATGCGCGGCGGTCTGATCGACCGGCTCGCCGGACGTGTCGAGATAGCTGAAATCGTCGACCAGCACGGCCGGGACATCGCCGGAGGCGGCGCGGACCGGGCCGGCCGCGAAAGCAAGCGCGAGAACGAGACAACGGACGACGCGACGGTTCGACATGGGATCCCCCTGCAACGATGTCTGGCGGTCGGAAGCTAGACGCCGCCGTGCCATCGCCGCAGCGGCCACGGTCCCGGCGCGGCACGGGAAAAATTCACGACCGCACCGTCCACCGGGCCGCGGCGCTTTTGGCCCGGACGGTTCTGCCGTTAAATGCCGGCCGGCTGGGCTGTCATGGACACACCGAAGATGTGGACCCGCTACGACCTCAAATACCGCCTGACCCTGCGGATCTCGGTGGTCTCGGCGCTCTGCTTCACGGCGATCTGCGCCTATGTGCTGTTCGACATCGACCGCTCGGTGCATGTGCGCAATGAGCGGATCGCCGAGATCACGGCCCGGACTCTGCAATTGCAGCAAAGCAAGATGCATTGGGTCGCCAGTCCGCCGGCCGGCTTTCCCGACCTCGATGCGGTCGCGGCGGCGGCGATGCGACCGGGCCTGTGCATCGCCTATCGCGGCGTCGACGGCGCGATCGTGCAGCGCATCTGCGGCGGCGCCGAGGCGCAGACGGACGATCCGCCCCGCGCCTTCGCGATGCTGTATCGGCGACTGTTCGATCCGGGCCGCGAAGCGGCACGGCCGGTCAGGTTTCGCGACGAAACGACGGGCGATGCCGTCGTCTGGATCGACGCCGGCGTCATGACCGCGGACGCCTGGCGCGAGCTCAGCCGGCTGCTGCCGGTGCTCGGGACGGCGCTGGTGCTGCTGTGCGCGCTGGCCTACGCCGCGCTGGCCCGCGCGCTGCGCCCCACCCGGCTGATCTGCGCCGGGCTGGAGCGGATCGCCGCCAACGATCTGTCGGCGCGGCTGCCGCCGTTCGACCTCGCCGAGCTCTCGGCGATCCGCGCTGCCTTCAACCAGCTCGCCGAGGGGCTGCAGACGGCGCTGGCCCAGCGCGGCGAATTGACCCGGCGCCTGATCGCCTTGGAGGACGACGAGCGCCGCCACCTGGCGCGCGAGCTGCATGACGAATTCGGCCAGTCGCTGGCGGCGATCCGGGCGCTCGCGGCGTCGATCCGTCACAGCGCGGCGCAGGATTGCCCCGCTCTGGTCGGCGAATGCGACGGCATCGCGCGCACCGCGAGCGACATGATGGAGCAGTTGCGCGGCGCGCTGATGCGGCTGCGCCCGCCTGACGTCGACGAGCTCGGCCTCGCCGGCAGCCTGGAGGGCCTCGTCGCCGGCTGGAACAGGCGCCAGCACGGCCGCACCGTTTTCGAGATCAGCCTGTCGGGCGACGTCGACCGACTGCCGGGCATCATCGCCACCAATATCTACCGCATCGCACAGGAGGCGCTCACCAATGCCGTCAAGCACGCCGACGCGACGCGGGTGCGGTTGCAATTGACGCTTCAGGACGGGCCGGTCAGCGCGACCCTGCTCACCGTCGAAGACGACGGTCTTCTCGGCGAAGCTCCCGACAAGCCTGGCATGGGCCTGCTCGGCATGGGCGAGCGCGTCGCCTCCATGGGAGGCCAGATGAGCTTCGCCGCCACCTCCGGCGGCGCGCGCCTCCACGTCGAGATTCCGGTCCCGGCCCTGCCCGGCCTCTCGCCTGCGCCGACCCAGCCGGAAACGGCATGTGCGGCATGACGACGCCCGCCGGCACCATCCTGCTGGTCGACGACCATGCCGTGGTCCGCGAGGGCTACAGGTCGATGCTGCAGAAGCAGCCGGGGCTGCGCGTGGTCGCCGAAGCCGCCGATGGCGCCGAAGCCTACCGGCTGTTCAAGGAGGTCAGGCCCGATCTCGTCATCATGGACCTGACCATGCCGGGCGTCGGCGGCATCGAGGGCATCCGCCGCATCCGGCAATGGGATCGCAGCGCGCGCATCCTCGTCTTCACCATGCATGAGAATGCCGGCTTCGCGGTGCAGGCGATCCGCGCCGGCGCCCGCGGCTACGTCACCAAGAGCAGCCCGCCGGAGACGCTCGTGCGCGCCGTCATGGACGTGCTCGCGGGCCGCATCGCGATCAGCGCCGACATCGATCACGAGCTCGCGCTCAGCCGCCTCGCCGGCGAGCGCGCGGCCGCCGACGTCCTGTCCGCGCGCGAGTTCGAGGTGATGCAGATGCTGCTCGCCGAACGCACCACCGACGAGATCGCGTCAGCGCTGCATCTCAGCCCGAAGACGGTTGCCAACCTGCACTCGCTGATCAAGGACAAGCTCGGCGTGGCCAGCGACATCGAGCTGGTGCGGCTGGCGCTGCGCCAGGGCCTGCTGACCTGAGCCCGCAGGCTCACATCTCAGCAAGGATTTTCAGGGTCGCCCTGCGGCGTCGCTGTCGCTTCCGGCGCCGTGACCGGATCGTCGATCAGGTGAAATGCGCGCCCGAGCCGGCGCTGCACGCTCATCACGGCGCGGTCGACGTCGCTGATCAGGCTGTCGCCGAGAACGACGTGCGGGATCTCCCAGTTGCGGCCGCTGCGCACGTCGAGCGCATGAACGGCCGGCACACGTGCCGTCTCGCAGCCCGGCTGCGCGCGAAGTTCCTCCTCGACCAGGCGGGTCAGCTGCGCCTGGGTCTTGCCGATGGTCGTCATCGCCGGCATCAGGGCCTGATCGCGGGCATCAGGCCGAGCCGCTTGGCGATGATGCGATCGACGGTCCGTTTCGGAAGCACCCGCACGATCCATTGCCTCATGGCATCGGGCGCGATCTCGTAGCGCACCTTGGGCGCCGGCAAGGTCAAGGCGTCGGCCACCCGTGCGGCGATGGTCTCGGCCGGCAGCCCGGACTGGCCGAGATGCAGCATGAAGGCGCGGATCTTCTGCAGCGCCGGGAAGAACGGCGAGGCCTGATACGGCGACAGGTCGACTTCGTCGGCCTTGGCCCAGATCGGCGTCTTCACCGCGCCCGGCGCGATGACGATGACGTCGATCCCGAACAGCATCAGCTCACGGCGCAAGCTCTCGGACAGCCCTTCGATCGCATGCTTGGAGGTCGAATAGGGCGCCATCAGCGGGTTGCCGTTGCGGCCCGCGACTGAGCTGATCATCACGATCCGGCCGCGCTCTCCCGTCATGGCTGGATCGGCCCCGAGCAGCGGCGCGAACGCCTGGGTCGCGATGACCGGGCCGATGACGTTGACCTCCATCTGATGGCGGAACTGCGCGATCGGCAGCTCCGTCACGGGACCGGCGACGGCGATGCCGGCATTGTTGACGAGACCGGCGAGCGTCTCGCCCTTGAGCGCCGCTCGCACCTCGCCGGCGGCCGCCTTCACCGCCGCCTCGTCGGTCACGTCGAACAGCAGCGGCATGAAGTTGGCGCCGAGCTCGCCGCGCAGACGGTCTGCGTCGGCCTGCTTGCGAACGCTGCCGAACACGCGAAAGCCGCGCGCGAGCAGGAGCTTCGAACAGGCGAACCCGATGCCGGTGGATGCGCCGGTGATGACGACGGATTTCATGGTGACCTCAACGATTTGCGCGGCGATTATCGCACGAGATGCGGCAGGATGCTGGCGCTGATTTTTCGCGCGAGGTCATCGCCCCGCCGAACCTGCCCCGGAACATCGGGTGACGCCACGCATCGCACGGCGCGTCGGCAAAATGGCCGCGGCAAGAATGGGATTTAAGTTTCAAGGCTTGGGAGGATGACAGCTGACGTGAGATCGAGGGCAGCGAGCAAGTTGGATGAAGGAAGGTTTGTGACCTTATGAGATCATTAACCTTTCCGCTTCGCTGGCCTGTCGTCGCCGCGTCTGCGGGGGGGTGTTCGCACCTCATTCCATCGCCTGTCCGGCGAATCTCCGGAAGACCGGGCTCCAGCCCGTCATCCCACCTATATGTATCGTCTTAATTTTCCGTATCCGTGTTTCTCCGGAGTACTACGCCTTCGGCCCCTAACGCATTGTTATCGCCCGTGCCGAAAACTGCTCCGGCCGAAAGCCTTGCAGCGGATTACAATCGCGTTGCTGTCGCTCCGGCAATCCGGACAAACGAGCGCGATCGTGTCACAGCCAGAACAGCTTCCGCCTTCAGAAGACTCCATCATCACCGAACTCGAAGAGGCCGTCCGCAGCGGCACCTCGGCGAAGCGCGTCAACACGCTGCGCCAAGTCACCAACCTGTTCCTGCATGACGGCGAACGCCTCAGCGAGGACCAGATCAAGGTATTCGACAACGTGCTGTGCATGCTGGTCTCGCGGGTCGAGACCCGCGCGCGAGCCGAGCTCAGCAAGCATCTCGCGCCGGTCGACTACGCGCCCGTCGAATTGATCCAGCAGCTCGCCCGCGACGACGAGATCTCGGTGGCCGAGAACGTGCTGATGCACTCGAGCCGGCTCACCGAGCATACGCTGGTGGAGGTCGCGGCGACCAAGGGCCAGGATCACCTGATGGCGATCTCCAGCCGTCCGCATCTGACCGAGGCGGTGACCGACATCATCGTCGACCGCGGCGAGCGCCGGGTGATCCGCAAGCTCGCCAACAACCAGACCGCGCGCTTCTCCGAGTCCGGCTATTCCGGGATGATGGCGCATGCCGAGGACGACGACGAATTGTCCGAGATCATCGGGCTGCGCGTCGACCTGCCCACCAAGCACCTGCGCGACCTCCTGCGCCGCGCGACCGAAGCCGTGCGCGCCAGGCTGATGGCCTCGGCGCCGCCGGCGTTGCAACAGGAGATCAAGAAGATCCTCAAGGCGATCGCCGACGTTGCGCGCAGCGACGGCGGCCTGGTCGGGCGCGACTTCACGCTGGCCGAAGAGGCCGTCAAGCGCATGAAGGGGCTGAACGAGCTCAACGATGCCGCCATCGCCTTCTTCGCCGAAACCCGCCGCTTCGGCGAGGTTTCCGCCGCACTCGGCCTGCTCAACAACGTCCCGACCGAGATGATGGCCAAGGTGCTCGAAGGCCCGCGCACCGATATCGTGCTGATCCCTTGCCGTGCCGCCGGGCTGGCCTGGTCGGTGGTGGCGAAAATCCTGACCCACCGGCCGATCAAGCACGCCATCGACAGCGACACGCTCAAGCTCGCGGAACGCGACTACGGCCGCCTGTCGCTCGACACCGCCCAGCGCACGCTGCGATTCTGGATGGTGCACAACAAGGTCGAGAAGTGAGCGGGTGCTCACAAGGCGCAATCCTCATCAGCAACGACTCGCACTCCGCTGTCGTCCCTGCGAACGCAGGGACCCATACCGCGTGATGTGAATTGGCGGAAAATGTCTTGATCGTCGTCCTTCGCCACACGACCGCCGGTGGCTATGGGTCCCTGCGTTCGCACGGACGACAGCTATGGTTGTCGCAGGCGGCCGGGCATCACCGAGCCGACCGGCCAGCGTTATCGCCAGGAGATCGCCGGGCGCCGGATTGACTTTGGTGCGTCCGCACTCCTACGGTGATCGCGACGGTGCCCCTCGACCGGGGCTCAAAAGGGAATGCGGTGCCGGATGCGTCTCGCAAGGGACGTGACCGAAGGCCGCAGCTGCCCCCGCAACTGTAAGCGGCGAATCTCGCGTCAAAGGCCACTGGGAAATCTCGGTCCCGGGAAGGCGACGTGGAGGTGACGACCCGCGAGCCAGGAGACCTGCCGTCAGCCGTGGTCACACGCGAGGATGCCGGTCGGGGCGTTATTGGCATCGTTTTCAGGCAGGCCTGCAAAGGGCTGCATGAGACCTCGTTCGCGGTGACGTGCCACTGACGTCATGCCGAGGTTCCTCGTGTCCCCCGTTCCCTATGCCAGGCGCAGTCGCGCCCTTCTGTCGTCGTTCTGCGTCCTCTCGTCATTCGCCCTGCTCGGCCCCTCGCCCACAGCAGCGCAGCAATCCGCCTCCCCCGACCTTCTGCCCCCGGTTGAGGTCGACCCGCCGCGCGAGCCGATCGCTCAAAAACCAGCCATCCCCCGCAGAACCGGCAACGCCCCGCATCAGCAGGTGCCGGCGGCAAAGCCGGCCGCGCCAGCCGGAACCCCCGTCGCCGTCAGCCCGACCGGCGTCGTCACGCCAGTGGCCCACGTCGCGAATGCGATCACCGTGGTGACCGACAAGGACATCGCCGCGCAGCAGGCCCGCACCGTGCCGGACATCCTGAGCACGATCCCCGGATTGAACGTGGTGCAGGCCGGCGGCCCGGGCGGCCAGACCAACGTCTTCATGCGCGGCACCAACGCCAATCACACCAAGCTCTTCATCGACGGCATCGACGTCGGCGATGTCACCAACGGCAATGGCGCGTTCGATTTCGCGCATCTGCTCGCCGCCGACATCCAGCAGTTCGAGGTGCTGCGCGGGCCGCAGAGCGGGCTCTACGGCTCGGATGCGATCGGCGGGGTGATCTCGGTGATCACGCGCAAGGGCGAGGGCCCGGCGCGCGCGACCGCCTCGGTCGAGAGCGGCTCGTTCAAGACCTTCAACCAGTCAGCCGGCGTCAGCGGCTCACAAAACAATGTCAACTACGCGATCAATGTCGCGCATCTGCACGCCGGCGACGTTCCGGTGACCCCGTGGCAGCTGCTGCCTGCGGGGCAGAAGGCCATCGGCAATGCCTACGACAACGTCACCGCCTCGGCCAAGCTGGGCGTCGACCTCAACGAGGCCTGGACGCTGAACTCGGTGGTTCGATACACCGACGCGACGCTGCTGTTCACCGGCGACAGCGGCTTTCCGAGCTTTCCCGACGCGGCCCAGAGCAACCACGCCGTCCACCAGCTTGCGACACGCCAGGAAGCCGTGTGGTCGCTGCTCGGCGGCCGCATCCGGAACTACTTCGGCGTCAACTATGTGAACGACCGGTCGTCCGACCTGACGGCTGGCAATCCGGTGGCAGCGGTCGCGACCGGCGAGCGCATCAAGTATGACTGGCACGCGGTGACCGAGCTCGCGCCGCATAACAATCTCGTCGTCGGCGCGGAGCAGCAGACCGAGCGGCTGAAGACCGCCGACCTCTCGGCCGAGAATGGCAACAAGGCCGGCTTCGTCGAGCTGCAGACCGAGTTCGTGAAGCGCTGGTTCGTGGTGGCGAGCCTGCGCAACGACGTCAACGACCAGTTCGGCGGCCATGGCACCTACCGGATCGCGCCGGCGGTGATCCTGCCGGTGACCGAGACCAAGCTGAAGGCGAGCTACGGCACCGGCTTCAAGGCACCGACCCTGAGCCAGTTGCACCAGGATTTTCCGGCGTTCAACTTCTTCGCCAATCCCAACCTCCGGCCGGAGCAGAGCACCGGCTACGACGCCGGCTTCGAGCAGCCGCTGTTCGACGATCGTCTCCGCTTCGGCGCGACCTACTTCCACAACAGCATCACCGACTTGATCAATTTCAACGCGACCTTCACCTCCTACGCCAATGTCGGCCTCGCCACCACCGAAGGCACCGAGAGCTTCGTGACCGCTGATCTCACCGACCGGATCTCGCTGCGTGCGGACTACACGTTCACCCGCGCGGTCGATGCGGCCACCGGCCTGCAGCTGTTGCGGCGGCCGAAGGAGAAATGGAGCGCCACCGCGACATGGGCGCCGATCGATGCGCTGACGCTGTCAGCGACGCTGCTGCACATCGGCGACTGGCTCGACGTCAGCCGCGACGGCATGATCACCGGCCTCGTCGCGCCCGGCTATACGGTCGTCAACCTGCGCAGCGACTACGCGCTGTCCGACCAGGTCAAGCTGTTCGGCCGGATCGACAACCTCTTCAACCATCACTACCAGAACCCGACCGGATTCCTCGCGCCGGGCTTCGGCGTGTTCGGCGGCATCCGGGTGGCGAGCTTCGGCGTGCAGTGACGCTGCCGACCAACCTCCCGGCGGCTGACAGAAGCTGCCGAAATGGACTACAATCGCAACAGAAGGAGATGTTCCATGACTCTCGACGTCCTCGCCCGGTCTGGTACCGAGGCTCGCCTCGCGCCCGTTCCGCAACGGCATGCCGCTGCGTTCTGCTTCGCGCTGCTGACAGGGGCCTGCGCGCTGGCGAGCTTCGTGTTCGCCTGCGCGACGCCGTTTGCGGCCTTCGCCGTGATCGCCGCCGCCATGCTGCCGCTGCGCGCGGCGCTGCCGGTGATGCTCGGCGCCTGGCTGGTCAACCAGGGCATCGGCTTCGGCGCGCTGCACTATCCGGTCGATGCCAACACGCTGGCCTGGGGCGCCATGATCGGCGTGGCGGCGCTCAGCGCCACCGTTGTGGCCCGCATGGCCCTGGCGACCTTGCGCACAGCACCAGCGACGGTCGCGCTTGCCGTCGCGCTCCCCAGTGCCTACGCCGCCTATGAGCTGGTGCTGCTGGCCGCCACGCCCGCACTCGGCGGCGCCGCGAGCTTCGCGCTCCCGATCGTCGCCCGCCTCGGCCTGACCAGCGCCGCCTGGCTGGTCGGCCTCGTCGCCATCAGCGAGATCGTCCGCCTGCTGACGCCGGTGGCGTCGCGCCGCGCGGCGTCCTGAACGCGCCGGCGGACCTTCAACGACCCCAAACAAAAACGGCGGGCCTCTGCCCGCCGTTTTCATTTCTCGGTTTCGCCGCAAGACCTCAGTTCTTCGACTTGTCGACCAGCGCGCCCTTCTTGATCCAGGGCATCATGTCGCGCAGGCGGGCGCCGACTTCCTCGATCGGGTGCTGGGCAAGCTTGGCGCGGGTCGCCTTGAACGAGGTCTGGTTGACCTTGTTCTCCAGCATCCAGTCGCGCGCGAAGCGGCCTGACTGGATGTCGTCGAGCACGCGCTTCATCTCGGCCTTGGTTTCCGGCGTGATGATGCGCGGCCCGGTGACGTACTCGCCGTATTCGGCGGTGTTGGAGATCGAGTAGTTCATGTTGGCGATGCCGCCTTCATAGATCAGGTCGACGATCAGCTTGACCTCGTGCAGGCACTCGAAATAGGCCATCTCCGGCGCGTAGCCGGCCTCGGTCAGCGTCTCGTAGCCGGCCTTGATCAGCTCGACCAGGCCGCCGCACAGCACCGCCTGTTCGCCGAACAGGTCGGTCTCGCACTCTTCCTTGAACGTGGTCTCGATGATGCCGGCGCGGCCGCCGCCGATCGCCGAGGCGTAGGACAGGCCGAGGTCATGGGCATTGCCCGAGGAGTCCTTGGCGATCGCGATCAGGCAGGGCACGCCGCCGCCGCGCTGGTACTCCGAGCGGACGGTATGGCCGGGGCCCTTCGGCGCGATCATCAGCACGTCGAGATCGGCGCGCGGATCGAGCAGGTTGAAGTGGACGTTGAGGCCGTGCGCGAACACCAGCGCGGCGCCCTGCTTCATGTTGTCGTGCAGGTGCTCGCGGTAGATGTCGCCCTGCAGCTCGTCCGGGGTCAGCATCATCACGAGGTCGGCCCACTTCGCGGCCTCGGCGACTTCCATCACCTTGAAGCCGGCGCCTTCGGCCTTCTTGGCGGAGGCCGAGCCCTTGCGCAGCGCGATCGCGACGTCCTTGACGCCGGAATCCTTCAGGTTGAGCGCGTGGGCGTGGCCCTGGCTGCCATAGCCGACGATGACGACCTTCTTGCCCTTGATCAGGTTCAGATCGGCGTCGCGATCGTAGTAGACACGCATTGTCGTTTCCTCTTTGAGATGGCCGGAATTGGCTGGAAAGTCAGACGCTTGGGTGAGGCACGGGCGGCTGCGCCCGGACGAAATCCGGCCCGTGTCTAGAGCATTTTGGCCCTGCTTGGAAACCCCGATCTCGCATGGCGGCAGTCTCCCTCATGCGTCCATGAACACGGGATAGAGCGAGGCCAGGAGCAGCACCGCCATCAGGATGTTGAAGGCGCGGACCGCGCGCTCGGAGCTGAGCAGCGGCCGCAGCGCGGTGCCGAATAAGGTCCAGGTGATGGTCGAGGCGACCGCCATCACGAAGCTGATCGCGACCTGCAGCGCCACGTTGGCCGGAAAGCTGGCGATCGCGGCATAGGCGGTGATGGTGCTGATCACCATCACCCAGCCCTTGGCGTTGACCCATTGGAACAGCGCCGCGCCCCAGAACGACATCGGGCCGCGCGGCTTGGCGTCGTCAGGCTCGGCCGATCCTGACAAGGCGATGGCGACCGCGAGGTAGATCAGATAGGCCGCGCCGAGGTATTTCAGCACGTCCTGCAGCAGGGGATAGCGGATGAAAACCGTCGCGAGGCCGAAGCCGACCGCGCCGACCATGAAGGCGAAGCCGAAGCTGACGCCCATCATGTGCGGCACCGTGCGGCGGAAGCCATGGGTCACGCCCGACGACAGCAGCATGATGTTGTTCGGCCCGGGCGTGAACGCCATCACGAAGGCGAAGGTGACAAAGGCGATGAGGAGCTGCTGGGACATCTAATGAGCTCCTGCCACACGACGACTTTTCAACCTCCCCTGGAGGGGGAGGGTCGCCTCACATCGTGCGAAGCAACGATGTGAGGCGGGGTGGGGTGATCTCTCCACGCGCGAGCTTTTGCGGCGGCCCACCCCACCCCGATCGCGCATTGCATGCGCGATCGACCCTCCCCCTCCAGGGGAGGGTGGCAGCGTGGCCACCTCACCGTCGTACAAGAACATCAGCGCCTAGCCCTGCCCCGCCGGCTTCTGCAGCACATACGTCGCGTGCATCGGCGCATGGTAGTCGGCGGAGACCGTGACGAAGCCGACCTCGGCCAGCATGCGCTCCATCACCCAGGCGAAGGTCGAGTTCTCGTCGCGCATGTGGGTGATGACGCTGTCGCGGGCGAGGTCGTGGTTCTTGATGTTGAAATCCGCCCACTGCTCGACCGAGCGCTCGACACCGTCGGGCATGCTGACATAGACGATGTCGCGCAGGAAGAACTGTGCGCCCGGCTTCAGCGCCGCGAAGATGCGCGCCAGCGCCACCGCCTTCCAGAAGTCCGGCAGATGATGCAGCGTGAACTCGCTGACGATCAGGTCATACGAGTTCGGCTCATAGGCGAACGACAGCAGCCCCGCCGAATGCATCCGCACCGCGGTACGGCGGTCGCGGGTGTAGATCCGGGTCAGCGCCAGCATCGCCGGCGAGATGTCGATGGCGTCGACGACGGCCCCCAGCAGCGCCGCCTCGGTCGCCAGCACGCCGTTGCCGCAGCCGATGTCCGCCACCCGCCAGCCCGGCTTGACGCCGAGCATCTTCAGAGCAGCGCGCGCTCGCTCGTCGGCATCATCGCCCGAGCCGTAGATCGAGGCGACGGCATGATCGAGCCCGATCCGGTTGCGTTCGTTGTAGTACCAGTCGCGCGCCAGCATGGCTCACATCCCTTCCGATCCCCGCCCGATCGCCGCGATGCCGGTCCTGGCGACTTCCACCAGGCCGAGCGGACGCATCAGATCGATGAATTGCGTGATCTTGTCGGTATTGCCTGTGATCTCGAACACGAAGCTTTCCGTCGTGGCGTCGATCACCCGGGCGCGGAACGCATCCGCCAGCCGCAGCGCCTCGACCCGCGGCTCGCCGGTGCCGCGCACCTTGACCATCGCGAGTTCGCGCTCGATCGCGCGCTTGGTCAGCGTCATGTCGACGACGCGGTAGACCGGGATCATGCGGTCGAGCTGGTGCTTGATCTGCTGGATCACCATCGGCGTGCCGGTGGTGACGATGGTGATGCGCGAGAGGTGCTTCTGGCTCTCGGTCTCGGAGACGGTGAGGCTCTCGATGTTGTAGCCGCGGCCCGAGAACAGGCCGATGACGCGCGCGAGCACGCCCGGCTCGTTCTGCACCAGCACCGCCAGCGTGTGCGTCTCGTTCGGATCGTGACGGTCTTCGAGGAAATAGGCTGACGCTGGCTGGTTCATTGGTGTCCCCGTGATAATTCAACCGTCATGGCCGGGCATAGCAGTCTGCCTTGCGCAGACTGCGTAAACTTGTCTGCGCTCCCGGCCCTCCACGTCGAGCGTCGAGCGCGCGGTTCGTGGATGCCCGGGCCTTCGCCGCGCCGAAGCGGCTTCGGCCGCGCAGGCGGGTCAAGCCCGGGCATGACGGCGATGTTTGTGGCGAGTTGCGAGCTCCTCATGCGGCCCCCGCTTCGGCATGCGTGGCCGCCGGCAGCACCCAGCGCCTGAACAGGTCGAGATCGATGTTGCCGCCAGTCAGCACCAGGCCAACGCGCTTGCCGGCGAGCCTGCCCTTTTCCTGCAAGGCCGCCGCAAGCGGTGCCGCGCCGGCGCCTTCGGCGAGATTGTGGGTGTCGGTCCAGAGAATGCGCACGGCCTCGGCGATCTCGGCGTCGCCGACCTGCACGATGCGCGAGGCGCCTTTCAGGATGATGGCGAGCGCATCCGCATCCGGGCTGCGCGTCGCGAGACCATCGGCGTGGGTGTCGGCGCTGTTGGTCGTCACCACCGTCCGCGCAGCGAACGACAGCGCGTAGGACGGCGCCTCGGTCGACTGCACGCCGACGATCTCGGTCTTCAAACCCAAGAGATCGCGCGCCAGGATGCAGCCGCAGATGCCGGAGCCCTGCCCGATCGAGACGTAGAGCACATCGAGGTCGGGCGCCGTGCGGAACAGCTCCAGCGCGTAGGTCGCGACGCCGCGCACGAGATCGCGATGGAACGACGGCACCATGTGCAGGCCGTCGCGCGCCGCATGGCGGCCGGCCTCCTCGCGCGCCTCCTGGAAGTCGCTGCCGTGCTCGATCAGCTCGGCGCCGAACGCCGCCATCGCGCGGTTCTTCTCGACCGAGTTGCCACGCGGCACGTAGATCGTCACCGGCAGGCCGTTGCGACGGCCGGCAAACGCGACGCTCTGGCCATGATTGCCGCGCGTCGCGGTGATCAGGCCGCGGACATCCGGCCGCGTGCGCTTGAGGTTGTCGACATAGACCAGTCCGCCGCGCACCTTGAAGGCGCCGGCCGGCGTGTGGTTCTCGTGCTTCACGACGACCCCGGTCCCCAGCCGCTGCGCCAGCAACGGCCACGCATGCGCCGGCGTCGCCGGCACCACGGCGCCGACGATGGCGTGGGCGGCTTCGAGCTCAGCGAGGGTGAACATGAGAACTCCCTGACGCATGGGCACAATGCGGCCGCGCAAGCAGATGAACTCCCTCGCCCCGCTTGCGGGGAGAGGGTCGGGGTGAGGGGGATTCTCCGCGAGTCCGACTGCGTGAAGAGTCCCCCTCACCCGACGCTGCGCGTCGACCTCTCCCCGCAAGCGGGGAGAGGTTAAGAGAGAGACTGCCGGACGCGCGTGCCATCACCGCACCATCAAACCTATCAGACTCACACCAGCGCCTTGCCGCCGGCGAACGCCGCGGTCGGATCGCTCGCCTCCGCCGGCAGGATCATCTCGTTATGCGCCTTGCCCGACGGAATCATCGGGAAGCAGTTTTCGAGCGCCGCGACGCGGCAGTCGAACAGCACCGGCTTCTTGACCGAGATCATCTCCTTGATCGCGCCGTCGAGATCGCCGGGCTTGGAGACCTGGAGCCCGACGCCGCCATAGGCCTCGGCCAGCTTGACGAAATCCGGCAGCGCCTCCGAGTAGGAATGCGACAGGCGGTTGCCGTGCAGGAGCTGCTGCCACTGCCGCACCATGCCCATGTACTGGTTGTTGAGGATGAAGATCTTGACCGGCAGCTCGTACTGCACGGCCGTCGACATCTCCTGCATCGTCATCTGCACCGAGGCGTCGCCGCCGATGTCGATGACGAGGCTGTCGGGATGGGCGACCTGGACGCCGATCGCCGCCGGCAGGCCGTAGCCCATGGTGCCGAGACCGCCCGAGGTCATCCAGCGGTGCGGTTCCTCGAAGCCGTAGAACTGCGCCGCCCACATCTGGTGCTGGCCGACCTCGGTCGTGATGTAGGTGTCGCGGCCGCGCGTCAGCTCGAACAGCCGCTGGATCGCATATTGCGGCATGATGACGTCGCGGTTCGGCCTGTAGGCCAGCGAGTTGCGCGCGCGCCAGACGGCGATCTCCTGCCACCACGACTTGATGTCGGGTTTCTTCGCCTCGGCCCTGAACACCTGCAGGATGTCGGCGAGCACGTCGCCGCAATCGCCGATGATCGGCACGTCGACGCGGATGTTCTTGTTGATCGAGGACGGATCGATGTCGATGTGGATCTTCTTCGAGCCGGGCGAGAACGCATCGGTGCGCCCGGTGATGCGGTCATCGAAGCGCGCGCCGACGCACAGCATGACGTCGCAATCATGCATCGCCATGTTGGCCTCGTAGGTGCCGTGCATGCCGAGCATGCCGAGCCAATTGGTGCCCGACGCCGGATAGGCGCCCAATCCCATCAGCGTCGAGGTGATCGGGAAGCCCGTAACCTCGACCAGCTCGCGCAGCAGCCGCGAGGCCTCCGGCCCCGAATTGATGACGCCGCCGCCGGAATAGATCACCGGCCGCTTGGCGCCCGCCAGCAGCGCCACGGCTTTGCGGATCTGCATCGCGTCGCCCTTCACGCGCGGCGAATAGGAGACATGGACGTCGGACTTGCGCGGCGGATGATAGGTGCCGGTCGCGAACTGCACGTCCTTCGGCACGTCGACGACGACCGGCCCCGGACGGCCCGTGGTGGCGACATAGAACGCCTCGTGCAGCACCTTGGCGAGATCGTTGACGTTGCGGACCAGCCAGTTGTGCTTGGTGCAGGGCCGGGTGATGCCGACGGTGTCGCACTCCTGGAACGCGTCGTTGCCGATCAGATGCGTCGGCACCTGGCCGGTGATGCAGACCAGCGGGATCGAATCCATCAGCGCGTCCGCCAGCGGCGTCACCATGTTGGTGGCGCCGGGGCCGGAGGTCACCAGCACGACGCCCGGCCTGCCGGTCGAGCGCGCATAGCCTTCGGCGGCGTGGCCGGCGCCCTGCTCGTGGCGGACCAGGATGTGCTCGACCTCGCTCTGCTGGAAGATCTCGTCATAGATCGGAAGCACCGCGCCGCCAGGATAGCCGAAGAGGTGCTGCACGCCGTGGTCGATGAGCGCGCGCACGATCATCGCGGCGCCGGTCATCTGGTTCGGATCGTGGCTCTTGTCGGTCATGGTGGGCTCCGGATCGCTTCTGTCAGCGGCTGGTCGGTCTTGGTCAGTCGGTTTTGGTCAGTCGGTTTTGGTCACTTGGGTCAGGGTCGTTTCGGTCGGATCGCTGGCTTCCAGGCAATAAAAAAGGGCCCTGGAAGGCCCTGCGCACCGCTCGGAATTTGGATGGCCGCTAGCCATCCCCGGCGGTGCGCCTGGGTACGACGGCGATAAGGAGGATGGAAATAAAGTTGCGCATGATGCCGAGCGAGCTTCCCAAAGGTTGCGCGAAACATAGCCGGCGATGCCCCAATGTCAAGGCAAAGCCGGCTCGTCAGCGCGATTTTACGATGTTAACGCGGAATTTTCCGTTCGGCGAGCGGTAATTTGGCCGTTGGCCTCCGAAACGAGGCAATAGGCTGGATGAGAGTACGGGCTCCATCTCCAAACGAGGTCGTCATTCCGGGGCGCCCGGAGGGCGAGCCCGGAATCCATACTCACGATCGTGGTTATGGATTCCGGGCCCATCGCTTCGCGATGTCCCGGAATGACGATGCGGCTAGAGTTTGACGACCCATCCCTTTGCCGCCTCCGGGCTCATCCACTCGAACTCCGGCAGTTGGTGTCGAAACCAGGTGAACTGCCGCTTGGCATAATGGCGGGTGTCGGCCTTGCCGATGGCGGCCGCCTCCTCCCGCGTGATCTCCCCTCTGATATAGCGGATCAGCGCCGGCACGCCGTGGGCCTTCATTGCCGGCAGCAGCGGATCGAGGCCGCGCGCGGCCAGCCGCTCGACCTCCTGCACCGCACCGCGCTCCAGCATCAGATCGAACCTTGCATCGATCCGCGCGTAGAGCGCCTCGCGCTCCGGAGCGATGAACAGCGCCCGATAGCTGCCCTCCGGCAGCAGCGGCGGAGTGGCCTCGGCATGCCAGTCGGCCAATGGCCGACCCGTCGCCTCGATCACCTCCAGCGCCCGGGCCACGCGGGCGCGGTCGCGGACGTTCAGCCGCGCGGCCGCCGCCGGATCGCGTCGCGCCAGCTCGGCATGCAAGGCCTCGACGCCGTCGCGATCGAGCCTGAGACGCACCGCGTCGCGCACCTCATCCGGCACGGGCGGCACCGCGGACAGCCCTGATGTCAGCGCCTTGAAATACAGGCCGGTGCCGCCGATGAAGATCGGCAGCCGCCCGGCCCGTTGCACCTCGCCCAGGATCTCCGCGGCATCCCGGACATAATGGCCGGCCGAGTAGTTCACGCTGGCATCGACATGGCCGTAGAGCCGGTGCGGCACGGTGGCCTCTTCGTCGCAGGTCGGCCTTGCCGTCAGCACCCTCAGATCGCGGTAGACCTGCATGGAATCGGTGTTGATGACGACCCCGCCCGCTTTTTGCGCAAGTTCCATCGCCAGCGCCGACTTGCCGCTGGCGGTCGGCCCTGCGATAAGCACCGCTTTGTTGATCCCTGGCAAAGTCACCTGATGTCTCTCGTCGCCACCTTCATCTGCAATCCCGCCGATCCCGCGCTTGATACCACGATCGTGGAGGCCTTCCTGGCCGTTCTGCCCTCGCCGGGCACGCCGCGCTGGCTGTTCGACGAGGTCGCGATCGACATCCCCTTCGCCCACGACGGCGAGGTCCACAAGCTCGAGGCGCGCCTGCGCGACCTGCGCGGCGACATGCCGATCGACATCGTCGTGCAGGCGGAAGCCGTCAGGCGCAAGAAGCTTTTCCTCGCCGACATGGACAGCACCATGATCGGGCAGGAATGCATCGACGAACTCGCCGATTTCGCCGGGCTCAAGCCGCGCGTCGCCGCCATCACCGAGCGCGCCATGCGCGGCGAGATCGCGTTCGAGCCGGCGTTGCGCGAACGCGTCGCATTGCTGAAGGACCTGCCGGTGAGCGTCGTGGACGAAGTCCTGACCAAGCGCATCAAGCTGACGCCGGGCGGCCGTCATCTGGTGATGACCATGCGCGCCAACGGCGCCTATACCTGCCTGATCTCCGGCGGCTTCACGCTGTTCACCAGCGCCATCGCGGCCAAGATCGGCTTCCAGGAGAACCGCGCCAACGAGCTCGTCATCGATGGCGGCAAGCTCACGGGCGAGGTGCGCGAGCCGATCATCGGCCGCGACGCCAAGCTCGCCACCCTGATCGAGCTGCGCGAGGCGTTCGATCTCGACGAGATCGACACCCTGGCGGTCGGCGACGGCGCCAACGACCTCGGCATGATCGAGGCGGCCGGTCTCGGCGTCGCCTATCACGCCAAGCCTGCGGTCTCGGCCGCAGCCTCGGCCCGCATCGACCACGGCGACCTCACCGCCCTGCTCTATGCCCAGGGCTACACGCGCGATCAGTTCGTCGACTGACGAGACTGCGGCCGCGCGGCAGGCCAATAGCCGCGCGAGCCTTTGCGCAATACAGCGCCCTCCCCTGGTTGTGAGAGAGGACGCGTTCATGGGCAGCCGCCATGCCGTCATTGCGAGGGCAGCGAAGCAATCCAGAGTTCGGCGCAAGGCTATGGATTGCGTCGTCGCTTCGGTCCTCGCAACGACCGTGACAGGTTCATCGGTCCACGTCCGTGTCACAAAGCGAAGGTGACAATGCGGTGATGACCCGCACAGCCTGCTGTGGTGACATTTAGTCAATGTTTTGCGAACGCTCGACGATCGCAATCGCATTGCCGTGTGCGAATCGTCGCCGCAAGCAAAGCCGTTACCAAAGCCCTGCCTTCATCGGCTCTCGATCGGCGCATCATCAGGATTTTGTTTCAATCCAGCGCACTCGCACGCAACTCCATTCCAATCTCATTTCAGATCGCAAATCAGATCATTCGCCTTACGTATCAAGGCGGGACGCGAACTGCCATTTTAACCGCATCACCAATCCATGAATTGTCAAATCATGCTGCAGCGCATATAAGACTGACAACGCTAGGGAGTGTCCAAGGAAGCGAAAGCGATTGCAGGCCATGCAATCGATCATCGTCACAGAAGGACCTCCCGATGACCATCAAGCACATCATTCCCGGCTCTCTTCTTGCCCTCGCGCTGCTGAGCGGCGCGGCCGTTGCCGGCGAGCTGCCGAGCTACGAAGTCGGCGCGCTGCCGGCCACCCCGCACCAGCTCTCCGTCGTCGGTGCATCCGCCGCGCAGCAGACCATTGCGGTGAATGCCGACAGCGCCGCCTCGCCGCACCAGCTCGCCGTGCTCACCCAGCACCACCACAGCGCTGCGCTCGTCGCTCCGATCACCGTGGGCAGCGTCCGCAACTAGGCAACGCGGGCAACCCATCGTCGGATAGGTAGCGCGCGTCTCGCCGAGCGAGGCCGCGCTCCCTGTTCGAGATAACGCGTGGCGTCGCGCGTGGTAAAGATCCCGGACATCCGCGCCGGGCAGCCCAGACGCCCAGCCCCGCTGCACCTATTGGGTCTTCGACGCCAACGCTCTCCGCCTCCGTACCCGGCGCGGCGGCCGCGTCGTCGAGCCCAGCCGCACAGTCACATTCCGGCCGCCGGCGGCAAGACCATCCTGCGCGTGAATTGACCCGACGCCAGCCGGCTCGCCCGATTTCCCAACCGGGATCTCGCAGGGCGTCGCCGCGCGGGCCACGCATCACCAGCCATTATCAGCCTGACGCCACGCGCCGCGCCGATTGCCGGTCAAATCGCGCATCCGTAATCATTATATGCGCTATTGCGCAAATACGAAAATACGAATATATTTCCGCCATGTCCGATCCCGTCCCGCTGCTCGCCGCTCTGGCCGAGCCGACCCGTCTCGCCGCCCTGCGCATCCTTTGGGACGGCGGCGAGCATTGCGTCTGCGAGCTCATGCGGCAGCTCCGAGCCAGCGCATCGCGCATGAGCCGGCACATGTCCGCCCTCAAGGCCGCCGGTCTCGTCATCGACCGGCGTGACGCCCAGTGGGTCCGGTATCGGCTGAGCCCTGACCTGCCGCCCGATCGCCGCGCCATCCTCGACGCCGTCATGGCGGCCATGCCTGAGCCGAACAGGAGTGCAGCATGAAAACCGAAGCTTCGACCTATCCTGACGAGTCGGCATCGGCTGTGATCTGGATCATCGCGACGGCAGCTGCGATCGCGTTGTGGTTCGCGGTCTACTGGCAGCTGGAAGCGTTCTCGGCATGGCTGGTATCGTCGCTGCCGGTGTCCCGCGACAGCCATCTGGAAGAAGCCGCGCGGTTCTTCGTGTTCGACGCGCCCAAGGTCCTGATGCTGATGACGCTGGTCGTGTTCGGCATGGGCGTCGTGCGCAGCTTTTTTTCAGCCGAGCGAACCCGCGAATTGCTCGCCGGCAAGCGCGAGGGCCTCGGCAATGCCGCGGCTGCGATCCTCGGCGTATTCACTCCCTTCTGCTCGTGCTCGGCGGTGCCGCTCTTCGTCGGCTTCGTCTCGGCCGGCGTCCCACTCGGCGTGACCTTCTCGTTCCTGATTGCGGCGCCAATGGTGAACGAGGTCGCGCTCGGCCTGCTGTTCGCGCTGGTCGGCTGGAGGATCGCCGCAATCTATCTGGCCTTCGGCCTGGCGGTCGCGATCGTGGCGGGATGGATCATCGGACGCCTGCATCTCGAAGGCTGGCTCGAGGCATGGGTTCGCAACGTGCGTGCGGGACAGGCGGATATGCAGCCGGATGCGCCGACCGTCGCCGATCGGATCCGGGCCGGGATCGACGCGGTACGCGACATCGTCGGCCGCGTCTGGGCATGGATCATCATTGGCATCGCGGCGGGCGCATTCATTCACGGCTATGTCCCGAACGACCTGCTCGCCTCGATCATGGGCAAGGACCAATGGTGGTCCGTGCCGGCCGTGGTGCTGATCGGCGTGCCGATGTACGCCAACGCTGCGGGCATCATTCCGGTCGTCGAGGCACTACTCGGCAAGGGTGCGGCGCTGGGAACGGTGCTCGCCTTCATGATGAGCGTCATCGCGCTTTCGTTTCCCGAGATGCTCATCCTGCGCAAGGTGCTGACGCTCCGGCTGATCGCTGTCTTCGCGGGCGTCGTCGCCGCCGGCATCGTCGCCGTCGGCTATCTCTTCAACGCCCTGTTCTGATGAAAGGACAAGCCCCATGAAGAACGTCAAAATTCTCGGCTCCGGCTGCAAGCGCTGTGTTCAGACTGCAGCAATGGCCTCCTCGGAAGCAAGCAAGCTCGGCATCGAGATCGAGCTGGAAAAGATCACGGACTTCGCCGACATCGCCCGGTTCGGCATCGCCTCGACGCCGGGCGTGGTGATCGACGGCAAGGTCGTCCATGCGGGCGGCCTGCCGAAGCCAGAAGACATGGCGAAATGGCTGTCGGCGTGATGGTGTTGCGTCCGCTGCTCGCAGTGGTCCTCCTGCTCGGCCCGGCTTTCGTGGCGCGCGCCGACGAACCCACGTGGACGCGCCGGATCATCGCGCCGGACACGGCGCTCAAGGCGGCACAGGCGGCGCTCGCGGAGTGCCGCAAACGCGGCTGGCAGGCTACCGTGACCGTGAGCGATCCGTCGGGGCTTGCGCTGGTCACCCTGCGCGATCGTTTCGCCGGCTGGCATACGCTAGAGGCCGCGACGGGCAAGGCGCGGACGGCCGCGAGCTGGCGCGAGGCGACGAGCACGCTCGCAGCCCGCCTGGCACGACCGGATGCTCCGGAACGGGCCATCGTCAACGTTCCCAGCGTTGTCATGGTCGGCGGCGGCATGCCAATAGAGGCCGCTGGCCAGCAGGTCGGAGCGATCGGCGTATCCGGCGCGCCCGGAGGCGACAACGACGACATCTGCGCGACGGCCGGCATCGAAGCCATCGCTGCGGACATCGCGTTCTGAGCGCTTGTACCGGCGGATCTCGAACGAGGACGGCCAACGCCGATCATTTTGCCGGAGGATACCGCGTTGTCTGACACGATGCCTCAATTGGACGAAACCTCATTCCGTGCCATCGACCGCGCGAAGCTGCTGGAGCCTGCGCGCTCCTCCCACCCTCCGCGAATCCTGCTGCTCTACGGATCGCTCCGGCAACGCTCGTTCAGCCGGCTGCTGACCGAGGAAGCGGCGCGCCTTCTCGTGCGCTTCGGCGCGGAGACACGGACTTTCGATCCGCGCGGCTTGCCGCTGGTCGACGACGCCGAGCCGGATCATCCGAAGGTCCGCGAGCTGCGCGATCTCGTGACCTGGAGCGAAGGCATGGTGTGGTGCTCTCCGGAGCGGCACGGCGCGATGACCGGCGTGATGAAGACCCAGATCGACTGGATCCCACTGTCGCTCGGGGCCGTCCGGCCGACACAGGGGAAGACGCTGGCGGTGATGCAGGTTTCTGGCGGCTCGCAGTCGTTCAACGCGGTCAATCAGCTGCGCGTGCTCGGCCGCTGGATGCGGCTCATCACTATCCCGAACCAGTCCTCGGTGCCCAAGGCGTTCGCGGAGTTCGACGACGCGGACCGCATGAAGCCGTCCCCCTATTACGATCGCCTCGTCGACGTGATGGAAGAGCTGGTCAAGTTCACACTGCTGACGCGCGACCGCGCCGACTATCTGGTCGACCGCTACTCCGAGCGCAAGGAAAGCGCCGAGGCGCTGTCGCAGCGGGTCAATCAGCGGTCGCTCTGAGCCGGCGCTCCCGGGAGTTCGCGGATGGCGGCCACCGCCTTCTGATAAAAATAATTATCTTGCGTATTTCCGGAATTCATGATTGTATCCGCGCATCCCGCCTCACTGCGGAGGGGCGTTGCGCGCGATCGTCACGACACGCGAGGCGGGGAGCGATGGCCGCGAGAGATCGCAGCGTCTTCTCACGAGGGCGCCGACGAACGATCGCTTGCGGACGTGAAGTCGCAGCGTCCTGACACCCCGATGCTGGTGTCACGTTCGCGACGGCGCTAAAGCGCCGCGCGGACAATGGTGGCCAACAAGCCCGGCGCACCAGGGAGACTGCGTATAAGCGTGAAGACCGTCGCGCAGGGAATGCCGGTTGAATCGGCTTTGCCTGTGGTACCTGCCGCCTGCATTTTTTTTCGCAGGCGGGCCATGGGTGAGGCCTTCACCCGGCATTCCCTGCGCCCTCTGCATTCTCGCGAGGGACGAACTGATCGCAGACCTCGGGCGCGATGCGCCGCGAGACTGCAAAGCTATGTCGATCGCTGTTTGAGCCGTGAATTCGCCTTGCGAACCGTCGTCGTCCCGGACAAGCCACGGCGCGCGCCAGCGCGTCGGGGCGCCGATCCGGGATCCATACGCCGCGGCCGTCGTGACGAGCAAACAGCCAATGATCAGGCCGCCCCAAACTGCTCCCTGGGGGCTATGGTCCCGGCTCGAGGCCGGGACGACAGCGGAGTGTGGAGCTGCCGCAGGGTGGGCAAAGCAGCGCCCGCAGGCGCAGCGTGCCCACCACCGTGCCGCGAGCTCGGAGCCGGATGGTGGGCGCGGCGCGGGAGAGAGCGCCTTGGCAGGCGCACCTCACGGCGCGCCTTTGCCCACCCTACTGCATCGTGCCCTACTGCAGGCTCAACGCGACGAAGCGCAGCTCGCCGTCGGCGTTGGAGACGAGCAGCAGCACCGACTTCTTGCCGTCCTTCTTGAGCTGGTCGACGCGCTTCTTGATATCGGCGCCCGAGGTCACCGCCTCCTGGGCGACCTCGACGATGACGTCGCCGGCCGACAGCCGCTTCTCGGCGGCGTCGGAGGCCTGGTCAACACCGGTGACGACGACGCCCTTGACGCTGTCCTTGATCTTGTAGCGGGCGCGCAGGTCCTTCGACAACGCGGCGAGATCGAGCCCGAGCGCCTTCTGGGTCACCGGCTTCTCGGCCGGCTCGTCCTTCTTGATCGCCGCCTGCTGCACCTTCTCGGTGTCCTCGAGCCGGCCGAGCTTGACCTTGAGCGTCTGCTCCTGGCCCTTGCGGATGACGATGACGTCGACCTCCTTGCCGACGGCGGTGTCGGCGACGATGCGCGACAGGTCCTTCGGCTCCTTGATGTCATGGCCGTCGAACTTGACGACGACGTCGCCCGGCTCGATGCCGGCCGGCTTGGCCGGTCCCTTGTCGTCGACGCCGGCGACCAGCGCGCCCCGCGCCGGCTTGATGTTGAGGCTCTCCGCGATCTCGTCGGTGACGCCCTGGATGCGCACGCCGAGCCAGCCGCGGCGCAGCTCGCCGAACTGGCGCAACTGGTCGACGACGCCGGCCACGGTCTTCGAGGGCACCGCGAAGCCGATGCCGATCGAGCCGCCCGACGGCGAGATGATCAGCGTGTTGACGCCGATGACCTCGCCCTCGAGGTTGAACAGCGGGCCGCCGGAATTGCCGCGATTGATCGCGGCGTCGGTCTGGATGTAGCTGTCATAGGGCCCCGACGAGATGTCGCGGTTCTTGGCCGAGACGATGCCGGCGGTGACGGTCCCGCCGAGACTGAACGGGTTGCCGATCGCGACCACCCAGTCGCCCAGCCGCAGCTTGTCGGAGTCGCCGAACTTGACCACCGTCAGCGGCCGCGGCGGCTTGAACTTGAGCACCGCAAGGTCGGTCTTCTTGTCGACGCCGACCAGCTCGGCCTTGATCTTGGTGCCGTCGTTGAGGATCACGTTGATCTCATCGGCATCGGCAATGACGTGGTTGTTGGTGACGACAACGCCCGAGTCGTCGACGATGAAGCCCGAGCCCAGCGAGTTGGTGCGGCGCGGCGAGTTGTCGGCACCGCCCCGGCCGCCCGGACCGCCGCGGCGGTTCTTGAAGAAATCGTCGAAGAACTCCTCGAACGGCGAGCCCGGCGGCACCTGCGGATTGGCGTTCCGCCCCTCGGACGAGCCGCCCTTGGGCTCGACAGTTTGCGAGGTCGAGATATTGACGACGGCGTCGATCACCTTTTCGGCGACATCGGCGATCCCCTCCGGCCCCCGCGCCGAGGCCGGGGCCGGCGCGAGCGCCCAGCCCGCGGCAAGGACCGCCGCGGTCAGGATCGGGCGCAGTCGACGGCTGAAAGCAAGGGTTGCGGTCATCGGGCGGATCTCCAGAAAAGTCGGCAAATTCAACTGTTACAGTGCGCCGGAACCGGCGGGGGACGCAAGCACGCCGGATCGGACCGCAGATTCATCATTGAGGGCGACCTAATACGGCAAAATGGCGCAGCCATCGCCTCACAATGGCGTTGGCCGGGCAGCAGATCGTCATTGCAGCGGTCGGGCCTCGTTCCCGTGCGACGGGCACGCAAACGCACGACAATCCGCCGCTCAGATCGGCCGCCGGATCACCCAGATCAGGACCAGGCCGGCCACCGCCGAGCCGATGCCGACTGCGCGCAGCACGTTGTCGGGCGTGGTCATCGCGGTCTTCATGGCCCGCCGCATCCACTCCGGACTTGCCGCGAACAACAGGCCTTCGAGCACGAACAGGATACCTAATCCGATGAGGAAATCGGAAAACGCAATGGACCTCATCGGACCCGGACCTCCCGTTCGATCTTCTTGATATGTAACGGGGCGAAGCAACGGCTTCGCCCCCTCCATGTCAACTCTTATTCGCCCCGATCAACGGGCCCGGCATCGAGGCAGGCGCCATCAGGGCTTGGGTGCCGGCACCGCGACGGCCGCGGTCGAGCTGGCGGTGGACGGCGTCTCCCCCGTCGGCTTCCCCGAGGGGTTGGCGAAGTAGCGGAAGAACTCCGAATCGGGCCGCAGCAGGAAGCGGGTGTCGCCGGATTTCAGGCCGTTCTCATACGCCGCCATCGAGCGGTAGAAGGCGAAAAAGTCGCGGTCCTTGTTGTAGGCCTCGGCGAACAGCCGGTTGCGTTCGGCATCGCCGGCGCCGCGGGTCTGCTCCGCCTGCGAGTTGGCCTCGGCGACGATCACGGTGGCCTCGCGATCGGCCTTGGACCTGATCTCCTGGGCCTTCTGGCCGCCGAGCGCCCGGAACTCCTCGGCCTCGCGCTGCCGCTCGGTCTTCATCCGGTTGTACACCGCCTGGCTGTTGGCCTCCGGCAGGTCGGCGCGGCGGATGCGGACGTCGACCACCTGGATGCCATAGGCGTCGGCCTCCTTGTCGAGCTGATCGCGGATCTTGCGCATCAGCGCCTCGCGCTCGTCGCGCACGACTTGCGTGAAGGTGACCTCGCCGAGCACGCGGCGCAGCGCGGCGTTCAGCAGCGTGCCGAGCTGGACGTTGGCGGTCTGGATCGAACCGACGCTCTGGTAGAACTGCAGCGCGTTCTTGATCTTGTAGCGCGCGAAGGCGTCGACCACGAGCCGCTTCTGGTCGAACGCGATCACCTCCTGCGAGGGGTTCTCGAGGTCGAGGATGCGCTTGTCGATCGAGATCACGTTGTCGATGAACGGTGCCTTGAAGTTCAGACCGGGCTCCGTGACGACGTCGACCGGCTTGCCGAACCGCACCACCAGCGCCTGCTCGGTCTGATTCACGGTGAACAGCGAGCTGTAGCCGATGACGACGAGCACGAGCACGGCGACGAGCGCGACGATGCCTGCAACGGGGGACCTCATCGGACGCCTCCCTGCTGAGCAGCCGGCGCCGGACGGCGCGGCAAGAGATCGCCGAGCGGCAGCAGCGGCACGGGGCCGCCGGTGGCGCCGCTGTCGAGCACGAGCTTCTCGGAGCCACCGAGCACGCGCTCCATGGTCTCGAGATAGATCCGTTCGCGGGTCACGTCGGGCGCCTTCTTGTACTCGTCATAGACCTTGAGGAAGCGCGCGCTCTGGCCCTTGGCCTCGGCGATCGCCTGCTCCTTGTAGCCCTCGGCGACCTGCAGGATCTGCGCGGCACGACCGCGCGCATCCGGCACCACCTTGTTGGCATAGGTCTGGGCTTCGTTCTGGAGACGCTCGAGGTCGGCACGCGCCGCCTGGACGTCGCGGAATGCCTCGATCACCTGGGCCGGCGGATCGACCTTCTGCATCTGCACCTGGGTGATCTGGATGCCGGAGCCGTAATTGTCGAGCGTCTTCTGCATCAGTTCCTGCACGTTCTGCTCGATCACGGTGCGGGCACCGGTGAGGATCGGCTGGATGTTGGAGCGGCCGATCACCTCGCGCATCGCGCTCTCGGCCACCGCCTTCACGGTGCCCTCGGGGTTCTGGATGTTGAACAGGAAGTCGGCCGCGCCCTTCGGCTTGATGCGCCAGAGCACGGTGACGTCGACGTCGACGATGTTCTCGTCGCCGGTCAGCATCAGGCTTTCCTCGGGGACATCGCGACCGCCGCGGCCGCGCCGGCCGGGATCGTCATTGGCGGTGATGCCGATCGAGATCGAGTTGACGCGCAGCGCCTTGGGCAGCAGCACGGTCTCGATCGGGTAAGGCAGGTGATAGCGCAGGCCCGGCTGCTCATCACGGACATATTTGCCGAAGCGCAGCACGACGCCGAGCTCCTCGGACTGCACGCGGTAGATGCCGGAGGCGAGCCAGATGATGATGGCGCCGAGCACGATCAGGAGCACGCCCGCGGTGCCGAAACCGCCGCCCGGCACGAACTGCTGCAGCCGGTCCTGGCCGCGCCGCAGAAGATCTTCCAGGTCGGGCGGCCTTGGACCGACCGGTTGCGGTCCCGAGCCCCAGGGCCCCTTCGGACCCTGACCCCACGGGCCTCCGCCCTGATTCTTCCACGCCATCGATCGATCTCCTCCGAGAGGCTGAGTGTACACCAACGCCGGCCCCGACGGTCGCCGGGTTATAAGGGACGGCCCCGCCCCTTACAACGTAGCGCTCCAGCTAAGCCCGAACCGGGTTTTGTCAATGTAAACAGGGCCGGAAGCGCCCGTTTGCCGCGGCCTCAGCTCCGCCACGCGGCCAAACTGCGCGACTTCATCATTAACGGATGGTCTTGAGGGGGCCGTCGCGTCGATCCGACCGGCGAAACGCTCACCGCCGCCGGCGATAGGTGACGTAGGAGAATTCGGCCTGATCGTCGGGCCCCGAGGCATGGCGCTCCCGCGCCACCTCTTCCCATTGGGCCGGGTCGATCGCCGGAAACACGGTATCGCCAGGCGGGCTCGCATGCACCTCGGTGATCTCCAGCCGGTCGGCGACCGGCATCGTCGCAGCAAAGAGCTCTGTGCCTCCGATGACCGCGATCTCCGCGGCTGAACGCCGCAGCGCATCACCACGCGCGATGCCGAGCGCTTCATCGACGGTATGGGTCACGATCGCGCCCGGCGCGCGAAACTCGGCATCGCGGGTGACGACGATGTTGGTGCGGCCCGGCAGCGGCCGGCGCGGAAACGAGACGAAGGTCTTGCGGCCCATCACGATCGGGCGGCCCATGGTCATCGCCTTGAAGCGCTGCATGTCGCTCTTCTGCCGCCACGGGATCGCACCGGCGGCGCCGATGATGCCGTTGTCGGCGACCGCGACGATCAGCACGATCTCGATCACGGCGCCCTCTCCGCCAGTTGAGCCAGAGCTTCGCCGGTCACCTTGCATAGCGTCCACTCGTCCATGAGCTCGGCGCCGAGCGATTTGTAGAAAGTGATGGAAGGAGCATTCCAGTCGAGCACCGACCATTGCAGCCGCGCCCAGCCCTTTTCGACGCAGGTCCGCGCGAGGTGACCGAGCAAGGCCTGGCCGATGCCATTGCGGCGAAACGCCGGCCGCACGAACAGGTCTTCGATATAGATCCCTGGCTTGCCGGCAAACGTGGAGAAGTTGACGAACCAGACCGCGAAGCCCGCCACCGCGCCGTTCCATTCGGCGAGATCGCAGAACAGCGTCGGGTGCTCACAGAACAGCGCGCCGGCGATGTCGGCCTCGCTCGCGTCGACCTCGTGCGATAGCTTCTCGTAGTCGGCGAGGTCCCGGATCAGCGCGAATACGCTTCCGATGTCGTCAGGCCGGGCGCTACGGATCGAAACCGGCATGCGTCAGACCGCGACCTCGGCCTTGATATGCGGATGCGGATCGTAGCCGGCGAGCGCGAAGTCCTCGTAGCGGAAGCCGAAGATGTCCTTGACGTCCGGATTGAGCGTCATGGTCGGCAGCGGACGGGGAGCGCGCGTGAGCTGCAGCCGCGCCTGCTCGATATGGTTGGAATAGAGATGCACGTCGCCGAAGGAGTGCACGAATTCGCCGGGCTTCAATCCCGTCACCTGCGCCGCCATCATCGTCAGCAGCGCATAGGATGCGATGTTGAAGGGCACGCCGAGGAAGACGTCGGCCGAGCGCTGGTAGAGCTGGCACGACAATCTGCCGTTCACGACATAGAACTGGAACAGGCAGTGGCACGGCGGCAGCGCCATCTTCTCGACGTCGGCCGGGTTCCAGGCTGTCACGATCAGCCGGCGCGAATCCGGATTGCGCCTGATCATGTCGATCACGTTCGTGATCTGGTCGATATGACCGCCGTCCGGCGTCGGCCACGAGCGCCACTGATAGCCGTAGACGGGGCCGAGATCGCCATTGGCGTCGGCCCACTCGTCCCAGATGGTGACGCCGTTGTCGTGCAGATATTTGATGTTGGTGTCGCCCTTCAGGAACCACAGCAGCTCGTGCACGATCGCCTTGAGCGGCAGCCGCTTGGTGGTCACCAGCGGAAAGCCGGCCGCAAGGTTGAAGCGCATCTGGTGGCCGAACACCGACAGCGTGCCGGTGCCGGTGCGGTCGTGCTTCTCGGCGCCGTCGGACAGGATGCGTTCGAGCAGGTCGTGATACTGGTGCATGGTGCGCGCTGGCGGCCTTTCGCAGAAGGCGGCGAATTTAACGGCAGGGATCGCCCGGCCCTAGCCTCGACTCGGCCGGGCCGCCAATTATACCCCGAAAAATGTCGGCCACCGCTGCAAACGACAAGGGCGGAACCGCACGCTCCGCCCCCCCTCCCGATCCATGGCCGTTCCGTACGAGCTCGCCGGCTTGAGGACCGCGGACCATTTGACGATCTCGCCCTTCACCAGCGTCCCGAGCGCCTCCGGCGTCCGGTCCGCCGACGCGGGTCAGCCTTCGCTCTCCACGAAGACCTCGTCGCGCTTGCGGCGCAACGTCGGCAGCACCGCCAGCACCAACAGCCCCGCCGCGATCGCGAGCAGCACGGCCGACAGCGGCCGCGTCAGGAACACCGACCAGTCGCCGCGCGAGATCAGCAGCGCCCGGCGCAGGTTCTCCTCCATCAACGGGCCCAGCACCATGCCGAGCAACAGCGGCGCCGGCTCGAAATCATGCTTGATCAGCCAGTAGCCGACGAGGCCGAACGCGCCCGCCAGGACGACGTCGACCGGCGCGTTGTTGACCGAATAGATGCCGATCGCGCAGAAGATCACGATCGACGGGAACATCAGCCGGTATGGCACGCGCAACAGCCGCACCCAGATGCCGACCAGCGGCAGGTTGATGATGATCAGCATGAGATTACCGATCCACATCGAGGCGATCATGCCCCAGACCAGATCGGGCTGCTTCTGCATCACCTGCGGGCCCGGCACGATGCCGTGGATGGTCATCGCGCCGACCATCAGCGCCATGACCGCATTCGGCGGAATGCCGAGCGTCAGCAGCGGAATGAAGGAGGTCTGCGCCGCCGCATTATTGGCGCTCTCCGGCGCCGCGACGCCCTCGATCGCACCGCGACCGAACCGCGACGGATCTCGCGCGATCTTCTTCTCCAGCGTATAGGCCGCGAACGAGGCGATCACCGCACCTCCGCCCGGCAGGATGCCTAGGATCGAACCGAGCACCGTGCCGCGCAGGATCGCCGGCGCGGAGTCCTTCAGATCCTTCCTGGTTGGCATCAGGCCGGTGATCTTCTTCTGCACGAGGTCGCGGTCCATCTCCGCGCCGGCATCGAGATTGCGAATGATCTCGGCAAAGCCGAACACGCCCATCGCAACGGTGGCAAAGCCCAGGCCGTCGGCGAGCTCGGGAATATTGAAGGCCATGCGCGAGACGCCGGTCTCGATGTCCGAGCCGACCATCGACAGCAGCAGGCCGAGCACGATCATTGCGATCGCCTTCAGCACCGAGCCCTTCGCCAGCACGACTGCGAAGATCAGGCCCAGCACCATCAGCGAGAAATACTCGGCCGGACCGAACGCCAGCGCGAGCTTGGTCAACGGCGCGCCGAGGATCGCAATCAGCACGGTGGCAACGCAGCCGGCGAAGAATGAGCCGATCGCGGCAATCGCCAGCGCCGGACCGGCACGGCCCTGCTTCGCCATCTGGAAGCCGTCGAGCGCGGTCACCACCGACGTCGCCTCGCCGGGAATGTTGACCAGGATGGAGGTCGTCGAGCCGCCATACTGGGCGCCGTAGTAGATGCCGGCCAGCATGATCAGCGCGCCGACCGGCGGCAGGCCGAAGGTGATCGGCAGCAACATCGCGACGGTGGCGATGGTCCCGATGCCCGGGAGAACGCCGACCAGCGTGCCGACCAGCGCGCCGATCAGGCACATCAGCAGATTGATTGGCGACAACGCGACGGCGAAACCGTGGGCGAGATTTGCAAACAGATCCATCACGCCCTCACTGCAAAAGGAAACGCGGCAACAGCGGCATCGGCAACCCCAGCACGTAGGGGAACAGCAGCGCGCAGCCGCCGGTCAGGCAGATGCCGACGATCAGGGCCTCGCGCCAGCGCGTCTCGGGGCTGCCGATCGCCGCGATCAGGAAGCTTGCAAGCCCCGTGACCAATAGTCCGAGCGGGCGAATGGAGACGGCGAAGGTCAGGATCGCGAGCGAGACGAACAGCGGTCCGCGCCAGTGATAGGTCGCAAGCTGCGCGCCTTCACTCACGACGCCGATCACGGCCACGGCAGCTCCGAGCCCTAGCAGCAGCAGACCGAACATCCGCGGCGCAGTTCCGGCACCGAACGAGAAGCCGCGCATGCCCTGCAGGTCGCTGGAGGCCCACAACGCGAACAGCGCGATCGCCATCAGCACGACGCCGCCGAAATAGTCCTGCGGCGCGCGTGGACGTACCATGAATGTGAACACCGCGACCGCGATCAGCGGATAGGTGTAGATGAGAGCCAGCAGAACATCGGAAGACAGCGAGGTCTTGCCGCTTGCGGCATATTGCTGCGCCAGGCTCGGGATCGCCATTGACAAGGCCGACGCATGGGCTCCAATGACCTGCAGCGGACCGCGTCCGGAGAGTGGACCTACAAGACCGGCCAAGGCGATCAGCAGTTCGATGATCTGTGGCGCGAAGGCAAGGACCAGAATGATCGATGCGCCGGTCACGCTGCGGGCGGCCGACATGCCCGCCGTTTCGCCCGACAATTGGCCCGTGGTCTCGGCCATGCCTCGCCCTCCCCGATCGGCCTTGATGGCCGGCACTGTTTTCGTTCGGCGGCCCGGAGCAAACCGGTCGCGCTTCTATTTTGCCTAGCGACTTTCCCTAGAGAAGGCCAGCAAAACCAAGACAGCCGCCCGCGGCGAGCAGCCAGAGCGGATTGAGTCGCGTCATAGATGCAACGACTGCGGCAAGGACCGTCAGCGCGAACGCCCGCCACGTCTGGTCGGAAGCCTGACCGAGAATCCATGCGCTCGCCGCCATCAAGCCGATCGACAACGGCACCAGCGTCGCCTGCAGCATGGCGGGCCAGCGCGCATCCCGCGCATTCGAGAGCCAGCGGCTGACAAAATAGGAGAGCACGGCGGTGGGACCGCACATCGCGATCGTCGCGACCGCCGCACCTGCCACGCCTGCGACCGAATAGCCGATCAGGGTGACGATCAGAACGTTGGGCCCGGGCGACAATTGCGAGAGTGCGAACAGATCGGCGAACTGTTTGTCCGTCATCCAGTGCCGGGCCTCGACTGCAACACGTTGCAGTTCGGGAATCGCCGCCACTGCGCCGCCAACCGCAAACAGCGAGATCAACGCAAAGGTCCAGAACAGCTGGAACAACGGATTGTCGTCCCCGCTCATCGTGCCGACCGCGTCTTGGCATAGGTGACGGCTAGGCTGAGCGGCACGGCCACCAGCAGAACCTCCTGAAGCGGCAGGCGCGCCAGCCCGATCGCCACGAACACGCCAGCCACGACGGCAACGCCCGCCACGTCGCTCTTCTTCAGGAGCGGCGAGATCATGCGAAACACCACCGACGCCAGCAGACCCACGGCCACGCAGGACACGCCTGCAAGCGCCCGTCGCCACGTGTCGGCTTGTCCAAAATGACCGTAGATGGCACCGAGAGAGGTGATCAGCAGCATCGGTGGTCCGAGCAGGCCTGCAAAGGCAGCGATTCCACCCGCGACACCGCGCAATCGCGCGCCGAACACCACGGAGAAATTCACGATGTTCGGTCCGGGCAGGAAATGACAGAGCGCGAAGGTCGCGTTGAACTCCTCCGCCGTCATCCAGTGATGCTCATCGACGATCGCACGCCGCGCGAACACCAGCACGCCGCCGAAGCCCGACAGCGACATCTTCGCGAATGCGAAGAAGAGCGTGCGGAGGCTGGGCGGGTGTCTGGCGATGTCGGCAGCGGGAGAGGCAACCTGCGCAGCTTCGGGAGGCATGCCGCACTGTAGGAGGACGAAAACCAGGCTACCAAGGTCGAACCAGAGGTTCCCAGCAGCCGCCCACATTTTTGTCGCGCGCCGCGGCGTTTCGGCCCTGTGCATCCGCCGGCCGGCGGCCTATATAGGGGGTGCCGGCTTGCCGGCTATGGAAATAAATCGCCGTCGAAATAAACCATTCGGACCCGGGGGCGGTACCCGGCGCCTCCACCAAAGCCCACCGACAGATGGGTTTTGGCGGGGGCGAAATAGGATCGACGAGGGCGTAAAGGGCGAGCTTTTTCCCGGTATTGTTCCGCCGTTATCGGGCTACTGCAATAGTTGCCAACGACAACTTTGCTCCGGTTGCTCAGGCTGCGTAACGCAGTTTGAAAGACCACCTTAAAGTCCTAACGGGTTAAGCTCCGTTAGGCGGGGTTCGGAGGCACCTGGCAACAGAAGCCTCCACTTTCACTTGCCCCGCTTTGGCCGGTCTCCCCGTCGCGGGCCGTGCTGTCCCCAGTTTTTTGGCGCGTCATCCGTTCATTCCTCCGTTGACCGGACTTCCGCCAGCTTCTACCCGTTCCCATATCTGGCGATCGACCGGCATGGCTGCTGACCTCGGCACCGATGCCGGGTACGATGTGACTGACGCGAGTCGGGAATGCTGCTGCCTGCCGGGCGCGGCCGCTCGACACGTCGGGCGCAGCCCTCACGATACAGGACCGATCATGGCGACGGATCATATTCGATACGATGTGCTGGCGCGCGACGCGTTGCGCGGGGTGCTGCGCCGGGTGCTGACCGACGCTGCTGCCCATGGTCTCCCGGGCGAGCATCATTTCTTCATCACCTTCGTGTCCAAGGCCGAGGGCGTGAAGCTGTCGCCGCGGCTGCTCGCGCAATATCCGGAGGAGATGACGATCATCCTGCAACACCAGTTCTGGGATCTGGTGGTTTCGGAGGATCGGTTCGAGGTCGGCCTGTCGTTCGGCGGCATCCCTGAGCGCCTCGTGGTGCCGTTCCACGCGATCAAGAGCTTCTTCGATCCGTCCGTGCAATTCGGACTGCAGTTCGAGCCGTCGGAGGCGATTGCCGAGACGCCGCCAGCTCCGAAGCTGCCGGCCGCACCGGCGCCATCGGCCATCGCCGGTCCGCTGCCTGCGACACCGGCCGAGACCAGCGACGACAAGCCGCTCCCGCCGGCCTCGCCGGGAGAAGGCGCCGAGGTCGTGCGCCTGGACCGTTTCCGCAAGAAGTAGGCGCATTCGCCGCGCGCGGAACGCCGGTTGGACCACTAGATTGAAGCATGCTTGAACCGGTCGACGCCGGTTCACCACCAATCATGGGCATGCTTCATGGCACATTCAGCAAATCCATCATCGCACGGAGCGACGCGCACGGAGACCGACAGCTTCGGCCCGATCGAGGTCGCCGCCGATCGCTATTGGGGCGCGCAGACCGAGCGCAGCCGTCAGAATTTCCGCATCGGCCACGACCGCATGCCGATCGCCATCGTGCACGCGCTTGCGCTGGTGAAGATGGCCGCGGCCCAGACCAACCGCGAGCTCGGCCTGCTCGAGCCGCGCATGGCGGACGCCATCGTCCAAGCGGCGCAGGAGGTCATCGACGGCAAGCTCGACGACCACTTTCCGCTGGTCGTCTGGCAGACCGGCTCGGGCACCCAGAGCAACATGAACCTCAACGAGGTGATCGCCAATCGCGCCAGCGAGCTGCTGGGGGGCGAGCGCGGCACCAAGAAGCCCGTTCATCCGAACGACCACGTCAACATGAGCCAGTCGTCCAACGACTCGTTCCCGACCGCGATGCACATCGCCGCAGCGCGCGCGATCTCGGGCCATCTGGTGCCGGCGCTGTCGGAGCTGCTGGCGGCATTGCGCGCCAAGCAGGAGGCGTTCGCGGACATCGTCAAGATCGGCCGCACCCACACCCAGGACGCCACGCCGCTCACGCTGGGGCAGGAGTTCTCCGGCTACGCCGCGCAGGTCGAGAGCGCGATCGCAAGAATCGAGATTGCGGCGCGGGATCTCCTGCCGCTGGCGCAGGGCGGCACCGCCGTGGGCACCGGCCTGAACGCGGATCCGAAGTTCGCAAAGCTGTTCGCCAAGCATGTTGCCGACATCACCGGCCTGCCCTTCACCAGCGCGGCCAACAAATTCGAGGCGCTCGCGTCCAACGACGCCTATGTGTACACCCATGGTGCGCTGAATGCGGCGGCCGCCGGCCTGTTCAAGATCGCTAACGACATCCGCTTCCTCGGCTCAGGCCCGCGCTCCGGATTGGGAGAATTGATCCTGCCGGAGAACGAGCCGGGCTCCTCGATCATGCCGGGCAAGGTGAACCCGACGCAGTGCGAAGCGCTCACGATGGTGTGTTGCCAGGTGTTCGGCAATCACACGGCGATCACCATGGGCGGCAGTCAGGGTCATTTCGAACTGAACGTCTACAAACCATTGCTTTCACATTGCATGATGCAGTCCATACAATTACTAGGTGATTCAGCACGTTCATTCAGCGAACATTGCGTAACCGGTATTCAGGCCGACGCTGCTCGCATTCGCGAGCTGATGGAGCGCTCGCTGATGCTGGTGACAGCGCTTGCGCCGAAGATCGGCTACGACAACGCTGCCAAGGTCGCGAAATCAGCGCATCAGCGCGGCACCACGCTGAAACAAGAGGCCTTGCGGCTCGGTCTCGTCTCCGAGGACGAATTCGACCGCCTCGTTCAACCCGAGAGGATGACAAGGCCGGGGCGAGCGTAGCGGTAGCCCCGTAGTACTACGGGGGGTGATGCAATTCTCGCTGTTAACCCCTAAAGGATACTCTCGACTACAAGTTCTGCTGCGTTTGTTGAGTAAACAAATCCCGCTCGCAACGACGCGAATGGCCATCGAACTATCAGGGAGCGATGACATGATTGTCTGGAGAACGCCTGGGCTCATCCGCGCAATGCGCATGCTCTCGTCGCGACGTTCGATGGCTTAGATGATTGGAGCAAGCATGGGTGATGTCATCAACTTGAAGCGTTTCAGAAAGCGCGTGGAGCGCGATCAGGAAGCGAAGGTCGCCGAAAGCAACCGCGCTCGCTTCGGCAGGACGAAGTCCGAACGCGCAACTGACGCCCAACGCGACAAGCGCGCGAACGAATTACTCGATCAACATCGTATCAATGGCGAGGACGCGTGATGAAGTCGCCCGTCGTAAAACGTTCAATCGTGGTCGCAGGCCACAAGACCAGCGTCAGCCTCGAAGAGGCCTTCTGGAACGGCATGAAGGAGATTTCGGGTCTCCGTAACATGACCCTGTCCGAGCTGGTCGGAGAGATCGACAACAATCGCCAGCAGGGCAACCTGTCCTCGGCGATCCGGCTGTTCGTGCTCGACCACTTCAAGAGCCGCGCCGCAGCGTCTTCAGGCCTCGAGCCGAAGGCGGCGGTGGACACCCGGCACACGGCAGCCGCCGCGGCTCCTTGAGGCAGATCAGACGGCGATCCGCCCGGCCTGTTTAAAATCGCTCTAAGATGCCGCGGCATTTAACATGCCGCGCTTGACCTCTTGGCACGCGATTGAAAATACAGGCTATGAGCGAAATCTGCGATACAAGGCCGCCTCAGCCGCTCGGTCTCGCCCGGCGAGGCTATACCGGAACAATCCAGCATCTGGCTGCGGGCGGCGCAAGCTCGTCCCTGCCGGACGTCGAATTGGAGAGCCGGCTGATCGAACTGGGCTTCGTCGAGGGCGCCCGGGTCGAAATCCTGCATGAGGGGATCGTCGGGCGCGACCCGATCGCCGTGCGTGTCGACAACATCACCGTCGCGGTCCGCCGGCGCGAGGCCATGGCCGTCATCGTGGCATAGGCCGCGCGGAAAGCGTCGTCATGGAAAGCCCTCTGCTGCATCTGGCCCTGGTGGGTACGCCCAACAGCGGCAAGACCTCGCTGTTCAACGCGCTGACGGGAAGCCGCCAGAAGGTCGCGAACTATCCCGGGGTCACGGTCGAGCGCAAAGAGGGCGCCTTCGTCACCCCGCAGGGCCGCCAGGTCTCGCTGGTCGACCTGCCCGGCACCTATTCCTTGCGCGGTCGCAGCCCTGACGAGGAAATCACCAGGGATTTCGTGCTGGGACGTGCCACCGGCGAGGTCCTGCCCGACCTGGTGTTGTGCGTTGCCGACTCCACCAACCTCAGGTTGACCATCCGGCTGCTGCTCGAGCTCAAGAGCACCGGCCGGCCGCTGGCGCTCGTGCTCAACATGTTCGACATCGCCAAGCGGCGCGGCGTAACGGTCGACGTCTCCGCGCTGTCGCAGGCGCTGGGCGTGCCGGTCGTGACGTCGATCGCCGTGCGCAAGGGCGGCACCGACGACCTGCTGCGGCTGACCGACGAACTCCTGGCCCAGGCGGCCGCGGCCACCGGAGAGCGCGCCAACACCTGGCGTCCCCTCACGGTCCCGGAGCTGCGCGCCACCCAGCGCGAGGCCGACCGTATCATCGCGGAGACGGTCAGCCTGCCCGAGCGGCCCGATACCTGGACCGCCCGGATCGATGCCATCGCGCTGCATCCGGTCGGCGGCCTGCTGATCCTGCTGGCGATCCTGTTCGTGATGTTTCAGGGGGTGTTCGCCTGGGCCCAGCCGCTGATGCAGGTGCTATCGGCGGCTTTTGATGCGCTCGGCCAGCTCGTTCACGACGAGCTTCCCGAAGGCCTGCTGCAGAGCTTCCTGCAGAACGGGGTGATCTCCGGCGTCGGCAGCGTCATCGTCTTCCTGCCGCAGATCATCATCATCTTCCTGTTCATCCTGCTCCTGGAAGATTTCGGCTACATGGCGCGCGCGGCGTTCCTGATGGACCGCATCATGGGCGGCGCCGGGCTGCATGGCCGCGCCTTCATCCCGCTGCTCTCGAGCTTTGCCTGCGCCATTCCCGGCATCATGGCGACACGCGTGATCGACAACCGGCGCGACCGGCTCACCACGATTCTGATCGCGCCGCTGATGACCTGCTCGGCGCGGATCCCGGTCTATACGCTGATCATTTCGGCCTTCATCCCGCCGACCAAGATCTGGGGCCTGGTCAACCTGCAGGGCCTGGTGATGTTCGGGCTCTACGCCGCCGGGATCATCAGCGCGCTGCTGGTGTCGTTCCTGGTCAAGTTCTTCCTGATGCGCGACTACCAGCCGGCGCCGTTCATGCTGGAGCTGCCGGACTACAAGATGCCGCGGTTGCGCAGCATCGCGATCGGCGTCTACACCCGCGCCAAGATGTTCTTGCAGCGCGCCGGCACCACGATCTTCGCGATGATGGTGCTGATCTGGTTCCTGGCGTCGTTCCCGCAGCCGCCGGAGGGCGCGACCGAGCCCGCGATCAATTACAGCCTCGCGGCGATGATCGGCCAGGCGATCGCCCCCCTGCTCTCGCCGGTCGGCTTCAACTGGCAGATCGCGGTGGCGCTGGTACCCGGCATGGCCGCCCGCGAAGTCGCAGTCGCCGCGCTCGGCACCGTCTATGCGATCGAAGGCGGCAAGGAGGCCGCCGAGCAGATCGGACAGGTGCTGGCCAGCAAATGGAGCCTCGCCACGGCGCTGGCGCTGCTCGCCTGGTACATTTTCGCCCCGCAATGCGCCTCGACGCTCGCCGTCATCCGCCGAGAAACCGGCAGCTGGCGCTGGATGGCTGTCACCTTCTTCTACATGTTCGCGCTGGCCTATGCGGCGGCGTTCGCGACCTACCACATCGCGGTCGCGATGGGCGCGGGCTGAGCCCGCGCCCTCCGCGTCAGCGCGCGGCGTCGACATGCAGCGCGAAGCCGCGCGCGTCCGGCGCGCCGAGCTCAGAACGAAGCTGCATCGACGGGATCAGATAGTCGCCGTGGTTCTGCCGCCGGTACGGAATCGGCTGATCCGTGAACAGCGTCCGCATCCGCGCGCGCAGTCGGTCAGCGATCTCAACAAATCCGGCCTCGTCGATCCGGCTCGCCTTGTGCGCCACGAAGGCCGGCAGCACGTCGAAGCCGGGATAGAACAGGATGCCATGGTTGATCGGAAACAGGAGATCGTCGATCGGCCCGTTGATGCCGCGCGCCGAATAGTGCTCCTCCCAGCCGCCGGTGGTCACGACCAGCATCGCGCGCTTGCCGGCAAACACACCCTCGCCATAGCGGTTGCCCCAGCGCTTGTCGCTGTGCTCGCCGACGCCATAGGTGAAGCCGTAGGAATACACCCGGTCGACCCAGCCCTTGAGAATCGCGGGCATCGTGAACCACCACAGCGGGAACTGCAGGATGACCGCGTCGGCCCACAAGAGCTTCTCTTGCTCGGCCCTAACGTCGTCAGTGAGCGTGTGCGTCTTGAAGGCCTCGCCCGACGCGGTGGCAACGTTGAGGCGCGCATCCGGCGGCAGTTGCGGAAAGTCGGCGCGATCCGCAGCCGCCTTCCAGCCGATCGCATAGAGATCCGAGACCCTGACCTGATGGCCTTGAGATTCGAGCTCGGCGGCCGCGACGTCGCGTAGGGCGCCGTTGAGCGAGCGGGGTTCTGGGTGGGCGGAGACGAGCAGCACATTCATGGCCTTGATCCCTTTGCTGGAACAGCCGGAACATAGACGCGCGCCACCTATCCACTATATGGCATATATCGATAACATTATGCTGATTTATGGATAAGTCAGGCATCAGCCTCATCAACATGCGCAGCTTCGTCCGGGTTGCCGAGCGCGGCAGCCTGTCGGCCGTGGCGCGCGAGCTCGGGCTGGGCCAATCCACCATCTCGCGTCACCTTCAGGAATTGGAGGATGCGATCGGCGTGCCGCTGCTCAGCCGCACCACCCGGCGCGTCACCCTGACCGACGAAGGCAGCCGCTATTACGCGAACTGCGTCCAGATCCTCCGCCTGATCGACCAGGCCGGCGACGAGGCACGCGGTGCGCGTGGCGCCGCCGCCGGCACGATCCGGATCTCCTGTACGGCGGCCTTCGGGATCCTGCACATCACGCGGCTGGTCTTCGCGTTCCAGGATCGCTATCCGGACATCGCGATCGATCTCAATTTGACCGACGAGCGCATCGACCTCGTGCGGGAGGGTGTCGACATCGCACTGCGTCTCGCTCCGCTCACCGACAGTTCTCTGAAGCTGCGGCCGCTCGGCTACTCGCACCGGCTTCTTGTCGCCTCGCCGGACTATCTGGAGAAACGCGGCACGCCGCGCACGCCGCAGGAGCTGATCGGGCATGACGGCGTCCGCATGACCAACGTCGCGGGCAGCGAGTCGCTCGTCGTCATGGGACCCGACGGAGAACGCCATGAGGTGCCGTTCAGAGGCTGCTTCCGCACCAATCACGGACTCGCGGTTCGAGAGGCCGTGCTGTCCGGGCGCGGAATCGGCGGGAGCCATGCGTGGCTGGTCGACGACCTCATCGCGGCTGGCAGGCTGACGGTCATCCTGCCCGACCACCGTCTGCCATCGACTCCCCTCAACATGCTGATCGTCCCGGAGCGCGCCGGCATCGCGCGCGTGCGGCTGCTGATCGACTATCTCGCCGAGGAGATCGTCCGGCTGCCCGGCATCCGGCCCGAGCCCTGAGCTAAAGCCGCGGCATCGCGTCCGGCCGCACCTCGCGGGCCTGCGCTGCCAGCCGGATCGCGGCATTGGCCGCACCGAAGCCCTGATAGTTGCGGCGCTGCACGATCTCGAAGAAGAAGCGCTCCTCGAAGATATGGGTGTAGACTTGGAAGAACTCGGCGTCGCCGTCGCGGTCGTACAGGATCTCGTTGGCACGGAGCGCGGCGACCGTGTCGGGCGCAAGATCATACTTGGCTTCGAGATCGTCGTAGTAGTTGTCGGGAATGTCGAGGAAGCCGGCGCCGCGGGCGCGCATCTCGGCCACGGCCGCGAAGATGTCGTCGCAGGAGAACGCGATGTGCTGGACGCCGGAGCCGAAGAACTCGGAGATGAAGCGCGACGACAAGGTGCGCGTCGCCGAGGAGCCGTTGAGGATGAAGCGCAGGCTGCGATCGCCGTTGACGATCGCCTGGCTCTGCACGAGGCCTCTGGGATCGGCGATCTCCATCTGCGGCAGGCGGGAGAAGTCGATCAGCCCGGCATAGAACAGCAGCCAGGACAGCATCTCCTCATGCGGCATCGACTGGGCGATGTGATCGACCGCGACGAGACGGTCGGTGCTCTTGTCGCTGGCGACGGCTTCGAAATCGACGTCCCAGTGACGCCCGTGGGTATCCAGGAAGTACAGCAGGCTGCCGCCGACACCATGGATCGCCGGGATCTCCAGCTCGCCCGGCCCGACCGGCTGGGTGAAGGTGCGCGTCTTCAAGGACTGCGCCCGCGCCATGGCACGAGCGGCACTGTCGACGTCCAGCGCCAACGCGCAGACACCAGCCCCATGCGTGACGTAGTGTGAATGCGCAAAACTGGCCGGCTCGCAGTTGATCACCAACTCGATTGCGCCCTGGGACCAGCGCTGCACCGCCTTGCTGCGATGACGCCCCGTCTTGCGGAAGCCAAGCTGTCCGAACAGTCCCGCCAGAGACTCCGCTTTGTCCTCGCTGACCGCGAACTCGACGAAGCCGATGCCGTGGCTCTTGACCCGAGGCTCGAAGCGCGCGGCCGATGACGCCGGCGTCTTTCCAGCGAGGTCGTCCTGCAACAGCAGCAGCGAGCGCATGCCATCGAGCGCGGTGCGCGGCGCCGAGCCGGCGCGGAACTGATCGTTGAAGATCTCCAGCGACAGCGGCCCGGAATAGCCGGTCGCGGCGACCGCCTCCATGAACGCGCCTACCGGCAGATCGCCCTGCCCCGGAAAACTGCGAAAATGCCGGCTCCAGGACAGCACATCCAGTTCGAGCTTCGGCGCATCGGCAAGCTGCACCAGGAAAATCTTGTCGGCCGGAATCGCGCGGATCGCGTTGGTCGGCAGCGCCGGCGCCAGCGCATGAAAGCTGTCGAGGATGACGCCGATCGCCTTGTGATCGGCGCGGCGGACGATCTCCCAGGCATCGCGATAGTCATGGACGTGGCGGCCCCAGGCCAGCGCCTCGTAGCCGACGCGCAAGCCGCGCTTCGCGGCGCGCTCGCCGAGCTCGTGGAAATCGGCGGCGGCCCGGTCGATGCCGCCGAGCGAGGCCGGCGACACGCTGCTGCAGATCAGCAGCAGATCGGTGCCGAGTTCCTGCATCAGGTCGAACTTGCGCTCGGCGCGGATGAAGTTGCGCGCGCGCTGCGGCTCCGGCATGCCCTCGAAATCGCGGAACGGCTGATAGGCGCAGATCGCAAGTCCGAGGTCGCGGCACATCTGCCCGATCTCGCGCGGCCGCATCCCGAACGCGACGAGATCGTTCTCGAAGATCTCGACCGTATCGAAGCCGGCGGCGGCGATCGCCTTGAGCTTCTCGTCGAGCGCGCCTGAGATGGAGACCGTTGCGATCGAGCGCTGGTTCATGCCGCCGTCTCCTCCATCGCGCCGCCCAGGAACAGCTGGCCGATGCGCGGATCGGCCAGCACGCGGTCGGCCTTGTCGATGATGCGGGTGCGGCCGAGCTCGAGCACGATGCCGTAGTCGGAGATCTCCAGCGCCGAGCGCGCATTCTGCTCGATCAGGAGCACCGAGACGCCGCGGTCGCGCAATTGTTTTAGCATGTCGAAGGTCTGCTGCACCATCAAGGGCGACAGGCCGATGGAGGGCTCGTCGATCAGCACGAGCTGCGGCTCGAGCAGAAGCCCGCGCGCGATTTCGAGCTGCTTCTGCTCGCCGCCTGACAGGGTCGAGGCCTGCCGGTCCGCCTTCCTGCGCAGCACGGGAAAGACGTCGAGCGCCGCCTCGACACGGGCGGCCAGATCGAACTCGCGCGGTGCGGCCACGCCGCCGAGCTCGATATTGTGACGGACCGACAGCTCGCCGAAAATGTTGCGGCCCTGCGGGATGTAGCAGATGCCGGCGCCGAGCAGCGCGCGCTGGCTCAAGCCGGTGACGTCGCGGCCCTTGAAGACCACCTTGCCTTCGCGCAGCTTGAGCAGGCCGAAGATCGCCTTGAACACGGTCGACTTGCCGGCGCCGTTCGGACCGATGACGGTGGTGATCGAGCCCGCCGGCACCGAGAAGGTCGTGCCGTTGAGGATCGTCATCTTGCCGTAGCCGCCGACGAGGTTCTGGACGTCGAGAATGGGATCGCTCATCGCCGTCTCCTCAATGTCCGAGATAGGCTTCGATCACGGCCGGGTTGGCCCTGATCTCGTCGGGCTTGCCGATCGCCAGCACCTTGCCCTCCGCCATCACCATGACGCGCGAGCACAGCGACATCACGAACTCCATGTTGTGCTCGATCACCACGAAGGTGGCGCGGCGTTCGCGGTTGATCGCGATCAGCCGCTCCTTGAGGTCGCCCAGCATGGTCGGGTTGACGCCGCCTGCAGGCTCGTCGAGCAGCACCAGCCGCGGGCCGCCCATGAAGGCCATGGCGGCATCGAGCAGCTTCTGCTGACCATAGGACAAGCCACCGGCCGGCTCGTTGGCGAGATGCTCAAGCTTGAAGAAGCCGATCATCTGATCGGCCGCCTCCGTGAGCCCCGCATCCGACGGGCCGAACAGGCGCGACAGCATGCCGCCGCGATGCTCCTGGCCCGCGAGGATCAGATTGTCGCGCACCGACAGTTTCGGGAACACCTGCAGCAGCTGAAATGTGCGGCTGACGCCGAGGCGGTTCAGCTCGGACGGGCGCTGGCCGGTGACGAGCTTGCCGTCGACCCTGACCTCGCCCGCGCTCGGCACCAGCTGGCCGAGGATGCAGTTGAACAAGGTCGACTTGCCGCAGCCGTTGGGGCCGATGAGACCGAGGATTTCGCCCTCGTGCACGTCGAAGCTGACGCCGTTGACGGCGGTGATTCCGCCGAAGCTCTTCTTGACGTCGCGTACGTCGAGAACTGCGGTCATCGCACGGCCTCCAGCTTGGACTGAGCCGCGGCCCGCAACGCGGACGCCGCCTGGGTTCGCCGTGAGCTGAGATAGCGGTCGAGGATGCCGAGAATGCCGCTCGGCGAATAGATCAGCAGCACGATCACGGCGGCCGCATAGAGCATCAGATAATAGCCTTCCGCGAAGCGCAGCCACTCCGGCAGCAGCACCGCGATCATGGCGCCGAGGAACGGTCCCAGCATGAAGCCGGCCCCGCCGACGATGACCATCATCAGGAGGTCGAGCGAGAGCTGCAGGTTAAACGGTACGGGATCGACATATTGCGTCAGCGGCGCATAGAGCACGCCGGAGATGCCGCCGAGCACCGAGCCGATCGCGAACGCCATCAGCGTATAGCGGCGCGTGTCGATGCCGAGCGATTGCGCCCGGATCGGATTTTCGCGCAGCGCCATGAAGGCGCGGCCCCAGGGCGAGCGGATCAGCCACCACATCGCGAGCGTCACGAGGCCGAGGGAGCCGAGACAGAGATAGTAGAACGGCAGCGGCTTGCGGGTCGGGAAGCCGAAGATGTCGGGACGTGGAATGTTGCTGATGCCGTAGATGCCGTTGGTGAGCCAGCTCTCGTTGCGGAACACCAGGAACGCCAGCGTCGAAAACGCGAGCGTGACGAAGGCGAGATAGTGATGCTGAACGCGCAGCGCCGGATAGCCGAGGAGCCAGCCGACGATGAAGCAGATCACGATGACGAGGCCGAGCGCGGCAATCAGCGGCCAGCCATGCGTGGTCAGGATCGCCGCCCCATAGGCGCCAATGCCGACGAAGGCGCCCTGCGCCAGCGACACCTGCCCGGCGTAGCCAAGCGTAAGGTTCAATCCCATCGCGGCGATGGTCATCACGGCCCACTGGCTCAGGATGTACAGGCCGTAGCGGTTGAAGTTCATCGGGATGATGATCAGACCCGCAATGACCACGACGGCCAGCGCGACGAGAAGCAGTCTGCTGTGCTTGCTCATACCGTACGCTCCTCGGCGCGTCCGAGCAGGCCCTGCGGCCGGAACAGGATGACAAGGATCAGCAGCACCAACGGAACGGCGGCGCGATACTGGGTGGAGACGTAGGCCGCGGCGAGGTTGTCGACGACGCCGATCAGGAGACCGCCGGCGATGGCACCGCGCACCTGGTTGAAGCCGCCAACGATCGCGGCGATGAACGCCGCCTGCCCGAGCACCTCGCCGCTGGAGAACTTCGCGAGATAGATCGGCGTGATCAGCAGCGACGCCAGCGCGACCAGCACGGCATTGATCAGGAAGGTCAGGAGGATCATACGCTCGACGGGCACGCCGATGATGCGCGCCACCGTGGGATTCTGCGCGGCCGCCTGCATCTGATGGCCGAGCGAGGTGCGGTTCAACAGCGTGGTCAATCCGACGACCGCGAGGATCGCGACGGCGAGCACGCCGAGGCTCTGCAGCGAAATCGCCCGGCCCAGGACGGTGACGTCACCGACCGGCACGATCGAAGGGAAAGGCGAGGCCTCGGCGCTGAAGAACTGCTTCACCGCCTCCTTGATCCCGACCGCCAGCGCCATGGTGGCGATCGCCAGCGGCAGCACGCCATGCCGCAGCATCGGATCGACCAGCAGCATCTTGAAGGCGAGACCGAGCAGAAGTGCCGACAACAGGATGCCGACGAGAACCGCGAGCCAGAACGGCGCGCCGAGATGCATCACCGCGAGCATCAGGAAGGCCGGCAGCATCACGAACTCGCCCTGGGCGAAGTTGATGGTCTGCGAGGTCTGCCACAGCAAGGTGAAGCCGACGGCAACGAGCGCGTAGATGGCGCCGGTGGCGAGACCCGCCACGATCAGGTCGAGCAGATTGGACATCGTTTCCCCCTAAGCCTTTGGGTGACGGCGGCACTGGCATCCCCTCCGGCGCCGCCGGTCGACCGTTGTTCTCAGTTGAGCTTCGGCAGCACCTGCTTGACGACCTGCTTGCCTTCGACCACCTCGACCAGGAAGCCCTGGCGATCGATGTCGCCATTCTGGTCGAAGGTGACGTCCATCAGGATGTTCGGCTCGGCCGATGTCTTGATGGTCAGGCCGTGCAGCGTATCGGCAAACGCCTTGGAGTCGACCTTGCCCATCTTCTCGGTCGTGGCCTTGACCATGTAGATGGCGAGATAGCCCTTCAGGCCGTTATGGTCGGGCACGTAGTTGTACTTCTTCACGAAGCGGTCGCGGAACGCCTTGATGGCCTCGACCGGCGCATCGGTGGTGAGGCCGACATGGCCGCGAGCCCCGTTGGCCGCATCACCGGCGAGCTCGATGACCTTCTGGCCGACCAGCGTGGTCTCGCCGATCAGCGGCGCCGTCACGCCCTGGCGCTTGATCTCCTTGAGGATGCGCGCGCTCTCTTCCTCGTTGACATAGATGAAGACGGCATCCGGCGCGGCCGCCTTGATCTTGCTGACGTCGGCGGCGAAGTCGGCCTGGCCGGCTTCGGTCGACAGGTCGGCCGCGACCTTGATGCCGAGGCGGTTGAACTCCTTGGTGATGACGTCGCGTCCGCCGCGGCCGAAGTCGTTGTTGACCCAGACCACCGCCACCGACTTCGCCTTGATCTCGTCGTTGATGTACTTGGCGACCTTCGGCATCGACGATTGCTGGCCGAACGAGGTGCGGAACAGGAACTTGTTGCCGGCCTGCGTCAGCTCGGCCGCCTCGCCGCCCATGATCTGCGTGATGCCGGCTTCGGCCGCCAGCGGCGCCGTCACCTTCACCGATCCGGAATAGCCGGGCCCGAGCAGCACATAGGGCTCGGCGTCGAGCGCCTTCTGCACCTGGGCACGGGCGACGCCGGGGTTCGACTGCGAGTCGGCGTGGCTCACCTCGATCTTGCGGCCGAGAATGCCGCCCTTGGCGTTGATCTCCTCGACCGCGAGGTCGATGCCGTTCTTCCAGTTGGTGCCGACGGTCGCGCCACCGCCGGACAGCTCGGCGACGTTGGCGATCTTGATGGGGGCACCGGACTGCGCGTAGGCGGCTCCGGACAGCAGCACGGCCGAGCACAGTCCGGCCAGGATGATCGATCTCACGTTGTTTCCTCCTCTGCTCTAAACGCTTGTTTGCGTTTCTTGCTTGAACGACTTGTTCCGCCGCGTATTGGCGGTCGGCTCAGGCGGCGTCAACCGCCGGATATCTCTCCGCCATGTGATTGTCGAAGGCCGCCCCCATCGCCTCGGTCGAAGGCACAAGGTCGGTGAACAATTCGAAGGCGTCCGCGGCCTGGTAAATCGCGAGCTCGCGGCCGAGCAGGACCTGAGCGCCCTTGGCCCTGGCGGCTTTCAGCAGCGGAGTCCAGAGCGGAGAATAGACCGCGTCGGCGACCCAGAGGTCGGCACGCAGCAAGTGATCCGGCACCGGCGTACCGCGGTTCGGCAGCATCCCGATCGGTGTGCCGTTGACGACAGCCACCGCTCCCTGAAGCGCGTCTTCGACGCTGTCGACGACAGTCACCGTGGTGCCGGCAGGCAGCAGGCTCGCGAGCTTCGCGGCGCGCGCCCGCTCGGTGTCATAGATCCGCAGCCCAGCGACTGTGAGGTTCGCAAGTGCGAAGGCAATCGCCTTGCCGACTCCGCCGGCCCCGATCAGCGCCACGACGCCGCGATGGCTCTGGCTGACCAGCGGCGCCACCGCGCGCTCGAAGCCGGTGGTATCGGTGTTGTGGCCGATCAGCCGGCCGTCGCGGACGACGACGGTATTCACGGCGCCCATCGCCGCCGCCTTCGGCGCCAGCTCGTCGAGCAGCTCGACCACGGCTTCCTTGTAGGGATAGGTCACGTTGACGCCGGCAAAGCCGAGCCGGCGCACGCCCTCCAGCAGCATCGCCAGTCCGGCACGATCCGCGCCGGCGACCTCGATCAGCTGATAATGGCAGCGCACGCCGAGCGCCGCCGCGGCGTGCTCGTGCATGGCGGGAGAGGCCGAATGCGCGATCGGGGCACCGATCAAGCCGGTCAGGAATTTTCGGGCTTTGAGCGCGGAAAGATCAGGCACGTTCGCTTTTGTCTCTTGCTGCTGTGACGTGCGAGCGCCGCACGCGCGGATTTCGTTGCAGACGATAGCGCGTCCGCTCGCTAACACAATTACTCAAATATCGGCTGAACCTAACATCATGTTATTTTTTGCCGCCACCGGATTTCGCCGGTTTGGCCACCTGACGTCGGCCGGGCTCCAGCGCGCGCATCTCCGCGCGCAAGCAGTCGATGAAGTGTTCGGCATAGAGCGACAGCGGCGTACCGCGCTTGACCGCGATGTAGGTGTCGAACCGCGTCGGCTCGGCGATCTTGATCAACTCAATGCCGGGATAGCCGCCATGCGCGACCGTGAACTGGTCGATCACAGCGATGCCGAGCCCGGCCTTCACCAGCGCGCAGACTGTGGTGCCAAAGCGCGCCTTGATCGAGATATTGTAGCTGAGTTTGTTGCGCGCGAAGATCTCGGCCATGATCCGGCCGTAGGGGTCGTTGGGATCGATGCCGATCAGCGGATAGCGCGTCATCTCGGCAGCCGAGACCTGTTTGCGGCCGGCGAGCTCGTGTCCCGGCGGCACGATGCAGAACAATTCGCCTGAGGCCAGCGGCAGGAATTCGAGCCCGGAATGATCGAGCCGGTAGCTCATCGCCACGCACTCGCCCTTTCCCAGCATCAGATAGTCGATCGCCTCCTCGATCTTGAGGATGTTGATGTCGATGCCCAAATCAGGATAGCGGCGGCGGACGCGCTCGATCGCGCGCGGCACCATCACCTGGGAGATGCTGGGCACCGAGCCGACGCGCAGTTCCGACAGCGCGCCACGGCCGATGTTGGAGATGATGTAGCTGAGATCGTCGACCTTCTCGTAGACGCTGTTGATCTGCTCGAAGATGTTCTGCGCCTCGGGCGTCGGGAAGTAGCGGCCGTTCTGGCGCTGGAAAAAGCGGATGCCGAGCGAGCGCTCGGTGTATTTCACCAGACGGCTGACGCCCGGTGCCGACACCTTCAGCAGGCGCGCGGCGCCGTTGATGGTGCCCGTCACCATGACCGCGCGAATGACCTCGACCTGTCGCAAGGTCATCATCGGCGCGGTCCCCGCACGCCGTCAGCCGGCATCATGGACTGCCCGGCGGCGTCAGCACGACCGGCGGACGCGGCACCGGCCGTGGGCGCGGCGGCAGCGCACCCGGCGCGGGCTTGATCTCGACCGGCGGCGGCAAGGGCGCGACCTGCGGCTGGCTCGATGCCATCGGTGCCGCCGGCTGAGGCGCAGGGGCGGGAGCCGAGAGCGGCGGGGTCAGCGGCGGCACGACGGCGCGCGGACCACCGAGCTTGGTGCGCGGCTCGCGCCGCGGATCACGACCGGGCAGCGGCACGTCGGCCGCGCTCGGTGCCGCCGGGCCAGCCTCGGGTGCACCGGGCAGCGACGCCGTCGACGACGGATAGGCCGGCGGCACCTCGCCGCGCGCGATCGCATCCAGCCGCCGCGTCTCGCGATCGATGGCACGCACCGCCAGCCACGACGACAGCGAGGTGACGTCGACCGCGCGCGTCAGCGCCTCGGACGTCCCGACCACGAACAGCTGGATCTCGGGACGGCTATTGGCATTGCCGACCGTGCTCGTGCTCAGGCTGACGCGAATGTCGGCCTGATCGGCCGGAATGTCGAAGCCACCGGAGACGATGGCACGGGCGCCCTGCGCTTCGAGCGTGGTGGCGCCGACACGCAGCCGGCCATCGCGGATGATGAAGGGGATCTGCGCAGCCGTGACCGGCAACGTCCCCGATGCCAGCACCGGCTCGATCACCTGCCGCAACTTGCCGTCGTCGCTCACCTGGCCTGCGTCGGCCGCGCGCAACGCCGCATCGAACGCCCGCGGGTCGAGATTGGGGAGCGCCGCATTGTCAAGCGTCACCGTGCCATTGCCCGAGAGCGCATTGATCATTGCCTGCACGCTGCGTCCTTCGGCGGCGAGCGTCATCTGCGCCGAAACCTTGCCGGCCGGCATCTTCAGGCTGTGATAGCGTAGCGCGTTGCCGTCAATACCGGCCAACTCGACGCGGCCGTTCAGGACGAGACCATTCGCGTTGGAGCGCGCATCCACGGTCGCGTTGACGTCGCCGCCGCCGAGCTTGCCCTTGAGATTCTCGATGGTCAGCGACTGGCCGTCGCTCTTGATGGCGCCGCCCAGCGGACGCAGATCAGTGCCGTTCAGAATGGCGCCGCTGAGGGCCTGAAACGAGACGCGTCCGCGCCATCCCTTCAAGAGACCGGCGCCCAAAGGCTCGGCCGGCTCACGCCCGGCCCCGCCGATCAGCACCGAGAACACTTGCGGCACGTCGAGCGCGTCCAGCCCGAGTTCGCCGTCGATCTGCTTGTCGTCGTCGAGCACCAGCGCGAGCCGGCCACGCAGCCGCGATCCCCCGACCGTGCTGTCGATGTCGTCGAGCGTCACGCGATTGTTGGAAAGACCAAGACGGCCGAACAGGCGGATGTTCTGCGCCGCCGGATCCTGCGGCTTCAATCCGAACAACGGCGACAGATTGGCGCTGCGCAGGCGCAGATTGACGTTGGCCTTGGCGGTGTCGCCCCAGGGATCGACGGAGCCTTGCGCATCGCCATCGAGACCGGCGCCGGACAGCTTCGCATTCACCCGCAGCGGCGTCCGCCAGCTGCCGGTCACGCTGGCGTCGAACTGGGCCGGACCATTGCCCGCCGCCGCGACGCGATCGAGTCCGAGCAGCGCCAGCACGGCACTGCCCTGCTCCGACGACACCCGGCTCTCGATTCCAAGCTCGGTTCGATCGATCGCATCGAGCTCGAAGCTGCGCAGCGCCGCCGCCGACGGTTTTGCCGTCAGCGTCGCCGAGCCCTTCAGTTGCGGCGCGTCGAGATCGAGCACCGCCTTGGCCTGGCTGCGATCGGCATTGGCCGGATCCTTGGCGAGATCGAGCGTAAGCTTCAGCCGGGCGGCACCGGCAGGCGTGCCGAGCGCATCGAAGCGGGCGGCGATCTGCGGCGCGAGCGGCTGCACCAGCGCAGTGATCTCCTTGAGCGAGCCGGCCATCGAGGTCACCACCAGCCGCCCGGTTGCATCGGCGCGATCGAACCGGCCGGAGCCCTCGCTCGTCACGCCGCTGCTTTGGCCGAACTTGATCTGGTCGATGGCGATGGTCTTGGGATCGTAGGAAAAGCGCGCGGTGAGCGGACGCAGCTCCTGGCCGCTGAGCTTGGCGCGGCCGACGTCCAGCGCCACGCTGGCCTCCGCCGGCCACTCGCCGGTAACGCCGACCAGCGAACGGGTCACGGCCATCGCCGCGTCGAGATCGAGCCGATCGCCCTTCAGCACCGCCTCGAAACGCGAGCCCGGCCCCGCTGGCCGGTTGACGAGGGCGACGCGTCCATCGACGGAGCCGCCGTCGATGTCGGCCTTGAGGCTGTCGATCGCGACCCGCTCCGGCGCCACGTTGAGGTCGCCACGTAGCCGCAGCGGACGCTGGGTGCGATAGCTGCTATCGCCGCGGCCCTGCAGCCAGGCCACCAGCGTGTCGGGCTCCAACGATTCGAGATCAAGCGCGCCGGTGAAGCCCGATGTGACCGAGGTCGAGATGCCGATGGTCCGGAAGGTCAGCCGTGTCGAGCCGGGCGCGCGCAGATCGACCTTTTCGAGGCTCCATGCCGAAGGCTCGTTGTGGAGGTCGGCGGTAAAGTTCTGCACCGGGCGGCCGGAAAGCATGATCTGCTCGGTCGCGAACTGCACGTTGGCCGGCATCGGCAGGGTCGGCAGTTGTGCGATCCAATTGCGCAGCGCCGGCAGCACCAGCGCGGGCGCGATCGCCCGCCGATCCTTGATGTCGTCACCGCCGGCCAGGAGCTTGTCGGCATCGAGCTGGCGTGCGGACAGTGAGGCTTTCAGCACGGGGGCGGCGCCGAAACGGACGTCGCCGCTGCCCGCGAATTTGAGCGAGCGATCCTCCTGGCCGAAGCTGACCTCGATCTGGTCGAGCTTGGCCGACGCCTGGTCGCCGACGATCTTGGTGGCGATGCGCCAAGGCGTCGCGCCGGCCTGGTTCAGCGGACCCGCCTTGGCCTGTTGAGCCTGCTTTGCGGATGACTCCTTCACGGGCTGGGCGGGCTTGTCGTTGTCGGCGCCCTGCTCCTTCGGGGGCGACGACAGCGTCAGCGCGCCCTCGAACTTCGGCGAGCGGTTGGGAAAGCTGATGAGGCCTTCGATGTCGGCCATCACGGGACGCTCGCCCGGGTCGATGTTGAGGTGGACGCGCAGGCCGTTGGAGTCCTTGTCCTGGCTCGACGACACCCGGAACGGGTAGCGGCCGCCGCGGATCGACACCGCGCCGTCGCCGCGCAGCGAACCGGCCAGCGAACGCACGTCGCCGGAGAAGACGATGTCGGTCAGTTCCAGCGTCGAGCGGCTGGCCGCGTCGTGCAGCGCGACACGGCCGGTGAGGTTGAGCCGGTCGATGGCGAGCGCGGCCAGATCGAAGCGGCCGGAGGCTGCCGGCAGGTCGACCTGCCCCTTGGCATCGAGGCCGAGATCGGCCGCCATGCCGCCGATGGTGAGCTCGTTCGCCCGCCACTGCCCACGCATGAGGTCGCCGAGGCTGAATTCGACGTCGAGCTTGTCGGCGCGCAGCTTGCCGAGGTGGTTGGCGCCGCCGAAGGTGACCTGGCGCAGCCGCAGCGTCGGCGTCGGCAACAGCCGTGCGTCCAGCGCACCGGCGACCCGCACGGGCACGCCAATGATCTTGCCCGCCTCGGCCTCGAACTGCGGCCGGAACTGGTTCCAGTCGACGAAGTACGGGCCGATCAGCGCAGCAAGGAGCGCAAGGATGAAGGCAATCGCCAAGCCGAGCAGGGTCGTCTGCACGGGGTCTCCCTCAAAGGACAACGCTCCGGCGTCCCAACCTTAAAACCAATGCGGCCGCGGCCCACTGGCATCGATACCGGAGCGCTGCATCATATAGGATTAAGTATGGCGAAGTCACAGCGCTGTCGGTCTTTCCGGGGCGTTGGACAACTCCGTTGACGAAGATGGTTACCAGTGGGCCGGCAGCCGTTTGAGGCCGCGCAGCACGAAGGTCGGCCGCCAGTCCGGGTTGTCCGGATCGTCCAGCTTCAGCTCCGGCAGCCGCCGCAGCAGGGTTCCGATGGCGATCTCGGCCTCGATCCGGGCAAGCTGCGCGCCCAGGCAATGATGGATGCCGCCGCCGAACGACAGCGGCTTCACGTTTGGCCTGGTGATATCGAGCTGCTCCGGATTGTCCGGATACACCGCGGGATCGCGGTTGGCCGAGCCGAGCAGACACAGCACGCTCTCGCCCGCAGGAATCCGCCGGCCGCCGAGATCCTCGATATCCTCGAGCGCGACCCGCCCGGTGAGCTGCACCGAGGAATCGTAGCGCAGGAATTCCTCGATCGCGTTCGTGATCAGCTCCGGCCGCGCCTTCAAGAGCGCCAGCTGCTCCGGGTTGCGGTGCAGCGCCAGCAGGCCGTTGCCGATCAGGTTGACCGTGGTCTCGTGTCCCGCGCCGAACAGCAGGATGATGTTGGCGGTGAGTTCCTCATGGCTGAGCTTGGCACCATCCTCCTCGGCCTGCAGCAGCTGCGTCGTCAGGTCGTCGCCCGGATGTTTCCGGCGCAGCTCGAACAGGTGCTGGAAATACGCCTTGGACACGGCATTGCCGGCATTGCCCTCGGCGATCTCGGCCTTGGACAGCGGCACCGGCTCGAGCAGGCGGCCGCCCTCGCGCGAGCTCTTGTAGAACGCCTCGCGATGCTCCTCGGGAATCCCAAGCATGTCGCAGATCACGGTGACGGGCAGCTTGAAGGCGAAATCCTCGATCAGATCCATCCGGCCCTGCGGGATCACCTGATCGAGCGTGCGGTCGACGATCTCCTGGATGCGCGGCCGCATGTCCTCGACCCGCCGCGCCGTGAACGCCTTCACGACGAGGCCGCGCAGCCGGGTGTGGTCCGGCGGGTCCTGCTGCAGCATCCAATGCCGCATGCTCTGGAACACCGGCTCCTTCATGATGTCGGGGCCGTAGCGCCGGATCGAACGCGCGACGAAGTCCTTGCCGAAGCGCTTGTCGCGCAGCACCAGGCTCGATTCCGCGTGCCGGCTGGCGAGGAACGCGCCGAACGGCGTCACATGCATCGGATCGTTGTCGCGCAGTTGCGCATAGAAGGGATAGGGGTCGCGGATGAACTCCGGCGACAGCGGATTGAACAGCGGCGCGGCCTTGGCGGCCTGGACATGCTCGTTCATGGGGTTCCTCTCCCTGGATTGGCCGATTAGCTCACGGCCGCGGCGCGATGGCAAGTCGGCCCCGATCACACATCATGCCGCCGCCCCCGCCGTCTTTAACCTGTGCAACTGGCCGGCGACGAGGCGGACCCGGCGGGGGGCCGCGATCCAGATCGCCGCCGCCGAGACGAAGGCGCCGAGGAAGGCGATCACGAAGCCCGGCGTGTAGCTCAGGGTGTAGTCATACAGCACGCCGGTCACCCACGGCCCCGCTGCGCCGCCGCACAGCCCGATCAACATCAGCGTTCCGAAGATGCTGCCGAAATGCGCCCCCTGGAATATTTCCAGCGCGACCGCGCCCATCACCGAGGTCAGGCCGTAGCCCAGCGCGCCCTGCGTCGCCACCATGACGTAGATCAGCACCAGCGACGGCGCGGCCTTGAGCGCGATCAGCGCGGCGAAGCAGATCGCGAAGCCGAGACAGCCCAATCCCCACACCGCCTCGCGCCCCAGGCGGTCCGACAGATGGCCGAGCGCGATCTGGCCGGGAATCCCGAGCAGGCTGACGGCCCCGAGCGCCCACACCGCGACGCTCGAGCTGAAGCCGATCTCGAGCAGGTATTTCGTCTGGTGCACCTGCACCGCGTACCAGACATAGAGCCCGAAGAAATAGCCCAGCGCGAGCCACCAGAACCGGCCCGTGCGCAACGCGCGCGACAACGTCCAGTCGGTGCCGGCCCAGGCGGCGTCGACGACGTTGGAGACCGGCTTGGCCGCGTGGGCGAGCGGCGCGGCGTCGCCGTCGGGGCGCAGGCCGATCTCCTCCGGCTTCTTGCGCAGCAAGAAATTGATCGGCGCCAGCACAACCAGCACGACGATGCCCATCGCGGTGCAGGCCGTGCGCCAGTTGGTCTGCGCGATCATGTGCTGCACCCACGGCAACAGCGTCATCGAGCCGACGCCGACGCCGGCGAAGGCGATGCCGATCGCCAGCCCGCGGCGGCGAATGAACCAGTTCGGCAGGAACAAGGACTGGCCGGAATAGCCAAGGCAGACGCTGCCGGCGCCGACCATCACGCCGATGGTGAGGTACAGATGCCAGGGCTGCGTGGTCAGCGGCGCGAGCAGGAGACCGCCGGCCATCAGCACGACGCCGAGCTCCATTACGGCCCGCGGGCCGGTGCGATCCATCAGCCGTCCGATCAGCGGACTGACGATTCCGGAGGCAACGAAGCCGAACGAGAACGCGCCGGCGGTGACGCCGCGGTCCCAGCCGAATTCGGCGAGAACAGGCGGATAGAACAGCGAGAACGCGGTGCGCGCATTGACGCCGACGGCCATCGTCACGAAAGTCACGGCGACGATGACCCAGCCATAATAGAACGGCAGGCGCATTGTTGTTTCACTCCCTGGTGCATCCTTCGCATCATCTGCATGCGGAGGGGTCAAGGATTTTCTACGCCGCGCCATCCCGTGTCAGTTACCTCCGAGGTCATGTGTGCGGCGCACCTTTGGGAACACTGGCCTCTCCTCCGTCATGGCGAGCGCAGCGAAGCAATCCAGGGCTGTGGACGGGACTCTCGATTGCTTCGCTGTGCTCGCAATGACGACGCTGAGATATCTCGCGCTCATCGAACAGACCGACGCGCGTCTGCAATTCCGCGGCATGACATGCCCGGGCTGTGCAACGTCCGTTCACCCTCATCGAACAGGAGGGCGCAGGGAAGGCCGGGCGCTGGCCGCGCCCGTGGCCCGCCTGCTCAAAAAAATGCAGGCGGCAGGTACCACAGGTTCAGCCGAGATCGCCCGGCCCTCCCTGCGCGATGGGCTTCACGCTTATATGCAGGCTTCCTGGCGCTCGGCTTGTTGGCCGCCATGCGCGACAACGCGTTTCACGCGTTGCGCGGTGATACCAGCGTCGAGGTATCAGAACCCTGCAACTTCACGTCCGCAAGAGCTTCGTTCGTCCGCACATCGAAAGGACATGCTGCGAGTTCTCGCGGCCACCGCTCCCCGCCTCGCGTGTCGTGACGATCGCGCGCAACGCCCCTGCGCAAGTGAGGCGGGATGCGCGAGAGGATCGCGGTGATTTGCCCGACGACGCAAGCGAAATGACTGCGACAAAGTAACCCGTCGGGCAAAATGGGCCCGACGGGCAGATGCAGATCGAACTAACAAGTCAGCGGCTCACGCCGCAGCCTTCGCCTCGTCTGCGCCATGGAACGCATACACGTCCATGCGCAGCACGCCGTAATTGGCGCTGTTGTGCAGGCGCTCCACGCGGGCGCCCTCGCCAGCGGCGCCGAGCGCGGCGAACAGCGGCAGGAAGTGCTCGTCGGTCGGATGGTTGTCGCGCGCGTGCGGGGCGAGACGGCGGTAGTCGACGAGATCGTCGACGCGACCCTCGATCGCGGCCTGGTGCACCCAGTCGGCGAAGTCGACCACCCAGGACGGCGCGGGATCGTCGATGTCGAGCCGGCGCTTGCGGAACTCGCCGAGATTGTGGGTGAAGCTGCCGCTGCCGATGATCAGCACGCCCTCCTCGCGCAGCGGCGCCAGCGCACGGCCGAGCGCGAGATGATGCGCAGGGCCCTGCTCGGTCTGGATCGAGAGCTGCAGCACCGGAATGTCGGCCTGCGGGTACATCAGGAGCAGCGGCACCCAGGCGCCGTGATCGAGGCCGCGCTCGCGGTCGATGCCGACCGGCAGGCCGGCCGCCTGCAACCGCGCCGCGACGGCCTGCGCGAGATCGGGCGCCCCCGGCGCGGGATAGCGCAACTGATAGAGCTCACGGGGAAAGCCGTAGAAGTCGTAGATGGTCTCGTTGGTGGCCACCGCATTGACGGCGGGGATGTCGGTCTCCCAATGCGCCGAGATCACCAGGATCGCCTTCGGCCGCGGCAGGCTGCCGCCGAGGCCGACGAGGAAGTCACGGGCGGCCGAATCCGTGAGCGGCAGCATCGGCGAGCCGTGCGACAGGAAGATGCTGGGCAGGGTCATGTCATGGCTCCTCGTGCAATGGATATCTCAGGTGGCGCCCCAAACCACAACTGTCGTCCCTGCGAACGCAGGGACCCATACCGCGTGATCGACGGTCGAGGCAGGCTGAGCGTCGCCCCTCGTGCTCGACTCAGATTTGCCTGTGGTCATGGGTCTCCGCGTTCGCGGGGACGACGGGGTTTCGGCGACCGCTGTCGGCCCCCTACGCCAGCGTCAATGCGCGCTGCGCAACTGCCCGCCGGCAAGGCCGCTGCGAAGGCTGCCCAGCGCATAGGCGCCGTCGCCGAGCAGGGCCTGGATCACCAGGGTGACGGCCCAGAACGCCGGATACTCCCAGCCGCCCTTCGGATTGTTGAAGAAGAACCCGGCAGAGCCATGCACGGTGAAGATGGCGCCGAGCAGGATCGGCACGGCGGCGAGCGCGACCCAGCGGGTGGCGATGCCGAGGATCAGGGCAATGCCGGCCAGGATCTCGGCGGCGATCACGAGATAGGCCAGCTCGGGCGGCAGGCCGATGCTGCCGAAGAACTTTGCGGTGCCGGCCGGGCTGAAGACGAACAGCTTGAGGCTGGCATGGGCCAGGAACAGCCCGCCAAGAGTGAGGCGGAGCAGGAGCGCGGCATAAGGCGCAGTACGGGAATCGATCATCGGGACCTCCGTGGGGACTTCCCGCCATATGGATCATTTCCCCTCAGACGATAATCCGCTACAATGGAAAATCAGTTCACACTCCAAGAGTGAGATGATCCAGTGTTGGACCGGCTGACCGGACTGGAGGTGCTCTCGAAGGTGGCCGGCTGCGGAAGCCTGTCGGGCGCGGCCCGCCTGCTCGGCATGTCGCCGACCATGGTGACAAAACACCTCGCGGCGCTGGAGACGCGACTCGGCACCAAGCTGTTTCACCGCACCACGCGCCGGCTGACCATCACCGAGGCCGGACGCCGCTATCTCGACCTTGCCGAGCGCGTGCTCGGCGACTTCGAGGCGGCCGAGAGCGCGATCGCGGCCGACCGCGTCGAGCCGCGCGGGCTGTTGCGCCTCAATGTCCCGCTCGCCTTCGGCACGCGCCAGATCGCGCCGCTGCTCGCCGGCTTCGCCGCGCTCTATCCCGGCGTCAGCGTCGAGCTCGGCCTCAACGACCGGCTGGTCGACCTGATCGAGGAAGGCTGGGATCTCGCGATCCGCATCGGCACGCTCAAGGACTCCAGCCTGGTGGCGCGGCGGCTGGCGCCGTGCCGGATGATGGTGTGCGCCGCGCCGTCCTATCTCGCCGTGCATGGGACACCGCGCACCACGGCCGATCTCGCCGGTCACAACTGCCTCGGCTATACGCTGGCGGCGGCCGGCCCGTCGCGCTGGCGCATGGGCGGCAAAGCCGCGGTCGATGTCACGGTGAGCGGCAATCTGCGCGCCAACAATGGCGATGCGCTGCTCGCGGCGGCGTTGGCCGGACAGGGCGTGATCTACCAGCCGACCTTCATCGTCGGCGACGACATCCGCGCGGGCCGGCTGGTGCCGCTGACGCTCGACGCGCCGCCGTCGGACCTGCTGGCGGTGCACGCCGTCTATCTGCCGGACCGCACGCCATCGGCCAAGGTGCGCGCCTTCATCGACCACCTCGCCGCGGCGTTCGCGCCGGAGCCGCCCTGGGATCGCGATCTTGCGTGAGCGGACGAACACATCGACCGTGATGCGCTTGGAGACATCGACATGATCGAGCAACCACGCCACGACGGCAACCATCATTGGCCGATGCTCCGCTCGCTGCGAGGCTGGCGGATCAGCGCCCTGCCCGCCGATCTCGCCGCCGGATTGACGCTGGCGGCGATCGCGATCCCCGAGCAGATGGCGACCGCCAAGCTCGGCGGCTTCACGCCCGAGACCGGCTTCTTCGCCTTCATGGCGGGATCGCTGGGGTTCGCGCTGTTCGGCGCCAACCGCTTCCTGTCCTGCGGCGCCGATTCCACGATCACGCCGATCTTCGCCGGCGGCCTGGCGCTGCTCGCGGCCAGCGGCACGCTTGAATACGGCAGCCTCGCTGCGGCGCTGGCGCTGCTGGTCGGAGTCATGCTGGTGCTGGCCGGCGGCTTCAGGCTCGGCGGCATCGCCAACCTGCTGTCGGTGCCGGTCACCGTGGGCTTCCTGGCCGGCATCGCCGTTCACATCATCGTCTCGCAATTGCCGGGCGTGCTCGGCCTGCCGTCACCGAGCGGGCCAACGCTGGCGCGGATCGCCACCCTCGCGGGCGAACTCGGCAAGGCCAACGGGTACACGATGCTCATCGGCTTCGGCGTGCTCGCGACCATCACGGTCTGCGAGCGGATCAGCGCCCGCATTCCCGGCGCGCTGATCGCGCTTACGGCCTCGACCTTGTTCGTGCTCTCGGCCGGGCTGCGGGGACGCGGCGTGCCCGTCATCGGCGAGATCGCCGGCACGGTGCCGATGCCGTCCGTGCCGCTGATCGGGCCGGAACAATGGGCGAAGCTGGTTCCGCTCGCCTTCCTGATCGCGGTCGTGGTGATGGTGCAGACGTCGGCGACGACGCGCTCGTTCCCTTCCGATCCCGACCGCGCGGCCGACGTCGACCGCGACTTCCTCGGCGCCGGTGCCGGCAGCCTGCTGGCCGGATTGTTCGGCGCGTTTCCGGTCAATGCGAGTCCACCGCGCACCGGCATCGTGGTCGAGACCGGCGGCCGGTCGCAGGTCGCGGGCCTGCTCGCCGCTGGGATCGTGCTGCTGCTCGTGCTGTTCGGAGCCCGGCTGCTTGCGAACGTCCCGGAGGCAGCGCTCGGCGGCGTGCTGCTGTTCGTCGCGCTGCGCATCATCCGCGTCGCGCAGATCACAAGCGTCTATCGTGCGTCGAAGGGCGAGTTCCTGCTCATCCTGGCCACCGCGGTGGCCATCGTCGCACTGCCGATCGAGCAGGGCGTCGCGCTCGGCATCGCGCTGTCGCTGCTGCACGGCATCTGGAGCACGACGCGCGCCCACCTCATCGCCTTCCAGCGCGTGCCGGACACGACGATCTGGTGGCCGGCACATCCGCAGATCAAGGGCGAGGAACTGTCCGACATCGCCGTGGTCGGCTTCCAGGCCCCGCTCAGCTTCCTCAATGCAGCGACGTTCCGCGCCGACATGCAGCGCCTGCTGCGCAGCCGCAAGCCGCGGCTGGTGGTGTTCGAGGCCAGCGCCATCGTCGAGATCGATTTCACCGCCGCGCAGACCCTGCGCGACGTGATCCATATCTGCAACGAGGCCGGTATCGTGTTCGCGGTGGCGCGGCTGGAGTCGCTGCGGGCCCAGGCGGCCTTCGAACGGTTCGGCCTGTACGATGTGCTGCCCCGGGAGCGCGTGTTCCACAGCGTCGATCACGCGCTGCGGAAGCTGCGCAGCAGTGCCTCGGATGTGCACGCTTGAGGGAATGGCGGCACGAGCGCCGCCGTGGTCGACGACGACCCCGGCGGCAGGCGGACGCTTGCGCTCTGCGCAGTGACCTCGTGATACAAACCGTTACACGTTGCGGCGACGGTCGACATATGCCCGCTAAATTCATCGGCGAGACAACCGCCTCACGAGGCCCGGCGCGTCGGCCGCGGCGAGAGAGGAATCATCGATCATGCACAAGCTGCTTCCGCTGCTGTTGATAGTCATCTCCAGCACGACCGCCCAGGCTCAGGACAGGAGCGCCATGCGCCAGGCCTGCGGCAACGATGTGCGTACGCTCTGTACTGGAATCATGCCGGGCGGCGGCCGCATCAAGCAATGCATGATCGAGAAGTTCGACAAGCTCTCCGACGGTTGCAGGACGGCGTTGAAGGACGCAAAGGCGCAGCAAGGCGGAAAATGATGCCGCCTGCGACGAAAGCCAGTGGGACGCGTCGCTGATCGTTCATGTTCCTTGCAGCGAATGTCTGCTAGAAGACCGCACGATGGCGTCGACACTGCAGCGATGCGCCACATGATCGGCAGAGCTGCATCGGGCGACCGGCGTCGTCGAGAGCTCTATGGTACTGGGAAGAGGTTTCGAGACCTCGAAAATATTGCGAAACCAAAATTTGCCCGACGACGTCTAAGGACTGCACTGCTTCGAAACCAACGAGAGGACCGCACTGCAATGCGCAATCTGTTCACCTCCGCCCTGCTCGCCGCGACCGTCATGTTGGGCGCGTCGGCCGCGCAGGCCTTCACGCTGCCGGCCCAGCCGGCTGCTCCAGACAGCAATGTCGAGCGCGTCGCCGGCGGCTGTGGTCCCGGTTGGTTCCCCGACCGCTGGGGCCGCTGCCGGCCCGCCCCGCGCGTCTATCGCCCCTACGGCTACGGCGTCTACGGCCCGCGCACCTGCTGGGTGCGGCCGACGCCGTGGGGACCGCGCCGCGTCTGCCGTTGATCTGCACGGAAACAAAGCGCCGCCGCGTGTCGAACGCGGCGGCGTTTTCTATTTGGCGAATCGTGATGCATTCCGACATCTCCCGCGAGCTGGGAGATGTGAGCAGCGGCCCTATGTGATCAGCGGGCCTGCACGCCGAACCCGAATCCGAAACCCAGCTCGGCTTGGATTGCCGATCAGCGCGCCGGGATGATCTTGCCTGGATTGAAGATGTTCTGCGGATCGAGCGCCTGCTTCACCGCGCGCATCGCATCGAGCGCTTCCGGGCCGAGCTCGGACTCGAGATATTTCTGCTTGCCCTGGCCGATGCCGTGCTCGCCGGTGCAGGTGCCGCCCATGGCCTGCGCGCGCTCGACGAGGCGATGCATGAACTCGTCGCCGCGGGCCATCTCGTCGGCGTCGTCGACGTCGCACATCAAGGAGCAGTGGAAATTGCCGTCGCCGACATGGCCGACGATCGGCGAGGTCAGCCTGAGACGCGCGAGGTCCTCCTCGGTCTCGGTGACGCAGTCCGCGAGCCTGGAGATCGGCACGCAGACATCGGTCGCGACCACGCCGACACCGGGCCGGATCGCCTTCACGGACCAATAGGCATCGTGACGCGCCTGCCACAGCTTGGTGCGGTCCTCCGGCTTGGTGGTCCAGGCGAAGTCGCCGCCGCCGCACTCCCTGGCGATCTCGGCAAAGTTCTTCGACTGCTCGGCGACCTCGGCCTCGCTGCCGTGAAACTCCAAGAGCAGCAGCGGCGTCTCCGGCAGCGTCAGCTTGGAATAGGCGTTGCAGGCCTTGACCTGCGCCGCATTGAGCAGCTCGATGCGCGCCACCGGAATGCCGGTCTGGATCGCGAGGATCGTCGCCTGGCAGGCGCCGCGCACGGTCTCGAACGAGCACGACGCCGCGGCGATGGTCTCGGGAATGCCGCGCAGCCGGATCGTCATCTCGCAGATGATGCCGAGCGTGCCCTCGGCGCCGATGAACAGGTGCGTCAAATCGTAGCCGGCCGCGGACTTCTTGGCGCGGGTGCCGGTCTTGATGATCTCGCCGTCGCCGCGCACGACCTTCAGCGCCAGCACGTTCTCGCGGATGGTGCCGTAGCGCACCGCATTGGTGCCGGAGGCCCGCGTCGACGCCATGCCGCCGAGGGACGCGTCGGCGCCGGGATCGATCGGAAAGAACAGGCCCTGGTCGCGCAGATATTCGTTCAAGGTCTTGCGGGTGATGCCGGGCTGGATCACGCAGTCGAGGTCCTCGGCATGCACCTCCAGCACCTTGTTCATGTCGCGCATGTCGATGCAGATGCCGCCGGCCGGCGCATTGACCTGGCCCTCCAACGAGGTGCCGGTGCCGAACGGAATGATCGGCACGCCCTTTGGCGCACAGATGCGGACGACGTCCTGGATGTCGGCGGTCTCCTGCGCCAGCACCACGCCATCCGGCGGCTGCGTCGGCAGCCAGGTCGTGGTATGGCCATGTTGCTCGCGCACGGCCTGCGAGGTGATGAGCCGGTTGCCGAAGCGGGCCGCCAGCGCGTCGAGCGCGCTCTTGAGCGCCTCCGGCGCGGGCCGCTTCAAATCGTGATGGGGGATCGTCGTCGCCACTGCTTCCTCCGAAAGTTGGGCGGACCGTGGCAAAGGACGCAACAGGGGTCAAGGGAGCAAACGGAAGAGCCGATGAGCGATAATGCAGTGCCCACACAAGCCGGCGCGGGGCCGTTCCTGTCGTCCATCATGCAGATCGAGCCGCAATGGATCGACTACAACGGCCATCTCAACATGGCCTATTACAACGTGATGTTCGACCGCGCGATCGACCAGCTATGGGCCGAGCTCGGCATCGGACCGGCCTACATGAAGGAACGGCAGGGCTCGACCTTCATCACGGAGTGCCACGTGCGCTATTTGCGCGAGATCCATCTGGGTGATCCGGTGCAGGTCGCAGTCTGGCTGATCGGTGCCGACGAGAAGCGGCTGCACACGTTCGAGGAGCTCCGCCACGCCGACGAAGGCTGGATCTCGGCGAGTTCGGAGGGCATGTCGGTGCATATCGACATGACCAAGCGCAAGGTCGCGCCGTTTCCGCCGGACATCCAGGCCAACATCGCCCGCGTGCTGCAGGCGCATGCCGCGCTGCCGCAGCCCGACGGGCTCGGCCGCGCCATCGGCATGCCGAAGAGGTGACGGTGACCGGCCGCCGCTACGCCGGCAGGCCGGCGTCGGACAATCCCTCGAATACCCGGGCCGAATAGGCGTCCGGTAGCGGCGGCATGCCGCGCTGGACCTCGGCCAGGGTCAGGTCCGGATAGCCGGCACGCAGCGCCTGCAGACTGCGCAGGGCCGCGGATCGCTCGCCCGCCAGCACGTGGGACGGGCACATGGTCCGGTGCACCCAGAGCGACGACGGGTGCTCGCGCAGGCCGCGCTGCTGCCAGCGCGCCGCCTCCGCGTAGGTCCCGGCGGCGAAATGCGCGCAGCCGATTCCAATGATGGCGTTGAAGGCGAGCGGGTCCTGCGGCGCGAGATCCAGCGCGATCCGAAAGCGCTCGATCGCCGACGCGGCATCGCCGCGATAGACATCGAGCCAGCCGCTGCGGCTCCAGGCCCAGGCGGCACCGCCATCCAGCGCGAGCGCCCGGCCCACCACCTGCTCGGCCTCGGCGAGCTCATCCAGCAAGGTGAGCGCGTTGCCGAGCACGCACAGCACGGTCGCATCCGCAAGCTCGGTCGGCACGCGCTGCGCCAGGGCGCGACCAAGCTGCCGGTCCTGCCCGGGCGCGGTGCCGAAATGATAGACCGCGCGCTGGCCGTAGGCCCAGGCCGCGAGCGCCGTGGCCAGGGCATGACGGGGATCGCGGGCGATGGCCTGATGCAGCAGCTCGAGCGCACTGCGGTTGCCGTCGGCGTCGAGCGACAGCACGCCGGGCATGGCGCGCAGCGCGAGATCCTGCGCGGTCAGATCCTCATCCGGTTTGCGCAGCGCCCGATCGATCTCGGCGCGGCGCAGGCTTTGCAGCAGCGATGCCGCCACGCGGGCGGCCAACCGTTCGTGACTGTCGGCCTCCCACCGCAGCATGACCTCGCCGCGATGCGCCCATATCAGCCCGCCGCTGTCCTGGTCGATCAGCTGCAGCAGCAGCCGTGACGCGCCATCCCGACCCTGGAGCGACGCGTTCATGCGGTAGCGCGCCGCGCGCGGCTGGGTCGTCACGGCAAATCCCGCGCGGGTCAGCGCCAGCGTGAGCTCGGCCGCGAGGTCGTCCGCCAGCTCGCGCACGCTCGGATCGGTGGCGATCATGGCGAAGGCAATGGTCGGCCGATCGCGCACCGGCGCAATGGTGGTGCGCGACGCGGCGAGCTGCGCCATCAAGACCGCCTGCCGCTTCAGGGTTTCCGACGGCGTCTCGCCGTGGCAGCGACGATAGCCGGCGGCGAAGCGGCCGTAATGCGGGAAGCCGCAGCGCAGCGCGACGTCCATCACCTTCCCGCCGGCGCGCCCCTGCAGAAACTCGACGCGGGCGCGCGCGTAGCCGATCTCCTGCCGGACCATTTGCGGCGACCGGCCGATCGACCTGACGAACTGGCGCTGCAAGGTCCGTCCGGAAACGCCGGCAATCTTCGCCAGATCGGCCAGCGTCCAGCGCCGCCCGAGGTCGTCATGCATCGCTTCGAGCGCGCGGCGCACGCTGCGTGGCAAAGGCTGCCGCGCCGCCAGGGGAACCTGATCTCCGTCCATCATGCGACGACGTCCAATTGCCTATGGGTCATCGGCGGCGCTCGAAAAGTTCACGATCCGGATGGCCGTGTCGCGATCTGGATAGCGCCGCCCGAAGCCTGCCGCGTACGTCTCCACACACCAGCGCGCGCAACAGCGCTGCATTCTCCGGAGGAGACCATCATGACCGCATCAGCTGCAATTCAGGCCGGCGCGACCGCAGAGCCGGATTTCACCGCGCTCAAGGCACGCCAGCACAGCGCGTGGTCGTCCGGCGACTACGCCATCGTCGGCAACACGCTGCAGCTCGTCGGCGAGGAACTCTGCGAGGCGCTTGACATCCGCGCCGGCCAGAAGGTGCTCGACGTGGCCGCCGGCAACGGCAACGTCACATTGGCTGCGGCGCGGCGCTGGTGCAACGTCGTCTCGACCGACTACGTACCTGCCCTGCTCGACCGCGGGCGCCAGCGTGCCGCCGCCGACGGCCTGTCCGTGCAGTTCCAGGAGGCCGATGCCGAGGCGCTTCCGTTCGGCTATGGCACATTCGACGTGGTGGTCTCGACATTCGGCGTGATGTTCACGCCCCGGCAGGAGCGCGCCGCCGCCGAGCTCACCCGGGTGTGCCGCAGCGGCGGCAAGATCGGCCTGGCCAATTGGACCCCCGACGGCTTCATCGGCCAGTTGTTCAAGACGCTCGGCAAATATCTGCCACCGCCCGCCGGCGCCAGATCGCCGGCGCTGTGGGGCACCGAGGCACGCATCCGAGAGATGTTCGCCGATGCCACCGACATTCGCTGCCATCGGCGTCATTTCGCGATGCGCTACCGCTCGCCTGAGCATTTCGTCGACGTGTTTAAGACCTACTATGGTCCGGTGCTCAAGGCCTTCGCTGCGCTTGATGGCGACCGCCAGGCCGATCTCAAGCGCGACATGCTGGCCCTGATCGGGACGCTCAATCGCGCCGAGGACGGCACGATGGTGGTGCCGTCGGAGTATCTCGAAGTGGTCATCATCAAGCGCTGAGATCGTCAGCTCTGCATCACCCAGTCCGGCAGGCGCGCGAACCAGGGCTGCGCCTGCTCGAGCTGGCGGGCGAGCCGCAGCAGCCTCGTCTCGTCGCCGAGCCGGCCCATGCGGGCGCGCCTGCGTCCCGCGCTCAGCTCCCGCCGGCCGCCCTCTTCTTCGCAGCACCGGACTTGGCGACGCGCGCCTTCGCGGCGCGCGGCTTGGGACTGGTGGCCCTGACCGCCAAGCGGGCCTGCGGCCGAATGCGGTAGCGTCCCGACCCCACCGGATCGCGGTTGCTGACCTGGTTCTGCGGCACGCCCTGCAGCACCTGGACGATGTCGTCGCGGACCACCGGGAAGATCCGGTAATACTGGTGCTGCTGCGGGTCCTGCTCGAACGTCGTCACATCCGAACAATCGATCGCGGTGACCTTGTCGCTGATGCTGCCCATGTTGTCGGGACCGTCGCTGCCGAGCCGCGGACCGTTGAATTTCGTGCCCGCGCTCAGCGTATTGAGCACCCAATCCTTGGTCGAGTGATAGACCGTGACGCTGCTCGCGGTGCGCGGCAGATATTTCAGCTTCGCCGGGTCGTCGAACGCGTCCGCGTCCTCGTCGGCCGCCGCGAGCACGACCTTGTCGAAGGTCCTGCGCAATCCGGTCAGGGACGGCTGCGTCCCGCCCATCCGCACCATCGCCGGAACGCCGCCGGCCATGGCCGCGCCGGCGACCGGGTCGGGCATCTGCATCAAGGCCTGCAACGCGTTGCGCAGGACATAGACGCCCATGCTGTGACAGATGAGATGAATGCTCTGGTTGCAGCGTTCGCTCTCGGGCAGACCGTCGACGAAATCATAGAGCCGCCGCAGCGTGCGTGCCACGGCCGGGCCGGATGCCGCCGCCGTCTTGCGATCGTGCTGGTAGTCCACAAAGGGCAGCGGCACGCCGACCAGCGAGGCGACCGACGGCCAACTGAACACGAACATGTTGGCGTCGATCCCGTAGAACGCCGAGATCCACCCGGCGCGTTCGATCGAGTCGACGAAGCTGTTGCTGAAGCCGTGAATGAACGCCAGCGTCGGCCGCGCCTTCGCCAGCATGTCGGCACGCAGGGCGCCGAAGATCGTATTGCTGCCGAGGACCGCACGGGAGCCTTGCGGAAAGATCAGTTGCTCGTCCTCGACATGAAGCGATCCAGGCACCAGGGCATAGCTCGATGCCTGCAGATCGACCGCGATCTCGGCCCGGCCATACCTGATGTTCAAGCCGTTGACGGGACCGAGCTCGGAGCTGAACCCGGTAATCTGATTCGTGCCTTCAGCCGTGATCGGTTGCCTGTTGGTCGCGAAATAGACTGTGACGTTCATGATCCCGCCCTCTGAAAGTATCGCCAACGTGCATGGCACGGCACCGGACCAGCGGACCGTCGGAAGCGACGCGGAGTAGTTTCCGCACGACGGCAGCGACGTGCGATGTGCCGGGTCCGAAGAACGTGGCCGTCCGAAGAACGTCGCCGAGCCGGCGCGGCTTAGGCGACCGCGCTCCACCTAAGATAGAACACCACAAACAGCGCGCACGCAATCGCGATGGACGTGCACGGCGTCGTGCGACGCACGACCGCGCCGCTCGAACCGGCCCGCCGGGTGTGGTCAGCTCTGCATCACCCAGTCCGGCAGGCGCGCGAACCAGGGCTGCGCCTGCTCGAGCTGGCGGGCGAGCTGCAGCAGCCTCGTCTCGTCGCCGAGCCGGCCCACGAACTGCACGCCGAGCGGCAGGCCGTCGGCGGTCCAGTGCAGCGGCACGCTCATCGCCGGCGTGCCCGTGAGATTGGCGAGCTGCGTGAACGGGACATATTGCAGGCTGTCGCGGGCGATCTTGTCGATCATGCCGTCGAGCAGGCCCCAGCGCGTCATCAGCCCGAGCAGGCCGATGCGGTCGAGCATGTCGAGCAGGGTCTGCTCGGCGGTGCTCGGATCGCCCTCGCCGTGCCGGATCGGAGGGTGCGCGAGCGTCGGCGTCAGCAGCAGGTCGTAGCGGGCATGGAAGCGCGCCAGCGCCCGCGCGAACTCGTTCCATTTCAAGAGCTGCGTCGTCAGCGCGCCGGCCGAGATCGCGCCGCCGAGCGTCGACAGCACCCGCGTCAGCAGCTCGAACTCCTCGCGCCTGGCGCCCTTGCCGCGCGCGTCGGCGACCAGCGCCGCGACCTGGCCAAAATAGATGTGCAGGAACGCTGTCGCGAGCGCGGCGCCATCGATGTCGGGCGAGGCCTCCTCGACCTCGTGACCAAGGCCCTGCAGCAGCTTCACGGCGTTGTCGACCGCAAGCTTCGCCTCGGCATGCACCTCGGTCCCGATCGGCGACGCCACCGTGTAGCCGATGCGCAGGCGGCCGGGATCGCGGGCCACCGCGTTGGCGTAGACCACGCCGGGCTCGGCGGTGAGAAAGGGATCACCGGGCTCGCCGCCCGCGATGACGTCGAGCGCGAGCGCGGTGTCGCGGACGCTGCGCGACACCACGCCCTCGCTGGATGCGCCGAACCAGTACTCGCCGAAGCCGGGCCCTGACGAGATCAGCCCGCGCGATGGCTTCAGGCCGAACAGGCCGCAGCAGGCGGCGGGAATGCGGATCGAGCCGCCGCCGTCATTGCCGGCGGCCATCGGCACGACGCCCGAAGCGACCGCCGCCGCAGCGCCGCCGCTGGAGCCGCCGGGCGTATGTGCGGGATTCCAGGGGTTGCTGACGCGGCCGAAGGCGCGGGAGTCGCTGACGCCCTTCAGCGCGAGCTCCGGCAGGTTGGTCTTGCCGAAGATCACCAGGCCGGCCTCGAGATACCGCCTGACGACCGAGGCATGCTCGCCGGCGACGAATCCGGATAGCGCCTTGCTGCCATAGGCCGTCGGCAGGCCCGCATAGTCCTGGGCGCAGTCCTTGATCAGGAACGGTACGCCGGTGAGCGGGCCGTTGGCGGGCTTGGCGAGCTGCGCGCGGGCCTCGCGCTCCATCAGCCTGCAGACCGCGTTGGTCCTCGGCTGGGCCCGCTCGTTCTGCGCCAGCGCGAGCTGAAGCAGCTCGGCCGCATTGGTCTCGCCGCCCTTCACCGCGGCGGCAAGCGCCGTCGCATCGCGCTGCACATAGTCCCGGACGTTCACATTGCCCTCCCCGCGCCGCCATTCGTCGCCGTGATCGTAGCTGATTCTGGCTGCGACCGAGGCGCAGTTGCGCCGAACGCGGCGGCAATACGGCGCATTGGCGGCAATCGTGGCCCCACCATGATCTACTGCGGTCGATTTGAGGGCGGGATTACGCAGTCTGGTCCTGATTTTAGTAGATTTGATTCAGATCATTCGTCCTGTCCCTTGCACCGACCTAACCTTATGCATCGTTAGTTGCGTAGAGTGACGAGAGAGCGATGGGACGCCTCGCAAGCCTGCTGAGCCGAGCGCACGGTCCGCATGAGGATGCGGCAGCCCTGCCCGTGACCACCGCCGACTACTTCATCCTGCTGTCGCGCGCGATGGAGAGCCTGCCGGATTCCACCCCCGAACGCCGCGCCGAAGTCTACCAGTCGGCCCGCCAGGCGCTGGTGACCCAGTTGCAGGCGATGGATCCGCCGGTCTCGCGATCACGCATCAAGGCCGAGCAGCGCGCGCTCGACGATGCGGTTGATACGATCGAGACACGCGCGCTGACGGCGCCGGACGGCAGTCCGGAACAGACGACGACGCTGGTCCCGGATGACCCGCTGTATCCCTCCTTCGTTACTACACAAATCGACATTCCGACCGCTTCCGTTTCAACAGCCCAAGATGATGACCAGGACCCCGCCATGGCTCAAACCCAGTTTCATTCCAAGTTTGCCCCGCGCGCCGTCGAGGAGAAGCCGATGTCACGACTCGATGAAATCAACCGGGTTCTGCGCAAGCTGCAGAGCGACTCGTTCGGGGTCGAGGCCTGCGCGCTGATCTCGGAGGACGGGCTGATGATCGCGAGCGTGCTCGCGGCCGACATGGAGGAGACGCGGGTTGCCGGCATGACCGCGACCTTGCTGTCGCTCGGCGGCCGCGCCGCCATGGAGCTCGGCCGCAGCCATCTGCAGGAGGTCATCATCCGCGGCGAGTCCGGCTATGCCGTGCTGGTCAGCGCCGGCCGTGGCGCGCTGCTGCTCGCGCTCACCAACGAGAACAGCAAGCTCGGGCTGACCTTCTTCGACATGCGCGAAGCCGTCAGATCGCTGCAGAAGGTACTGTAGCGCACCGTCGTCCAATGAGCCGGCGCGCTGCGATGGCGCGGCGCCGGCGGGAGTAGTTTCATGGCCAATACCGTCCTCTACGACGACGGCGTTCACAAGAACATTCTGCTGGAGGATTTCGGCGCCGGCGACCACGCGGTGCAGGCGAACCAGCATCTGATCATCCACGACCGCGTCGGCATGCTGCTCGATCCGGGCGGCCACAAGGTCTATTCCAGGGTGCTCAGCGAGACCTTCAGCGAGCTCTCGGGCGGGCGGCTGAAATATCTGTTCCTGTCGCACCAGGATCCCGACATCGTCGCGGCGATCAACGGCTGGCTGATGACGACCGACGCCGACGCCTACATCTCCGAGCTGTGGACCCGCTTCGTGCCGCATTTCGGCTTCGACCACATCGTTGCCCACCGGCTGAAGCCGATCCCCGACGAGGGCATGGTGTTCGATCTCGCGGGCAGCAGGCTGTACGCGCTGCCGGCGCACTTCCTGCACAGTGAGGGCAATTTCCAGCTCTACGATCCGATCTCGAAGATCCTCTATAGCGGCGACCTCGGCGCCTCGATCGGCGTCGACTACACCGTCGTGCGCGACTTCAAGGCGCATACGCGCTTCATGGAGGGCTTTCACCGGCGCTACATGGTCTCCAACCGCGTCATGAAGGCGTGGGCGCAGATGGTCAGCACGCTCGACATCGAGATCATCGCCCCGCAGCACGGCGCGCTGTTTCCGGATGCTACGATGTCGCGCCAGTTCATCGCGTGGTGCGCGGGGCTCGAATGCGGCATCGACCTGATCACGCCGAAATTCAAGGTGCCCGTGGGCTGACATGCTGGCGCCCTCCCCGAACTCCGCTCTGCCTTCTCCCGCCATGCGCATCGATGCGTGCACCGTGGCCGGCGAAGAGGCGCCGGTCTGGCTCGCCGCGGCCTTCGCCGTCGCCGGCACCCTGATCGCCGTCATGTCGGCAGCGCTCTGGCAGCAAGGCACCGCCACGCCGCCGGTCGCGACGGCCGCAATGCCGGTGACGGCCGTGCCGCAGCGCGACGCCCCCGTTGCCGACGCGGCACCCAAGCGACGGGAGGCGCGGATCGTCGACCCGGCACCGGTCGCGGCGCCGCCGATGCCGCCCGCGATCGCTCCCGTCGTGGTCGCGCCACCGACACCGCCGGTCGCCCCGGCAGCGCCCCCGGAGCCCCAGAGCCCCGCGAAGCCCTCCGCCGAGTGCTTCGCGCCGCTGGCGGTCGGCTTCGAGCGCGGCAGCGCACGACCGAACCCTGCCGACATGAAGCGGTCGCTGGCGATCCTGCAACGCGCGCTCGCGCGCCATGGTGAGGCGACCATCATCATCGAGGGGCATACCGATGCCAGCGGCACCGAGGATCTGAACGTGCTGCTCAGCTATTCGCGCGCCAAGGAGATCGCGGCCCAGTTGAAGCGCGAGGGCCTCCCCGCGCAGCGGATGTCGGTGCGCGCGGCCGGCGCCGGCGAGGCGCGCGGCGATGCCCAGGCGGTCGCGGGCGACCGCAAGGCCGTGCTGCGCATTGCGGGCGTCGATGATTGCAGTCAACTCACAGCGACGAAGCGACCATGACGATCTATGCCATCGTGAGCGGCCTCGGCGCCGCCATTCTGCTGTTGACCTCGGGCTATCTGTTCGGCGCCCGCCAGGGCGCGCTGTCCCGCGAGCTGTTGCGCCGGCAGGTGCAGATGCAGGCGGCCAGCCTCGACCAGTTGCAGGAGCAGAGCAGCCACGACGCCATCGAGCGGGAGACCAGCCTGCGCAGCGCGATCGAAGATGTGCTGGCGCCGCTGGTCGAGCGTGAGCGCATCTCGCTGGATCTGGCGCAGCTCGCGAGCCGGCCGGGCCGGCGCCGCGAGCTGGTGCCGCTGCTCGACCGCATCGCCGAAGTCGGCCGCTTCCAGACCGTGCTGCTCACCAACGAGGAAGGCTTGCCGCTCGCGGCCAATACGACCGCACACCGCACCGAGCAGCTTGCGGCGGCGGCGACGCGGCTTGCGCTCGTGGCGGAGAAGATCGCCGACGAGACCCACATCGCGCCGTTGTCGGTGATGCTGCGCGACGCCTCGGAGGCGACGACGCTGTGCCGGATCTTCCGCGTGCAGGACCAGACGCTCACTCTGACCGCGCTCTCCAACGATACGCGCCTCGCCTCCGTGGCGCTCGATCCCGCCCTCGCCAAGGTGCAGGTCGCGCTGACGGCCCCGGCCTGACACCTCCTCAAAACGCAAAGGGCGCCGCACCTCTTGCGAGGCACTGCGCCCTTCGCCGACCTCATTGTCAGGGATGAGGCCGACTACACGCGGCTGCGGCCGCGGGCGAGGCCCACGACGGCCGAAACCAGAAACAGCACGATGGCGATGAAGAAGATGATCTTGGCGATCTCGATGGAGGCACCGGCGACGCCGCCGAAGCCGAGAATGCCGGCGATCAATGCGATAACCAGGAAGGTGACAACCCAGCCTAACATGACACGACCTCTGTCTCTCGATTGCGGTTCAAAGCGACGCGGAGCTTGCGCCGTTGCCAGAACAATCGTGGCTCGGAACAAAGGTTCCGGCCGCGCGGGCCGCTAAAATTTCGCGATTTGCCGGAACAAATGCCCAGCGAGGCTGGAGCAGCGTCCGCCTGGCCCGATTTAGGGCTGTAAAACGCCGGCCCCGGCCCCATATAGCCGTCAATCCCTGCTATGAGGGCTCCTTCCTGCAGACCTCGTGATGCCGTCATATGATGCCATCCGAGGGACGAGACTGATTCGCTGATGACCGAGCCCAACCGCGTGAGCCCTTTTCCTGCGCCTGACCACCAGCCGGTTGCCGGCGGCATCGCCGCGCGCGCTCGCGCCGCCGCGACCGGTGGCGCGCGCTATCTGGCCGGCCTCAATCCGGAGCAGCGGGAGGCGGTCGAAACGCTCGATGGCCCGGTGCTCGTGCTCGCCGGCGCAGGCACTGGCAAGACCCGTGTGCTGACCACGCGCATCGCGCATATCCTGAGCCAGGGCCGCGCCCGGCCGAGTGAGATCCTGTCGGTGACCTTCACCAACAAGGCCGCGCGCGAGATGAAGACGCGGCTTGCCGAGATGCTCGGACAGGCGGTCGAGGGCATGCCGTGGCTCGGCACCTTCCACTCGATCTCCGGCCGCATCCTGCGCAGCCATGCCGAGCTGGTGCAGCTCAAGTCCAATTTCACCGTGCTCGACGTCGATGACCAGATCCGCCTGCTCAAGCAGTTGCTGCAGGCCGAGAATATCGACGACAAGCGCTGGCCGGCGCGCATGCTGGCCGGCCTGATCGACGGCTGGAAGAACCGCGGCCTGGCGCCGTCCCAGGTGCCTTCGGGCGAGGCCGCCGTGTTCGCCAACGGCAAGGGCGGCAAGCTCTATGCGAGCTATCAGGAACGGCTGAAGATCCTCAACGCCGCCGATTTCGGCGACCTGCTGCTGGAGAGCATCCGGCTGTTCCGCGAGAACCCTGACGTGCTGCGGCAATATCAGAGCCGCTTCAAGTTCATCCTGGTCGACGAGTATCAGGACACCAACGTCGCGCAATATCTGTGGCTGCGGCTGCTGTCGCAGGCGCCGAGTTCGTCGCGTGCCGTCGCCCCATCCTCCGTCACTCCGGGGCGGCTCCAAGAGCCGAACCCGGAATCCCGCGCTGAGGATAGCCAACTGCGAGATTCCGGGTTCGCACCTGGCGGTGCGCCCCGGAATGACGACGACGCCGCGCAGGGCGCCACGCCGCCGCTCAAGAACATCTGCTGCGTCGGCGACGACGATCAGTCGATCTATGGCTGGCGCGGCGCCGAGGTCGACAACATCCTGCGCTTCGAGCACGACTTCCCCGGCGCCAAGGTCATTCGCCTCGAGCGCAACTACCGCTCCACGGGTCACATCCTCGCCGCCGCCTCGCACCTGATCACCCACAATGAAGGCCGGCTCGGCAAGACCCTGCATACCGAGGACGTCGAGGGCGAGAAGGTCACCGTTACCGGCGCCTGGGATTCCGAGGAGGAAGCGCGCGGCATCGGCGAGGAGATCGAGGAGCTGCAGCGCAAGGGCGAGCATCTCAACGACATCGCGATCCTGGTACGCGCGTCCTACCAGATGCGCGAGTTCGAAGACCGCTTCGTCACGCTCGGCCTGCCCTATCGCGTGATCGGCGGCCCGCGCTTCTACGAGCGCGCCGAGATCCGCGACGCGCTGGCTTACTTGCGCGTCATCAACTCGCCGGCCGACGACCTCGCCTTCGAGCGTATCGTCAACGTACCCAAGCGCGGGCTCGGCGATGCCACGGTGCAGATGCTGCACGACCATGCCCGCAAGCGCCGCATCCCGCTGTTCGAGGCGGCGCGCGCGGTGGTCGAGACCGACGAGCTGAAGCCGAAGGCGCGCGGCTCGCTGCGCGGGCTGATCCTGCAGTTCGAGCGCTGGCGCGCCCAGCGCGAGGTGACGCCGCATACCGAGCTCGCCGAGATCGTGCTCGACGAGAGCGGCTACACCGAGATGTGGCAGAAGGACCGCTCGGCCGATGCGGCCGGGCGACTGGACAACCTCAAGGAGCTCGTCCGCTCGATGGAGGAGTTCGAGAACCTGCACGGCTTCCTCGAGCACATCTCGCTGGTGATGGACCGCGAGGGCGCGGCCGACGAGGAAGCGGTGTCGCTGATGACCCTGCACTCCGCCAAGGGGCTGGAGTTCGACAACGTGTTCCTGCCGGGCTGGGAGGAAGGGCTATTCCCGAGCCAGCGCACGCTCGACGAGCAGGGCCGCGCCGGCCTGGAAGAGGAGCGCCGCCTCGCCCATGTCGGCCTGACCCGCGCGCGGCGTCGGGCAAAAATCTATTTCGCCACCAACCGCCGCATCCACGGCACCTGGACCACCACGATCCCGTCGCGCTTTCTCGACGAGCTGCCCGCGGCGAGCGTCGAGATCACCGAGTCGAAGGGCGGCTCGGGCTGGGGCGGCGCCGGGGGCTACGGCCCGTCACGCTTCGATAATGTCGAGTCGTTCGGATCGAGCTATTCCACGCCGGGCTGGCAGCGCGCGCAGGCACGTCGGCCGGGCGCAGCGCGCGGTTCGTCGGAGGGCGGCTTCAAGGAAGAGCCGTCGCCGTTCTCGGGCCGTGATCCGTTCGGCAGCGGCTTCGGCGGTCATTTCGGCCGTGGCAAGCGCGGACCGATGACCATCGAGGGCGAGCTGGTGGCGAAATCCACCGGCACGACATCGGAATTCGCCCTCGACGACCGCGTCTTCCATCAGAAGTTCGGCTATGGCCGCGTCGTCAAGATCGACGGCAACAAGCTGACCATCGCCTTCGACAAGGCCGGCGAAAAGCACGTCGTCGACAGCTTCGTGCAGCGGGCGTGACCCCGCGCGAGCGGCGGTGCTTGCTGAAGTTCGGGCCTAAAGCTATGATTGTAAAATTTCATGGCATAGCTCCATGGCTGCACCTTTCACGCCGAATGACATTATTGCGTTGGCCGTCGATGCCGAGCGAGGGACGGCTCCGGAGCTGATCATCGGCAGCTTCAAGCGACTGGTTCAGGAGTATGCCTTCCAGAGCGCCCATTGTGATCCGGACGAACGGCTGAGTGTTGCTGCCGAGCATGCCGGATACCTCACGACCCGGAGCGGGTCCTGGACGGTCTACGTACCTTGGCCGCTTGCGTTTGCATTCCCCAGCGCGATCACCCTCGACGGGCTCGTCAGCGTGGCGGAACGAAGCATGTTGGAGGGACGCGGGAACGTCGTCTTGTCCGGCTCCACGACGTTCGCTGGACGGGTGGCCGCGCTGGGGGATGTCGACCTTGCCCAATACATCTTCGACGATGGCAGCGAGATCGCCAATCGTGTCGAACGTCTCATGCGTCGTGATGGTCCGACCATTCTGGTTCGGGTCAAATTCGATCGAGAGTATCAGGCTCCGTGGGAAGACCTCATCACCGCGTTGGGTCGGCTGCGTTCGCTGGCGACCGAAAGCGAGCGGATCAAGCTCGACTTCGTCGACGGCGTCACGCCATTTGGCGTGATGCCGGTATCGAACGTCGTGCTGCCTTCCGATCCGTCCGATCGGAGCAAGGGTGCGGCCAGCCGCAGCTTCGTCTTCCAGGAGGCCGTGCTCACAGCCGACGGCAACCCGCCCTGGCCGCTGGTCGTCCCCGAGGAGCTTCTGCGCTATCTCAAGTTTCTGCTCCGCGACATGTTGGCTCACCGACAGGCGGGCAAGCTCGTCAAAGCGCTCAAGCGCGCGCTCTCCTTGACCCGAATTCTGGGTTTGGCGGAGCTAGGAGACCGCGCCGAGGCCGTGCTAGCCTCACGTTCTGCGGCCGGACTGGCGCAGGAGAGCTGCATGGCGGAACTCGAAGCGCTCTGGCCCTACCTGAATGCCGATCAGCAGGCACGTCTCGATGCCAGCTTGAAGGAAAAGAAAGGACTAGCAGCTAGCATTGTGGAAAGTAAGGGACTACCTACTCAGTGCTCGTCTCTGATCGATGAGCTGATGGAGAAAGTGAAGCAGTTTCTCGCCCATGAGGGCGTCTCTTTCGCGTCCTGGGCAGATGGTGGGTCATGACCGCAGGTGCCAAGATCGAGCAGCTCCTCGAACTGACCGGCACGCCTCCCGAACGGCGCGCGGGGGCGCGGAAGAACTACAACAGCCTCGTTGAACGCGAGGGCGAACAGGCCATCGACCAGCGCATCGCGGAGTTCGAGGCGATGCATTCTCAGGTGACGGCGTGGCGGGAAAGCCGGCGTCCAGCGGCAGCCGCAGCGACCGCGTCCGCCGACGTTCGCCAGCCGACCAGGACGAGACATGACGTCGGCTCACATGTTGCAGCTCCGGCATTCCTGAACATGCTCGCCCGCGAGAAACTGCTGGCCAGGCGGCTGGAAGGCTATATCGACGCGCTGATGGTTCACGTCGATCATCTTTGGGCCTCGCAGCGGCTCGCCGATATCGACCAGATCGCCACGCTGGGACGAGAGGCGGGATTCCTCACGATCGAACCGGCCAATCCATTCGGAACCAACCGGCTGTTTTCGGCACGAACGTCGGCCAATCTCGTCCGGTTGATCGAAGCGCTGGCAGACAAGGGGCCGTCGAACGCCGAACACTCTCTGTTCGAGAAGATCGAAGATCTCGTTCGATCGATCGAGAGCGCAAGCCCCGTGCTGGCGATCCGGCGCATCGATACTGACCAGACACTTTCCGGTCTGGGCAGGATTGCCGCTTTCGCGAACGATCTGGTCCCCGATGCGATCTTCACGCTGAATCGCGGCGGCGCCTCCGTGGGGCGGTTCGTCAAGGAGTATCTGCGGCTGGACATTCCCGTCATCCCCCTCGAGGGTGACAGCACCGGCGTGAGATTGGCGTCCAGCTTCATCGGCCCTCCCGTCCTGTTCAAGCCGCTGGTGATCGATGATGTCGCACGCAGCGGTCGCACGGTGGCTCAGGCGTTCGATTGGATCGGTCAGAACTACCCGTCGGCAGCTCCCAGGGCCACGACCATCGCCGCATCCTTGGACGCTATCGAGCTCGTGGGCCAGGCCTGTCTGCTGACGTCGAACCCGATGGAGCACGGAGCGATCGAGCTGCCATATGATCCGCATGCCGGCTTCGCGATCGAAACGCTCGGGCGATACACGGTCTATGTCTTTGGCGCCAACGCCACGTCCCCCGAAAACCGCCTGGTGGTTTCGACGGACATCGTCGACAAGCTCGTTGCCGAGCAGGGACGGCTCTTCGCCGAGATGGATCGCGTCCTGAAATCCACTTTTTGACCGACGATCGCTCCAGAGGCCGGTCATTTGCAGCCGAACGCGCCTGCTGAACGTCTCCGAGACTGGCAGATTTGGCCGCTTCATCAACGTCCCACAGCTTCGCCGCTGTTAGGCCTTGACCGTGGCAGCTCGCGTCGTATGAGATGACTGCATGGTCCGGGGATATATTCTGTTGAGTGTTGCGGTCGCGCTGTGTGTGCCCTCGCTGGCGGCGGCGCAGACGATGAGCTTTGGCGATTCCGCGGGGCTGATCGCGTCGAGCTGCGGCGCCGACATCACCGCCAATTGCCGCGGCGTCAATCTCGATTCCAACCGCCTCAAGGAATGCCTCTCGCGCAACCAGGACGTGGTCTCCGCGCAGTGCAAGGCGACCTATTTCAAGGCGTTCGAGGCGATCCAGAAGCGCATCGCGGCACGGGTCACGGTCGCCAACGCCTGCCAGCGCGAGATCGTCAAGCTGTGTGGCGGCTCCACGAAGGAGACGAGCAAATCGATCCCGTGCCTGATGACGGCCAACGGCGTGAGCGCGCGGTGTCAGCAGGCGATGGGCGAAGCGGGGTATCGCTGATGCGGCGGACCGCGAGATCATTGCTGTCAGGGCCGATCGTGGCTTCGCTGATGGCCGCGAGCGCGCCCGCCTGGTCGCAGGAGCCGGGTCGCGAGGACATCGTGCGCCAGCTCGGCCGCTTCGAAACCGCACCCACGCTGGATCTGCCGGCGCTGAAGCAGCAGACGCAGGAGCGTTCCAGGTCGCGCGGGCGCAACGAGCCACCGCCGCAGAAGCGTCCGCCGATCGCGCCGGAGCTGATGAATCTGCCGGCCTTCAACGTCGACATCCAGTTCGACGTGGACACGCCGATCGTGCGCCCGGAATCGTACCAGACCGTCGGGCGGATCGCCGATGCGATGGTGTATTCCGATCTGCTGCCCTACACCTTCCTGATCGTCGGCCATGTCGAGGCCAACGGCAAGCGCGAGGCCAACGTCATCCTGAGCCAGCGCCGCGCCGACGCGATCCGCGACATCCTGGCGAACACCTTCAAGATCTCGGTCAAGCGGCTGCAATCGATCGGACTTGGCGAGGAGCAGTTGCTCGACCCGTCCAAGCCGACCGCCGCCGTCAATCAGCAGATCCAGATCATCCCGATCGCAAAGACCGTCGAAGAGGCCGCGCCGCCGCCTTCGGCCCCTGCCCCGGCAGCGCCCCACAAGCAGGCCCCGCGCAAGCATCGCAGTTGATGCAATTGAGACCTGCGCTGAGGCCATGAACCCAGCGCGCTGCAGGTGCGACTGTTGTCTCAGCAGGTTGCCGATACGCTATTCCCGACAGGCGCCAATGGAACCTGTTTTCAAGTCGGGTCGCGCGGCAATGCTGCTGGGTCGTGATTGCCGGGTTTGTCGATGCAGCCGCTTGATGGTATAGCCCCCTCTTTGCGGCCGTCGATTGAGCGACGGTCGATCTCATTGACGAGCGAGCCAGCCATGAACGCCATGTTCCGACGCCAGATGGTCGACTACGTCGAATACCATCGCGATCCGCGCAACGGCCTGATGCATGTGTTCGGGATCATCCTGTTGTTCCTGGGCGCCGTGCTGCCCCTGAGCTTGTGGCATTTCGACGCGTTCGGCATCCGGATCGGCCTCGGCGCCGTGCTGGCGCTGCCCGTCCTGCTCTACTGGCTGCTGCTCGATGCCGCACTCGGGGCCGGCATCCTGGCCTTCGCCGTGCTGTTCCTTGCTGCGGCCATGATGATCGCCGATCACGTCCATGGCGTCGCCTTCTGGGCGCTGTTTGCCGCGCTCATCATCTTCGGCTTTGTCTCGCAGGCCGTGGGCCACAAGGTGTTCGAGCGCAACAATCCATCTCTGCTGGATCATCCGGCGCATCTCTTTCTCGGTCCGATGTTCGTGATGGCGAAATTGTACATGGCGTTGGGTCTGCGGCCTTCGGTGTCCGACCTCATCGCGCCGGACTGGTCGCCGGATCGGCTCGCATCGGACCGGCTTCAAGGCGATCAGCACTCGCGCCCCTAATGAAAGTCCTCGTCACCGGCGGCAGCGGTTTCATCGGCCATCACCTCGTCTCTGCGCTCGCGACGCGGGGCGCGGAGGTGCGTGTGCTCGATATTCGCTGCCCCAGCCACATGATCGCTGACGTCGAGTACATCGAAGGCTCGGTGCTCGATGCGGGCCTGGTGAAGCAGGCGGTCGCCGGCGTCGATCAGGTCTATCATCTGGCTGGACTGCCCGGCATGTGGATGCCGGACCGCGAGGACTTCTACCGCGTCAATTGCGTGGGCACGGAGACGGTGCTGGCGGCGGCGCGCGCCGGCCGGGTGCGCCGGTTCCTGCACTGCTCGACCGAATCCATCCTGTTCGACTATCCCGGCTCGACCGGCGCCGCATCGGCACCGACCGCACCGCCGGCCGAGGCGATGCCCGGCGCCTATACGCGCTCCAAGGCGCTGGCGGAGGCCCGCGCCATGGCCGCCGCGGCGGACGGCTTCCCCGTCGTGGTGGGCACGCCGACAATGCCGATCGGGCCGCACGACAGCAACCTGACACCGCCCTCGCAGATGCTGCGGCACTTCCTGGACAGCCGGCTCCAGCTCTATCTCGACTTCGTCGTCAACCTGGTCGACGTCCGCGACGTCGCGGACGGCCTGATCCTGGCGATGGAGCGCGGCAAGGTCGGCGGCCGCTACGTGTTCGGCGGCGAGAGCCTGCGTCTCAGCCGGATCCTCGATCTCATGGCGGCGATCAGCGGCCGCAAACATGTCGCGGTCGCCGTGCCCGGCCGGCTGGCCGAGCTGTCGGCGGGCATGCTCGAGCTCGTCTCCGATCACCTCACCAAGCGCTGCCCGTCCGGCACCGCCGAGGGGGTGCGGATCGCCCGCGCGGCCTCGGATCTGTCGATCGACAGGGCCAAACGCGAGCTCGGCTACGTCCCGCGCCCGATCGAGCCGACCTTGCGCGAGACGATCGGCTTTCTGCTCGGTTCCGAGCCGGGAAAGCGGCTCGACGGTAAACAACACCCTTTTCGCACCGCGGCCGAATAGCTAAGAGCAGCCGGTCCCAGGTCTCATAACGGTTCCAACACATGTCCGGCGATGCCAGCCCCATCTCGTCGTTTGCGTTCAGCGGATGGACCACCACCTGGCCCACCTCGCTGCTGGCCATCATCTGGCTGATCTGGCTCGCGAGCTGGGTCGGCGCCTCGTTCTGGTCGGGGCAGACCCGCAAGCATGTGACGGTGATCAAGACCAGCCGCTATCACGCGCTGATCGTGCTCGGCGGCATCCTGTTCACGCCGTGGACCTCGCGCCTGCTCGGCGAGAAGCCGTTCTGGACTCCCGGTGAGACCGGCGTCTACCTGCTGACCGTCGTCACCCTGGCCGGCATCGCCTTCACCTGGTGGGCGCGCATCCATCTCGGTCGCTTCTGGTCCAACGCGATCACCCACAAGGAAGGCCACAAGGTCATCGACACCGGCCCCTACGGCATGGTCCGTCACCCCATCTATACCGGGCTGATCCTCGGCATGATCGCCACCGGCATCGCGGTGGGCACGGTGACCGCCGTGCTGGGCGCCGTCCTGATCTCGCTCGGGATGGCCTGGAAGGCAAAGATGGAAGAGGTCTTCCTCGCGCAGGAGCTCGGGCCGGATTACGTCACCTACCGGCAGCGCGTGCCGATGATCATTCCGTTCCTGCCGCCGGGCTAGAGCGCTCAGCGTCTGGCCTGGGCTTCCGAAGGCGGCTGCGGCGACTGGTTTGCCGCCTGCGGCAGCAGGTGGCGCGGCAGGATGATGCGCTGGCCGGGGACCAACGGCTGGGTGGCGAGGCCGCGGTTGGATTGCTGGAGCGCCCAGAGCGGAACGTGATAATTGGTGGCGATCTGGTCCAGGGTCTCGCCCGGCCGTACCGCCAGAGCAGTGCCGCTGTCCCACAGCTCCACGGAGGCTTTCGGCGGCACCAAGTAGCGCAGCGGCACCGGGTCCGCGTCGGCGGTCGCCGAGGTCTGCGACAATTGGCTGATCATGGTGACCAATTGGGCGTGCACGTCCTCCATCTTGTCGATGTTGATGTGCGTGACCTCATCATGATCCTTCATGTCGAAACTGGCGTAGTGACCGCGAAAGCCGGGCTCCGGCTTGACGTCGCCGCCGCCGAGAATGTTGTCGGACAGGAACAGGTTGATGAAGCGCTGCACGTTGGGCGGCACGCTCTTGGTCGCATGCGCCGGATCGACGGTGACGACGAGGGCAACCGGGATGTTCTGCTCCTGCAGCGTGATCGCGATGCGGACGCTGCACAGCCCGCCCATCGAATGGCCGATCAGCACGATCGGGCCCGGCTCCTGGCGGTAGTTCTTGGCCACCTGGAGCGCGATCAGGTCGCACAGCGTGAATTCATAGACACTGGCCCGGTAGCCGGCCTGCTCGATCTTTTCGGCCAGACGATCCATCCCGGTCGAGAACAGCGGCCCGAGCGCGCCGCGGAACAGGTACACCCGCGGCGGCGGCAGCGGCTGGCTGATCTCGGGCGGCGCAGTCGGTACGGCGCGGATCGCCGCGGGGGTTGCTGCCGGGGATGCCTTGGCGGATCTGGTCGGCGCGGGGGCGGACGCAGCGCCGGGCTGGGCGGCCCGCGAGATGCTTGGGGCGGCAAGTCCCGCGAGCAAAGGTGCGGTGACGAGGATCGCGAGCAGTCTCCTGCCGGCAGCCACCTTGGCTGGACCGAGCCACCGCTTCGCGATTCGCGCCACGCTGGTCATTCGCGCTCCCGGGAAAGCTCTCGGCTGAGATCAAGCAGGGTCATATCCCCCCTGCCATACCGTTTGTCGCCGCCGAATGGGAGCATTTTGGGGCGCGCGCCCCGTGGCGCGGCCGCGGACTACCGGTAGCCGGTCACGTTGGCCGCGCGCTGCGGCGCGGCCATGCGCGTCGGCGGCACCGCCGCCGGGCGGCCGCGGCCGCCGAACACCACGCCATCGATGGCACCGATCACCTTCTGCTGCATGATCTGGTTCTTCTCGATCGTGACGTGGCCGACACCGGGAACCGACTGGACGTCGACATTCTCAAGCTTGCCGCGGAAGCCGTCGTCGCGGCGGACCGGCTCGCCGGCACCGCTGGCGATGTAGAAATTGATGTAGCGCTCGGCGTTGCCGCCGACGAGCTTGGTCTTGAACACCGAATCGAGCCCGATCGCGAGCTTCACCGGCACGCCGAGCTGGCCGAGCTTGTTGATCATGTCCGGCAGCGCGGTCGCGCCCGAGGAATGGCCCACCAGGATGATGGTCTTGATCCGGCCGGCGCGATAGGCGGCCGCCGCTTCGTCGGCGAGCGACGACCACGACACGAAATTGGCGACCGTGTTCGGAATGCCCTGCGAATCCAGCTTGGCGGCGATGTCGTCGAGCCCGAGCGAGAAGATGTTGAGCACACCGCGCAGCAGATAGACATGCGTGGTGCTGGCGGCGGTTGCGGCCGCCGGGCTCGGTGCCGCCCGGACCGATCCGGTGCCGAGCGGCAGAGCCAGCGCAACGGCCAGCGCCACCATGCCAAAGCAGCGCGCCGAGAGGCTGCGCTTGAAGGTGGGTCGAACGGTGCTGGCGCGTGCCGTCATCGGTCCTTCTCCGCGGCGGAAATGTCGAGACGGCGCGACCGTACCCAAGATGCTCGCGGACGCAACATCGTCGGACATCGCAAGGCGGCGTTCCTCCTCAGACGTGGCTGAGCGGCAACACTCAGCCATGTCGGCCACGGAAAAGCCCAACAAGCGACATGATCGAGGGCGGCGCGCACGATTGCGCGAACGCATCGCCGTCCCTATCTGAGCGCTTCGCCTGCGCCTGCGCCCCCTCCTCCGCGCAGCTCCCCCGCTCTTTTCGAATCCCTCGCATCGAATCCCCGTGATGGCTCCCGTCATTTCCGTTACCGGCCTGTCGAAGACCTATTCCTCGGGCTTCACCTCGCTCAACAATGTCGATCTCGCGATCGAGCGGGGCGAGATCTTCGCGCTGCTCGGGCCCAACGGCGCGGGCAAGACGACGCTGATCAGCATCATCTGCGGCATCGTCAATGCGTCCGCGGGCAAGGTCGCGGTCGGCGGCCACGACATCAACCGCGACTACCGTGCCGCACGGGCGCTGATCGGGCTGGTGCCGCAGGAGCTGCACACCGATTCGTTCGAGACCGTATGGGCCACGGTCAGCTTCAGCCGGGGGCTGTTCGGCAAGCCGAAGAACCCCGCCCTGATCGAGAAGATCCTCAAGGACCTGTCGCTCTGGGACAAGAAGGACGCCAAGATCATCACGCTCTCCGGCGGCATGAAGCGCCGCGTGATGATCGCGAAGGCGCTCTCGCACGAGCCGCAGGTGCTGTTCCTGGACGAGCCGACCGCGGGCGTCGACGTCGAGCTGCGCAAGGGCATGTGGGACGTCGTGCGCGAGCTGAAGGCCGCCGGCGTCACCATCATTCTCACCACGCACTACATCGAGGAAGCCGAGGAGATGGCCGATCGCGTCGGCGTCATCAACAAGGGCGAGATCGTGCTGGTCGAGGACAAGGCCAAGCTGATGGCGAAGCTCGGCCGGAAGCGGCTGAGCCTGCATCTGCAGCACCGGATCGAGACCATCCCCGAGACGCTCGCGCCCTATCATCTGGCGCTGTCGGACGACGGCTGGCGGCTCGCCTATGACTACGATACCAAGGGCGAGCGCACCGGCATCACCAGCCTGCTCGGCGATCTCAGGACCGCCGGCATCCGCTTCGTCGATCTCGAGACCAAGCAATCATCCCTTGAAGACATCTTCGTGAGCCTGGTGCGGCAATGAATTTTCGCGCGGTCGCCGCAATCTACAAGTTCGAAATGGCGCGCACCTGGCGCACGCTGCTGCAGAGCATCGTGTCGCCCGTCGTGTCGACCTCGCTCTACTTCGTCGTGTTCGGCGCCGCGATCGGCTCGCGCATCAGCCACGTCGAGGGCGTCAGCTACGGCACCTTCATCGTGCCCGGCCTCGTGATGCTGTCGGTGCTGACCCAGAGCATCTCCAACGCCTCGTTCGGGATCTACTTCCCGAAATTCATCGGCACGATCTACGAGATCCTCTCGGCGCCGATCTCGCATTTCGAGATCGTGCTCGGCTATGTCGGTGCGGCCGCGACGAAATCCATCATTCTCGGGCTGATCATCCTCGCGACCGCCGGGCTGTTCGTGCCGCTGCACATCCAGCACCCGGTGTGGATGCTGTCGTTCCTGGTGCTGACGGCCGTGACCTTCAGCCTGTTCGGCTTCATCATCGGCATCTGGGCCGACGGCTTCGAGAAGCTGCAGATGGTCCCGATGCTGGTGGTGACGCCGCTCACGTTCCTCGGCGGCAGCTTCTACTCGGTCAACATGCTGCCGCCAACCTGGCATTCGATCGCGCTGCTCAACCCGGTGGTCTACCTGATCTCGGGCTTTCGCTGGAGCTTCTACGAGATCGCCGACGTCAGGGTGGAAATCAGCGTCGGCGTGACGCTGCTGTTCCTGGCGATCTGCATGACGATCATCTGGTGGATCTTCAAGACGGGCTACCGGCTCAAGCATTGAGCCGGCGCCTCAACTCAGCGGTAGCAGTGGAAGCGGCCGTAGCCGTCGCGGTATCCCCGGCAGTGATAGTGCCGGTGGTAATAGGAGCGGTGCGGAATGCCGAGCACGCCTTCGACGGCGCCCACGGCTCCGCCGACGCCGGCACCGACCGCGCCGCCGACGACGCCGCCCACCGGACCGCCGATGCGGTTGCCTTCGTGGGCCCCTTCATGGGCGCCACGGATGATGCCCTGGGCATGGGCGAATTGCGGCAGCGCCAGCCAGGCCAGCGCCAGGACGACCAGCGCGAGCGCAGCCAGCAGGTAGGTCAGCTTCTGCGGCGCGCGATCATCGAGCACCGCCGTCTTGGCCTTCATCGTCAACATTTTGAGTCCTGGGAACCGCATGGGAGAATCCTTGAAACGCGGATGCGGCCAAAAAGTTGCGCGGTCGTGACGAATTGCACCGATTAGAGAGGTCCCAAAACGCCGGAATGAAAGACCATCCGCGGTCGCGAAAATGTCAGCGTCGATGAACGCGGGGAGCCTTTGTCCTGGTCCTGCCCGACATTAAGGTTGAGGCTGCCCTCGGCTGGAACAAAGCCGGCAATTCCGACATAGTGCAGGCCGAGGCGATGACCTGGGCGTTAAAGTCCCGTTTTGAGGTCTCTCCACAGTCGAGGGCCCTGGAGGCCAGAGGTTAGATGCGTACCATCCTTTTTGCAGTTGCCGGCTTCGCCTTTCTGTCGGCCACGCCGGCTCTGGCCAAGATCGACATCACGGTCGACAAGAACAGCCAGATCATGACGGTCGCCGTCGATGGCGTCGAGCGCTATCGATGGCCAGTCTCGACCGGCATTCCCTCACGGGAAACGCCGAATGGCTCGTTCCGCGCCTTCCGCATGGAGGCCGATCATTTTTCCAAGGAATTCGACGACGCACCGATGCCGCATTCGATCTTCTTCACGAAGGTCGGTCACGCGATTCACGGCACGGATTCGGAAAGCCGCCTCGGGACCCCGGCGTCCCACGGCTGCGTCCGGCTGTCCAAGGCCAACGCCACGACGCTCTACGACCTGGTGCAAAAGGACGGCGTGCTCAACACCACGGTGACCCTGACCGGCTCGGCCGAGGTGGCGCTGGCGCGCAATCCACGCCGCGGCACCGCTGTTGCCCGCCGCGACGTGCCGCAGCAGTATGACGACAGCGGCGAGCCGGTCGTGCTGACGCCGCAGCCACAGATGCTGCCCGGACGCCAGGTCGTTCCGCAGCAGCGGCTCGATGACGGCTACATCTATCCCGCCGACGGCAGCGACAACGGCGTGCGTTATCCGGCGCCGCGCGGCACGGCCCGGCGCGTCTATGACGCCCAGGCCTATCCGCAGCAGCAGCAGTACGATTACCAAAACGGCAATCCGAGCTACGCGCAGCCGCGCTATTACCAGCCGCGCTCTTATTATCAGCCGCGCGGCTACTACACCTATCAGGACTGATCGCGCATTGATCCTCGCGGCCGGGCGCTGTTACGCAGCGCATCGGCGCCTCCTCACTCGGCGTTGACCCGCTCGAGCGAGGCGGACGCACGATCGGCGCTGGCCTGCCCGCGGGCCGTCGGCATGCGCGCGCGCCGCTGCACGAAATACTGATCGGCCAGCACGCCGATCAGGATCACCGTGCCCATCACGGCGAAATTGAGCGAGCTCGGGATGCCCAGCAGATTGACCAGGTTCTGCAGCATCTGCAGCAGGATCGTGCCGAGCACGACGCCGATGACCGAGCCCTCGCCGCCGCGCAGCGAACAGCCCCCGAGCACCGCTGCGGCGATCGCATAGAGCTCGTAGAACGAGCCGTGTACCGCCGGCGAGATCGAGCGGGTGTACATCGCCAGCAGGACCGCGGCGAGCGCCGTCAGGGCGCCGCAGATCACATAGGCCGCGATCGTCACCCGATCGGACCGGATGCCGGAGTAGCGCGCCGCCTCCTCGTTCTTGCCGACCGCGTAGAAATAGCGGCCGTACACCGAGCGGTGCAGCACCAGCCAGGCGATGCCGGCCACGATGGCGAGCGCCACGACGCTATGCGGCAGCGGAAAGCCGAGGACATCGGTGCGGCCGGCGGCCAGCCATTCCAGCGCCGGGAAGCTCGCGCCGTAGCCGAAGCCGGCCGTGGCATCCTCGGTGTAATAACGGGCCGCGCCGCGATAGATCAAAAGTCCGCACAGGGTCACCACGAAGGGCTGGATGCGCATCTTGGTCACCAGCGTGCCGTGGACCAGGCCGATGGCGACGCCGCCGGCGAGGATGAGGAACAAGGCGGCGACCCAGTCGACGTCCCGGTTGACGATGAGGTCGATGAACAGCACGCCGAGCAACGCGATCACCGAGCCCACGGCGAGCTCGATGCCGCCAACGATGATGACGAAGGCCTCGGCGATCGAGAAGATTCCGAACATGCCGACCTGGTTGGCGGTATTGGAGAGGTTGCCGACCAGCAGGAAGCGCGGGTTGATGAAGGCGACGACGGCGCCGACCACCAGGATCAGGATCAGCAGGCTGAGATCTTTTTTCTGCACGGGCGCCCTCGCTCAGACGGTATGGCCGACGGCGAGCTGAAGCACGTTGTGCTCGCTGAACTCGTTGCGGGCCAGGAAGCCCGAAATCATGCCTTCATGCATCACGGCGATCCGGTCGCTCACCCCGATCACCTCCTCCATGTCGCTCGAGATCATCAGGATCGCGACGCCGGAATCCGCCAGCCGCCGCAGCATGTCGTAGATCTCCTGCTTGGCGCCGACATCGATGCCCCGGGTCGGCTCGTCGAAGATCAAGACCTTTGGCCGCATCGACAGCCATTTGGCGAGCACGACCTTCTGCTGGTTGCCGCCGGACAAGGTGCCGACCGAGACCTTGACGTCGGACGCCCGGATCTTGAGCCGTTCGCGCTGCCGGTCGGCATTCTCGGTCTCACGCCTGATGTCGACAAGTCCAAAGCTGAGATAGGAGGCGAGATCCGGCAGCGAGATGTTCTCGGCGATCGACAGGTCGAGCAGCAGGCCGCAGGCCTTGCGGTCTTCCGGAATGAGATAGATGCCGCGATCGATCGCCGCGCGCGGTGTCGAGATGCGGATCGGCTCGCCCTCCAGGCTGATGCCCCCGGCCAGCAGCGGCTCGACGCCGAAGATGCCGCGCGCGAGCTCGGTGCGGCCGGAGCCGACGAGACCTGCAAGCCCGAGGATCTCGCCGCGCCGGAGCTGCAGGCTGACGGCCTGGTTGGGATAGGTCGCGGTCACGGCCTCCACCACGTCGAGCACGGCCTCGCCGGGCGGCGCGGCCGGCGGCACGTAGAGCGACCGCAGGTCCCGGCCGATCATCAGCCGGATCATCGCGGCAGGACTGAGCTCGTCCCGCGTGAGCGCGCCAACCATGCGGCCGTCGCGCAGCACGATCGCGCGATCGGCGCATTGCATGACTTCGTTCAAGCGATGCGTGATGAAGATGACGCTGACCCCGCCCGCCTTCAGGCCGGCGATGACCTGCATCAGCCGCTCGGTTTCCGACAGCGTCAGGCTGGAGGTCGGCTCGTCCATGATCACGCAGCGCGCATCGAGCGACAAAGCCTTCATGATCTCGACCAGCTGGCGCTGCGCCAAAGACAACTCGGCAAGCGGCGTCTCCGGCTCGAAATCGGCCCCGAGGCGCGCGATCAGCGGGCGCACCCTGGCTCGCAGCGTCGCCCGGTCGATCAGCCGCAGCGGACCGCCATAGACCGGCTCGCGGCCGATGAAGACGTTGCCTGCGACATCGAGATTGTCGAACAGGTTCAGCTCCTGGTGGACGAAGGCGATGCCGGACGCGATCGCGTCCGCCACCGTGTAGCTGGTCCGCGCCGCGCCATCGATCCGGATCGTGCCGCTGCTCGGCTCGACGACGCCGCCGAGCACGCGCATCAAGGTCGACTTGCCGGCGCCGTTCTCGCCGACCAGGGCGATCACCTCGCCGGGCGCGACCGACAGGCTGGCGTGGTCGAGCGCGACCACGCCAGGATAGGTCTTGCCGATGTCGATCAGCTCGAGGAAGGGCTCGCGCACGCCGGCCGTCGCGCTACTTCTTCAGCATCTGCTTCATCTGCGCCATGAAGTCGTCGACGTTCGACTTCTCGATCACCTTGCCGGGCACGATGATGATGCCGTTCGCCGGCACGCCCGACTTGTCGCCCTCAACGACCTTCGCCATCAGCTTCATGCCCTGATAGCCCCACTCGAACGGCTGCTGCACGACGGTGCCCTCGATCGCGCCGTCCTTGACGCCGCCGAGCGTGATCGGATCCTCGTCGAAGCCGATGATCTTGATCTTGCCGAGCTTGCCGGCCTCCTTCAGCACCTCATAGATGCGCGGGGTGTTGTAGGAATAGAAGCCGACCAGGCAGCTCACGTCCGGCATCGCTGCCAGGATGTCCTCGACATTGCGCTTGGCCCGGGTCTGGTCGATCTCGTCGCCGCGCACGTCGACCAGTTCGACCTTCGATCCCTTGATGGTCTCCTTCACGCCTTCGATGCGCTCGCGAGCGTTGTCAGCCCCGAGCAGGCCGACGAAGCCGACACATTTGCCGCCGTTCGGGAGCGCCTTCAGCATCAGCTTGCCGGCATCCTTGCCGAGCTCGGTATTGGAGGAGCCGATATAGGCGATGCGTTTGGATTGCGGGGCGTCGCTGTCGGTGGTGAAGAGCACCGTCTGTGCCGCAATCTTGTTGAGGTGCTCAGTCTGGTTCTTCGGATCGACGGCGCTCACCATGATTCCGGCGGCCCCGGCCGCGACGAGGTCATCCAGCATCCGCTGCTGCACGGCGGCTGCCGCCTGCTCGGGATATTTGAGCTGCAGGTTGTAATTGGGCAACTCGCCCTGCGCCTTCTTCACGCCGGCCTCGGCGATCTTCCAAAAGTCGGAGGCACCGTTGACGACGAAGGCGAGGACCTTCTTGTCCGCGGCTCCCGCGGAGCCGAGACCGAGCGCCATCGACAACAAGGCAGACGCACCGGCAATCCAAAGACGCTTCATTGAACCCCTCCCATGTGAAGCCGGCCTGCTTTGATGCGGCCGGCATTTGGTAGTCGAACGATATCTAGTCGCGAACAGTCGTCTCTCGTCCGAACCGCTGGCTCCGCCCGGACGAACAGCACCTCGATCTGGACAGCGTCCGCGCGATCGTTCGCTCAGGGCAAGACGACCAGACCGGTCCCTCACCGCTCAGTTTGCGATCCAGCTCGACTGCGCGTGCGTGCCCCAACCCACCCATTCGAAGACGCGCAAAGTACCGACCTCAAATGAGGGGCGCACCTCAAGGTAGCATGGTCATGACGGGCACGCAACAGAGGCCCGCGCAGAAAGCGCGAAACCACTGCGTTTTGCGATGCGGTACAGCAAAGTCGGCGATCAGACGCTCGAGAAATCGATGCGGCAATGCAACCGAGGCCCGCCGCTGACGAGGCGCGCACCTCTTTGGGCGCAGACGCCATCATCACGGCGATCCAGGCCCGGCGACGTCGAACGGCGGCAGTGCCCTGTTACTCGCCGTCGCGAAGCCGCCGATACACCGCGCCGAGAATGTTCGAATAATCGTCGGTCCAGACCCGTTCGCCGTCGGTCGGCTCAGTTTCGGTCCACTTGTCCGAGGAGGCCAGCTTGCCGACGTCGGCGTCCTCGCGCGCGCTGATGACGACGTCGGTGGAGAAGATGTACTCGTCGTCGCGGCCGGAGTCCTCGTTGTAGACCCAGCTCTTCAGGTCGTTGGCGTCGGCGATGCCGACGACGACGCTCTCCAGCTCCAGATGGCGATTGGAGACGTGCATCACGACGGCGCCCTGCGGCGCCAGCTTCGCCTTGTAGATCGCCATCGCCTCCTCCGTCGCCAGATGGATCGGAATCGCATCCGAGGAATAGGCGTCGACGATGATCAGATCGTAGGCGCCGTCCGGCTCCTTGGCAAAGGTCAGCCGGGCATCGCCGATGACGGGCTTGATGTCCGGCGCGCAGTTCCTGATGTAGCTGAAATATTTCGTGTCGCTGGCGGTGTCGACCATGGTCTGATCGATCTCGAAGAATTTCCAGCTCTCGCCAGGCTCGGCTGCGCATGTGAGCGTGCCGGCGCCGACGCCGATGACGGCGACCTTGAGCGGCGCGCCCTTGCGCTCCCGGATCGCGGTGATGGCGCGGCCGATGCCGCCGTCCTTGTGATAGTAGGTGATCGGCTCGGGCCGCCCCGTCACCTTGGAGCCATCGGCGTTGAGATATTTCTGCGCGCCGTGAATGGTCGTGCCGTGCATCAGCACGTGGTAGTGCCCGTCCGATGTCACCACGATCTTGTGCACACCGAAGAAGCTGCGCACCGTCTCGACGCGGCCGTCATCGGCCGGATAGGCGCGGATCAGGACGAGCGCGAGCGCGGCCGTCGCGAACACCTTCCAGCGGCCACCGTTCAGCAGCAGAGCGAGCAGCGCTGCGAGCACGCCTACGGCGCCCGCGACATAGACGCGGTGGTCCTCGAGATAGGTCGTGACCTTGCCGGTCATGCCGGCGGGCACCAGCAGCGCGACGGCGATGACCGCGAGCGGGAGCCAGTACCAGCGCGTGATCCCGGGCAAGCGCTCGTTGGCCGCGGGCCGGCACAGCGCCGCCAGCGCCAGCAGGATCGGATATTCGGCAACCCATGAGAAGGTGAAGGGGGCGATCAAGCCGGCGAACAGGCCGCCGACCATGCCACCGAACGACAGCGCGACATAGAAGCCGGTGAGATATTTGGCCGGCGGGCGCGTGCGCGCGAGCTCGCCATGGCAGGCCATGGCGATGATGAAGAAGCAGAGCTGGTGACCGCCGAGCGTGAGCGCGAGATTCTGCTCGCCGCCGAAGGCGAGCAGCACGACGACGCCGGCGATCGCCAGCGGCTGCAGCGCCAGCATCCATTTGTGCGGCAGCAGCGGCCGCGACTGGAACACCAGCACCCAGGTCAGCAAATAGAGCGACAGCGGCAGCACCCATAGCAAGGGGGCGGCCGCGACGTCGGTGGAGATGTGCGCGGTCACCGCGATCAGCAGGCCGGAAGGCACTGCGGCCAGGAAGATCCAGCGCAGGCGCAGCAGCCAGCGTGGCGCCGGCGCATGGCTCTCCTCGGTCTGCAGCAGGCTCGTCACGATCACGGGCGACCGCAACAGCAGGACGCCGCAGCCGGCGATCAGCGCGATCAGGAGGCCATAGCCACCGGTCCAGATCAGGTTCTGCATGCGCAGGCTGAAGATCGGCTCGATCAGCAGAGGATAGGACAGCAGCGCCAGAAAGCTGCCGATGTTCGACGACGCATAGAGGAAATACGGGTCGGGCGCGGCCGGATGACCCGTGCGCACGAACCACGCCTGCAGCAGCGGATTGTTGGCGGCGAGCGCGAAAAACGGCAGGCCGATCGACACGGTGAACAGGCCGAGCAGCCACAGCCCGTAGCCCGAGGTCGGCGGATCGCCCCAGCTACTCGCGATCGACAGCGGCAAGCCCAGGATTGCGAAACCGAGCAGCAGCAGATGAATCGCGATCGGCAGCACCCGGCTGCGCAGCTGGGTGAGAAAATGCGCATAGGCGTAGCCCGCCAGCAGCAGGGTCTGGAAGAACACCATCGCCACCGACCACACCGCCGGCGAGCCGCCGAGCCGCGGCAGCACCATCTTGGTGAACAGCGGCTGCACCGAGAACAACAGCAGCGCGCTGACGAAAATGGCGGCGGTATAGACGACGAGCACCAGCCGGTTGCGTGCGGCGGAGGGCTGAGCGACGGCGGCGGGCGAGGCGATTGAGGTCATGACAACTCCGGCAGCAGCGCGGCCGGCATCAGATGCCGAGGCCGGACCGCGATGAGCAGACGAGACATAGCGGATCGCAGGGCGGTATGGCGAGCAGCTGAGGCAAAATGGAGTTTTCCTTGACGTCGCAGCCTTCCGGCGCGACAGCACCAGCCGAGGTTCCCGGTGCGGGCCATTAAACAGGGCTTCTTGAAGCTGACATGAATGAAACCGACGTCATCATCATCGGCGCGGGCCACAACGGCCTGACCTGTGCGGCCTATCTCGCCATGGCGGGCCTGCGGGTGCATGTGGTCGAGCGTCGCAAGGTGGTCGGCGGCGCTGCGGTGACCGAGGAGTTTCATCCGGGCTTCCGCAACTCCGTCGCGTCCTACACGGTGAGCCTGCTCAATCCGCGCGTCATCTCCGACCTGAAGCTGCTCGAGCACGGGCTCGAGATCGTCGAGCGCCGGGCGCAGAACTTCCTGCCCTCGCCGGACGGTCGCTATCTGCTGACGGGCGAGGGTCGCACGCTGGCTTCGGTTGCGCGGCTGAGCCAGCGCGACGCCGACGCGATCGGCCCGTTCTCGGCCCGGCTCGAGGCGATCGCGGATGTGCTTCGCAGCCTCGTGCTGCGGGCGCCACCGAATCTGGTCGCCCAGTTCGGGCTGTCGGCGATCCGCGAGGCGTTCAACGCGCTCGGCACCGCCAACACCCTGCGCGCACTGTCGCTGGAGCAGCAGCGCGACCTGCTCGACCTTTTCACGCGCTCGGCCGGCGAGATGCTCGACGAGATCTTCGAGACCGACCTGGTGAAGGCGCTGTTCGGCTTCGATGCCATCGTCGGCAACTATGCCAGCCCCTACGCTGCCGGCTCGGCCTATGTGATGCTGCATCACGCCTTCGGCGAGGTGAACGGCAAGAAGGGCGTCTGGGGCCATGCGATCGGCGGGATGGGCGCGATCACGCAGGCGATGGCCGGGTGCCTGAAAGAGCTGGGAACGCTGGTCGAGGTCGAGGCCGGCGTGCGCGAGGTGATCGTCGAGCGCGACCGCGCGGTCGGCATCGTGCTCGAGGATGGCCGCACCATCCGCGCCCGCCACGTCGTCGCCAACGTGAACCCGAAGCTGCTGTATACGCGCCTGGTGCCGGCCGGTGCCGTGCCCGAGCCGTTCCTGAGCCGCATCCGGAACTGGCGCTGCGGTTCGGGCACGTTCCGCATGAACGTGGCGCTCGACCGGCTGCCCTCGTTCAGCGCGCTGCCGGGCGAAGGCGACCATCTGTCCGCGGGAATCATCCTTGGCCCGAGCCTCGGCTACATGGACCAGGCCTATCTCGACGCGCGGGCGCATGGCTGGAGCCGCGATCCCGTGGTCGAACTGCTGATCCCCTCCACGCTCGACCCGACGCTGGCGCCCGCGGGCCGGCACGTCGCCAGCCTGTTCTGCCAGCATGTCGCGCCCGAGCTGCCGGACGGCCGCTCCTGGGACAATCATCGCGACGAGGTCGCCGACCTGATGATCGCGACCGTCGACCGCTATGCGCCGGGCTTTGCGGCCAGCGTGCTCGGCCGGCAGGTGCTGTCACCGCTCGACCTCGAACGCCAGTTCGGGCTGATCGGTGGCGACATCTTCCACGGCGCGCTGACCTTGAACCAGTTGTTCTCGGCCCGCCCCATGCTCGGTCACGCCGACTATCGCTCGCCGCTGAAGGGGCTCTACCATTGCGGCTCGGGCAGCCACCCCGGTGGCGGCGTCACCGGCGCCCCCGGCCACAATGCGGCCCAGGCGATCCTGGCGGACCATCGCGCGTTGTTCGGCTGAGGATAAGGGGTGGAAAGGCGCGGCACACCCCTGTGGACAAGCGGTGGATCAACCGCCAAAGAAGCAGTGCACGGCCGTGTGGATATGCTGTGGACCCGGCGTTCGATACGCCCTCTCAAGAGCAGAAAAACCGGGCGCTGAGGCCCGGTTCTTCGAGGACGCCGCGGCGGTCGGATTACTTCAGCGACGTGTTGATCGATTCGAACTTGCTGCTGAGCGAGCTGCCCAGGCCGTTGACGGCGGCAATGATCGCCAGCGAGATGCCCGCTGCAATCAGGCCGTATTCGATGGCGGTGGCGCCGGATTCATCACGCAAGAACTTCGACAGAATGGACTTCATCTGAACCTCGTTTCCCAACCCAGGAACCGAGGATCATCCGGTTCCCATGACGGGAAAATTAGGGGCCAGGACCCTAAAGTCGGGATAATGCCCCCAGTTCAAGTTGCAGAGATTCTTCGCTGCAATTGAACCTCAACTTTTATTCGGATCAGGAAAGGCATTATACAACCGCCGGATGTGCAGATCCGGCCGCATTGCGGCCCTATCGCTTGCGTTGGCAGGCAATTCCCTTAACCACGCCGTCAAATCTCGCCAGGATCCACCTTGATGACCTCAACGACCACGCCCGCCACCCACAAGGCCAGCTTCACGGTTGCCGATGAAGCGACCGCCCGCCCGGCGGTCGACGTCCTGACCGAGGTGTTCTTCGAGGGCGACGCGGCGGTGGCGGCGTTCGAGCGTCCGGACGGGCGCTGGGACGTCACGGTTCATTTTGCCGACCCGCCCGACCAGGCGCTGGTGCGCGAGTTGGTCGGCGGGGCGGCAGGCTCCGACGTGGCCCAGACCCTGGCGTTCGAGGTCGTCGAGGCCAAGGACTGGGTCAAGGCCAGCCTGGACGACCTTGTTCCGGTGCCGGCCGGCCGTTTCATGGTCCATGGCAGCCATGACCGGCAGCGGGTGCCCGGCAACAAGCTCGGGATCGAGATCGAGGCGGCGCTCGCCTTCGGCACCGGCCACCACGGCACCACCCGCGGCTGCCTGCTGCTGCTCGATCACGTGCTCAAGACGCGCGCGCCGCGACGGGTGCTCGACCTCGGCACCGGAACCGGCGTGCTCGCCATCGCCGCCGCCAAGGCGACGCACCGGTCCGTGCTGGCGAGCGACATCGATGCGCCCTCGGTCATGGTGGCGCGGGAGAACGCCCAGCTCAACGGCGCAGGCCCCCTGGTCCGGGTCATCCGCGCCACCGGCTTCGCCGCCCCGGACTTTGCCCGGTGCGGCCCGTTCGACCTGGTGCTGGCGAATATCCTGGCCAACCCGCTGCGCCAGCTGGCCGCGCCGATGCTGCGCCACCTCGCGCCTGGAGCCTTCGTGATCCTGTCGGGCCTGTTGACCCCGCAGGCACGCGCCGTCCGCGCCGCCTATCGTGCTCGCGGCCTGGTTCCGATCCGGCATTTGAGAATCGAGGGGTGGAGCAGCCTCTTGCTGCAGAAGCAGCAGTAAGGCGGATCAGCTCGCGGCGTGGATCGAACCTGCACGCTAACCTTCACGCTGGTGCGGCAAGCTCGCGACTACGTCTTCGGCTGGCTCTGCTGGGAGGTGGAGTCGGACTGATTACGCGAGGCACGTCGACCGCGCGGCGCAACGAGACGATTGACGAGATCGGCCAGCGCGCTGCGCGGCTTCTCGGCCGGTGCGGACGCCGGTCCGCTTGGCGCGGGCGCCGATAGTTTTTCGAAGGTAAAAGCAGGCATCGTGCATCCCCTCGCCGTTGAGTTGAGGCACTCCCCGGATCATGCGACCGACCGCGGATGATCTTTACGATCGCGGTCGTCACGTCCATACGTTTCCTCGCCGCACCTCTTTCGGATGACTGGCATGCGACAGCAAATCTTTTTGCACAGGCGAATGCAAGGAGATTCTTCGTGCACTGCACTGTCGGCTGAAGGAGTATTCGTCGCCGACGCGGCAAGATCCACTTCTGCGGCAGGATCCACTTCTAAAGTATGAGACCGATGTTCGAAGCTCTGTTCCAGACGTTCGAAGAACCCGAAACCGGCGTGGCGCTGACCGCGCGGCTGGCCGCGCTCCGCGAAGAGCTGGCCAGCCGCAAGCTCACCGGATTCATCGTGCCTCGCGCCGACCAGCAGCAGAACGAATATGTGCCGCCATCGGAGGAAAGGCTGGCATGGCTGACCGGCTTCACCGGCTCGGCCGGCCTCGCGATCGTGCTGCCGCAGGCAGCCGCGATATTCGTCGACGGCCGCTATACGCTGCAGGCCGGCAAGCAGGTCGACGGCAAGGCCTGGATGGTGGAATCGCTGATCGAGCCGCCGCCCGAGAGTTGGCTGACGCGACACCTGCAGAGCGGTGACCGCGTCGGCTTCGATCCGTGGCTGCATACGACGGCCGCGGCCGAACGTCTGGCCGCCGCTTGCGCCAAGGCGGGCGCGGAGCTGGTGCCGGTCGAGCGCAACCCGGTCGACAGCATCTGGACCGAACGGCCGCTGCCGCCGCTCGGCGCCGTCTCCATCCACGGCGCGGAATTGTCCGGCGAGAGCGAGGCGGACAAGCTCGGCCGGATCCGCCAGGAGATCGAGCGCCTCGGGGTCGAGGCGCTGGTGCTGTCCGATTCCCACAACGTCGCCTGGACCTTCAACATCCGCGGCGCCGACGTCTCGCACACGCCGCTGCCGCTGTCCTATGCGCTGGTGCCCAAGGCCGGACGTCCGACGATCTTCATCGATTCCCGCAAGCTCTCGAACCTGACGCGCGATCATCTCGAGCAGAGCGCTGATGTGGCGGAGCCGGACACGCTGACACTGCGCCTGAGCGAGCTCGCACAATCCGGCGCTGCCGTCGCGCTCGACAGCGCCACGGCCGCCGATGCCCTGACGCGGCTGATCCAGGGCGCCGGCGGCAAGGCGGTGCGCGGCGCCGATCCGGTCAGCCTGCTCAAGGCCGCCAAGAACGCGGTGGAGATCGACGGCACGCGGCGCGCCCATCAGCGCGATGCGGTGGCGCTGGCGCGCTTTCTCGCCTTCATCGATCGCGAGGCGCCGAAGGGCACGTTGACCGAGATCGATGCGGTCGAGGCGCTGGAGAGCTTTCGCCGCGACACCGGCGCGCTCAAGGACGTGTCGTTCCCGACCATCTCGGGCACCGGCCCGAACGGCGCGATCGTGCATTATCGGGTCACCCGCAAGAGCAACCGCCGCATCATGCCGGGCGATCTGCTGCTGATCGATTCCGGCGCGCAATATCAGGACGGCACCACTGACGTCACCCGCACGATCGCCGTGGGCGCGCCGACCGCGGAGATGCGCGACCGCTTCACCCGCGTGCTGCGCGGCCACCTCGCGATCGCACGCGCGATCTTCCCCGACGGCACCACCGGTGCGCAGCTCGACACCTTGGCGCGGCAGTTCCTGTGGCAGGCGGGCATCGATTTCGAGCACGGGACCGGCCACGGCGTCGGCAGCTATCTGTCCGTGCACGAGGGACCCGCGCGCATCTCGAAGCTCGGCACGACACCGCTGAAGCGCGGCATGATCCTGTCCAACGAGCCCGGCTACTACAAGACCGACGCCTTCGGCATCCGCATCGAGAACCTTGAGCTCGTTGTGGCGAAGGACGTCGCGGGCGCGGAGAAGCCGATGAACGGCTTCGAGGCGCTGACCCTGGCGCCGATCGACCGCCGCCTGATCGATGTCGTCATGCTGACCGCCGAGGAACGGGCATGGCTCGACGCCTATCATGCCCGGGTCAGGGAAACCGTCCGTGCAGCGCTCGACGACAGCGACCAGCGCTGGCTCGATCAGGCGACTGCGCCACTGTAGTCATCCGGACTGTCCAGCTACGAACTGTCCCGCTGCCCGCATGGGCGCATGCCGAAACAGGCATTTCCGCGAAGCGGAAGGCCGCTACAGTCAGGGCGTTCACCCGATTTGAGCGGCACCATGCATGGAATGATCAGCAGACCGCCCGGGGCGGCGCCACCGCGCGCCGTCCCCTCGCGCACCGTGCTGGTCCTCCTGGTCGTCATGACCGGGCTGGCGCCTATCTCGCTTTACCTGCTGGTGCCGGCCCTGCCGCTGCTCGCGACCACGTTCGGGCGCGACGCCTCCGTCGTGCAGATGACGGTGTCGTTCTACATGGCCGGCATCGCGATCTCGCAGCTGCTGCTCGGGCCGCTGTCGGACCGCTTCGGCCGCCGCCCCGTGATGCTCGCAGGGCTCGCGCTCTCGATCGTCGCGAGCGTCAGCTGCATCTTCGCCGACACCCTGCCCCAGCTGATCGCGGCGCGCTTCTTCCAGGCGCTCGGCGGCGCCAGCGGCATGGTGATCAGCCGCGCCATCATCCGCGATCTCTATCCGCGCGAGCGCATCGGCGCGATGATCAGCCTCGTCGTCGCGGTGATGATGATCGCGCAGATGCTGTCGCCGCTGACCGGCGGCCTGATCGAGATCGCGTTCGGCTGGCACGCCATCTTCTATGTCGTCGCCGCGCTGTCGATCGTGATCGCGATCGCCGTGACCATGGCGCTGCCGGAGACCCGCCCTGCCCGCATCGAAGGCGCGAGCTTCCGCCGCGACGTCGCCATGCTGGTGAAGAGCCGCGCCTTCCTCGGCTACATGCTGTGCCAGGTGCTGGCCTCGCAGATCATCTTCGCCTTCGCCGGCGGCGGGCCGTATATCGTCGAGGTGCAGATGGGCCGCTCCTCGGCGGAGTATGGCGCGTGGTTTGCGACCACCGGCTTCGCCTATTTCGTCGGCAACCTGTTCTGCGTGCGCTACGCGCCGCGCCATTCGCTCGATCGGCTGATCTGGTTCGGACTGGGGCTGCAGCTCACCAGCGCCGCGCTGAACTTCACATGGAGCCTGTTCGGCGTCAACCAGGTGCCTTCGGTGCTGTTCGGCACGCAGATGCTGCTGATGTTCGCCAATGCCGCCGTGATGGCGAACTCTGCCGCCGGCGCCATCAGCGTCCGGCCGGGCGCGGCGGGCACCGCCTCCGGCGCGATGGGCTTCCTGCAGATGGGCGTGGGCGCGCTGACGTCGCAGCTCGGCGCCTGGCTCGGCGGCCATTTCAGCAGCACGCTGCCGCTGACGTCAGCGATGCTCACCCTGTCCCTCGCCTGCGCCTGCAGCATGATCTTCCTGGTTCCGCGCACGCAGATGAAGGTGACGAAGGAGCTGATCGAGACGGCGGAAGAGGACGAAGCCGGGGTAATGTGAAGGAGGTGCGTGAGCGACTGCACGACCGCGCGTCATTCTCGGCGTCATACCCGCGCAGGCGGGTATCCAGCAGGCCGAAGCGTCTCGGCTCTATGACAAATGCCTCTGGAATACTGGATCATCCGCTTTCGCGGATGATGACAATTGTTGGGGTCTCATCCAGCGTCTGTCGCAACCGACACTGCGGAGCTGCTACTCCCCGATCAGCTGCAGCCACTCGTCCTCGGTGAGCACCTGCACGCCGTGCTTCTGCGCGTCCTTCAGCTTTGATCCCGCGCCGGGACCGGCGACGACGTAGTCCGTCTTCTTCGACACCGAGCCCGAGACTTTCGCGCCGAGCCGCTCGGCGGTCGCCTTGGCCTCATCGCGCGTCATCTTTTCCAGCGTGCCGGTGAATACCACGGTCTTGGTCGCGATCGGCGAATTGCGCTTCGGCTTCTCCGCGTCGAGGATCTTCACCTCTTTCGTCAGCCGCTCGACGATGCCGCGATTATGGTCCTCGCCGAAATAGGCGGCGACGCTCTTGATCACGGTGTCGCCGATCTGGTCGAGCGCATCCATCTCCGCGATCGCCTCCTCGTCGCCGTTGGCGACCTTGAGACAGGCTTCGTGGAACGCATCCCAGGAGCCGTAGCCGCGCGCCAACGCCAGCGCCGTGGTCTCGCCGACATGGCGCATGCCGAGCGCAAAGATGAAGCGCTCCAGCGCGATCTCGCGCCGGGCGTCGATGGCATTGAAGAGATTGCGCACCGAGGTCTCGCCATAGCCCTCGATCTGCTCGAGCTTCAGCTTGCTGTTGCGTGCGGCCAGCGTGAAGATGTCGGCGGGCTCCTTGACCCAGCCCTGGTCGAAGAAGAATTCGATCTGCTTCTCGCCCAGGCCGTCGATGTCGAAAGCGCGGCGCGAGGCGAACAGCTTGAGGTGCTCGATCTTCTGGAACGGACAGGCGAACTCGCCGGTGCAGCGGGCGCGCGAGCCCTCCTCGCCGGTCGCAATCTCCTCCCGCACGACGTCGGTATGCAGCGGGCACGGGCACGTCTTGGGGAAATGGAATTCCTTAGCGTTCTTCGGCCGCTTGTCGATGAGGACGTCGACCACCTGTGGGATGACGTCGCCAGCGCGCTGGATCACGACGGTGTCGCCGATCCGGATGTCGCGGCCCTCGCGCAGAACCTCGCCCTTGTTGCCGATCCCCTTGATGTAGTCCTCATTGTGCAGCGTCACGTTCTGCACGATGACGCCGCCGACTCCGACCGGCTCAAGCTTGCCGACCGGCGTGAACGAGCCGGTGCGGCCGACCTGGATCTCGATGTCCTTGAGCACGGTCATGGCGCGCTCGGCCGGAAACTTGTGCGCGATGCCCCAACGCGGCGTGCGTGACACGAAGCCGAGCCGCTCCTGCCAGTCGATGCGGTCGACCTTGTAGACGACGCCGTCGATGTCGTAGTCGAGCTCGGCACGCTGTTCCTCGATGTGGCGATGGAACGCGATCAGTTCCTCCACCGAGTGGCAGAGCCTGGTGAGCGGATTGGTCGTGAAGCCGCAGCGTTCGAACCATTTGATCATGCCGCTCTGCGTCTCCGCCGGCATCGCGCTCATTTCGCCCCAGGCATAGGCGAAGAAGCCGAGGGGACGCGAGGCGGTGATGGCCGGATCCTTCTGCCGCAGCGAGCCTGCGGCGGAGTTGCGCGGGTTGGCGAAGATGGTGTCGCCCGCTTCCTTCTGGCGCTCGTTGAGCGCGAGGAAGGCCTGCTTGGTCATGTAGACCTCGCCGCGCACTTCGCAGATGTCGGGCAGGTTGCGGCCGTGCAGCTTGTGCGGCACGTCCTTCAGGGTGCGGATGTTGGCGGTGACGTCCTCCCCCTCGGCGCCGTCACCACGCGTCGCGGCGGTGACCAGCTCGCCGCCCTCGTAGCGCAGCGACATCGACAGCCCGTCGATCTTCGGCTCGGCCGAAAAATCGATGCGATCGTCGGCAAGCTTGAGGAAGCGCGCAATGCGGCCGACGAAGTCGCGCACGTCCTCCTCGGCGAAGGCGTTGTCGAGCGACAGCATCGGCACCGCGTGCCGCACTTTCTTGAACCGGCCGGAGGGCGCGGCGCCGACCTTCTGCGACGGAGACTCGCTGCTGACGAGCTCGGGGAAACGCTTCTCGATCGCATTGAAGCGGCGACGCAGCTCGTCATAGGCGGCGTCCGAGATCTTCGGCGCGTCATCCTGATAATAGAGCCTGTCGTGGGTCTCGAGCTCCAGCGCCAGCCGTTTCCATTCCACCTTGGCCTGGGCCTTGGTGAGATCGGCAACGTCGACGGGCTGCTTCGGTTTTGCTGTCTTGGGCATGCGTATGATCTGCTCGTCGTTGCGGGACGGCCCGGAGGCCGTTCCGAAACGACGGTGTACACAATGCGCACGCCGGAGCCAAAGCGTTCGGCCCGCTCCGTTTCCAGCTACGCCGCCGCAGCCTCCAGCAGCCGGTCGGCGGCGGCGCGGGCTTCGGCGGTGACCTCGGCGCCGGCCAGCATGCGGGCGATCTCCTCGCGGCGGTGCAGGGTGGCGAGCGTGTTGACCCGGGTGACGACACGCTTGCCGCGATCCAGCGCATCCTTGGAAATCAGGAGATGCTGGTCCGCCCTGGCCGCGACCTGCGGCGCATGGGTCACGGCCATCACCTGAACCCCGTGCGCGAGCCGCGCCAGCCGGGCGCCGATGGCATCCGCGACCGCGCCGCCAACGCCCGTGTCGATCTCGTCGAACACCAAGGTCGGCGCCGAGCCGCGGTCGGACAGCACGACCTTGAGCGCCAGCAGGAACCGCGACAGCTCGCCGCCCGAGGCGACCTTCATCATCGGGCCCGGCCGCGTGCCCGGATTGGTCTGGACCCAGAACTCGACACGGTCGATGCCCTCCGGCCCCGGCGCCTCGGCGTCGCTGTCGACCTGGGTCATGAACTTGGCGCGCTCCAGCTTGAGCGGGGCGAGTTCGGCATGGACGGCCCGGTTCAGCTTCTCCGCTGACTTGGTCCGCGCCGCCGACAGCTTGGCCGCCGCCGCGGCATAGCGCGCATCGGCTGTTGCCGCCGCCGCCTCCAGCTTCTTCAACTGCTCGGCGCCGGCATCGATCAGGACGACATCCGCGGCATATTTGGCAGCCAAGGCCGCCAGCCCATCCACCGGCGTCGAATATTTGCGCGCAGCCGCGCGCAGCGCGAACAGCCGCTCCTCGATGCGCTCCAGCTCCAGCGGATCGAAATCGGTGGCCGCGAGCGCCACCGTCAGATGCTGATCGGCCTCCTCCAGGGCGTTGATCGCCGAATCGATCGCCTTCACCGCCGGATCGACCAGCGCGGGCGAGCTGACCGCGCGTCGCTCCAGCCGGCGAACGGCCGCGGCCAGCGCGGCGATCGGCGACTGGTTGCCGCTGACCGCATCCTGCGCGTCGCGCAGATCGCCCGCGATCTTCTCGCCCTGCATCATGGCCGTGCGGCGGGCGGCGAGCTGCGTCTCCTCGCCCTCCTTCGGCGCCAGCTTCTTCAGCTCGTCCGAGGCATGCCGCAGATAGTCGGCCTCGCGGGCCGCGCGCTCCATGCCAGCCCGGTGCTCGTCGAGCGCCGTGACCGCGGTCCGGCGGGCCGCCCAGAGGGCCTCGACCGCGGCGACGTCCTTCTCCAGACCCGCAAAGGCATCCAGCAGCCGGCGGTGGGTGGCGGCATCGACCAGCGCACGCTCATCATGCTGGCCATGGATCTCGACCAGGGTGGCGCCGATCGCTTTCAGCGTCTGCACGCTGACCGACTGGTCGTTGATGAAGGCGCGGGTGCGGCCGTCGCCGAACTGGACGCGGCGCAGGATCATCTCGCCATTGGCATCCAGGCCGTTGGCGGCGAGGATCCTGGCCGCGGGATGATCCTTGCCGATCTCGAACACGGCCGTGACCTGCCCCTGGTCGGCCCCGTGGCGCACCAGGCTGGCGTCGCCGCGACCGCCGAGCGCGAGAGCGAAGGCGTCCAGCAGGATCGACTTGCCGGCACCGGTCTCGCCGGTCAGCACCGCAAGTCCATGGGAGAATTCGAGATCGAGTCGTTCGATCAGGACGATGTCACGGATCGACAGTCGCGCCAGCATGGAACCGAAGTCCTTCGTAACGGGGCGGAACGCCCCTGAGCGAACGACTCGATGCTAGCAGCAAATAGAGAACAAAACAAGAATACAGAACAAAGCCAGATCAAACGAGCGATCCGGCCGATTGCTCAGCCCAGGCCGAGCTTCTTGAAGGCGCGCGAGATGTAGGAGCCCTTGTTCTCCTCGGGCTCGACGCCGCCCGACTTCACGAGATTGTAGGCGTCCTTGTACCACTTGCTGTCGGGGAAATTGTGCCCGAGCACGGCCGCCGCGGTCTGGGCCTCGCCGACGATGCCGATCGTCATGTAGGCCTCGGTCAGGCGATACAGCGCTTCCTCGACGTGCCGCGTGGTCTGATACTGCGTCACCACCGCCTTGAAGCGGTTGATGGCGGCCGTGTAGTCGCGCTTCTGCATGTAATAGCGGCCGACATCCATTTCCTTGCCGGCGAGCTGGTCGCGGGCGCCCTCCATCTTGGCCTTGGCATTGGTGGCGTATTCGGAGGTCGGATATTTACGCACCACCTCTTCGAGGGAGGCGATGGCCTTCTCGGTCCGGCCCTGGTCGCGGCTGATGTCCGGGATCTGGTCGTAATGCGAGGCAGCGATCAGGTATTGCGCATAGGCCGCGTCGGGGCTGCCCGGGTGCAGGGTCACGTAGCGGGTGGCGGCGCCGATGCAGCCGTCGTAGTCGCCGGCCTGATAGGAGGCGTAGGCCGACATCAGCAGCGATTTGCGGGCCCAGTCGGAATAAGGATGCTGGCGGTCGACCTCCTCGAACTTCTTGGTCGCGCCTTTGACGTCCTTCTTCTCGTTCATCAGGTACAAGCCCTCATTGTAGAGCTTGTCCGCGGGCTCATCGACGAAGGTGTCGTCCTTGGCGAGGAACTTGTCCCAGAGTCCGCCGGTGCCGCAGCCGCTCAACGGCAGCGCCAGCAGGATCAGCGACGCGGCGAGCCGGAGCCGGCCGATGCTTGCTGCGGGATGACGGAGGTCGCGCGTGAGACGCTGTATCGACATGCTTCTTTGGAACCCGATGCCTGTGATCTGATCTACGCCGTGCACCATGAAGGTCGCTTCATGACCGCGAAGGAAGAGCCCCGCCAGTGGCACGCATCACGCGGCCCCGGCCTCTCTAGCCGAAAACACTTCATCAACCAACCGCATAGGAAGCCAATCCGCCCGGATTAAGGCAACACCGAGGCTGCCGCCACGCATCATGGTTACCGCTGAAGAAGCCGCTGGAAAACATCGAAATGCCGATGATCCAGCCACGGAGAAGACGTGGCCAGTAACAAACATTGACAAAAAAGCAGCCGGAAAAAACCGAACGAAGTCGAAAGCAAAGCTCCCGGCAATGTCGCGCGTCGCGCAACCCCGTCGACGGATCAGCCGAGCGGCAGGACGGCGCTCAGGACACGTCCGGGCCGTAGGCCGGCGCGACCATGCCACCGACCATACCGCCAACGACCTCCGCGGCCACGCGGGGACGCCGCACGGTCTCGCCTTCGACGATCCGCCAAGCCGTGCGATCCGCCATCAGAGCAGTCAGCACCGCATGGTTGAGCTTGTGACCGCCACGGACCGAACGATAGGTTCCGAGCATCGGCAAGCCGGCCAGCGCCAGATCGCCGATCGCATCCAGCACCTTGTGGCGGGCGCATTCGTCGGCGTAGCGCAGACCTTCGGGATTGAGCAGGCGGTCCTCGTCGAACACAAGCGTGTTGTCGAAGGACGAACCGAGCGCGAAGCCGGCGCTCCACAGTCGCGACACGTCGCTCATGCAGCCGAAGGTGCGGGCGCGGGCGATCTCGCGGCGGAAGCGCTCGGGGCTGAGCTCGAAATGATAGGCTTGGCGGCCGATCACGGGGTTGGTGAAATCGATTTCGGCTTCGACCCAGAAGCCGGAGCTGTTGGGACGCAGCTCGCCCGTGGAGGCGCCGATGGTCACCTGGACCGGCTTGAGCACCTGAATGTAGCGCCGCGGAGCCGACTGATTGACGATCCCGGCCTGGTCGATGGCAGCGACGAACGGTGCCGCACTGCCATCCATGATCGGAACCTCGGGGCCATCGACCTCGATCAGCGCATTGTCGACACCCATGCCGCGCAGCGCGGCGAGAACATGCTCGGCGGTGGACACCAGCGGACCGTTGCGGTCACCGAGCACCGTCGCCAACTCGGTGGCGATCACCGAGCCGAAGGACGCCTGGACCTCGCGGTCGGCGCCATCGAGGCCGGTGCGGAGGAACACGATCCCCGCATCGATCGGCGCAGGCCCGATCGTCAGGCTGACAGGCGCGCCAGAGTGGACGCCTACACCGGTGACGGTGGCTTGCGAACGAAGCGTTGTTTGCCGGCTGAATTTCATCGACGATCGCCCAAGACCCCGCCTGATCCCTCGTCAGCCCGCCCCTCGCGAACCGACTCACTTTCAGGCATCCCCAAGTCACGGCAGAACTTAACGAGAGCCCCAAAGAGCGCCAACTCACGCTTCTTTACGGATTGTTACCCCATCTCTGCCGTATTCGCGCCAACCCTTAACCAAACTGGAACGAGGCCTTAACCCTCCCGGTTCCCGATCTAAACACCGAAAGAATAATTAATCATTTAAAATCAGTTAGTTGAGCGGAAATCACGGAGCCCCGGCGGCCCATGGAAAAGGCCCGGCTCTCGCGAGCCGGGCCTGTTCAGCACCATCAGGGCTGTAACAATTCTCAGGTTGCCTGCCGGCGGAGGAAGGCCGGGATATCCAAATGGTCGTCTCCCTGTGGCGCCGGGGACACAGGCGCAGGACGGCCATGGACGTCCAGACCCTGCGGCGCGGGACGGCGGGCATATTCCGAGACAGGCGATTCGTGGCTCGCAACCTGCTGAGCAACGTTCCGCTGCGGCTTACGTTCCGGCAGGGGCGGCATCTGCGGCATGGCAGGACCCGCGGTCCGCACCGGCAGCGGCGGCTCGGCGTCCTCGTCCCGGCGGCCGAGACCGACATTGGCGAGACGCTGCAGCAGCGACATTCGGGTCTTCTGCGGATGCTCGTCGCCCTCGTCGCCCCTCGCCTGACGGATCTCGGCCTGGGCCGGCATCGGCAGGTCCTCGAACTTGGGCATGCGCGGCGCGCGGACGGGAACCCGCTCAGCGGCCTGGGGAATGAAGGTCTCGGGCGGGGCCGCCGGCTCGATCGGAGCCGCGCGCTGCGCCTCGGGCTCCGGGAACAGCGACGGCTTCTGCGCAATCGGGCGGACCGTCACGTCGCCATAAGAGGCTGCCGGCGCCGGAGCAGCCGAGGGCGCCGGCTCGCTTGCCATTGCGGCCGCAACGGCGGCCAGCGTGTCGCGCTCGAGATTCGGCGCCGGACGCGGCGCAGGCGCCATCGGCGCGGGCGCCGCGGCGGCGACGGCCGGAGCCTGCGACGCCTGCTGCTCGAGCTTGGCGGCGCGTTCAGCCAGGCGCTGATTGTCGGCGCGCAGGCGCGCAGTCAGATCGGCGAGGCGGCTTTCAGGGAGACCCGCGGCAGCGGTCGGGGCGGCGGCAATCGGAGCGACAGCCGCCGCCGGCTGTGAGGTCGTGACGTTCCGGTTGAACTGCGCCTGCTCGATGCCGGTCGCGACCACCGAGACCCGAATCAGCCCGTCGAGCGATTCGTCGAAGGTGGCGCCGACGATGATGTTGGCGTCCTGGTCGACCTCCTCGCGGATACGGGTCGCAGCTTCGTCGACCTCGAACAGCGTGAGATCCTTGCCGCCGGTGATCGAGATCAGGAGGCCGCGCGCGCCCTTCATCGACGAATCGTCGATCAGCGGGTTGGCGATGGCGGCTTCGGCGGCGGTGAGCGCGCGCTTGTCGCCGGAGGCTTCGCCGGTGCCCATCATCGCCTTGCCCATCTCACGCATGACAGCGCGGACGTCGGCGAAGTCGAGGTTGATCAAGCCTTCCTTGACCATCAGGTCGGTGATGCAGGCGACGCCGGAATAGAGCACCTGGTCGGCCATCGCGAAGGCGTCGGCGAAGGTGGTCTTCTCGTTGGCGACCCGGAACAGGTTCTGGTTCGGAATGATCAGCAGCGTGTCGACGACCTTGTGCAGCTCGGAGATGCCCGACTCCGCGGTGCGCATGCGGCGCGCGCCCTCGAAGTGGAACGGCTTGGTGACGACGCCCACGGTGAGAATGTTCATCTCGCGCGCGGTCTTGGCAATGACCGGAGCTGCACCGGTGCCCGTTCCGCCACCCATGCCGGCGGTCACGAACACCATGTTGGCGCCCGAGAGATGATCGCGGATCTCGTCGATCACCTCCTGCGCGGCGGCGGCGCCGACGTCCGGCTGCGAGCCGGCGCCGAGGCCTTGGGTCACCTGCGTGCCCATCTGGATGATGCGCTGAGCCTTGGACATGGTCAGCGCCTGCGCGTCGGTATTGGCGACCACGAAGTCCACCCCCTGCAGGCCGGCCGTGATCATGTTGTTGACGGCGTTGCCGCCCGCGCCGCCGACACCGAACACGGTGATCCGGGGCTTCAGCTCGTGGATATCAGGAGGGGTAATAGTGAGTGCCATGATTGCCTCTCGATCACGCGCGGGTGGGTTCGCCCCGGCCGCCGGCCGCGGTTGGTGTTGTTGAAAATCGCATGGGGTGGAAACCGGTCATCAGAAGCCCTCGCGTAGCCATCGTCCGACCTTTCCGAAGTAGCCGTCGGTTCCTGTCCCGACCTGCCGCGTATGCCGCGGTTCGACGTGTTCCAGGTGCGCGTATTGCGGATAGACCAGAAGCCCGGTGGGCACCGCGAAGGCGGCGTTCTTGGCCTCGTTGGGGAGACGGCCGAAACCGAGCGGACGGCCGACGCGCACCGGGCGGTCGAGGATCCGGGTCGCAAGCTCGACCAGCCCCGTCAGCTGGGAGGCGCCTCCGCTAAGGACGACGCGCGCCTTGGGTTCTGCCGCAAAGGGCGAATCCTTCAGCCGGTCGCGGACCATTTCAAAAATCTCCTCTGCGCGGTGCCTGACGATGTTCGCGATGGTGGCGCGGGACACGATCTGCGGAACATCCCGCTCGTTGTCACCGGCCGTCGGAACAGACATCAACTCACGCGCGTCGGACCCGCCAGTCAGCACCGTGCCATATAACGTCTTGATTCGCTCGGCATCTGCAATGCACGCTGATAGTCCGCGCGCAAGATCCATGGTCACGTGATGCCCGCCGAGCGCAAAACCGGAGGCATGGACGAAGCGGCCGCCGGAATAGATCGCGATCGTCGTGGTGCCGGCCCCCATTTCGACCACCGCCGCGCCGAGATCGGCCTCGTCGTCGGTCAGCACCGACAACCCGGCAACATACGGGCTTGCCGCCATGGCCTCGACGTTGAGGTGGCAGCGCTCGACCACGAGCATCAGGTTCTTGGCCACGGTGGCGTCGGTCGTGACGACGTTCATGTCGACGCCGAACTGCCGCGCCAGCATGCCGCGCGGGTCGCGGATGCCCTTCACGCCATCGAGCGTGTAGCCGACGGGCAAGGCATGCAGCACCGCGCGCCCGTCGCCGGTGGCGTGGTGCATGCCGGTTGAGGTCACGCGGCTGACATCGGCCTGGGTCACGGCGCCGCCGCGAATGTCCGAGGTGGCCTCGATCAGATGGCCCATGACGCGGCCGCCGGCGACCGGCAGCAGCACGGACTCGACCCGCACCTTGGCCATGCGCTCGGCAAGCGCGACCGCCTGCCGCACGGCCTGCTCGCATTCGACGGGATCGACGACGGCGCCGGCCTTGACGCCGCGCGACTGGATCTGGCTGTAGCCGATCAGCTCGACCGTGTGGGTGCGGCCGCGCAGCGCGTCGCTGGGCGGCGCCGGCTTCAGCCGCGCGATCATGCAGGCGATCTTGCTGGTGCCGACATCGAGAGAGGCCACAAGCGCGGTGCGCTTCTGGCCCATCGGGCGCGTCTTCGGAGTCTGGCGATCGAAGCCGGTCATGCGTCACCGGCCTTCTTCTTGGACTTCTTGTCCTTGAACAGCTCGTCGTGCGCCTTCGCTGCGTCCTCGGACAGTTGCACCGTCAGCCGGTCCGACAGCCGCAAGTCGATGGCGACGATGTCGCGCGAGAACAGCTTGTCGTCCTGGTCGAGCTGGGTCAGGGTCGCGAGCGCATTACCGACATCGTGCTCGGGCAGGCGAATATCGAGGCCGTCCTTGGTCCGCAGGTTCCAGCGACGCTCGCCGACGAACACGGCGGCCTTGGTGACCGCGCGCACCTGCGGGTAGCGGGCGAGCAGCGCCAGGAAATCACGCGCCCGGCTTTCGGCTCCCTTGCCGACCACGAGCGGCAGGGTCAGGAAACGGCGCGAGACATATTGCTCGAGCACGGCGCCGTCATCGGCGATGACCGAGAGGCGGCCCTCCTGCTGCCAGAGCGCGAACGCCTTGCGCTCGACAACGTCGATCTGGAGTTGATTCGGAAAGAACTTCTGCACCGTGGCTTCGGCGATCCAGGGGTTGGCCTTGAGCCTGTCGCGCACCGCGGCGGCATCGAGGAACAGCAACGAGGAGCGGCCGGTGACGCCGCCGACGGCGAGGATCTCGTCCTGGGTGAGCTGCTTGCGGCCATTGATCGCCACGGCCGTGATGCGGAAGCCGGCCGCATTGGCCAGGGCATTGCGGGTGTCGGACAGGGCCGCGCTGACGTCCTGGGCGTGGCCGCCCTTGACGATGCCGAGCCAGACGCTGCCGAACAAGAGTACCACCGTCGCCACGGTGCCGAGCCGCCGCGGCAGATAGCGCTCGACGAGTTCGACCACGCGCGGCGGCGCCTCGCGCTCGACCATCGGCGCGCGCGCGGCCTGCATCGACGCCAGATCTCTTCGGCTCGACCGCCTGCCTTGCTTCGTGCCGCCGTGCGCGAAGCGGATACGCGGAAGGCGGGCCGAGACATACTCGCGCAGCAGGATTGCCGCGCCAAGGGCAGCGGCTTTCAGGTTCGCTTGAGGCCTCTGCGATCGAGCGAGGCGTCCTGCACCATCCATTGCACGAGCTCATCAAACTGTTGCGCCCGCAGATACTCGCGGACCCACGCCTGCGCTCCCGGCCGGCCGGAGGCTGGTGACGTCGCGATGCGTGACGTCACGACCCGGCAGCCGAGCACCACTGAGGCGCCAGCGTTAACCTTCGGACGTCCTGGTAAACAAAAAGTAAAATCGGTCCGGAGAGACGAATTTTTTCTCCGATTTATGAGGACCTTGCCCGGAATTCTTAAGCATTTTACGGGTTACAGGAACCACCGGGAGACGCCGGGCCGGGTTCCTGCGGGGCGTCTACCGAACGCCGGATCGACGGCTGCGCCCCTCCGCCAAGGCGATCTGCTGATTGAGGAAATCGACAAAAGCGATCCCCTGCGCCGCGAGCGCCTTGGGATACAGCGAGGCCGCGGTCAGCCCGGGCAGCGTATTGGTCTCGAGATAAACGGGACCATTGGCCGAGACGATGAAGTCGGTCCGCGAATAGCCGCCGCAGGACAGCGCGCGATGCGCCTTGATCGCCTCCGTCTGCAGCGCGGCCGTCACCTCCGGACTGAAGCGGCCGGGACAGATCTCCTTCGTCGCCGCGGCGAGGTACTTCGCGAAATAGTTGAAGGCGCCGTCGGCGGGGAGGATCTCGATCGGCGGCAGCGCGATCAGCGAGCCGTCTACCTGTTCGAGCACGCCGCAGGTCGCTTCCGTTCCGGTGACGAACGGCTCGATCAGATACTCCTCGGTCGCGGCCGCCGCTTTGACGGCAACGAGGTCCTGGCTGGTGTTGACGAAGATCAGCCCAAAACTCGATCCGTCCTTCACCGGCTTGGCGATCAGCCGGCCGTAGCGCGCCAGCGCCGCTTCGGCGTCATCGAACGCGACGCCCTCGGCCGCTGTGACCCCGCCGAGCACGGCGAAGCGCTTGGCGGCAACCTTGTCGAAGGCGAGGTGCGAGGCGGCCGAGCTCGAGCCGGTGAACGGCACGCCGCGAAGCTCGCACATCAGTTGAAGCTCGCCATTCTCCGCCCGGCCGCCGTGGAGACCGAGCACCAGAACCCGATCCTCGACCCTGGCGCGATCGAGCGCCTCGGCGAGCGTCCCGATACTCTCACCATCGGCGGTGAACGGCTCCTCGAACGGCTTGGCGTGAGCCATGAGCGCCGGGCCGCTCGCCTGATGCACCGTGTCGTCGGCCTCCCAGAACCAGAGGTCAGCCTCGGGCAGCGCGGCATGCAGCGCTTTGGCGCTGGCGACCGAGACGAGGCGCTCCTTGTTGGAGCCGCCGAACAAAATCGTGGTGCGCATCAATGTCTTCTCGGTTGATCTCACAACCGCAGTCGCGATTGCGCTGACGTCACTTGAGCAGGCGGGGCGATCAGCTCGCCTTGACTCCGATCCGCTTGATCTCCCACTGCAACTCGATGCCCGATTTCGCCTTGACCCGCTCGCGCACGGTCTCGCCGAGAGTTTCGATGTCGTCAGCGGTGGCGTTGCCGGTGTTGATCAGGAAGTTGCAGTGCATTTCTGAAACCTGGGCGCCGCCGACCTTGAGACCGCGGCAGCCTGCGGCATCGACCAGCTTCCAGGCGGAATGTCCCGGCGGATTCTTGAAGGTCGAGCCGCCGGTCTTCTCGCGGATCGGCTGCGCCGTCTCACGATGCGCCTGCACCTCGGCCATGCGCGCCCGGATCGCCTCCGGCGCCGACGGCGTGCCGCGGAAGCGCGCTGCCGTGAAGATTAGCGACGGATCGACGCCGCTCGCGCGATAGGTGAACTTCATCTCGGCATTGTTGAAGCGGTGCGTCTTGCCATGGCGGTCAATCGCGATCGCCTCGACCAGGATGTCCTTTGTCTCGCCGCCATTGGCGCCGGCATTCATCCGCAGCGCGCCGCCGATCGTGCCGGGAATACCGAACAGGAATTCCAGGCCCGCGAGATTGGCCGACGCCGCGATCTCGGCGACGCGCTTGTCGAGCGCGGCGGTGCCGGCGGTCACGATGTCGCCCTCCGCCTTGACCTCGCCGAACGCGCGCGGCGCCAGCCGGATCACGACGCCCGGCACGCCGCCGTCGCGCACGATCAGGTTGGAGCCGACGCCGATGACGTAGAGCGGCAGATCACTGGACAGGTTCTTGAGGAAGTAGGCGAGGTCGTCGGCATCCGCCGGCGTGAACAGCACCTGCGCCGGTCCGCCGACGCGAAACCAGGTGAGAGGCGCGAGACTCTCGTTGGCGAGGAGCCGCCCGCGCAGCTCCGGCATTACGGCTTTGAGCTCGGGCGTAATGTCGGGGAAACTCACGCGGCTGCTCTCACATCGTGCGCCGACATCGTCAGGGTCGGCACGCACTCTCCGTTCCCTCCCCCCTTGTGGGGGAGGGTCAGGGAGGGGGGTGAGCCCCAGGCGCCGGCGCTCGTGGTCCCCCCCTCTCCACCTCTCCCCCACAAGGGGGGAGAGAGCAGAGTATGCCGCGTAGCTGCCAGCTCGCCCAACGACACAGCCCTCATCCCAGCGCCTTCAACTCACCGGGCAGCGCGTAGGCCCATTGCGTGATGTTGCCGGCACCGAGGCACACGACCAGGTCACCGGGCTTGGCGAGACCCTTGACGATGCCGGCGAGATCGGCGGCCTTCGGCAGCGGCACCACGTCGCGATGGCCGTGGGCGCGCAGGCCCAGAACGAAGTGATCGCGATCGATGCCCTCGATCGGCGCCTCGCCGGCCGGATAGACGTCGGCAACGACGACCGCATCGGCGTCGTTGAAGCAGGTGCAGAACTCCTCGAACAGCGATTGCAGCCGGGTGTAGCGATGCGGCTGCACCACGGCGAAGACCTTGCCATTGGTGGATTCGCGCGCCGCCTTCAGTACCGCCGCGATCTCGACCGGATGGTGACCGTAGTCATCGATCACGGTGACGCCATTCCACTCGCCGGTGCGGGTGAAGCGGCGCTTGACGCCGCCGAAGCCGGCAATCGCCTTGCGGATGGCCTCGTCGGACAGGCCGAGCTCGCGCGCGACCGCGATCGCCGCCGTTGCGTTCGAGGCATTGTGCCGGCCTGGCATCGGCAGCGCGATGTCGGCAATCTCGTGCGTCTCACCGCTCTTGCGGTCGCGGAACACGACCTTGAACGACGAGCCGCCGCCCATCGGCGCGAGGTCGACAAGGCGGACATCGGCTTGCGGGTTCACACCGTAGGTGATGATGCGGCGGTCCTCGATCTTTCCGACCAGCGTTTGCACCACCGGATGATCGATGCACATCACGGCGAAGCCGTAGAACGGCACGTTCTCGACGAAGGCGCGGAAGGCGTCCTGCACGGCCTCGAAGGTCTTGAAGTGATCGAGATGCTCGGGATCGACATTGGTGACGATCGCGACATCCGCCGGCAGCTTCAGGAAGGTGCCGTCGCTCTCGTCGGCCTCGACCACCATCCATTCGCCGGCGCCAAGCCGCGCGTTGGTGCCATAGGCATTGATGATGCCGCCATTGATGACGGTCGGATCGAGACCGCCGGCATCGAGCAGCGCCGCGACCATCGATGTCGTCGTGGTCTTGCCATGGGTGCCGGCGATGGCGACGCAGCTCTTCAGCCGCATCAGCTCGGCCAGCATCTCGGCACGCCGGACGACGGGAATGCGCTGGGCGCGCGCCGCCATCAGCTCGGGATTGTCGCGCTTGATGGCGGTCGAGACGACGACGACGTCGGCACCCGCGACGTTCTCGGCCTTGTGGCCGACGCTGACGGTGATGCCCTTCTCGCGCAGGCGTGCGACGTTCGCATTGTCCGAGGCGTCCGAGCCCTGCACCGTATAGCCGAGATTGCACAGCACCTCGGCGATACCGCTCATGCCGATGCCGCCGATCCCGACGAAGTGGATGGGTCCGATCTCGCGCGGCAGTCTCATGGGGCATCTCGTCTCAAGGGTTCCGGGCGCCCGGCGGGAGGGAGCGGCCGCGAATCATCAGCCCTTCTTGCAAGACATGACCGACCTGGACAAGTCCGCCCAGGCCGTAAGAATTGCCAAATTCGCAGGCGTTCGCCCGATTTTGGCCGATTTTGGCAGCCCAGCCGGCGCGGTCGGCCAGGAGTTCCCGCTCGATCCCACCTTCACAAATTGTTAAGCGCGATCACACGCTGCCCCCTCCCAACAGGATACCTGCAATTTTTGCGCGCTCGCCGCGTCAGTTCGCGTGGCATGAGTAGCGGGCGGCCGGCGTGCCGGGCACGCATATTTCAATCTTTGATGGAGAACCCTCGCCGATGTGCTCGCTGTGTGAAACGCACCCTCCCGTATTGTCCCGGCGCCGGCTGCTTGGCGGCGGCGCAGTGCTGGCTGCCGCGGCGGTCGGCGCACTTCCGGCGTTTGCCAAGGAAGCCAAGCAGGCGAGCGACAGCGCGATGCCTCCCAACGCCATCTCTCCGGACGACGCGATGAAGCGCATCGTCGATGGCAACGCGCGCTACGTCGCCGGCAACCTCGACAACAAGGATTTCTCGGCCGGCCGGGCAGCGCGCGCCGCGGCCCAATACCCGATCGCCGCGATCGTGAGCTGCGCCGATGCCCGGGTCGCCCCCGAGCTGGTGTTCGATCAAGCGCCCGGTGAGCTGTTCGTGGTCCGGGTCGCCGGCAATTTCGTCAACGACGACGGTCTCGCCAGCCTCGAATATGGCGTCAAGTTCCTCGGCACGCCTCTCGTGCTGGTGCTCGGTCACAGCGGCTGCGGCGCCATCGATGCGACGATCAAGGTACTCAAGGACGGCACCAAGCTGCCAGGCCACTTGCCCGCACTGATCAATGCGCTCAAACCCGGCGTCGAGGCTGCGATCGCGAAGAAGCCGCAGGATCTGCTGGCCGAAGCCACCGCGGAGAACGTGCGCAGCAACGTCCGGCGCCTGTCGACCGCCAAGCCGATTGTCGGCCGCATGGTCGCCGAAGGAAAGGTGAAGATTGTGGGCGGCATCTATGACATCGGCACCGGCCGGGTCACGATGATCTGACGCCTCAAGCTGGCCGCAGCACGCGATCCGCACGCGCGGCTGCGGCCGCGAGCCAACACACTTGGTGGCAGAACCAGGCCTCCACGGAGGCCACGAAACCCGGCGTCAGTATCAGATGCCGGCGCCCGTCGGCGAAGCGCAGCAGACCGCGCCCCTCCATGGTCGTCAGCAGATTGCGGATATGGGAGCGCGAGACGCCGAGCGAGCTCGCAAGCTCCGCCGTCGAAATCGCGACGGCCTCGCGCCCAACGGCGGACCGGGCGACGAGCGTCAGCGCCAGATGGATGCCGCTGTCGTGCTCGTCGGTCCAGGCGAGATCGGGAAATCCCGTCAGGGGCCGATTGTCGCGGCACAGCCAGCTCGCACATTGCCGGATCGTCTCCGCATAGAACGCGGCGTCATCCTGCAGACGAAGGCTCAGTCCGCCGGCATGCGTCAATCGGGCGTGGCAATCCAGATGCATGGCAAGCCAGCCTCGCAGCCCCTCGAGGATGACGGGGCCGGGCACCAGGTAGCGGATACGAGCATCCTCGGGATCGCGCTCGACGGTCACCAGCGACAGACCGCGCAACACCGCGACGAACGCCGCCGTCTGCCGCGGACCCGGCAGCCGCCTCTGCAGGCGTGTCAGGGTCGGCCGCTCGACCGGCTTGCGCGCCGACATGTGCATCATCACGATGTGCGCAGCGATTTCCGTCGGAGCGCGCTGACCGAACAGCTTGATCATCAGGCGTTGACCGCGCAGCGGCGCAATCAGCTGGTCGCAAAATCCGACGAGCACAGGCACAAAGGACGGATGGCGCCGCAAGTGCATCGGATGATCGTCAAGCAGGACAGCGCCATTGTCGGAGCTCCGGTTCATCATGGGATCACCGTGCGCTTGCGCGACTAGAGCGCCGCCGTCCTGATCACGAGATCGGCCAGCCGTTCCGCGGCATCGAGCCGCCCGGCTGTGCGCGCAGCCTGGGCCATCGCGGCGAGACGCGTCGGCTCGGCGGCGAGCGCCGAGATCTCGGAGGCCAGCCTGTCGGAGGTGAATTCGCTCTGCACGATCCGGATCGCGGCGCTCGCGTCCGACAGCACGCCGGCATTCGCGAACTGGTCCTGGTCGATGGCGCCCGGCAGCGGCACCAGGATCGAGGGCCGGCCGATCGCGGCGAGCTCGGCCACGGTGCCGGCGCCGGAACGCGAGATCACGAGGTGATTGGCGGCGAGCCGCGCCGGCAGGTCGGTGAAGAAGGGTTGCAGATCGGCATTGATCTTGAGCCGGTCATAGACCGCGCGCACCCGCGCCATGTCCTCCTGGCGCACCTGCTGGGTCAGCACCAGACGGACCCACAGCGCCGGCTCCAGCCGCTCGATCGCGCCGGGCACGATGTCGCTCATGATGCGCGCGCCCTGGCTGCCGCCGACGACGAGCAACCGCAGCGGCCCGGCGGTCTCCGGCGGGACATAGGGCACGCCCGCGGCTTCGAGGATTGCAGGTCGCATCGGGGTGCCGACCGTGGTCGTCTTGCCGGCCAGCGCGGGATCGCGGTCGAGCACGCCCGGCAACGAGGTTGCAATCGCCTTCACATGCGCGGACAGGAAACGATTGGCGCGGCCGAGCACGGCATTGGCGTCGTGGATCAGGCTGGGCACGCCGGCGAGGCGCGCCGCCAGCAGCGGCGGCACGGTCGGATAGCCGCCGAAGCCGATCACGGCCGCGGGCTTGAGCCGCCGCATCAGGTTGAAGGCCGCGATGGTGCCGGTGCCGAGCAGCAGCGCGGTGCGCGCGAGCGCGACCGGCGAGCGGCTGCGCACCGTCTCGCTCGGCACCACGTCGATCATGTCCTTGGTGAACAGGCCGCTGTAGCGCAGCGCGCGCGCGTCGGTGACGAGACGGACGCGATAGCCGCGCCTGATCAGCTCGACGCCGAGCGCTTCAGCCGGAAACAGATGGCCGCCGGTGCCGCCGGCCGCGAGCAGAATGAGAGGCGCGGTTGAGGTCATGCGCGCTTGTTTACAGGCAATGTCTCGTCATTGCGAGCCAGCAGCCTAAGCGTAATTGCGCAGCGCGCCGGCTGCGTCGCCGGCCTCGAGCTCCATCCGCGGCCGCTGTCGGGTCAGCGCCAGCATCATGCCGACGCCATAGGCCAGCGACACGATCGAGGAGCCACCGTAGGAGATGAAGGGCAAGGTCATGCCCTTGGCCGGGATCAACTGCAGATTGACCGAGATGTTGATGGCCGCCTGGATACCGAACAGGATCGCGAGGCCCGAGGCCGCGAAGCGCGCAAAGCTATCCTCGGTCGCATAGGCGCGCGACAGCGTGCGGATCACGATGAACGCAAACAGCGCGACCAGCGCCAGGCACAGGATGATGCCGAACTCCTCGGCAGCGACCGCGAACACGAAATCGGTGTGGCTGTCCGGCAGGCTGCGCTTGGCGATGCCCTCGCCCGGCCCCAGCCCGAACCAGCCGCCGTTGGAGAACGCCTCCATCGCGGTGTCGACCTGGAAGGTGTCGCCGGAGGCCGGGTTCATGAAGCGCTTGATGCGGCCGGCGACGTGCGGGACCAAGAGATAGGCGCCGAACAGGCCGGTGGCGGCGGCGCCCGCGAGGCCCGCAACCCAGATCATGCGCATGCCGGCGATGAAGAACAGCGAGCCCCAGACCATCAGGATCAGCATGGTCTGGCCGAAATCCGGCTCCATCACCAGGAGCGACACCAGCATCAGCAGCAGCACCAACGCCATCGTGGTCGCCGGCATGTCGGGCCGCCGCGCGGATTCCGAGAACAGCCAGGCGGAAACGACGACGAAGGCCGGCTTCGCCGCCTCGGACGCCTGGATGTTGACGCCGATCAGCGTGATCCAGCGCCGCGAGCCCTTCACCTCCGGGCCGATCGCGAGCGTCAGCACGATCAGCACGATGGCGATCGTGAACACCACCAGCGCGCTGCGCCGGATCTGGCGCGGCGACAGGAAGGAAACGCCGATCAGCACGATGAACGACGGCAGCAGGAACAGGACGTGGCGGTTGAAGAAGTGGAACGGATCGAGCCCGATCCGAGTCGCCACCGGCGGGCTGGCCGCGAGCGACAGGATCACCCCGCACAGCATCAGCGCGAGGATGGAGCCGAGCAGCGGCTTGTCGACCGTCCACCACCAGTCGGACAGCGGATTGCGTTCTTCACGGGAGAGCATCGGGCGTCCACCTGAGCCGAGTGTCAGCCCATTGGCACCCAGGATGGTTATCGAAGGGTTAAGAAAATCGCTGGCAATGCTGCCTCAGGCCACCCGCTCCACGCCCGGTAGCGCCTGCACCAGGTCGCGGAAATGCGTGCCGCGGATTTCGAAGTTGCGGAACTGATCGAAGGAGGCGCAGGCCGGCGACAGCAGCACCACGACATCCTTCAATCCCGAGGCCTCCGCATCGGCGGCCGCCTGGGAGACCGCGACCTCCAGCGTGCCGGACATGTCGTGCGGCACCTTGTCGCCCAGCGTGCCAGCGAACTCCGCGGCCGCCTCGCCGATCAGATAGGCCTTGCGGATGCGCGGGAAGAAACCCGCGAGGCTGGTGATGCCGCCGGCCTTCGGTTTGCCGCCGGCGATCCAGAAGATGTCGGCGAAGGACGACAATGCGTGCGCGGTCGCGTCTGCGTTGGTGCCCTTGGAGTCGTTCACGAACAGCACGTTGCCGCGACGGCCGACCTGCTCCATGCGATGCGCCAGGCCCGGGAAGCTGCGCAGCCCTTGCTGCAAAACGTCCTCCTTCACACCGATCGCGAGCGCCGCGGCGGCGGCGCAGGCCGCATTCTGAGCATTGTGCTGGCCGCGGAGCGAGCCGATGCCGCCAAGCCGGGCGACCTCGCTGCGGGCCCCGCCTGCACTGCACACAATCGTCTCGTGCTCGACATACAGCCCGTCCGCCAGCGGGTTCTTCACCGAGATGCGCACGACGCGCTTGCCGGCCCGGTCGAGCCGGTCGGCGATCGCGCGCGAAAAACCGTCGTCGACGCCGACGATCGCGGAGCCCTTGGACTGGACACTCGCCACCAAGCGCTCCTTTACGGCCGCGTAGTTCTCGATCGTGCCATGCCGGTCGATGTGATCCTCGCTGACATTGAGCAGGATGCCGACGCTCGGATCGAGCGATGGTGTCAGGTCGATCTGGTAGGACGACATCTCGATGACGTGGACGCGGCCCATGCGCGGCGGCTCGAGGGACAGGATCGCGGTGCCGATATTGCCGCCCATCTGGGTGTCGTAGCCGGCGACGCGCATCAGATGCGCGATCAACGCCGTCGTGGTCGATTTGCCGTTGGTGCCGGTGATCGCGACGAACGGCGCATCCGGCGCGTGCCGCCTGCGCTCGCGGCAGAACAGCTCGATGTCGCCGATCACCTCGACCCCGGCCTCGCGCGCCTTCAATACGGTCCAATGCGGCACGGGATGGGTCAGCGGCACGCCCGGCGCCAGCACCAGCGCGGCGAAGTTCGCCCAGGAGACGGTGCGCAAATCGGCGGTGATGAAACCCGCCTTCGCCGCTTCCGTCATCCGATCGGCGCCGTCGTCGGCCGCGATCACTTCGGCGCCGCCGGCCCGCAGGGCATGACACGAGGCCAGCCCCGAGCCGCCGAGCCCGAACACGGCGACGGTCTTTCCAGCAAATGCGGTGACGGGGATCATGTCAGCGCAGCTTCAGCGTCGAGAGACCGACCAGCGCCAGCATCACCGAGATGATCCAGAACCGGATCACGATCTGCGGCTCGGTCCAGCCGAGCTGCTCGAAATGGTGGTGGATCGGCGCCATCTTGAATATGCGCTTGCCGGTCAGCTTGAACGAGGCGACCTGCACGATCACCGACACGGCCTCCAGCACGAACAGGCCGCCGATGACAGCCAGCACGATCTCGTGCTTCACCGCGACCGCGATCGATCCGAGCATGCCGCCGAGCGCCAGCGAGCCGGTGTCGCCCATGAAGATCGACGCCGGCGGGGCGTTGAACCAGAGAAAGCCGAGGCCCGCGCCGAGCACCGCGCCGCACAGCACGGCAAGCTCACCAGTGCCCGCGACATAGTGGATCTGCAGGTAGTCCGAGAACACCGCATTGCCGGCGAGATAGGCGATCAGGCCGAAGCTGGCGGAGGCGATCATCACCGGCACGATTGCCAGGCCGTCGAGCCCGTCGGTCAGGTTCACGGCATTGCCGGCGCCGACGATGACGAACGCTCCGAAGATGACATAGAGCCAGCCGAACTTGATCACCAGATCCTTGAAGAACGGAATGGCAAGCCCGGTCGAGGACGGATCGCGCCCGAGCCGCACCAGCGCGTAACAGGCGACCAGAGCGATCGCAGCCTCGATCAGCAGCCGCAGTCTGCCGGCAAAGCCGGAATGCGACTGCTTGGTCACCTTCAGATAATCGTCATAGAAGCCGACGAAGCCGAAGCCGAGCGTCACCGCGAGCACGATCCAAACATAGGGGTTGAGCGGATTGGCCCACAGCACGGTGGAGACGACGAGGCCCGACAAGATCATCAAGCCGCCCATCGTAGGCGTGCCCTTCTTGCTGATGATGTGCGATTGCGGGCCGTCGGTGCGGATCGGCTGGCCCTTGCCCTGGCGCAGGCGAAGATGATCGATGATCCAGGGCCCGAACAGGAACACGAACAGCGCCCCGGTGACGACGGCGCCGCCCGTACGGAACGTGATGTAGCGGAACACGTTCAGCAATCCGCGAAAGACGGACAGGCTCGGAAACGTATTCGTCAGCTCGATCAACCAGTAGAACATCCAACCCGCCTATGCCGCCTCACCGAGACCGCGAACACGAATTCGGTCGCGAATCCGGTCCAGCCTCTTTTAACCATGATCGGGGCCGGGTGCGAATCATAGCCCGGCGGAATGACCCATCCGGCATGACCGCTTCGACCACCAGTGGAAAATATCCTTCTGCCGCGCCGCGATATCGCCCGATTTTCAAGTGGGCCGCTGCAGCGCCGCGGCGAGCTTCGACACGAACTTATTGACCCAGAAGATCTTCTTGCTGCCCTTGATGACGACGACGTCGCCCGGCGCAAGCAGCGCCGCGACCCGACCGGGATCCAGAGTCACCGGATCCTCATGCCAGCCGAGCCGCTTCGCGTGAGGCAGGCTATCGAACAGGTGACGCATCAGCGGACCGACGCAATAGACGCCGTCGACCCCCGCGAGATGAGCGACCATCCCCTGATGATAGGCCGGCGCCTCGTCGCCGAGTTCGAGCATGTCGCCGATGATGGCGATCCGCCGTCCCCGCACCGGTCGCGCCTGCAGACTGTCGAGCGCCGCCGCCATGCTGGCCGGGTTGCCATTGAAGCTGTCGTCGATCAGAACAATGTCGCCGACGGTCTGCTCGACGCCACGGCCGGTCATGATGCCGACATCGCCGAGCGTCGGCGCGAGCAGCGCTGGATTGAGCCCGGCCGCTGCGATGGAGGCGAGCGCCGCCAGCGCATTGTGCAGGCGATGCGGCGCACCCGGCGTCAGCGTGAAGGCGACGCGGCGACCGGCGATGTCGGCGCTCACATCCCAGGTCTCGCCGCGCGAGTCGTGCGAGAGCTCGCGGACGTCAGCGCCGCCACCGAAGCGGATCACCTTGCCGGTCCATTCCGGTGCTGCGAGATCGGCCGGCAACACGAGGACGCCGTCAGCCGGCAGCCCATGCGCGATCGAGACCTTCTCTCTCCTGATCGCTTCCAGGCTGCCGAGCTTCTCCAGATGCACCGGCTGCACATTCACGACCAGCGCCACCGTCGGCTGCGACAGCTCCGTCAGCCGCGCGATCTCGCCTTTTTGATTCATGCCCATCTCGACGACCCACACCGAAGCGGAAGGATCGGCGTTGCACAGCGTCAGCGGTACGCCCCAGAAATTGTTGAAGCTCGACGGACTCGCAGAGGCACCGGGATAGGCGGCGATGAACTCCTTGGTCGAGGTCTTGCCGGCGCTGCCGGTCAACCCGATCACCGGGCCATGGAAGCGCGCCCGCGCGGAGCGCGCCAGCGCCCACAGCCCATCGATCAGCGTGTCCGGCACCACGAGCTGCGGCACCGTGATCCCATCGATCCTGTGGGGAACGATCATCGCCACCGCGCCGGCCGCTTCGGCATTCGCCGCGAACTCCCAGCCGTCGCGGCTGGAGGCGAAGCTCGATACGAAGCCGCCACTCGGCGTGCCACTCAGTGCCACGAACAGGCTGCCGGGCTTCACCGCGCGACTGTCCTGCGTGACGAAGTCGATCGGGGTCTCCGGGTAGTCGCCGGCGAGGCCGAGCGCGCGCGCCGCCTCTGCCACGGTCCACAGCGCCTTCGTCATGATGTCCTCGCTGCCAACGCGTCCGCGACCGCTTCATGATCGCTGAAATGCAGAATAGTGCTGCCGATGATCTGTCCGGTCTCATGGCCCTTGCCGGCGATCACGAGCGCATCGCCGGGCTGCAGCTCGCCGATCGCGACGCGGATTGCCTCCGTTCGGTCGCCGATCTCACGCGCACCGGGTACGGCGGCCAGGATTGCAGCGCGGATCGCAGCCGGATCCTCGCTGCGCGGATTGTCATCGGTGACGATGACACTGTCGGCCTCTTCGGCGGCGATCGCGCCCATCAAGGGGCGCTTGCCGGTGTCACGGTCGCCGCCGGCGCCGAACACGACGACGAGCTTTCGCGGAGCATAGGGCCGCAGCGCATGCAGCGCCTTGGCGAGCGCATCCGGCTTGTGCGCGTAGTCGATGAAAATGGGTGCGCCATTGTGCTCGCCGACCAGCTCGAGCCGGCCCTTGGCGCCCTCGAGCTGCTCGAGCGATTCGAACACCGCTTGCGGATCGCTGCCGGTGCCGATCGCGAGGCCCGCCGCGACCAGCGCGTTCTCGATCTGAAACGCGCCGACCAGCGGCAGGCGGACCGCATGCATGCGGCCGCAATGCTGGATCTGGAGCTGCTGCGCAAAGCCGTCGATTGCAACGGCCACGAGGCGAATGCCCTCGCCTGCACCGTCGCCATGCGTCCCCACCGTCATCAGGCGAAGACCGCGCGTCTGCGCCGCAGCGATGACTTCCGGCGAGCACTCATGATCGGCCGAGATCACCGCAGGCCCGCCCGGCGGCACGAGATCGCGGAACAGCCTCAGCTTGGCGTTGAGGTAGTGCGCGATGTCCGGATGATAGTCCATGTGGTCGCGCGACAGGTTCGTGAACCCGCCGGCCGAGACCCTGACACCGTCGAGCCTGAACTGATCGAGCCCGTGCGACGAAGCCTCGAACGCTAGATGGGTGACGCCATCCTGCGTGATCTCGTCGATCTGCCGATGCAGCGCGATCGGATCTGGCGTCGTCAGCGAGCCGTAGACGGTGCGCTTGTCCGACACCAGCCCGACGGTGCCGATGCTGGCCGAGCTGTGGCCGAGGCGCTGCCAGATCTGGCGCGTGAAGGCCGCGACCGACGTCTTGCCGCTGGTGCCGGTGACGGCGGCAATCGTCGCCGGCTGCCGCGGATAGAACCGGGACGAAGCGAGCGCGAGTGCCCGCCGCGGGTTCGGCAGCGCGATGAATGGAACGGCCAGCCCTGTTCCAGGGCCCGCCGCGCCGGCCACGGCGACCGCACCGGCCGCGATTGCCGCCGCAATAAAGCGGGAGCCATCGGTCTTGGTGCCGGAGAGTGCAAAAAACAGGTCGCCGGGCCGCACGGCTCGGCTGTCGACGGCGAGGCCGGATATCTCGACTGCGGCGATGGGAGCGTCGAGCGTCGCCTGATCGCCCAGGAGGTCGTGAAGTTTCATCCTGGTTCCGTGCCAGTCCTGGCCCCGCCCGGGATGGCGGCAGCTCCAAAGCCTGCGATTCGACGACGGCTTACTGTGTCAGCCGCGATGCCGCAAGAATTTGGCGGTCGGACGGCGGAAGGTCAAAACGGGGCTCAATTCCCAGCAGCGGCCCGATCCGGGAGATCACGTTGCCAGCGGTCGGCACCGCGTTCCAGCCCGAGGTGATGAAGCCATAGGTTTCCTTCAGCGGCTGCGGCTCGTCCAGCATGATCAGGAGCTGGTATTTTGGCTTGTCCGCCGGGATCACGGCGGTGAAGAGGGTCAGCACCTTCTTCTTGGCGTAGCGGCCGTTGATCACCTTCTCGGCGGTGCCGGTCTTGCCGCCGATGTAGTAGCCCTTCACGTCGGCCTTGCGCGCGGTGCCGACCTCGGCGTTCAGACGCATCAGATACCGCATCTTCTCCGAGGTCTCCGGCTTGATCACGCGCTTGGCGACCTGCATCGCCTCTGCCTCGGTGCGCTTCATGAAAGTCGGCGGGATCAGATAGCCGCCATTGACCAGCGCACTGACGCCCATCACACCCTGCAGCGGCGCCACCGCCATGCCGTGACCGAACGCGATCGTGACCGTGTTCAATTCGCCCCAGCGCTTGGGCAGGATCGGCGAGGCGCTCTCAGGCAGCTCGGTGCGCAACCGGTCGAACTGGCCCATCTTGCGCAGGAACGCCTTGTGCGCTTCCACGCCCTGCGTCAACGCGATCCTGGCGGCGCCGACGTTGGACGAGAAGTAGAACACTTCCTTCATGTTGAGGAAGCGGCCCTTCGGCTCGTCGTCATGAATCGCGAACTTGCCGTAGTGCAGCGGCCCGCGTGCATCCCACAGCGAATTGAGATCATATTTGCCGGTGTCGAGCGCCATTGCCAGGGTGAACGCCTTGAAGGTCGAGCCCATCTCGTACACGCCCGTGGTCAGGCGGTTGATCCGGTCGGGATCGTGCGCTTCCTTCGGGTTGTTGGGATCGAAATCCGGCAGCGACACCATGGCGATGATCTCGCCTGTCCTGACATTGACGACGAGACCGGAAGCTGCCTTGGCCTTGAACTTGTCCTTGGCCTTGAGCAGTTCGTCGCGCAGCGCGTGCTCGACGCGCAGATCGACCGAGAGCTCGATTGGGCGCTGCAGGCGATCGGTGGCGAAGCCCGCGCGATGCAGGTCGGCAAGGCCCTGATTGTCGAGCCACTTCTCCATGCCGGCGATGCCCTGGTTGTCGATGTTCACCAGGCCGATCAGATGGGCCACCTCGTTTCCGGTCGGATAGACGCGCTTGTTCTCGCGCAGGAAGCCGATGCCCGGCAGGCCGAGGCGATGAATGTCCTGCTGCTGCTTCGGCGTCATCTCGCGCTTCAACCAGACGAAACCCTTGCGCGACAACAGTCGGTCGCGGACCTCGCCCGTATCGAGATCCGGCAAGGTCGCCGTCAGAAGCTCGATTGCCTCGTCCTTGTCGATGAGACGACGCGGCTCGGCGAACAGGCTCGGCGTCTTCACGTCGGTGGCGAGAACGGCGCCATTGCGGTCGACGATATCGGGGCGCGCGGTGGCGATGGCGTCCTGCTGCGCGGCGCGCCGCGCGCTCGGACCATCCGAGCCGATCGCGAACATCACGAGGCGGCCGCCGATGACCGCGTAGACGGCAGCAAAGGCAATGATCGCGAGGCCGACTCGCGCGCGCGCCTTGGCAGTCCGATCGACATCGCGCCCATACAGCAGCGTGCGCACCAGACGTTGCCGCCAGGGTTCCTGCGGCTTGACGTCGGGCCGAAGCTGATCGGTCATTGCTGATCCTCCGGGCGACGCACCGACCCGGTCACGGGGGGCTCTTCGTTGATCGCGTCGATCGCATCGATCATCGATCCGATCGGATCCGGATTGTCCGGTCGCGCAAATCGCGGCGGCCGCTCCGGCAGATTCTTCAGGCTGTCGTATTGTGTGGCGTTGAGCGGCTTCAGCGGCAGATGCCGCTCGACCAGCCCTTGCAGCCGCAGCGGCGCGTCGAGCTTGGCCCATTCCGCGCGCAACACTGCGATGGCCTCGCGCTGCTCGCGGATCTCGGCGCGCAATTGCAGCACGCGCTCGACCCGCGCCGTGGAGTCCATCTTGATGCGATAGACATAGGCCGCCGCGAAGATCAGCGAGCAGATCACGACGAGATGCAGGAGGCGCATCGGTCACCCTCCTCGCAGGACATCGGCCAGCCGCGGCCAGGGCGACGAGGATGCCGAAGCGTGCGCCGGCGCCGCCGTGCGCTCGGCACCGCGCAGCTTGGCGGACCGCGCCCGCGGATTGGCTTCGGTCTCAGCCTCCGCGGCCACGACCGGCTTGCGGTTGAGCAACTGGAAGCTCGGTGCCTCCTGCGCGATCTCGGGCAGATGGCGCGAGCCGCCGCCGGTCCTGCTGCGCTCGGCGAGGAACGTCTTGACGATGCGGTCCTCGAGCGAATGGAACGAGACGACCGCCAGCCGGCCGCCCGGCGCCAGCACGCGCTCCGCTGCCGACAGCGCCTGTTCGAGCTCGTCCAGCTCCTCGTTGACGAGAATCCGCAGCGCCTGGAACGTGCGCGTCGCCGGATGGATGTCGCCAGGCTTGGATCTCACCACGCGCGCGACGATGTCGGCGAGTTGCCGCGTCGTCGTGATCGGCTGTTCCTTGCGCGCGGCGACGATGGCCCGCGCCACGGCGCGGGAGTGCCGCTCTTCGCCAAAGATGTAGATGACGTCGGCCAGAGCGCGCTCGGCAGCGTTGGCGACGACATCGGCGGCCGTCGGTCCCGTGCCGCCCATCCGCATGTCGAGCGGGCCGTCGAACCTGAACGAGAAGCCGCGCGCGGCGGAGTCGAGCTGCATCGAGGAGACGCCGACATCCATCACGATGCCATCGACATGCGCAAGGCCTCGCGATGCACAGATGTCGGCCAATGCCGAGAAACGGTTCTCGACCAGTGTCAGGCGACCGCCCGCTTCGGCGAGGAGACCTGCGCCGCCGGCGATTGCGGTGCTGTCGCGATCGATCCCGATGACGTGTGTTCCCGCCGTTGCCAGGATCAGGCGCGTATAGCCACCGGCACCAAAGGTCGCATCGACGTAGGTTCCGCCGCCGCGTGGCGCCAGCATCTCGACCGCTTCGGGGCCGAGCACCGGGATGTGCCGCTGGTCAGCCGTGCTCACCCGGCCGCTCCGCACGCGCGCCGTTGCTTCAGACTGACTTTGGTTGGCAGCGAGCCCATCGCGCCCTCGATCCTCGCGCCCCGTCAATTCGCCAAGCCATCTCCCGGGACGCTCCGTCATCCGTCGCGCCGTCACGACATCAGCAGCACGATCCGGCCATGTCGAGATCCTCGATCCGACAGCGATCGCGCGGCGCCGGAGCGCCCCGGAACCGCTTTCGATCGTGATCTGCCGTGCAGGACCTTGCATCGTGGCGGCTTGCCGTCCCGAAAGCCGGCTTGGCTCTTCACCACTCAGTAACGGCGTTTAGCGTTAACAAACCGTTGATGGTCTGTGGCGGATGTTGGGCACTTGGACCGCGAGGCGGAGCTGCCCGGTAGACGTTTCGTCCTGCTCGCCGCCGTGCCGTTCGGCGGACCGGCGATCGCGATACAACGGTCCGCTCAATAGCGAGGGCTCGCATGCGATTTCGATTGCGGCTGGGTCATGTAAAAGAGTAGTGCCTGCCCATATCCGGTTTGAGCCGCCGCCGCCGTCCGCTTCGAGTCGTTCATGCCAAGTCCCTCCGACAAGCCGGAATCGAAGCGTCCTCGTGCGCTGCAGATCCCCAAAGGCGTTTCCAACCTGCCGGTCTTCACGCCGGACTCGTCGGTTGTCTCCGACGTGATCCCGTCGGCCAATTTCGGCGAGCGCAAGGGTGGGCGCCAGCCGGACATGATCATTCTTCATTACACCGGCATGCCGGATGTCGAAGGGGCAATCACCAAGCTGTGCACCGCCGGCAGCGAGGTCTCCGCGCATTACGTCGTGCTCGAGGACGGACGCATCGTCCAGTGCGTGCCGGAGGCCTTGCGCGCTTGGCACGCGGGTCTCTCGTCATGGGACGGCGAGGAGGACATCAATTCCTGCTCGATCGGCATAGAGATCGTCAATCGCGGCCACGATTGGGGCTATCCGGATTTCCCACCGCGGCAGATCGCGGCGGTCATCGCGCTGTGCCGGGGCATCATGCTCCGCCGCAATGTCCCGGCGCATCGCGTGCTCGGGCATTCCGACGTGGCACCCGCGCGCAAGAAGGATCCGGGTGAGAAATTCCCGTGGCATTCGCTGGCGAATTCGGGCGTGGGCCACTGGGTGCAGCCGGCGGCGATCACCAAGGGCGAGACGCTAAAGCTCGGCAGCATCGGCGACGACGTCAAGGGCTTGCAGAAGGCGCTCGCCAAATACGGCTATGGCGTGCCGATCACGGGTAAATTCGACGGCATCACCATGGATGTCGTCACCGCGTTCCAGCGGCACTTCCGCCCCGAAAAGATCGACGGCATCGCCGACCGCTCGACCTTGTGGACGTTGCATGCGCTGCTGACGAGCCTGCCGGCCGAGGATCAGGCGCCGCGCGTCTGACACGTCAGGCCTCCACGTCGAGCTCGCCGAGCCGCCGTGCATAGAGACGCTTGAGCGGCGCGAGCTGCGTGGCTGCGCTCGCCTCGCGGTAAGCAGCGCGCGCCTCGTCGCGCCGACCGAGCCGCCGCAGAAGGTCTGCCCGCACCGCCGGCAGCAGATCGTACTGCTTCAATCCGCCGCGCGCGGCCAGCGCATCGACCAGTGCCAGCGCCCGCGCCGGGCCGTCGACCATCGAGACAGCGGCCGCATGATTGAGCTCGATCACAGGCGATGGCGCGATCCGCAGCAGAACCTCGTAGAGCCCCACGATCTGCCGCCAATCCGTTTCAGCGTAGCTGGAGGCCTGAGCATGAAGCGCGGCAATCGCTGCCTGGACCGTATAGGGCTGCGGGAGCCCCTTCATGCCCAGGGCCTGTTCGACCAGCCCAAGCCCTTCGGCGATCTGCTCACGATTCCACAGCGAGCGGTCCTGCTCCTCCAGCAGGACGATGTCGCCCGCCGCATTGGTACGGCCGGCGCGCCGCGCATCGTGCAGCAGCATCAACGCGAGCAGGCCCTTGATGTCGCGCGCCTCCGGCATCAAGCCAAGCAGCAGGCGACACAGCCGGATCGCCTCGCGCGCGAGATCCTCACGAATCAGCTCGGTGCCTGAGGTCGCGAGATAGCCCTCGGTGAACACCAGATAGATCACGGTCAGGACACCGCGCAGCCGCTCCTCGAGCGCATCGCGTCCCGGCACCTCGTAGGGAATGCCGGCGAGGCGGATCTTCTGCTTGGCGCGCACCAGGCGCTGCGCCATCGCCTCCTCGCCGGTGACAAGTGCGCGGGCGACCTCGGCGGTGGTGAGGCCGCAGACCGTGCGCAGCGTCAGCGCCACCTGGACCTCCGGCGCGAACGACGGATGGCAGCAGGTGAAGATCAGCCGCAGCATGTCGTCGTCGAGATCGCCCGGCGCGTCGGCATCGTCGTTGGCGGCATCGCGCTCGATGGCGTGAACGATCTCCGCCTCCTTGCCGCGAAAATTGCTCCGCCGCCGGATCCGGTCGATCGCCTTGTTGCGGGCGACATTGACCAGCCACGCCCGCGGGTTGGCGGGAGCGTCGGACCCCCGCCATTTGAGCAGCGCCGCAGCGAACGCATCCTGCAGCACGTCCTCGGCCAGATCGAAGTCACCGACGAGCCGGATCAAGGTCGCGAGTGCGCGGCCGGCCTCATCGCGGAACACCTTGTCGATCGCATCAAGCGTCATCGGTGACCCTTCTCGGCCGCGAGCGCACCGGCCTCAATGATTATATTGCCAGACCGGCCGCACCTCGATCGAGCCGAAACGGGCGCCGGGAATCCGCGCGGCAATCCCGATCGCCTCGTCGAGATTCTTGGCCTCGATCATGTAATAGCCGCCGAGCTGCTCGCGGGTCTCGGCGAACGGACCGTCCGTGGTGAGGATCTTGCCGTCGCGCACCCGCACCGTCGTCGACGTCGTGGTCGGCTGCAGCCGGTCGCCGCCCTTGTAATTGCCGCTCGAGATGATCGACTGGGTGAAGGTCTGGTACTCCGCCAGCATCTTGCCCTCGGCCTCCTTCTCCATCTTCGCGTAGTCGACTTCGTTCTGGTAGATCATCAACAGATATTGCATCGAACTTGCTCCCTTGTTTCGGCCGGATCGCCGACATCCAGTCGAATGGCGCGCTCACGAAACGACACGCCCAGGATAATATTTTTGCCGGCGCAGCGATGGCTTGACCTGATGGCCGGGAAGCCCCATTCAAGCTGCGTCAGTCGGCCGGACGGCCGCTCCGGCAGGCGCCGAAAGGCCGCCGGGGAGGAAAGTCCGGGCTCCATCGACATGCGGTGCCGGATAACGTCCGGCGGGGGCGACCCCAGGGATAGTGCCACAGAGAACGAACCGCTTCCTCCCGCGAGGGAGGCGAGTAAGGGTGAAAAGGTGCGGTAAGAGCGCACCGCGGGGCCGGCAACGGAACCGGCATGGTAAACCCCACCGGGAGCAAAACCGAATAGGGACGGCCACGCGGAGACAATCGCCAAGGCAGATGATGCCAAGGCGATGACGTCCGCGGGAGCGATGTCAGGCTCGCCGTCCGGGTAGGTTGCCCGAGGTCGCGCGCAAGCGCGATCCCAGAGGAATGGCCGTCACGTATCGTCATGCGCAAGCATCACGGTGCCCTACAGAACCCGGCTTACAGGCCGGCTGATATGTTCATGAGGGGCTCGGCGCAGCAGCGCCGGGCCCCTCACCATTTTTGTCAACCGGCGGCCGAGAGCTGGCCGAACTCGGTGGCCTGGCGCTCGAACAGGCTGCGATAGAGTCCGCCGGGTCTGCCAACCAGCGTGGCGTGGCTGCCCTGCTCGACGATACGGCCGCGGTCGAACACCAGGATGCGATCGAGGCTGCGCACGGTCGCCAGCCGATGCGCGATCACGATCGCCGTCCTGCCCTTCATCAGCCGCTCCATCGCCCCCTGGATCAGCGCCTCGGATTCCGAATCGAGGCTCGAGGTCGCCTCGTCCAGGATCAGCACCCGCGCGTCCGCCAGGAACGCCCGCGCCAGCGCGACCCGCTGCCGCTCGCCGCCCGACAGCTTGACGCCGCGCTCGCCGACCAGCGTGCCGTAGCCCTTCGGCAGGCGCGTGATGAACTCATGCGCGTTGGCGAGCCGCGCCGCCTGCTCGATCTCGGCCTGGCTGGCGCCAGGACGGCCATAGGCGATGTTCTCGGCCAGCGAGCGGTGGAACAGGATCGGCTCCTGCTGCACGATCGCGATCTGGCTGCGCAGCGAGTCCTGCGTGGCATGCGCGATGTCCTGCCCGTCGATGAGGATGCGGCCGCCGCCAACGTCGTAGAGCCGCTGCACCAGCTTGACGAAGGTCGTCTTGCCGGAGCCGGAGCGCCCGACGAGGCCGATCCGCTCGCCCGGCCGGATGTCCACCGAGAGCCGGTCGTACAGCGGGGTGCGATGGCCGCCATAGTGGAACGTCACCGCATCGAACACGATGTGCCCACCGGTCACCGCGATCGGCCTGGCGTCCTTGGCATCGATGATGCCGATCGGCTCGCTGTGGATCGCGACCAGCTCGTCCATGTCGTTGACCGCGCGCTGCAGGTTGTTGATGTGCATGCCGACGTCACGCAGATACGCATGGATAACGTAGTAGCTCGTCAGCACATAGGTGACGTCGCCTGGCGAGGCCTTGCCCGCCATCCACAGCAGCACGGCGCCGCCGATCACCGAGGAGCGCAGGCACAGCAGCACGCCGAGCTGCACGGCCGCCGTGGTGTTGTAGCGCAGCCAGGTGCGGTTGACGCGGCGGCTCCAACGGCTGACGACGCGCATCAGCCGGCCGTCCTCGCGGGCTTCCGCGCCGAACGACTTGACCACCGCATTGCAGCTCAGCGCGTCCGCCAGCGTGCCGCCGACCTTGGTGTCCCAGGCGTTGGAGATCCGTGCGGCCGGGGCGATGTAGCGGGTCGAGAACGCGACGGTCATCGCGACGTACAGCACCGCGCCGACGGCGATCACGCCGCCCAGCGCGCCCCAGTGCAGGCCGAGCAGCACCATCGAGCCCAGCAGCACCGAGAGCGACGGCAGCAGCGCCAGCAGGATGGTGTCGTTATAGAGGTCGAGCGCCCACATGCCCCGGGTGATCTTGCGCACCGTGGAGCCGGCGAAGCTGTTGGCGTGCCAGTCGGTCGAGAAGCGCTGCACGCGCACGAAGGCGTCGCGCGCCACGTCGGACATGATGCGCAGGGTGAACGGCACGATCAGCTGCAGGCCCGACAATCGCAGCACGATCGAGGCGAAGCCGAGGGCTACGATGGCGGCGAACGCCACCAGCGCACTGTGCCGTGCATCGGCATTGCCTGGGCCCAGGGTGAGCGCATCGACCAGCCGGCCGGAGAACAGCGGCATGAACAGATCGGCAGCGGTGGCGCCGAGCAGCGCGCACGCAATGCCGAGCGTCATGCGTGGCTGCTTCAGCCAGTGGCGGGTCACGAACGGGATCACGACGCGGATCGCGGCGGGACGCTTGTCGGCCTTCAGGCCGGAGACGTCGACGGTCATGGCATCATCCGGCCGCGCTCGCAGCGCCAGCCGGCTCCAAATAGTGCAGACGCGACGCGGCGCGCGATCTGCGGATGAGTAACTCAGGCGTTGGGAAGTTAAGCGATGGTGCTCAAAGCGAGCGGCCGAACACCAGAACAGGCATCGAGCGGGTGCATGCGATCTGCAGATGCGATGTGGTCATGCAAATCTCCCCGGTTCGAGCGACAATTCTTGTTCCATACCATCGACGGTATGATTTGGCAACCCGCGGCGCGCGCAGGAGCCGCTCACGTCAATGTGCGTCGCCGCCGCCCGCCATCGGCGAGCTCGGCTTGTTGAGCAGCATCACCATGAAGCTGAGCCCGATGTAGAAGCAGGTCAGCATGAAGAACGCATCGCCATAGCCCATCACGACGGCCTGGCGATGCACGATCTGCGACAGCTGCTTCATCGCCATCAGGGCCGAATCGCCCATGCCCTGCAGCTTCTGCTGCAGCATGTTGAGGGTCTCGACCGCGGTGGCATTGCCCCAGTTGACGCGCTCGTGGAGGCGGGAAATGTGCAGGTCGGTGCGATCGTTCAGCACCTGGTTGATCACGGCAAGGCCGACGGCGCCGCCGAGATTGCGCATCAGGTTGAACAGGCCGGATGCATTCTTGACCCGATCCGGCGCCAGGGTGCCGAGCGCGATGTTGTTGGTCGGCACCATCGCGAACATCATGCCGACGCCGCGCAGCACCTGCGGCAGGAAAAGCTCCCAGAAGTCGTAATCGCGGGTGATGCCGGTCATCTGGTAGGAGCCGATCGCGAAGATCACGAGGCCGAACGCGATCATCAGGCGCATGTCGATCTTCAGCATCAGGCGGCCGACCACCGGCGCCATCAGGAACATGGTGACGCCGGAGACGAACATCGTCTCGCCGATCATCAGGGCGCTGTAGCCGCGAACTTCAGCGAGATAGCGCGGATAGATGTAGGTCAGGCCGTAGAGGCCGATGCCGATGCAGAACTGCAGGAGGCAGCCGACCGCGAAGTTGCGGTTGCCGAATGCGAAGAGGTCGACGATCGGCTCGTCGGCCGTCAGCACCCGCCAGAAGAAGGCGACCGCCGACACCGCGCAGACCGCGGCGAAGATCGCGACCGACGTGTCCTGCAGCCACTCATATTGCGGCCCCTCCTCCAGCACATATTCCAGCGAGCCGAGGAAGCCGGCCATGAACAGCAAGCCCCACCAGTCGAAGCGGTCGAGCAGCTCGAAATGCGGCTCGTCGAAATCCACCAGCGCCAGCACGCCTGTCGTGATGATGATGCCTGGCACGATGTTGACGAAGAACAGCCAGTGCCACGACATCGCGTCGGTGATGTAGCCGCCGACCGTGGGACCCACCGTCGGCGCCAGCGTCGCGACCAGGCCGATGATGGGACCGACGATGTGGAATTTGGTGCGCGGGAACACCGTGTAGGCCGAGGCGAACACGGTCGGAATCATGCCGGCGCCGAGGAAGCCCTGCAGCGCGCGCCACACGATCATCTGCTCGATCGACGAGGCGAAGCCGCACAGGAAGCTCGAGATGGTGAAGCCGGCCGCCGAAATCGCGAACAACAGCCGCGTGCCGAGCGCGCGCGACAGGAAGCCGGACAAGGGAATCGCGATCACCTCGGCGATCAGATAGGCCGTCTGCACCCACGACACTTCGCTGGAGCTCGCCGACAGTCCGGCCTGGATCTCGCTCAGCGACGCCGAGACGATCTGGATGTCCAGGATCGCCATGAACATGCCGAACACCATGATCAGGAACGCGATCAGCCGCCGCGGCGCGATGCGATCGGCCGGCGCCGCCGGCGCGCTCATGGTGGGGTTGGCTGTGGTGGCGGTGGCCATGGTGTTGTTCGCTGTCGAGAGAGCACGACCGCCGCGGCATCTTCGGTGCACTCCCCTCCCCCTTGCAGGGAGGGGTCGGGGGTGGGGGTCCCCAACGGCGGTCTCGCGCGGAGACCCCCCACCCCAACCCTCCCCCACAAGGGGGGAGGGAGTTCACTGCCGATGACGCGAAAGCCAACGCGATCGCATCATTCACTAACTACTTCCCCTGCACCGTCGCCGATGCGTCAAGGTCGGCTTCGGTGTCGGCATCCTTGGCGTCGGTGGTGTCGACGGTGACGTAGACCGACATGCCGGCGCGCAGCAGGTTTTGCCGCGCCACCTCCTTCGGCACGCGGATGCGCACGGGCAGGCGCTGCACGATCTTGGTGAAGTTCCCGGTGGCGTTGTCCGGCGGCAGCAGGGTGAACACCGAGCCCGCGGCCGGCGAGATGCTGTCGACCACGCCCTTGAAGCCGCGTGCGCCATAGGCGTCGACCTTGATCGTGACCAGCTGGCCCGGACGGATGCGCCTGAGCTGGGTTTCCTTGAAGTTCGCGTCGATGAAGACGTCGTCGAGCGGCACGACGTTGCCGAGCCGCTGGCCGACCGCGACGAAGTCGCCGGTGTTGACGAGACGGTTGGAGAAGGTGCCGTCGACCGGCGCGCGCACGGTGGCGAATTCGAGATCGCGCTCGGCCTTTGCAAGCGATGTCTTCAGCTCGGCGAGCTGCGCCTGGGCCTCGACCTGCTGCGCCTTCGTCACCTCGACATTGTCGCGCGCGGCGTCGTACGCGGCACGGGCGGCGCGGACCGCCGCCATGCCCTGGTCGCGCGCGGCTTCCGACTGCTCGAAGGTCGCATGCGAGGCAAAACCCTTGCTGCTCAGCGCCTGCTGGCGCTCATAGTCGAGCCCGGCGCGCTTCATCGCGGCTTCGGATGAGGTGAGATTGGCCTGCGCCTGCTCGGCGGCACTCTGCTGTGCGGCGACCTGGCGACCGATGCGCGCGATCGTCGCCTCCTGCGTGGCGATCTTGGTGCGGGCGGCGTCGACCGCGATCTTGTAGTCGCCGTCGTCGATGCGGAAGATCACGTCGCCCTTGCGAACCACCGAATTGTCCCGCGGCACGATCTCCTGGATGTGCCCGGAGACGCGCGCGCCCAGCATGGTGTTGTTGGCGCGGACGTAGGAATCGTCGGTCGAGACCATGAAGCGGCCGACCAGATAATAGTGCGTGGCATAGCCGGCGGCGGCGAGCGCGAGCAGTACGCCGATGCCCGCCAGCACGCGCTTGCGTTTGCCGGATTTCGGAGCGGCGGCGGGCGCGGCTTGCGGCTTCGCGCCCGTGGGAGCGCCGGCCGGCGCCGGCCGTTCAAGCGGCGCCTCGGTGCTGACGTCGGCCTTCGGGTCAGCCGGCTTGGCATCAACCGGCCTGCGCTGTGCCGCGTCGCTGGCCTGCGGCCGGACCGGCTCAGACCTCGTCTGTTCCAGCGTTTCCTCAGCGTCCGGACGGCGCGCCCGCACAGCCTGATCTCTCGCAGCGGCCATCAGAGACTCCCACCCATGACAGCGGGGCCGCTCAGGCCCCGAAAATCGAAAATCCCGACCGAACCGTTCGGTCAATCCACATCTACCATTGACCGAACCGTTCGGTCAATCTATATCTTCGCTACCGCAACATATCCGCGCAGATGCGTTTGTGACGTTGGCACCGGCCAAATCTTCGGGAACAGCCTAAACCAATGATTGAGCCGTACCAAAACACCACCCAGGCGACGACGGACGACGATTCCTCGAAGCGTCGGCAAATCCTCGAGGGCGCCCGCAAGGTGTTCATGGACATGGGCTTCGACGGCGCCAGCATGGGCGAGATCGCGCGCGTCGCCGGCGTCTCCAAGGGCACGCTGTACGTCTACTTCGCCGACAAATTCCGCCTGTTCGAGGCGATCGTCGAAGAGGAGAGCGTGCATCGGGGCGCCTCGAATTTCAGCTTCGACCCGGATCGCGATGCCGCGACCGTGCTCAGCGAGTTCGGCAAGGCCTGGATCGCGGTGGTCTGCCGGCCGGGCGGCGGATCGGCGATCCGTACCGTAATGGCGATCGCCGAGCGGATGCCGGACGTCGGCCGCCGTTACTACGAGTGCGTGCTCAACGGCACGATCAGCCGGCTGGCGGCCTATCTGCAGGCCCGTGTCGACGCCGGCGAGCTCGCCATCGACGACTGCCATCTGGCGGCCTCGCAATTCCAGCAGATGTGCCAGGCCACGCTGTTCCTGCCCTTCATCTTCCAGGCCGAGCCGGCCCCCTCGCCCGACCGCGTTCACAAGGTCATCGCCAGCGCCGTAGGCATGTTCCTCGCCCACTATGGCGTCAAGAACTGAGGACGGGCCGCGGATGGCGGCATCTGCGGCTCTGTTCTCACCAGCATCGGGCATGCGCTTTCCTTCTCGCGACGGATGACGTCCGAGCTTGGCGTCCGGATCACCCTCGAATCGATCGGAGGGTGCAGGGAAGGCCGGGCGCTGGCCGCGCCCGTGGCCCGCCTGCTCAAAAAAATGCAGGCGGCAGGTACCACAGGTTCAGCCGAGATCACCCGGCCCTCCCTGCGCGATGGGCTTACGACTTATACGTAGTCTCCCCGGTGTCCGGGCTTGTAGCCACCGTCATCAGCGCGATGCGCTGGGCATCGTCGCCAACTTGGCGCCAGCATCGGGGCGCCAGGACCATACGACTTCATCGTCCTGCCGGTCGCGTTCGTCCGCTCGCGATTTCAGCGCGCTGCGCGCCGACAGGCCACCGCTCCCCGCCTCCAACGCTCGTGACGACCGCGAAACGTCCCTCTTCGATCGAGGCGGGATGGCGGTAGACAACCATGAAATTCGGAAAAATGGAAGATCAAAATTTTTGCGCGAGGGACTGGACAGGGCAAATCAGTTTGATCGGGCAAACGAAATCGAATTCTGCGCGCAGCCGGCTTTAACCGCGCGCGACCGCAGCAGCAGCGGGCGACGATACCTCGGCGCCGTATCCGCGGAAGGAGCCTAGCGTCCGAGAAGGGTCGCGAGCCGACCTTGCAAGCGGTTGCGGATTGGGGCAATCGAAGCTCGGCAGCCGCGCATCCTGGGCCTACCATGTCAAAGTTCTTCGCTATGGAATCCGTCGGATCTCCCTGGGGTGACTACGGCGATATTCTTTTGAACGGCCTCGTTGAAGCGACCGAGTGCGTCGGGCCGCCGATCGTCCGCATCTTGCGCACTGGCCCATATGTGCCGCCGATGACCCAGCCATTCGGCTTCATCATCGTCACCGACGAATTTCGACGTGACCTTGAACGCAGCCAGTTGACTGGCTTTGACTTCGAGCAGACTCAGTATGGGAAAGTCGTCCGCCTCGATTGGCAGACTTGGAGCACGGACACCAATGAGCCGATGTCGTATCCCGAGACAGGCGAACCAGAGGACTACATTTTGGGATGCCCCCACGACCCCACTCTTCTGGCGCAGATGCCTCGGTTGTGGGCTCTCGCCGTCCGGCCTACGCCCGAATTGCAGGTCCAGGGCACACATTCCTTCCGCGCAGATCGACATCCGGGCACGGACATCGCTCGTGAGCATACGCTCCATTGGGTAAGCGAGCGTATGAAGGTTTGGCTCGAAAGATCGTCGGCGGCGAGATGGATTGCGTTTCGTTCGATAAGGCCGCGATGAACAATGTCCGCTTCGGGACGATTTCGTTGAAAAAGTCAGCAGTTGCGACGCAGAGATATCGGTGATTCAGTCTGTCTAGTGGGCAGGACTGAAGGTCATGATGGGGCATCGGCAAGTCGAACAGGCTGCGTTGTTCTATGAGTTCTCGCTGGAAAGGCACATCCCAGCCGACCACCTCGTGCGGTCGATCGATAGGTTCGTCGACCTTGAGGACTTACGGCGGGAGCTGGCGCCGTTCTACAGCAACATCGGGCGGCCCTCGATCGATCCGGAGCTGATGATCAGGATGCTCTTGATCGGCTATTGCTTCGGCATCCGATCGGAACGGCGCCTCTGCGATGAAGTCCATCTCAATCTGGCATACCGCTGGTTTTGCCGGCTGGGTCTAGATGGAGGCGTCCCCGATCACTCGACGTTCTCGAAGAACAGGCACGGCCGCTTCCGTGAGAGCGATCTCTTCCGTCGCGTGTTCGAGACCGTCTTGCGCCGCTGCATCCGGGAGCGCCTGATCGGCGGCGAAGGGTTCGCAGTCGACGCGAGCCTGATCAAGGCGGATGCCAATCGGCAGAAGGGAATCGAAGGCGATAAGAGGCTTCCGCCGGAGGCTGCGGGTCGAGCGATCGACGAGTATCTTGCCGTTCTTGATGATGCCGCGTTCGGTGCCGCGACGGAGGTCACGCCCAAGTTTGTATCGCCCTCCGACCCGGCGGCGCGCTGGACGGGAGCGCACGGCGGCCAAGCCTTCTTCGCCTACTCGACGAACTATCTGGTCGACGTCGAGAATGCGATCATCGTCGATGTCGAAGCGACCACGGCGATCCGCCAGGCAGAAGTATTGGCCGCCAAGCGCATGATTGAGCGTTCAATCGAAAGGTTCGATCTTTATCCAAGCCGGCTTCTCGGCGACAGCGCCTATGGCTCCGCTGAGATGCTCGGGTGGCTGGTCTACGAGCACGGGATCGAGCCGCACGTGACCGTCTTCGACAAGTCGGCCCGCACCGACGGGACCTTCTCGCGTGAGGCCTTCACCTACGACCATACCAGGGACGTCTATCGCTGTCCCGCTGGCAAACCCCTCACCACTACAGGGACGCTGGTGAACAACGACACGACGGTCCTCTACCGTGCGAGCAAGCGCGATTGTCAAGCATGCTCTCTAAGAAGCAGGTGTTGCCCCAACACCCCGGCTCGAAAAGTGCCGCGCTCGATCTACGAGGGCGCTCGCGACATGGCACGCGAGATCGCAAGCTCATGGGAAGGCCGCACTTCACGCCGGCTCCGCAAGAAGATTGAGATGCTGTTCGCGCATCTCAAGCGCATCCTCAAGCTAGATCGGCTGCGACTAAGAGGGCCGAACGGCGCACGCGACGAGTTCACCCTCGCTGCAGCCGCTCAGAACCTTCGTAAGATGGCCAAGCTGATCCCGATGCCCGCGCTGACGCCCGCGTGAACCACAACGCGCCAATTCGTCCTCGAAACAGATGGCGTTCACGACGAAACTACTGCCGACTTTTTCAACGGAATCGGACAAAATGGGATTCTGGTCGCAACAGCGGCGGAATATCTTCTGTCGTGAATGCACCAGTTGACGCGCTTCAGGATTAAACCTTCCCCGCCGCTGCCAAAGTACCTGCGGCAGCTCGTACCATTGTCATCACCGGCACGAGCAACGGCATTCTACGGCGCGCGACCGCAGTAGCACGGCGTCATCGCGAGCGAAGCGACGCGATCCAGGGGCCGCGCCGAGACTCTCGATTGCCTCAGCCCGATCGGCTGGGGCGGACACGTCGGCGCAAGGACGCCTTGCTCCGCCGCAGCCGCGGGTGATGATGCAACGGCGCCGTATCTGCGGCCGGAGCCTCGAGCCCGAGATGGGCCAAAGGCGGAAGACAAGCCGTGCAACAATCAGCCGACGCTGTCATATCATTCGGTGACGATTGACTTGGGTGAGAGTCTGCAGGAGCTACCGGAACATGCGACGCGACGGGACTCTGTTGAAGCGATATCGGGCGGGTGAGTTCGATCAGGTTTGGCGAGAAATTCGCACCTACCCAAGTATTGAAGGTGAGTTCCGCGAGGAAGTGATGGAGATCGCCGATGCGACCATGCAACGGGTCGTCCAAAACGCCGACCTCGTCGCCTCGCGATTGCAGGCCATTGGCTGGCAGGTCCTATCATCTCAAGATCAAAGTCTTCGGACACCACCGAAATCGAGCGACGAGGCGGTTTTCTCTCGCATTGTCGAGATGTCCGGAGCACCGATTCCACCGACTCTTCTGGCATTCTGGCGTGTCGTTGGTGGAATCAACTTTGTGTGGGACTACAGATCCGAGGATCGTCCGCCGGATCTTGGGTTCGATTTGCCGTCTGAGGAACACGACGCCCTATGCATAGATGCGCCCTCCATCGTTACGGATCTGTTCGATGAATGGATTTATCAGAAGGCAGACACGGAACGAGATCACGAGCATCAGCTGAGTATCGTCTTGGCACCGGACTATCTGCACAAGGCAAACATCAGCGGAGGCAGTCCATATTGCGTCCTGGTGCCATTTCTCGGTGCCGACCCGTTGTTCTCTGACGAGCGACATGGATTGCCGTTCCTCGACTATTTGCGCCTTGCATTCCGTTGGGCAGGCTTTCCCGGTCTCGATCGGCATTCAGCTCGCAGCGATGTGCGGGATTTCATAGCCAGATTCGGAAAAGATCTGCTTCCCTTCTGAGGCTCGACCGGGTCAACGGGCGCGGGCGCGAATGCAGGAGTTGTAGGGCAGGCAAAGCAGCCGCCTGCAGGACGGTCGCGTGCCCGCCATCGCTCCGCGCAGGAGATTGCGGAATGGTGGGCACGGCGCGCGGCGCATCGCGTCTGATCATTGACATCGCGGGCGCGCCTTTGCCCACCCTACCCTGTCGTCATTGCGAGCGTCAGCGAAGCGACACAGGGGCGGCACGAAAGGTCTGGATTGCTTCGTCGCTGCGCTCCTCGCAATGACGATCGGGGCAGCTATCGCGCCACACACCGGCTGTCATCGCCCGGCCTCGACCGGGCGATCCAGTACGCCGAGACGGCGATGATCCCATAGAGAGGCCGCAACGTACTGGATATCCCGCTGCGCGGGTTATGAGGAGGGAGAATTTGGCAGGCGGCGTGCCCTATCGTCTTCCGTGTTACCTCTTCCCGCTCTTCGTGCTGTGGGAATGCGAATGGCTGTGACTATGGCTATGACCATGCGCGTGCCCATGGCCTTGCGCCGGATCGACCGGCATCATCGCGACGTGGCCGTGGCGGACGCCGCGTTCGGCGATGACGTGGTCGGCGAACGCCTTGACCTCGCGACGCTCGCCCTTGAGCACGGTGACCTCGAGGCAGCTCTCCTGGTCGATGTGGACGTGCAGGGTCGCCTGGGCGAGGCCGGAATGGTCGTGCGCCTCCTGCGTCAGGCGCTTCGGCAATTCGCGCGCGGCATGGTCGTAGACGTAGCTGAGAGTCGCGATGCAGTGGCGGCTGTCGGCGGCGCCGGCGTCGGCCGTTTCGAGGCCGCTGCGCAGCAGATCGCGAAACGCCTCCGAGCGGTTGTCGTAGCCGCGCCGGGCCATGAAGGCGTCGACCTCCGCGAGCAGATCGTCGTCGATCGTGATCGTCAGGCGCTGCATGTCCGTCTCCTCGATCTGCGCGGCAAGCGCCTATCCACCAGATGAGTATGATGTTTTCACGTTGACATCATACCGGTGTCACCTTAGCGTTCTTTAACATTCGACAGTGGGGCGATCCAAGCGAGCATGTCGCGGACCAACGAAGGCGCGCGGCAGTTGACGATGCATGCCCTGTGGCGAGCTCTAGGGGCGTGACGATGCGGTGGCGTGGGGCGAGTGTTGGCGTGCTGATGGCGGCATTGGCGCAGCAGGCAAACGCCCATCCGGAACGGGCCCCTGCCGAGTTGCCGACGGTCGACGTCGACGCCCCCCGACGCACGGCCAAGCCCAAGCCGCAGGTCCGGCGCGCGGCGCAGCCGCCGAAGCCGAGCGCGGCCGGTGCGGCTGCGCATGTGATGCCGACCGCCACGACGGCGGCTGCACCGTCCGGCGCGCCCAGTGTCGGCTCCGGCCCGGCGCGGCCGCAAGGCATGGCGAGCGAGGTCGTGATATCCGGCGAGGAGATCAACGCCCGCCCGGCGACGCGCCCCGGCGAGGTGCTGGAAGCGGTGCCCGGCCTGATCGTCACGCAGCACTCCGGCGAAGGCAAAGCCAACCAGTATTTTCTGCGGGGCTACAATCTCGACCACGGCACCGACCTCGCGCTGTTCGTCGACGGCGTGCCGGTCAACATGCGCACCCATGCGCACGGCCAGGGCTATGCCGATCTGAATTGGCTGATGCCGGAAACGATCGGCCGGGTCGACGTCCGCAAGGGCCCCTACTTCGCCGACGAAGGCGACTTCGCCTCGGTGGGAAGTGTCCATATCGGCCTGATCGACAGCGTACCCAAGGCGATCGCGCAGATGACGGCCGGCAGCTTCGGCTATCGCCGTTTCTTCGGCATGGACTCGGTGCATGTCGGTGACGGCCACCTGTTGATTGCCGGTGAAGCCGGCCGCTACGACGGCCCGTGGACCACGCCGGACGACGCCAAGAAGATCAACGGCCTGATGCGCTACTCGCAGGGCACCGCGACCGACGGCTTCACCATCACCGGCATGGCCTATGCGAACCGCTGGACCTCGACCGACCAGGTGCCGGAGCGTGCCATCACCTCGGGCGATCTCGGCCGCTACGACGCGGTCGATCCGACGGACGGCGGCAAGACCAACCGCTTCGCGCTGTCGGGCCGCATCGCCGGCACCGACGAGGCCGGCTCGTGGAAGGCCAACGCCTATTTGGTGAAAAGCCAGCTCGATCTCTACAACAATTTCACCTACGCGCTGAACAACCCAACCTATGGCGACCAGTTTCACCAGCACGACGACCGGCTGATGCTCGGGGCCAACGCCTCGCGCACCTTGAACGGCAGCTTCGCCGGACGGCCGATGGAGACGACGTTCGGCGTCCAGACGCGCTATGACGACATCGCGCTGGCGCTGACGAACACCCGTCAGCGGGTGCTGCTCTCCGACATCGATCCCTTGAGCACCGGCGTCGTTCGTGCCGACAAGGTCGGCGAAGGCAGCGTCGGCCTCTACGTCGAGAACACCGTGCGCTGGACCGACTGGCTGCGCACCACGGTCGGCTATCGCGGCGACTATTATCAGACCCACGTGTATTCGCTGACCAACGGCAACAACACCGGCGATGCCGCAGCCGGCCTCGGCAGCCCGAAATTCCGGATGGTGATCGGGCCGTTCGACAAGACCGAGTTCTTCGTCGGCGCCGGCTATGGCATGCACAGCAACGATGCCCGCGGCGCGACCACGACCGAGGATCCGGCCGATCCGACCAACAAGCTCGCCTCCTCGCCGCTGCTCGTCCGCACCAAGGGCGCCGAGGTCGGCGTGCGCACGCGCATCATTCCGGGGCTCGACTCGTCGCTCAGCTTCTTCCTGCTCAACCAGGATTCCGAGATCCTGTTCTCGGGCGATGCCGGCAACACCGAGGCGAGCCGACCGAGCCGGCGCTATGGCTTCGAGCTGACCAACCATTACCGCCCGGCGTCGTGGATCGACATCGATGCCGATCTGGCGATGACGCATGCGCGCTTCGTCGGCGACAACACCGACCAAGCGGCGGTCTACGCCTCGCTCGCAGGCTACCCCCAGGCCCAGCTCGGCAATGCGCCCGGCAACTACATCCCCAACGCGCCGGCGATGATCGCGTCGGCCGGCATCACGCTCGGCGAGAAGACCGGCTGGTTCGGCGGTCTGCGCTGGCGCTATCTCGGCTCCACGCCGCTGACCGAGGACAACTACTTCCGCTCCACCCCGACCAGCGTGTTCAACGGCCGCATCGGCTTCCGCGACGCCAATGGCTGGCGCATCCAGCTTGACGTGCTGAACCTGCTCAACACCAAGGCCAGCCAGATCTCCTACGGCTACGGCTCGCTGCTGCCGACTGACCAGCTCTACCAGGCGTGCTACGGCTCATCGACCTCCCCGTTGCCGCCCCCGCCGGTGCCGCCGGCCCAGGTCTGCCAGACCGGCGTGATGGACCGCGTGCTGCACCCGATCGAGCCGCTGACGTTTCGGGTGACGGTGGCGGGGACGTTTTGAGGCGGAGCTTGCTAGGTCTCACGCCCTCTCCTCGCGGACGGTGAACTCCCCTCCCCCTTGCGGGGAGGGGTTGGGGGTGGGGGACCACGAGTCCCGCTGTTCGTGATGGAGAGTCGATCTATCAAGAACACTGGAGAATCATCGCGCGCGTCGAACGACCGCAGTCGAACGCGTGAAATCGTTCACGCGTGAAGTGTGCCCCATGGAACGTTCAGCGCGTGGGGACCCCCACCCCCGACCCCTCCCCGCAAGGGGGAGGGGACTCACCGCCGGCTGGGCAAGAGTTCGAGCCGTCGCGTGCTATAATGTGTGCCTCTTCTCGGGACCGAAACCATGTCCGACCGCACCACCCATTGGCAGAACGTCTACACCACCAAGGCCGAGACCGAGGTGAGCTGGTACCAGGACGACCCGGCGACGTCGCTGCGGATGATCCGCGAGGCCGGTGCGACACCGACATCGCGGATCATCGACATCGGTGGCGGCGCCTCGCGGCTGGTCGATGCGCTGCTCGCGGCCGGCTACGGCGCGCTCGCCGTGCTCGACATCTCCGACGCGGCACTGGCGACGGCGCGCCGCAGGCTTGGCGCGGCGGCGGCCGGGGTGACGTGGATCGCCTCCGACGTCACCACCTGGTCGCCGGACGCGCGCTACGATGTCTGGCACGACCGGGCCGCCTTCCATTTCCTCACCGCGCCCGAAGACCGCGCCGCCTATGTCGACCGCCTGCGCGCGGCCGTGGTGACCGGCGGGGCCGTCATCATCGGCACGTTCGCGCCCGATGGTCCGGAGAGGTGCAGCGGACTGCCGGTCGTCCGCTACGACGCCCACGGACTGGCCGCTGCGCTGGGTCCTGCTTTCACGCTGGAGGACAGTTGCACCGAGGTGCATCGCACGCCATGGGACTCGACGCAGCAGTTCCAGTTCTGCCGCTTCCGCGCCGGTTAGAGCATGATCCGGAAAAGTGGAAACCGGTTTTCCGAAAAGATCATGCTCAAACAAGGAGATGAGATCATGATGCGATTCCGTGGAATCGCATCATGATCTAGTCAGCAGCACAGAGGCGGGCCATCCGACACGACGAGAACCTCGGTGTCGGCATCCTCGCTGCGCGCGGCATCCTCCGCTCCACCAGCCGACGTCTCGCTCTCCGGCGGCGTGCGCCAGGGAATCGGCTTCGGCGGCATCCGCTCCAGACGCTGTGCATCGGCGACGGCGCGGCGTGCCGTCTTCAGCGAGCGGCAGACCAGCACGGCCTGCTCGGCGGTGCCGACCTCGAAGCCCGCCCCAATCGCCTTGATGCGATACGATGCCATCTCCGCCTCTCCCAATCCGGCAGCAACCAGAACCCCGCGCGCCTTGTTCCTGGCGACTGTGGCAGGTCTAGTGTCGGCCAAAGGCGGACGGCAAAACTGGTCAACGGACTCCTAATCCGCAGCGCGTGACGTCGGGGTTTCCGTTTCGGGGCGGGACAGAGCGCGGTCAGGCGCGGCTGACGGCGAAAGAAATCCACAGCCGCGCACAGGAATGGCGAATGGCGAGCAGGTGATCGTCCCGATCCCGATTCGCTACTCGCTGTTCCCTATTCGCCCTCTCAATAGTCCCGGAATTCGTCTTCCTCGTTGATCAGCTGGCCGATGCTGCGCGGCTGCTTGCGCGACGGGATCGAGCTGGTCACGTCGGGCTCGCGCTGGCCGTAGCCATAGCGCCGCTGCTGCGCACGTGCCGCCACCGCCTCGCCGGATTGCGCGGCTGGCTGGCAGATCATGCGGCGGCTGGCGCGGCGCATCAGGTCCACATGGATGTGGTCGTAGTGATAGACGTTGGAGCCGGGCGCCAGCACGGTGGTGAACTGCTGGCACGCCCCGCCCTGGATGTCGCGCAGAAAGCCCTGCTCCTCCGGCAGGCCGATCCAGCCGTCCTTGACGCTGATGCGGCGGCCGTCGGCGAGCGTGAAGGCGGCGATGTCGAGCGCGTTGCCGAAGGCATGCTCGGAAATGTGCGCGCTCGGATTGCCGTTCATGCCGCGGCAGGAATAGGCCGAGATCTGCTTGATCTCGACGACCTTGGTGCCGAACCAGCGCTGGGCTGCCGGCTGCACCGACTCCGCGATCCAGCGGTCGAGTGCCGAGACGATCGGACAGGCGAGCGTCGCGGTCGGCTTCACCGCGACCGGGCCGACGGTGCCGACCGGATCGCGCGACGGTCCGAGCCGCGGCGGCGGTTCCTGCTGCGGATAGGCGGTGCGAGCGGCCGGCTGACCGCGATAGGGCGAATAGGCCGCGTCGGCCGGCTGATCGACGTCGTCCTCGCCGACCGGCGGCTCGAGCTGCAGTGGCGCGCCGGGAGGGGCGCCATGGGACGGCGATGCCGAATTCGGATAGGCCGCGCTCGACGCGGGATAGGCCGGCTGCGGCGCGGCCTGCGGCTGATAGGTCGCGGGCGGGGCGTAGCGTTGCGGCGGCTGGTTGATCGGCCAGCGCGGCTGGCCGCCGATCGCGGCCGGTGGACGCAGGCTTTCATCGGCGAAGCCATAGCTCGTGGTCGCTTCGCCGAGCGCCGCCACCTTCAGCGGATAGTCGGCGCCGCACATGCCGGGGCCGGAGATCGGATTGATGCGGACGATATCCGCGCTCTCCTTCACCGCGCCCGATTTCAGGCAGGCGATCTCGGCCTCGGCCCGCCACGGCTCGCGCTCCTGGAAGAATCCACGGCCGCAACCCGCAAGCGAGACAAGGACGATGGAGCCGACGAGATACAAACGAACTCCGCGCGTCATATGCAGAGGTTTGCGGCAATTTGCTTAAGGACCTGTCAATGCCGTCCATTTACGGCGCGCAAACCATCGTGACGTGAAAGGCAGTCCATTTACGGGGAAGCGACAACCGCGCTGTCTTTTTTGCCGATGCCGATCGGATATGTGTGGCGCGCGCTTTGCGGAGCAGGCGTCAAGCGCGAGCGCACGCCAGGTGCGCGAGATGCGAAACGGGAGCGGTCCCATGAGCCTTGCCGATCGGCTGAGCATGGTGGTCACGTATGTCGTGTTTGCATTTGTCGGCGCGATCATCGTCGGGATGATCTGATCGCTGCGATCCGACCTCGATCGATGGACGGGCTGCGGTGGGCCGCGTGCGGCCCCAGCCGCATTGGCTTTTCGGCTGTGACCCTTGTCACAGATCGCGCCGTCACCCGCGTCTAAGAGTTCCCTCCAGGTTCACGACGCCGTCCGAGGGAGCTCATTCATGAAGACCGTGTATCTGGCCGCAGCAGCCGTTCTGATCGCGAGCAGCGCCGCGCAGGCCGGCAGCTCGATCGCGTTCAATTTCGACGGACACAAGATCCGCGTCACCGTGCCGCGCAACTGCCAGTCGCTGTCCTGCCTGCAGGTGTCCGGCATCGACCTCAGCGGGCTGAAATCATCCAAGCTCGACGATGACGATGCGCCGGCGAGCAGCGCGCCTGCGGCCGGCGCTCCGGCCCCCGCTGTCGCGGCGCCCGTGGCGGCTCCGCCGGTCGTCAACGCGCCGGCGCCCGCCGCCACCGCGCCAGCCGCGGCCGCGCCAGCCCCTGCATCGCCCACTGCCGCTGCGCCATCCACGACCGTGCAGATGCCGGTGCCGCCGGCGCCGGTCGCGGCGACCGCGCCTGCTCCACAGCCAGCCCCGGCACCCGCGCCGGTCACGGTTGCCGCGGCGCCTGCCGCAGTTCAGCCGGCGCCGGCAGCCGATCCGAACTCGCCGCTCGGGCTGTGGGCCACCGAGGGCGGCAAGGGCAATGTCGTGATCGAGCCGTGCGGCGCCAACATCTGCGGCTTTGCCGAGAAGACGCGGGAGAAGATCCTGATCAACATGAAGCCGAAGGACAGCAAATGGGTCGGCCGCATCCACGATCCGGACGGCGGCGGCAACTACGACTCCACCGTGGTGCTCAAGAATCCGAACACGCTGCGGGTCCAGGGCTGCGCCTTCGGCGGCCTGTTCTGCGGCGGACAGACCTGGAAGCGCGTGAGCTGATTGCCGTCCCTCGACATCGGCGAACGCAAAGGCCCCGCCGGGATCAGCACCGGCGGGGTTTCCTCCTCGTGGCGTCTGCTACGCCACCTTGGCGGGGATCGCCGCGGGCATCGCGAGGCGCAGCGGCAGCGACAGCCGTACCCGCAGGCCGCGCGGGGCGTTGGGCATCAGCGCGATGCCGCCGTCATGCTTCTTCATGATCTCCTGCGCGATCGACAGCCCGAGGCCGAAGCCGCCGGCGGAGCGCGCCTGGTCGAGCTTGACGAACGGCTCCAGCGCGCGCGCCTGCAGCGCCTGCGGAATGCCCGGGCCGTCATCGGCGACCTCGATCGCGATCATGCCGTCGGCCAGGGTCGACAGGCTGACCACGACCTCGCTGCCGTGCTTGACCGCGTTCTCGACCACGTTGGTGACGGCGCGCGACAGCGCCCGCGCCCGGCCCTCGCAGACCAGCCGCGACGGTCCATCGAAGCTGACGGCGTGGCCGACATCGGCGAAGTCGCAGCAGATCGTCTCGAGCAGGCTCGCCAGCTCGATCCGCGCCGGCTGCTCGGCCTTGGTGTCGTCGCGCAGGTAGTCGAGCGTCTCGTCGAGCATGCGGCTGACCTGGTCGATGTCGCGCAGCATCGCGCTGCGCATCTCCCCCTGCCCGATGCGCTCCGAGCGCAGCCTGAGCCGCGTCAGCGGCGTGCGCAGATCGTGGCTGATGGCCGCCAGCATGCGCGTGCGGTCATCGAGCAGCGCGCGGATGCGCGCCTGCATCTCGTTCAGTGCGTCGGCGACCTGCACGATCTCCTTCGGCCCGCGCCGGCCGAGCGGCTCCTGCGCCCCCGGCGAGCGGCCGAACGCGGCCGCCGCGCGCGCCATGTCCGACAGCGGCCTGATGATCGCGCGCGCCGCGTAGATCGACAGCAGCACGCCGAGGATCAGGATGAGAAACAGGAATACGGCGGTCGGCTTGAGCACCATCGACCAGAATTCGAGGCGCGGCACGTCGTCGAACACCAGCGCACGCTCGCCGTCGACCTGGACGATGATCTGGGTCGGCGGCGCCGCACCATAGCCGACGCCGTGGAGCAAGGTGACGTCACGCAGCACGCTGAGCTGACGGCGGGCCAGCCGCGAGGTCCATGGCACGTCCCTGACCGGCTTGGCGAGCAGCGTCAGCGAGGTCAGCGGCACCAGCTCGACCTGGATGCCGGAGCTGCGCAGGCTCGACAGGCTGCTCTCGACGGCCACGGGGTCGTTCGCGGCGCGGACGAAGTGCACCGCCTCGGCGACGCGCGCGATGCCGTAGGCCGGCGATTCCTGCTCGTCGGGCGGATCGAGAAACAGCAGCGCGGCCGCGATCATCAGCACCATGCCGAACAGCACCGACAGCGACGCCAAGGTCACGATCTGCGTGGTGAGGCCGAGGCGCGGGCACGGCTTGCTATCTGGCGTCATCGATGGTCTCGACTCTTGGCGTGAACACGTAGCCGCCGAGGCGCACGGTCTTGATCAGGGACCAACTGCGCGCGCCCGGCTCGATCTTCTGCCGGATACGGCTGATATGGACGTCGATGCTGCGCTCGACCGGCCCGGCCTGCCCGCCGTGCGCCAGCTCGATCAGTTGCTCGCGCGACAGCACGCGGCCGGCATTGCGGCAGAACGCCAGCAGGATATCGAACTCCGCGCTGGTCAAGGTGATCTTGACGCGGTCGGGATCGAACAGCGTGCGCGTCGCCGGCTCGATGCGCCAGCCGTCGAACGTCATCGGCGCCTGCCGCGCCGCGATCACGGCGGGATGCAATTGCGACCGGCGCAGCAGCGCGCGGATGCGCGCCACCAGCTCGCGCGGATTGAACGGCTTGACGACATAGTCGTCGGCGCCGAGCTCGAGGCCGAGGATGCGGTCGATGTCCTCGCCCTTCGCCGTCACCATGATGATCGGCACGGTCGAGATCTGGCGCAGGCGGCGGCAGATGCTCATGCCGTCGTCGTCCGGCAGCATCACGTCGAGCATGATGAGGTCGACCTGCTCGCGCTGCAGGAGGTCGTTCATCGCGGCCGCGGAGGACACGAAGCGCGGCGCGAAGCCGTGCTCCTGCAACAGCTCGGTGAGCAGCGCCGCAATCTCCCGGTCATCTTCGACGCAGAGAATGCGCGCGGCTGCCGGTATGTTCGCGTCTGCGGACACGGCGGTATCGTGTGACGACATCATGCGCGGAACATGGTCGATTTGAGTCCAAAAGAACAGCCCGAAGCGAGGTCCGATCGTGGCGAAAGTAAGCTGTATTGTTAAGGCGGAAACATTTCTTCACGCGACTTAATCCTGCGCAATCGTTAACCTGCCTAGGCTCCGCGCATCAAACAAACACGGGGAAGTCCTGCGGCGTGGCCGACCAGCCGGCGCGGCCTCCTTTCGAACCGCGATAGTATCAGCCGCCGTGAAGCCCGTCCTGCTCGCACTCTGCCTCGCCACGCCGCTGCTCGCCGGCTGCGCCGTCGGCCCCGATTACGTGACGCCTGAGTTCGGCGTGCCGAAGCGCTGGAGCAGCGACCGCAATCGGCCGGCGCAGACGCTGAAGCTCGCGCAGTGGTGGCGCAACCTCAATGATGACCTGCTCGATCAACTGATCAGCGAGGCGGTTGCCGGCAATCTCGACGTCGCCGCCGCCAAGGCGCGCATCCGCGAGGCGCGGGCGACGCAGCGCCAGGCGGTCGGCGCGCTGTTTCCGTCCGTCAGCGGCACCGGCACGGCAACGGAGACCCGCAGCGCCGGCAGCTCGACGAGCGGCATCGCGATCGCTCCTACCACCTACAGCCAGTACCAGGCCGGCTTCGATTCGAGCTGGGAGCTGGATCTGTTCGGCGCCAACCGCCGTGCGGTCGAGGCGGCGACCTACGGCGTCGATGCCGCCGAGGACGATCTGCGCGCGACCTTGCTGACGCTGGTCGGCGACGTCGCCTCCAACTACATCGATGCCCGCGCCTACCAGGCGCGAGCGGCGCTGGCGCGGCGCACTGCCGCCTCGCAGCGCGAGACCGCGGCGCTGACCGAGCGCAAGCAGAATGCCGGCTCTGCCTCGGCCGTCGACACCGCCAAGGCGAGCGCGCTGGCCGCCAGCACCGAAGCAACCATCCCGACCTATGAGAGCAGCTATCAGCAGGCCGTGCATCGGCTCGGCGTCCTGCTCGGCCGCGACCCGACGGCCCTGAATCTCCGCCTGTCGCGCGCGGCGCCGATCCCATCGCCGCGCCTGCCGCTGCCGAAGGGCATCCCGGCCGACGTGCTGGTCATGCGGCCCGACGTGCGCAAGGCCGAACGGCAGCTCGCGCAGTTCACCGCGAAGATCGGCCAAGCCACCGCCGCGCTGTACCCGGATGTCAGCCTGACCGGCACGGTCTCGACCACGGCGCTGAAGCTCGGCGATCTCGGCAAGAGCTCGACGATCGGCTGGTCGATCGGCCCGAGCGTCTCGGTGCCGATCTTCAACGGCGGCAAGCTGCAGGCCGCCGTCGAGGTCGCGGAAGCGCAGCGTGACGAATACCACGTCGCCTGGCGCAGCGCGGTGCTGAGCGCGCTCGAAGACGTCGAAAACGCCATCGTCGGCCTCGGCCAGGAGCGCATCCGCATCCGCAGCCTGAGCGAGTCGGCCCGGCGCTATGGCGAAGCCGCGCGGCTGTCGCGCTCGCTCTACCAGACCGGCTCCAGCACCTTCCTCGACGTGCTCGATGCCGAGCGCTCGCAGTTCACCGCCGAGGACAACCTGCTCGCCAGCCGCGCTACGCTCGCGAAGAACTACGTGGCGCTGGCCAAGGCGCTGGGCGGCGGTTGGACCGCAGCGATCGACAGCTCGCTGCCCGAGGTCGTCGACAGCGGCACCGGCCCGCATCTCGCACAGGCCGTCGCGCCCAAATAATCTACGATCTGAACTTCAAAAAGTGCCTCCGAAGTGATCCGATGAACGCACCCTTATCCCACATGCCCCGACCGGTCGCGGTCGATGGCGGCCTCGCGCCGGCGCCGAAGCCGAAGCGGCCACGCCGCTGGCCGCTGCTGATCGCCGGAGCGCTCGTCGTTCTGGCCGCCGCGATCGTGCTGATCATGAGGCTGACCAGCAATCCCAACGCCAATCTCGTCACCGCACCCGTCACGACCGGCGACATCGAGCAGACCGTGCTCGCCACCGGCACGCTGAAGCCGGTCAAGCTCGTCGCGGTCGGTGCCCAGGCCTCGGGGCGCCTCGTCGCGCTCAACGTCAAGCTCGGCCAGAAAGTGAAGGCCGGCGACCTGATCGCCGAGATCGACTCGCTGACGCAACAGAACACGCTGCGCACCAACGAGGCGAGCCTGCGGAGCGTGCGGGCGCAGCGTGACGAGAAGGTCGCCACCCTGGCGCTGGCGGAGGCCAACCTGGCGCGGCAGCAGGTTACGCTGGCGCAGAAGGCGTCGTCGCGCGCCGACTACGACAGCGCCGAGGCGACCGCGAAGCAGACCCAGGCCCAGATCGCGCAGCTCGACGCGCAGATCGTCGAGGCCGAGGTGGCGATCGAGACCGCGCGCGTCAATCTCGGCTACACGAAGATCACGGCTCCGATCGACGGCACCGTGCTGTCGATCGTCACCCAGCAGGGCCAGACCGTGAATGCGGTGCAGTCGGCACCGACCATCGTCGTGCTCGGCCAGGTCGAGACGATGACCGTGCGGGTGGAGATTTCCGAGGCCGATGTCGTCAAGGTCAGGCCCGGACAGAACGTCTATTTCACCGTGCTGGGCGAGCCCGATCATCGGTACGAGGGCACGCTCGGATCGATCGAGCCGGCGCCCGAATCGATCAAGAGCGATTCGAGCTTCTCGTCGAGCACGACGACCACGTCGAGCAGCAGCTCGTCCTCGTCCACCACGTCCTCCGCGATCTACTACAACGGCGTGTTCGACATCGCCAATCCGGACGGGCGGCTGATGACCTACATGACGGCCGAGGTTCACATCCTGCTCGGCGAGGCCCGCAAGGTCCCGACCATTCCGTCGTCCGCGCTTGGCAACGCCAATCCCGATGGCAGCTACACGGTGCGCGTGCTGACCGGCGCAGGAACGCTGGAGAGGCGCACCATTCGCATCGGCCTCAACAACAAGATCCGGGCCGAGGTGCAGTCCGGCCTGCGCGAGGGCGAGCGGGTCGTCATCTCGACGCCCGACGAGGGACCGAAGCGAACCGTGATGCCGCCGCCGGCCTCCTCCGGAGGCCCGTGATGGCGGAGGTGCTGATCGATCTGCAGAACGTCGGGCGGTGCTACGCCTCCGGCGAAAGCGCCGTCCATGCCTTGCGCGGGGTCGACCTCCAAATCGCGCGCGGCGAGATGGTCGCCATCGTCGGGCAATCTGGCTCCGGCAAGTCGACGCTGATGAACATTCTGGGCTGCCTCGACCGCCCGACATCCGGCAGCTACCGGATCGCCGGCCGCGAGATGGGCTCGCTCGATCCGGACGAACTGGCGGCGTTGCGGCGCGAGCATTTCGGCTTCATCTTCCAGCGCTACCATCTGCTGGGCGAACTCAGCGCCGCCGACAATGCCGAGGTGCCTGCGGTCTATGCCGGGCTCGGCCCGGCGGCACGCCACCGCAAGGCCGAGGCGCTGCTGCAGCGGCTCGGCATGGGCAGCCGTACCGACCACAAGCCGGGTCAGCTCTCGGGCGGCCAGCAGCAGCGGGTCTCGATCGCCCGCGCGCTGGTCAACGATCCCGACGTGATCCTGGCCGACGAGCCGACCGGCGCGCTCGACCGCGCCAGCGGCGAGGAGGTGCTGCGCATCCTCGACGAGATCAGCGCCTCCGGGCGCACCGTCATCATCGTCACGCACGATCCGAGCGTCGCGCAGCGCGCCCGGCGCATCATCGAGATCGAGGACGGCCGCGTCATTTCCGACCGGCTCAATCCGCGGACTTCGGAACCCGCGCCAGCCGCAGCGACCGAAGACCACGCAGCGCAGGCGGCGTCGTGGTGGCGCAGCCAGCTCGACCGTTTCCGCGAGGCCGCGCGGATGGCACTGCTCGCCATGAATGCGCACCGGATGCGCGCATTCCTCACCATGCTCGGCATCATCATCGGCGTCGCCTCGGTCGTGCTGGTGCTGGCGCTCGGCAAGGGCTCGCAGGCCAAGGTGCTGAAGGACATCAACCGGCTCGGCACCAACACGCTGGAATTCTTTCCCGGCAAGGATTTCGGCGATACGCGCTCCAGCAAGATCAGGACGCTGGTGCTCGCCGATGCCAAGGTCATGGCGCAGCAGCCTTATGTCGATGCGATCTCGCCGACGGTCTCGACCACCAGCACGCTGCGGTTCGGCGCGATCGAGGTCAGCGCCCAGATCTCCGGCGTCGGCGAGCAGTATTTCCGGGTCAAGAACACCGAGCTTGCCGAAGGCAGCTATCTCGATGCCGATACCGTGCGCTCCTACGCCCAGGACGCCGTGATCGACGATAATGCGCGCAAGGCGCTGTTTCCCGATCCCGACGTCAGTCCGCTCGGCAGCGTGGTCCTGATCGGCAAGGTGCCCTGCCGCGTCGTCGGCATCACCAAGCAGCAGCAGGCCGGCTTCGGCTCCAGCTCCACGCCGATCGTGTACCTGCCCTACACGACCGTGCAGGCGCGCTTCCTCGGCAACCAGGTGCTGCGCAGCATCAGCGTCCGCGTCGACGAGGCGACGCCGATGGCGGCGGCCGAGCGTGCCGCAACGGCGCTGCTGACGGCGCGGCACAATGCCAAGGATTTCTTCGTCCTCAACACCGATGACATCCGCAAGACCGTCGAAAGCACGACGCAGGTGCTGACACTGCTGGTGGCGGCCATCGCCGTGATCTCGCTCTTGGTCGGCGGCATCGGGGTCATGAACATCATGCTGGTGTCGGTGTCGGAGCGCGTCGGCGAGATCGGGGTGCGCATGGCGGTCGGCGCCCGCCGCAGCGACATCCTGATGCAGTTCCTGATCGAGGCGGTGCTGGTCTGCCTGCTGGGCGGTGCGCTGGGCCTTGCGCTCGCGGTCGGCTTCGGCACGGTCTTCAACGCGCTCGACGTCGGCTTCCAGCTGATCTATTCGCCGCTCGCCATGGTCGGCGCCGCCGTCACGTCGATGGCGATCGGCATCGGCTTCGGCTACATGCCCGCCCGCAGCGCCTCGCGGCTCGATCCGGCAACGGCTCTGGCAAGGGAGTAGGTCGGAAAGAATGAGCTCCACTCCTCCGGACAACAACCGGATCGATCTACTTCACCGGGCGCTTCTCCAGCTTGCGCGCGAGCGTCCGGCGATGCATGCCGAGCCTCCTCGCAGCTTCGGAGATGTTGAAGTCGGTCTCGATCAGGGTCTGGTGGATGCGCTCCCATTCCAGGGTCTTGATCGAGGTGGAGCGCTCGGCCAGGGCCACTTGCGCATTGCCCTGCGCCTTGCGGAACGCCTCCTCGATGTCGTCGGTGTTCGACGGCTTGGCCAGATAGTGGCAGGCGCCGAGCTTGATCGCCTCGACAGCAGTGGCGATGCTGGCAAAGCCGGTCAGCACCACGATCAGCATCTCCGGATCGTGCGCATGCAGCTTCTCGACGCAGACGAGGCCGGAAGCGCCGCCGAGCTTGAGATCGACGACGGCATAGCCGAACGTCTTCTTCTCGAGGATCTCGTCGACGTCCTCGAGCGAGCCGGCGACGACGGCCTCGTAGCCGCGCCGTTCGAACGAGCGCTTCAGGGTGCGTGCAAAACCGTCATCGTCCTCGACGATCAGGAGGGACAGGTCATTCGCCATCGCGCTCTCCAATGACAAGCGTCGACAACGGCAGTGACAGCCGTACGGTCGCTCCACGTCCCCGGTGGTTCCAGGCGGAAACGCTGCCGCCCAGCTTGCGGATCACGTTGACCACCAGGAAAAGGCCCAGGCCGCGGCCCGGGCGGCCCTTGCTCGACTGATAGGGACGTCCGAGTTGCCCCAGCATCGCCGGATCAAAACCCGGCCCGCGATCGCTGACGCTGAGCAGCAGCTGATCACCATCTCGTTCGACCACGAACTCCACCCACTCGCGCGAGACTTCGAACGCGTTGTCGAGCACGTTGACGATCGCCTGCTTCAGGGCGACGTCGGAGACGATCGCCGGATCCGAGCCGAACTCGTTGCGGACCATCAGATTGCGCGCCGAGCGCGCCGCGCTCCATTCGGCGACCAGCGTCGTCAGGAACGCCTTCAACGTCGTGGGCGCCGAGCCTTCGCCGCGCGCCTGACCGGCCGAGACCAGGATGTCAGTGACGATCGACTTGCAGCGCTGCACCGCCGCTTCCATTTCGGTGAAATCCTCCGCGAGCGTCGGATCGGCAGAGATCGCGGTCATGCGGCGCCAATCGTTCAGGATGACCGAGATCGACGCCAGCGGCGTGCCGAGCTCATGCGCGGCGCCTGAGGCGAGCAGGCCCATGCGGATGATGTGATCCTGCTCGACGGCGTGCTGGCGCAGATCGGCGAGTTTGGCGTCACGCTCGCGCAGGTTCCGGTTGATGCGGGTGACGAAGACGACGAGCAGCACGGCGTCGAGCATGAAGCCGACGAACATGCCGGTGATGTGCAGGGTGAAGGCATCGCTGACATGATGCTGCGGCAGTTGCAGCGGGCGGTACTCGATGGTGAGCCAGATGAAGCTGAGCACCGTCAGCGCGACCAGCGACCAGGACGAGCGCGCGTCGAGCAGCACGGCCCCCAGCGTCACCTGCAGCAGATAGAGGCACGTGAACGGGTTCGACGCGCCGCCGGTGAGATAGAGCTCCGATGTCAACGCCACCACGTCGAGCATCAGCGCGATCAGCAAATGGCGATTGCCGACGTCGTCGCGCCTGCGCAGCCAGATATGGCTGGCGATGTTGAGCGCCACCAGCGCGCAGATGATCGCCGCCATCGGCAGCACCGGCAGCGCAATGCCGAACCAGGTGGTCACGAAGCCGATGGTGACGATCTGGCCGACCACGGCGATCCAGCGCAGCTGGATCAGCAGCACCATGTTCTTGCGGTTGGTCGCGTCCTTGGTCGGCAGCGGCGCGTTGATCTCGGGTGTGGCGATCGCGGCCACGACTCCGAACGGCAAATTGGGGGCCTCGCTGCTCATGAGGGCCCGTCCGATCTCCGCCGGCAGAACGGCAAGCGTCGATCGCTCAAGACGCCGTCCCGCATCCACCCATGTCCTGCCGCTGCTGATCCCATTCCACATCCTGCGCTGCCGGCGCGCTGGGCTCACGCTGCGCGCGGATGAGCCGCTGCAGCCCGGCGCCGGCCAGCATGAGGGCCAATGTAAACCAGGTCAGCGCGTAAACCAGATGGTTGTTCGGAAACGAGATCACGGTGAGTCCGCCGATTGGAAGTCCGCCGGGATTCGGGGTCGCATCGGCATCGACGAAGAATGGTGCGACGTCGGACAGACCGCGCGCCGCCGCGATCGCCGCGACGTCACGTGAATACCAGCGATTCCCCGCGGGATCGTTGTGGCGCAGGAAGCCGCCGCCAGGCTCGGAGATCCGCAGCAATCCGGTCACGCTTACCGTGCCATTCGGGTTCCCGGCGCTGCGGCTTGCGGGCGCGCGGCGATCCGCGGGCACGAAGCCACGATTGACGAGCACGGCGCCGCCGGCGGTCTGCAGCGGCGTCACCACCCAATAGCCGGAGCCCTCGACCGTCAGCGCCTGGACCAGCGTCTCGCGGTCGTTGAGGAAGCGGCCGCTCGACGTTATCAGCTTGTACTCGTCGCTGCTGCGATCGATGGCCGGCCAATCCGCCGGGCTCGGCGCCGGCACGGGCGCGGCATGAACGCGGCGCTCGACGCGATCGATCAGGTCGAGCTTCCAGGCCCGCCGCTCGATCTGCCAGACGCCCAGCGACAGCAGCATCGCGACGCAGGCAACCCACGCCGCAACGATCGCGAGCCGCAGCGCGCCGGATCGCCCGCGGCTGGCCTCGTCGCGTTCCCCTGCCCCGTCGGCAGGAGCTGACATCACGGCGTCTGGCCCATCTCGTGTACCGGCATCATGTTGGTGGTCAGGTGATGCATGACCCAGAGCGAGCCGCTGAGCGCGATCGCCACCATGATGATGGTGAAGATCAGCGCCATCATGGTCCAGCCGCCCTCGGCCTTGGTGTTCATGTGCAGGAAGAAGATCATGTGGACGACGACCTGCACGGCCGCGAATGCCATGATGATCAGCGCCGTGGCCTGCTTGTCGAGCGAGCCGTTCATGACCAGCAGAAACGGAATCGCCGTCAGGACGACGGAGGCGCCGAAGCCGATCAGTTGGCCCGAGCGCGTGCCGGCATGGTCGTCCGCCGAACCGTGCGCGTGTGCATCAGAGCTCATCGAAGCATCCCCATCAGATAGACGAAGGTGAAGACACCAATCCAGATCACGTCGAGGAAGTGCCAGAACATGCTGAGGCAGACCAGCCGGCGGCGGTTAGCCTCGATCAGGCCGTGGGTCCCGACCTGCACCATCAGGGTGACCAGCCAGACCAGACCGAACGTCACATGCAGGCCGTGGGTTCCAACCAGCGTGAAGAACGACGATAGGAAGGCGCTGCGCTGCGGCGTCGCGCCCTCATGGATCATGTGCGCGAACTCGGTCAGCTCGATGCCGAGAAAGGCGAGGCCGAACAGCCCGGTCACCACGAGCCAGGCCTGCATCGCGCCAATGCGGTTCCGCTGCATCGACAGCATCGCGAAGCCATAGGTGAGCGACGACAGCAGCAGGAACGAGGTGTTGACCGCGACCAGCGACAGGTCGAACAGATCCTTCGGCGCCGGCCCGGCGGCGTACCTGGCGCCGAGCACGCCATAGACGGCAAACAGGATCGCAAAGATGAGACAGTCGCTCATCAGATAGATCCAGAAGCCGAGCATCGTGCTGCTGCCTTCGGGATGCTCGTGCTCGTCGACGACATAGAAGACCGGCTCCCCGGCCTTCATCGTGCCCATCGCAACGGTCATGACTTGGCTCCTGCCACGAGCAGCTTGGTGCGCGCGCGCTCGACGCTTATGACCTCATCGGCCGGGATGTGGAAGCTGCGGTGATAGTTGAAGGTGTGGCCGATCGCGACCGCGAGCAGCGCGACGAAGCTGCCTGCCGCCATCCACCACATGTACCAGATCAGTCCGAATGCCATGGTGGTGCTGAGGCCCGCCAGAATCATGCCGGTACCGGTGTTGCTCGGCATGTGGATCGCCTTGAAGCCGGCGAGCGGACGCGCGTAACCGCGGCGCTTCATGTCCCACCAGGCGTCGTTGTCGTGGACGACGGGCGTGAAGGCGAAGTTGTAGGCCGGCGGCGGCGACGACGTCGCCCATTCCAGGGTGCGCGCATTCCAGGGATCGCCGGAGACGTCGGCGAGCTGCTCGCGGCGGAGGATGCTGACCGCGATCTGGATCAGGAAGCTCGCGATGCCCAGCAGGATCAGGAACGCGCCGATGCCGGCGATGATGAACCATATCTGCAGGCTCGGATCGTCGAAGATGCGCAGCCGACGGGTCACGCCCATCAGGCCGAGCACGTAGAGCGGCATGAAGGCGAAGTAGAAGCCCACCGTCCAGAACCAGAACGACATCTTGCCCCAGAACGGATCGAGCCTGAAGCCGAACGCCTTGGGGAACCAGTAGGCGATGCCGGCGAACAGGCCGAACAGCACGCCGCCGATGATCACGTTGTGGAAATGCGCGACCAGGAACAGGCTGTTGTGCAAGACGAAGTCGGCCGGCGGCACTGCAAGCAGCACGCCGGTCATGCCGCCGATCACAAAGGTCAGCATGAAGGCGACCGTCCACATCATCGGCAGCTCGAAGCGGATGCGGCCGCGATACATCGTGAACAGCCAGTTGAACATCTTCGCGCCGGTCGGGATCGAGATGATCATCGTGGTGATGCCGAAGAACGAGTTCACGCTGGCGCCGGAGCCCATCGTGAAGAAGTGGTGCAGCCAGACCAGGTAGGACAGGATGGTGATGACGACGGTGGCGTAGACCATCGAGGTGTAGCCGAACAGCCGCTTGCCCGAGAAGGTCGAGGTCACCTCGGAGAAGATGCCGAAGGCCGGCAGGATGAGGATGTAGACCTCCGGATGGCCCCAGATCCAGATGAGGTTGACATACATCATCGGATCGCCGCCGAAATCATTGGTGAAGAAGTTGGTTCCGACGTAGCGATCGAGCGACAGCAGCGCCAGCACCGCCGTCAGCACCGGGAAGGAGGCGACGATCAGCACGTTGGTGCACAGCGAGGTCCAGGTGAAGACTGGCATCTTCATCATGGTCATGCCGGGCGCACGCATTTTCACGATCGTGCAGATCAGGTTGACGCCGGACAACAGCGTACCGACGCCGGCGACCTGCAGGGCCCAGATGTAATAGTCGACGCCGACATCCGGACTGTAGGAGAGGTTCGACAACGGCGGATAGGCCAGCCAGCCGGTGCGCGCGAACTCGCCGACGAACAGCGAGCACATCACCAGAACGGCGCCCGACGTGGTCATCCAGAAGCTGAAATTGTTGAGGAACGGGAACGACACGTCGCGGGCGCCGATCTGCAGCGGCACAACGTAGTTCATCAGGCCGGTGACCAAAGGCATCGCCACGAAGAAGATCATGATCACGCCGTGCGCCGTGAACACCTGATCATAGTGGTGCGAGTTGAGATAACCTTCGGAGCCGTTGAACGCGATCGCCTGCTGAAGGCGCATCATCAGCGCATCGGCGAAGCCGCGCAGCAGCATGACGATGCCGAGCACCATGTACATGATTCCGATGCGCTTGTGGTCGACGGTCGTGAACCACTCCTTCCAGAGATAGCCCCACAGCCGGAAATAGGTGATGGCGCCGAACAGCGTGAGGCCGCCGAGCGCGACCATCGCGAAGGTGCCGACGATGATCGGCTCGTGCAACGGCAGCGACTCCAGCGTCAGCCGGCCGAAGATGAACCTGGTGAGATTGGCAGTGTCGAACATGATGTGACCCTCACGAATCCGACGTCACGAATCCGATTTGGAGGTTGTCCCCGTGATGAAGGTGGCCTTGGACGGCCGCAGCAGGCCGGGCCGCTCCAATCCACGGCCCTGCAGCGGCGTCCAGTCGAGCGGCGCCAGGACCGTCGGCGAGGAATCGTCGGCCATCCGCGTGACCTGATCGCCCGGCAGGCAGACGCCGCCGGCAACGAAGCTCGGCTCGGCGCCGAACACGGCGCCGCGGCCGGCGAACTTGTCGTAGGCGAGCGGCAGCGTGTTGCGGACGCCGGCCATGCCCATGCCGCCTCTCGCGTCGATCGCCATCATCTCGCTCATGCACATCTTGCCGGGCTCGACGCACATGTTGAGGACGGCGCGAAACAGGTCGCTATCCACCGATGCGTAGTAGCGGACCGGCTCGTTCGCGCTGGGACGCTCCAGCTTGAGATAGTCCGGCTTGCCAAGCTCGGCGCCGCTGGCCTTGGCCTTCTCGATCCAACCGGCGAATTCGACGTCAGACAGGCCATGAAAGGCAAAGCGCATGCCGGAGAAGCCGGCGCCGCTGTAGTTCGCCGAGAAGCCGCGATAGACGCCGGGCTTGTTGATGATGGCGTGCAGCCGGCTCTGCATGCCCGGCATCGCATAGATCTGGCCGGCGAGCGCGGGGATGTAGAACGAGTTCATCACCGACGACGAGGTGATCCTGAAATCGAGCGGCCGGTTCACCGGCGCCGCAAGCTCGTTGAGGCTGGCGATGCCATATTCGGGATAGATGAACAGCCACTTCCAATCGAGCGCGACGACGTCGACCTCGAGCGGCTTGTCCTGCGGCGTCACCGCGCGCTCGGCGGAGATGCGTCCGAGCGTGCGATAGGGATCGAGCAGATGCGTGCCCATCCACGTCACCGCGCCCAGGCAGATGATGATCAGCAGCGGCGCCGCCCAGATCAGAAGCTCGAGCTGGGTGGAGTGATCCCAATCCGGCGTGTAGGCCGCCGCCTGGTTCGACTGGCGGTAGCGCCAGGCCACGATGGCGGTTGCGGCCATCACCGGCACCACGATCAGCAGCATCAGCACAGTTGCGATGATCACGAGATCGCGCTGCTGGGCGGCCACGTCACCGGAGGGCGAGAGCACGACCAGATTGCAGCCTCCGAGCGCGAGCCCCAGCGGCAGCAGTGCCAAGAATTTCCAGTAACGCACGCTTAACCTCGTCGCACGGCGGATCTCTGAACGAGGCCTCACGTAGCGACCGGACGACACGGCCGACATTGGACAATTTGTCCAATACCGGAGCGGCGCCGAGGACGACAATTACGGGGCAACAATAGAGTATGAGAGGACTGCAGGCAGCGCGATGACACAGGCAGCGGCGACCGCCGACGGCGAAACCCAACTCTCCCGCACGCATGAGGCGCATCCGGGCGAGATCGCGATCGGCGTGATCATCGGGCGCACGTCGGAATTCTTCGACTTCTTCGTCTATGCCATCGCCTCGGTGATCGTGTTTCCGCGCCTCGTGTTTCCGTTCGCCGACGAGCTGACGCAGACCCTGTATTCGTTCGCGCTGTTCGCGCTCGCCTTCATCGCACGCCCGTTCGGCAGCGTGATCTTCATGGCGATCGACCGCCGCTACGGCAAGAGCGCCAAGCTGATCACCGCATTGTTCCTGCTCGGCACCTCGACCGTCGCGATCGCGTTCCTGCCGAGCTACCACACCGTCGGCGCCGCGGCGATCTGGCTGCTGGCGCTGGCGCGGATCGGCCAGGGCCTCGCCTGGGGCGGCGCCTGGGACGGGCTGGCGTCGCTGCTCGCCATGAATGCGCCGGAGCACCGGCGCGGCTGGTATGCGATGATCCCGCAGCTCGGCGCGCCGCTCGGGCTGATCGTCGCCAGCGTGCTGTTCGCGTTCTTCGTCGGTTATCTCTCCGCGGCCGACTTCTTCGACTGGGGCTGGCGCTACCCGTTTTTCGTGGCGTTTGCCATCAACGTCGTGGCGCTGTTCGCGCGGCTGCGCATGGTGGTGACGCCGGAATATGACGAGCTGTTCCAGTCGCGCGAATTGCAGCCGGCACGCGTCATCACCACGATTCGGCACGAGGGCCGCAACATCGTGATCGGCGCCTTCGCGCCGCTGGCGAGCTTCGCGCTGTTCCACATGGTGACGGTGTTTCCGCTGTCCTGGGTGTTCCTGTTCACCAAGGAGACCCCGGCGCGCTTCCTGATCATCGAGGCCGTCGGCGCGGTGTTCGGCGTCGTCGCGATCGTGGTGTCCGGCATGCTGGCCGACCGCATCGGGCGCAAGTCGCTCCTGATCAGCTCGGCGATCGCGATCGCGGTGTTCTCCGGCTTCGCTCCGCAACTGCTCGACGCCGGCCCGGTCGGCGAGACCATCTACATGGTGCTCGGCTTCATCCTGCTCGGCCTGTCGTTCGGCCAGTCCTCGGGCGCGATCGCCGCCAACTTCGCGCGCACCTATCGCTACACGGCCTCGGCGCTCACCGCCGACCTCGCCTGGCTGTTCGGCGCCGGCTTCGCGCCGCTGGCGGCATTGGTGCTGGCGGCCAATCTCGGCCTGCTGTCGGCCGGCGGCTATCTCTTGTCCGGCGCCGTCTGCACCCTGCTCGCGCTGTGGCTCAGCGCGCCGCGCCAACTGCAGCAGGTGTGAGGCCTCACGAGCCGCGCCACTTCCGTTCCGCCTCGTCCCACGCAGCAAGCGGCTGCAGGTCCGGCACCCAGGCGAGTCCTGTCTTGGCATCCGACGACACCGCTTCCGGCGTGACGACCATGTCGAGCAGCGCCGGGCGGTTGGCCAGCGCGCGCTGGATCGCGGGGCCGAGCTGCTCCTCGGTCTCGACGCGCTCGGCATGCATGCCGAAGGCGCGCGCCATCGCCGCGTGATCGGCAAATTGCAGCCTGGTGCCGACCACCTTGCCATGTGTCACCGCCTGGTCGTGCACCTCGATCTGCCAGGCGCCATTGTTGGCGACGACGATCAGCACCGGCGCCTTGTGGCGGACGGCGGTGTCGACCTCGATCGCGTTGAAGCCGAAGGCACCGTCGCCGGTCGCGACCACCACCGGCTTGTCTGGATAGGCCAGGCTCGCGGCAATGCCATAGGGCACGCCGATGCCGATACAGCCGAACGGGCCGGGATCGAGCATCAGGGGCGCGCTCAGGCCGACGCGGGCAAAGGACAGGAAATCGCCGCCGTCGGCGATGACCACGGCGTCGTTGCCGATCGCGTCCTGGATGGCCGAGAGCACACGATTCGGATGCAACCGGCCGTCGGAGCCGGCCGGCGCCGTCGCCATGCTCTGCTTCAGCTTCGTGGCACGCTCCTGATGCGCCGCCCGCAGTCTTGCAGCCCATTGCCGATCGACAGCCGACTCGCGGTTGCCCGCCAGCCCCACCATCGCGCGCAAGGTCTCCGCTGGTGTCGCCAGGATCTCGGCCGCACCGCGGCGGTTGTCGCGCAGCTCGCTGGCGATGTCGCTGATGCGGACGAATTTGGCGTCCTTGAACACAGCCGGGGAGCCGTAGGCGAGCTGGAAGTCGAGCCGGCGGCCGACCGTCAGCACGACGTCGGCATCGCCCATCACGGCGCCGCGCATCGCGCCGACAACAGACGGATGATCGTGGGGCACCAGCCCCCTGCTCTCACCGGTGTCGAGATAGACCGCACCGAGCCGGTCGAGCAGCGCGATCAGCTCCGGGCCGGCGCCACGCGCGCCGCGGCCGGAGATGACGAGCACGCGGCGCGCCGACCACAACAGCTCGACCGCCTTCTCGACCTCGGCCGGATCCGGCCGCATCGCCGCCCGCGGCTTCGGTGCGAGATGCTCCTCCAGTTGCAGCGCCTTGGGCACGATGCCGCGCAAAGTATCCACCGGGAAATCGATGAAAACGGGCCCGGGCTCGCCGCCGTCGCCGAAGGCGCGGGAGATCGCCTCGTCGAGCTCCTGCAGCACCAGCGACGGTTCCCGCACGGTGCGCGCATAGCGCGTGATCGAGCGCACCAGCTGGGTGTGATCCATGTCCTGCAGGCCGCCGCGGTTCTCCTGCGGCCGCGGATTGCCGCCCGAGATCACCAGCACCGGCGCGCGCGAGACATGGGCATTGGCGATGCCGGTGATCGCGTTGGTCATGCCCGGCCCGGCGGTGACCAGCGCGACGCCGAGCTCGCCGGTGAGCTCCGTATGCGCCTGCGCCATGTGCACGGCGGCGCGCTCGTCGCGCACGTCGATGATGCCGATGCCTTCCGCGTCCAGCCGCATCCAGATCGGCATGATGTGGCCGCCGCACAGCGCGAACACGCGGCTGACGCCGCGGCGCTTGAGCAGGCGGGCGATCAGATCGGCGGCACTGTCGGGAGAGATCTTCATCTGACGACTCCTGCGGATGGTGACGTGATCAGCCCGGCGCAAGCCAGGCCACGAGCAGCGAGACAGTGAGGACGGCGAAGATGTGCGAAACGAGAATCGAGCCGGAGGTGACGCCGGCCTCCAGGCCGTGGAGCTTGGCGATCGTGAATGGTCCCGAGCCGATCGGCAGCGCGCTCAGGATCACGGCCGAATGCGACCACAGCGGCGGCATCGAGAACACGTAAAAGGCGAGCAGCGCGGTCACCGCCGGCTGCATCACGAGCTTCAGCGAGACGAGGATGGCGATCGAGGTCGCATCGCGCGTCGCGACGCGCTCCTGTGCCAGGAACAGCCCGATGCAGACCAGCGCGGCCGGCGAGGCTGCGCCGCCGAGCAAGGTCGTGAAGCTGAGGAACGGCGCCGGCAGCGAGAATCCGCTGAGGCCGACCGCGAGCCCGGCGACGGGCGCGATGAACAACGGGCTGGTCAGCAGCGAACGCGCCACCTTGGCGACCGTCGCGCCCAGCGTGGCGCCCTTCTGCAGATCCATCTCGACGACCACGATCGCGAACAGGAACAGCACGCAGGCCGTGAACAGGGTGGCGATGATCGAGGCCGGCGCGCTGTCCGGACCGAACACCAGGAGGCACATCGGAATGCCCATGAAGCCGACATTGCTGTAGCCGGCGTCCAGCCCCTCGATGCTGGCGTTCGCAATGCGCCGGCCGCGCAGACGGCTGATCACGAAGCCGGTCGCGAAGGTCGCGGCGATGCCGCCGCAGAACGCGCCGATGAAGCCGAACTGGCTGACCTGCTCGACGCCGATCTTGGACATCGCGGTGAAGATCAGCGCCGGCAGCGCCAGATAGACGGCAAAACGGTTGAGATTGTCGGTCGCGGTGCGATCGAACACGCCGAACCAGCCACACAGGAATCCGGTCAGAATCAGCGCGAAGATCGGAAGGGCGGAATTGAGGACGGCCTGCATCGCAACTACATATCAGACCGTAAGCCATTGCAGCGACTCACTGCGAGAATCTCTTCTTCAGCTCGCGATGCAGGATCTTGCCCGTCGCGTTGCGCGGCATCTCGGCGTCGGTGATGAAGGCGTAGGAGCGCGGCCGCTTGAAGCCGGCGAGCCGTTCTTTCGCCCATTCGGCCAGATCGCCCTCCTTCACCGCCATGCCGTCGCGCGGCACGATCACGGCATGAACGCGCTCGCCCCATTTGTCGTCGGGCAGGCCGATCACGGCGATGTCCTTGACACCAGGATGCGCGCCGACCTGCGCTTCGACCTCGGAGGGATAGATGTTCTCGCCGCCCGAGATGATCATGTTGCTCTTGCGGTCGGCGAGATGGATGTAGCCGTCGGCATCGCGGCGCGCCATGTCGCCGACCGAGCAATAGTCACCGCGGAACGCCTCCGCGGTCTTCTCCGGCAGGCGCCAATAGCAGTCGAAGGTGTGCGCGTTCGACGAATAGAGCTCGCCCGCCTCGCCGTCCGGCACCTCGTGGCCGGCCTCGTCGAGGATGCGGATCGGTGCGGCGCCGACACACTCGCGCCCGACCGAGCCGGGCTTGGTAAACTGCTCATGCGGATGCAGCATGGTGACCCAGCCAGTCTCGGTCGCCCCATACAGCTCATAGAGCCCGGACTTCGGAAACATCTCCATCACCTCGCGCTTGGTCTCCGGGCGCGCCGGCGCCGAGGAGATCATCAGCTTGGTGACGGCGCTGAAATCATGCTGCGCGCGCACCGCGCGCGGCAGATCCAGCATCATGATGTAGTGAGTCGGCACCAGCGACGTGAACGTGGAGCCGCCATCGGCAAGCGTCGTCACGGCGTGCTCGGGATCGAAACTCTTGCGCGAATAGATCGAGTTGACGCCGCCGATATAGCCGAACGCGCCGAAGAAGTTCAGCGAATTGGCATGGCACATCGGCATCACCAGCAGCGCGCCGTCGTTGCGGCTCAGCTTCAGTTCGATCTCGGTGACCATCGACAAGAGGACGGCGCTGCGATGGCTGCGCAGCACGCCCTTGGGCTTGCCGGTGGTGCCCGAGGTGTACATCAACGTCCAGGGATCGGACAGCGCGACCTGCTGGTCCGGCTCGCGGTCCGCAGCCGCGGCGATGACGTCCTCGTAGCCGCGATAGCCTGCCGGACGCGGCCTGGTGCCAAAGTGGATGAAGCGGTCGTCGGCGATGCCAAGATCCTTGCGCGTCTCCTCGACCAGGCCCACGAGTTCGTCCTGCACGATGACAGCGGCCGCTTCGGCATTCTGCACGATGAACTGCATCTCGGGCGCGGTGAGGCGGAAATTGATCGGCAGCGCCACCAGGCCGGCCTTGGCCGTGGCTGCATAGATCTCGCACCATTCGACACAATTGTAGGCAAGGATCGCAACCCGATCGCCCTTGGCAAGGCCGAGCCCGAGCAGCGCGTTTGCGAGCCGGCACGCGCGCTCGTTCCACAGCGCAAAGCTCATCGCACGTTCGAGATCTCGGGCACCGGTGCGCTCCGGCGACATGCGCGCATGGGCCGACAGCATCTGCCCGAAATTCAAGAGATCCCTCATCGTCGTTTCCTCCCGGCAACCGGGTTCACGACGCCGACTGGCGCGCGCCTCCAGCGGAGCGCGATGAAGGTCGGCGGCGGATTAGTTGATATCCTTGGTGATCCGCACCAGCGTCTGATCGACGAAGCTCTTGGCGTCCTGATCCGGCTTGCGGAACAGCTCGCGCTCGACCGTCAGGGTCCGGCCGGGCACCGTCTTCTTGCAGACCTCGCGCAGGAACACGCCCCCGACGGGCTGCTCGCCTGCGGTCGGCTGCTGCTCCTTGCACTCCCAGCCCTCGGCGCCATAGCGCGACTTCACCTGGTTGCCGAGCAGGAACGCCTTCTTGCGAATATAGAGCCGCGCCTTCGGATCGGTCTCGATCGTCAGGCCGGTGACGGTGCCCTTGTCGTCGACCAGGACCGTCAGCAGCACGGGATGACCGGCCACCTTTGTGCCGTCCTGGCTGGTCGCCGGATCGAAATCGAAGCGCACCGCGTGCCGCGCCTGCTCGTCCGCGGGACAGTCGCGCCATGCCGACCACGCATTGAGCTTGCGATTCGGATCCTCGGCGCAAGTCAGATTGACATAGCCCTGATCGGGCAGGTCGCCGACCGGCATGCCGACGGTGATGTCACGCAGATCGTAGTTCGGCACCGCCTGCGCGGAGGCCGCGTGCATCACGAACGACAGCACGAACGTGGCGAAGATCGCAGCGCAGGTCGACCGCTTCATTTCGATGGCTCGCTTGCAGGCTTGGTGGCATTCGCCTTGTAGATATCGCAGACCCGCGACGTGTTGCCGAAGAAGGCGGTGCACTCGTCGTAGGTCGGCTCGCCGCGCCCCTTGATGTGCGCGAGCACGTAGTCTGCGACCGCCTCGATGTCGTTCGGCCGCAGGAACACGCCGCCTTCCGGCGGCATGCGCTCGCCGACATCCTGGCGGCTCATGCCGTAGCACTTCGCCGTGTCATAGGAGCCGCGCGCGAAGTACGGCATGCCCGTCCCGGGCCGGCCGCAGGTCACGGTCTCGATGATCTGGTCACGAGTGAGCTGCGTCCTGCGCAGCGACAGCGCGTCGCCGCCATAGCCACCACCGCCATTGCCGTGCCATTTGTGGCAGCCGACGCAGTTCGCGCGCTTGAACACGGCCTTGCCGGCCTCGGTCGGATCCGCCGGCGCCGCGGACTGCGCCAACGCGAGCGAAGCGGAGCCGAGGACGAGAGCCGACGTCACGGCGAACGTGATCGCACTGAGTTTCATCTGATCTTCTTGTCGAACAGGGGATAGGAGGCGGAGCGGAGGCCATGCCTCCGCTCCGCAGCCGACTTCACAGCGAGAAGACGTAGAGCATCGAGCCGGGCTGGATCTTCTTCAGCTCGGGCGTGGATTCGATGAACCACTTGTCCCAGGCGCCGCCGAGACCGACCAGGATCGCGACATACTGCTTGCCGTCGACCGAGAACGTCACGGGAGGCGCATTGACGCCGCCACCGGTGTTGAACTCCCACAGCTTCTGCAGGGTCTTGGCATCGAGCGCCATCACCTCGCCCGAGGGCTGGCCGGTGAAGACGAGATCGGGCGTCGACAGCATGCCACCGAGATTCGGGAACGGCGTCTCCATCTTGCCGGCGATCTTGCCGGTGGTGACGTCGATCGCGGTCACGCTGCCCGTGATCTTGAACGGCTGGCTCGGTCCGCCGCCGGTCCAGAACTCGCGCGGCTTCAGCTTGTCCTTGGTCGCTTCTTCCACGGTGATCCGGTTGCAGCTCTCGATGACAGGGATGTACCAGAGCTTCAGGTCCGGATTGTACGAGGTCGGCGGCCAGTTCTTGCCGCCCATGTTGCCTGGGCAGATGTCCGCGACCTTGTTCTCACGATGCGGCGACACCGACGCATTGTAGCGCTGCACCGGGTTCTTCGGATCATACTCGATCGGCTTGCCGGTCTCGGCATCGAGCCCCTTGGTCCAGGTCACCTTCTTGACGAAGGGCAGGCCCCAGATGAACTTGCCGCTGGTGCGGTCGATCGCATAGGCAAAGCCGTTGCGGTCGGCCTCGAGCGCGAGCTTCAGGGTCGAGCCGTTCGGCGCGGGCACATCGACCAAGACGTTCTCGGCGACGCTGTCATAGTCGAAGGGATCGTTCGGCGTGTGCTGATAGTGCCACTTGATCTTGCCGGTGTTGGCATCGAGCGCCAGCGAACTGTCGGTGTAGAGGTTGTCGCCCGGACGATAGGCGTTGTCCCAGTCCGGACCGGGATTGCCGACGCCCCAGATGATGGTGTCGGTCGCCGGGTCGTAGGTCCCGGTCACCCAGGTCGAGCCGCCGCCGGCCGCGGCCGCGTCGTTGCTGTCCTTCCAGGTCTCGCTGCCCGGCTCGCCCTTCCCCGGAATGGTGTGGGTGCGCCAGACCTCCTTCTGCGTGCCGAGATCGGTCGCCGCGATCCAGCCGCGGATGCCGTATTCGGCGCCGGCCACGCCCGAGATCGCCATGTTCTTCACGATCAGCGGCGCACCGGTGATGACCTCGCCCTTGTCGGGATCGGCGACCTGGCGCTGCCAGGCGACCTGTCCGGTCTCCTTGTTGGTCGCGATCAGGCGGCCGTCGAGCGTGTGCGAAATGACCAGATTGCCCCACAGCGCGACGCCGCGATTGTCGACGCCGCAGCAGGCGATGGCGCCGGCCCAGTCGTGATCCGTCTTCGGATCCATCTTCCAGACCAGTTGGCCTTTGCCACCGCGCGCGTCGATCTTGTAGACCGAGCCCCAGCCGTCGGTGACGTAGATCATGCCGTTCTCGACGATCGGCGTGCCTTCGAGACCGCCGTGGCTCCAGATGCCGCCGCCCTCGACGCCGCCGAGATGCATCGTCCAGGCGACCTTCAGGTTCTTGACGTTATCCTTGTTGATCTCCCTCAGCGCCGAGAACCGTGTGCCCGAGTAGTTCTTATGATGGTGCAGCCAGTTGCCGGCTTCGTTGTCGGCGTTGAGAAGCCGTTCGGGGGTCATCTCGTCGGCGGCCTGCGCCGGCGATGCAAGCTGGAAACAGGCGAAGGCTGCGCTGGCCAGCAGCACCGCCCGCAGGGTCGACCTGACGTTAGTCCTCATCGTTTCCTTCTCCCATTATATTGATTATGAGTTGGAGCGAATACCGCTCCGCCAAGCGCGACGGCGGAGGGCAGCAGGCGACAAACACGCTTCAAGGGGACTTGCGAACCTCGACCTCCGTTTCGATGGATCCTGCTTTCTGGAACACGATCGTGCAGGTGAAGCGCTTGCCTGGCTCGAGCGGCTCCCGCGTCTGCAGCAGCATCACGTGATAGGCGGTCGGCAGCAGCACCAGCGTGCTGCCCGCGGCAATTGGAATGTTGGGAATGGAGCGCATCGCCGGCGCGCCTTCGCCGCGGTCGACGGTGTGCCGCTCCGAAAAATTTGCGATCGGACAACGCACGCGCATCAAGGCTTCCGGCGCGGTCGTGTCATTCTTGATCGTGATCAGCAACGGGATGTCGCGTCCCACCTCGGGCGCCGCCGGCACCCACGCATCCGACAGGGTCAGGCCTTCTCCGGCCACCCCGAGCGCAGGCGCCATCGCTGCAACCGACGCCACAGAGGCCGCCAGCAATGCGCGCGAGACCGCCGGCATCACGCCGGCGCGCACGCTGCCCTCCGAGCGCGCGGACCAAACCTGATCGCGCTCCAGACTGGTCGGATCTTCCGACAACGGAGTCCCTCCCCTATATGGCCGCCTCTTTAACTTGCCCTAGGGCGGCGCCCTTTTTTGAATTCGTACTCTGAATTCGAATACGTCGCAAATGGATTTTCTGTCTTGACATGCTAATGTCCGGCAAAACGTGATGACCCATGCGAATCGTGCCCGCCGCTCCCTCTCTGGTCGACCAGGTCGTCGAAGCCATCACTGACGAGATCGTCAGCGGCGTTCTCGCGCCGGGCTCGCGGCTGATCCAGGACGATCTGGCCCAGGCTTACGGAGTGTCGCGCCAGCCGGTTCAGCAGGCGCTGATCCTGCTGCGCGGCTGCGGGCTGGTGCAGAGCGCGCCGGGCCGCGGGTTGATCGTGGCGCCGCTCGACCCCGGCTTCGTCCGGGACCTCTATGAGATGCGGGCAGTGCTCGAAGGCCTCGCGGCGCGACTGGCCGCCGAGCGGGCGAGCGATCGCGCTGCGCGCGAAGGTCCGGCCTACATCGCGGCCGGCTACGAGGCGGTGAAGAGCGGGCTCGTCAACCGCAAGATCGAGACCGACATCGCCTTCCATCGCTTCCTCGGCGACCTCTCCGGCAACGCGCTGATCGGCGAGACGATGGCACCGCATTGGCCGTGCCTGAAGCGGGTGATGTCCGACGTGCTGCAGAAGGAGCAGAGCATGTCACGGATGGTCTGGGACGAGCATGAGGACATTCTTGCAGCCGTCATCGAGGGCCGCAGCGCCGAGGCCGAACGGCTGAGCCGGGAGCACATTTCGCGCGCGGCCAGCGTGTTCATCCATCACCTCGAAATCCAGCAGGACAGCAAGTCCAAGCAGCGGCGGACGCTCACTGCGCGGAAATTCCCGCTATGACTCCGTTCAAACCGACAGCGGCCGCAATGCGAGCGCTGGGCTCCGGCACGGCAGCCTCGCATTCGCGACCGGACATCACACCTGATCCCGTGGAGGCCGTGTGCCGCCGCTGAAGACCCAGCCGAGCCTGACCGAACGCGTCTACGAGCGCATTCTCTCCGACATCGTCGGCGGGGAGTTGCCGGAATCTGCCCGCCTCATCCAGGACGATCTGGCCCGCGACCTCGGCGTCTCGCGCCAGCCGGTGCAGCAGGCCCTGCTGCTGCTGCGCAATCAGGGCTTTGTGCGCGAGGCGCCGGGCCGCGGCCTGGAAGTCGCGCCGATCGACACCGACTTCATCCGCAACCTCTATGAAATACGCGCGGTCGCCGAGGGCCTCGCCTGCCGGCTCGCGGCGACCCGCGGCGCCAAGCGAGCGGCCGAGGAAGGCCCGAATTTGATCGAGCAGGGCCGGCGCGCCGAGCGCGAGCATTCGGTCGAGAAGCTGATCGAGGCCGACGTCAGGTTTCATGAATTCCTCTACGAGATCTCCGGCAACTCCGTCATCCAGGACACCACCCTGCCGCATTGGCTGCATCTGCGCCGGCTGATGGGCGAGGTGCTGATGCGCGACGAGACGCCGCGGCGGATCTGGGATCAGCATGAGGACATCCTGCGGGCGGTGATCGCGGGCGATGCGCAGACAGCCGAGGATCTTGCCAGGCAGCACATCACGCGAACCGCAACCGTGCTGCTGGCGCGGTTGACCAATCAGCGCGAGCGCGTGCCGGTCGCAACGGCGTCCTGATCACCTCGGGCTTGGCTTCTGCCCGCAACATCCGACGGCACCGCCGTCAGGAACCCCAGCATCGTTTCGAAGGGATACCCAGCATCCCACTTCAGCGTCGGCAGCAGCGCCGCCGCTATGGTCAAGCCGCCGGCAAGCTGAAAGAGAACGTGGCGCCGCCCTGCGGCTCGTTGCTGGCCAACAGCTCGCCGCCGTGCTCGCGGACGATGCCGTAGCTGATCCACAGCCCGAGCCCCGTCCCCTCCCCGACGCGCTTGGTGGTGAAGAACGGCTCGAAGATGTGGGTCAGATGATCCTTGTCGATGCCCGGGCCGTTATCGGTGATGCGAAAGGCGATCTCGCTGCCCTGGCGCGCCACCGCGACCAGAAGGCGCGGCAGGTCGGTCGATCGCATCGCGTCGATCGCGTTCTCCACGAGGTTGACGATCACCTGATGCAGCTGGCCTTCGTTGCCCAAGATCCACAGATCCGGCTCGACCTCGATCTGGATGTCGACACGATGCTGCTTGGTGCGCCCTGCCCACAGCACGGCGGTATTGATCAGTCGCTCGATGTTGACGCGCTCGACCTCGCCGAGCTTCGAGAACGACAGGCGGCGCAGGTTCTTGACGATCTCGCTGATGCGCACCGCGCCTTCCAGCGTGCCGTCGATCAGCGGCCCGAAATCCTCGAGGATGGCGTCGATCCTCAGATCCGAGCGAAGCGCTGCGATGTCCTCGCTGACCGGCTGCTCATGGATGGCATCGAGATAGCCGACCAGCGAGGTGCGGTAGCGCATCAGGGTGTGGATGTTGCCATAGACGAAGCTGATCGGATTGTTCAGCTCGTGGGCCACGCCGGCGACGAGCCGGCCGAGGCTCGCCATCTTCTCCTGCTCGACCAATTGCCGCTGCGCCCGCTGCAACTCCTGATGCGCCTTGTGCAGGGCCTCATAGGCGCGGCGCAGCTCGCCGATCGGACGGCCCGTCAGCACGACGCCGATGAAGCGGCCGCGATGGTCATGCCGCGGCGAGCTGTTGATCGCGAACAGATCGGAGCTGACGCCGGCTGCCGCGGCAAAGCGCAATTCACCGTCGACCACATCGGCGCTGCTGCGCGGCTTCAGCAGCGAGGCGAGCTTGGGCCGATGATCGGGATCGATCATCTCGGCGATATCGCGACCGGCGATGTCGGCCAAGGCCCGTCCCGATGTCTGCAGGAATGCGGAGTTGGCCTGCTGTACCGTGCCCCTGGCGTCGCAGACGACCAGGATGTCGGAGACGGACTCGATGACGTTGGTGACGAAGGCCTGGGCTTCCTCGAGCTCGGCGTTCTTGTGCTCGAGATCGACCTCGTAGCGCAGCAGGTCGGAATAGACCTCGTCCATCTTGCGGATCACTTCGATCCACACGCCTTCGCGCTCGCTGTCGAGTTCGAGCGTGCTGCTGCTCGCGATAAGCTTGAGCAGCGTGTCAGCCCCGGACTCAGGAGAGTGAGTGGCCTTTGCCATGTTTCTTCAGATCGTATCTCGACAATTTGTTCCGGAGCCCCACCCTTGACAGGCCGAGCTCGCTGGCGACGCGACTGATGTTACCATCATATTTCTCCAGACAGTGAACGATGATGGTCTTTTCAAGATCCTCGACCCTGTCCTTCAGGCTCCCGGAACCGTTGAGCTTGCCATTGGCGATCGCGGGCGCGGCGCGGCGGCCGTTGCGCCGGCCGGCGAACGGCGGACAGCGCAGTTCGTCGGCATCGGCCAGCACGGCCATGCGCTGGATCTCGTTCTGCAACTCGCGAACATTGCCGGGCCAGTGATAGCGGGAGAATTCCTCCAGCGCCGCCGGTGCGAACCGCAGATGCGGCCGGTTGAACGATGTCTTCACCGCCGACAGCACGCCCTCGGCGATCAGCGGAATGTCCATCGGACGCTCGCGCAAGGACGGCATGTGCACCGGAAACGCGGCGAGCCGGTAGTACAGATCGCGGCGGAAGCGGCCGGCTTCGACTTCGGCCTCGAGATCCCGGTTGGTGGCAGCGACCACGCGCACGTCGACCTGGCGCACGCGCTGCGCGCCGAGCGGCCGGATCTCGCTCTCCTGCAGCACACGCAGCAACTTGACCTGAAAGGCGGGGGATGTCTCGCCGATCTCGTCGAGAAAGATGGTGCCGCCGTCGGCGACCTCGAACAGGCCGATGCGGTCCTGATAGGCGCCGGTGAACGCGCCCTTCTTGCAGCCGAACAGCTCGCTCTCGAGCAGCTCATCGGGTAGCGCGCCGCAATTCTCGACCACGAAGGCCTTGGTGGCGCGCGCAGAGCCATAGTGAATCGCACGCGCCAGGAGCTCCTTGCCGGTGCCGGATTCGCCGGTGATCAAGACCGAGATGTCGTAGTCGGCGGCGCGCCGGCCGAGCTCGATCACGTTGCGCATCGGGCTCGCCGCCGAATGCACGATGCGGTCGAAATCATAGAGCTGCTTGGCGGCGCCGCGCTTGACCGACACCACCTTCTTGATGTGGGCCGGCGTGGCCTTCACGTCGACGCCGGCGGTCTCCGTCTCCTTCTGCAGCCGGTACAACTGCACGGCCTCGCGGACGATCTCGATCAGGCGATCCGGCTGCCAGGGCTTTGTGATGTACTGATAGATGCCGGCCTCGTTGAGGCCGGCGATGATGTCCTCGGAGTCCGAATAGCCGGAGATGATCATCCTGACAGGGTCGGGCCACATCTCGCGCACGCGCTTCAGGAAGCTGACGCCGGATTCCTGCGGCATGCGCTGGTCGCAGATCACGGCATGCACGATCTCGCCTTCGAGCAGCTTCTCGGCGTCGTTCGTGTTGCCGGCACACAAGACCTCGAAGTCCTGGTTGAGGACGCGGCGCAGCGCCTCCTGCGACCGGACCTCGTCATCCACGACCAGTATCGTTCCCTGGATCCCCATCGCGCGTCTCAGCAGATCCGCGGCAACTGCTCGCCGGACAGCCAGTCGACGATACGGCCGCCGCCGAAGCTCGTCGCCATCTGGACGAAGCGGTGATCATCGGCCACCGCTTCGCCGATGTCAGCCGCATCGCGGCCGAGCGGATGCGCCCTCATGGCGGCGAGCACGGCGCCGGCCAGCTCCGGCGCGACCACCGCGACGAGCTTGCCCTCATTGGCGACGTGGAGCGGATCGAGCCCGAGCAGCTCGCAGGCGGCAGCGACCGCAGGCTTCACCGGAATCGCTTCCTCCTGCAGACGGAAGCCGAGATTGGACTGCTGCGCGATCTCGTTCATCGTGGCCGCAACCCCGCCGCGCGTGGGATCGCGCATCAGCCGGATGCCGGCGCCGCCGGCTGCAACCATGTCGGCGACGAGCCCGTGCAGCGAGGCCGAGTCGGAGATGATCTCGGTGTCGAAGGTGAGGTTCTGCCGCCGCGACATGATCGCCACGCCGTGATCACCGAGGCTGCCGGACAACAGCACGCGGTCGCCGGGCCTGGCCTTGTCGGCCGAGAGATCGAGGCCGTCCGGCAGCACGCCGACGCCGGCCGTCGAAATGAACACGCCATCCGCCTTGCCGCGCTCGACCACCTTGGTGTCGCCGGTGATGATCGCAATCCCCGCCTCGCGCGCCGCCTCGCCCATCGCATCGGCGATCCGTTTCAGGTCGGAAAACGCAAACCCCTCCTCGATGATGAAGCTCGCCGACAGATACAGCGGCCTGGCGCCGGCCATGGCGATGTCGTTGACCGTGCCGTGCACCGCCAGCGAGCCGATATTGCCGCCGGGGAAGAACAGCGGCGAGACCACGTAGCCGTCGGTCGTCATCACCATGCGGCCGGCGGCGACGTCGAACGCCGACTGGTCGTTGCCACGCGCCAGCCATTCATTGCCGAACGCCTCGTGGAACAGGCCGGCAATCAGTTGCGCCATCGCGCGACCGCCGGCGCCATGCGAGAGATCGACGCAGCCGTTCTTCATGTCGAGCCGGCGCTGATGCATGCTCATGATGCAAGCCTCCGCTGATGGTCGCGGAAGCGGCCATAGGTCCAATGCGCCGCGCAGGCGCCTTCCGACGACACCATGCAGGAGCCGATCGGCGTCTCCGGCGTGCAGGCGGTGCCGAACAGCCGGCAGTCCACCGGCTTCTTCAGGCCGCGCAGAATGGCCGGACATTCGCAGGCCGGATTGTCGGCCACAACCAGCTCGGACATGGCAAAGCGCAGCTCGGCGTCGAGATGCGCGAAGGCGGGCCGCAGTTTCAATGCGCTCGCCGGAATGCTGCCGAGGCCGCGCCATTCGAACTGGTCGCGCAGTTCGAAGATCTCGGCGACCTCGCGGATGGCGCGCTGGTTGCCGCTGGCGGTGACGGCGCGACGGTACTGGTTCTCCACCTCGTGGCGGCCGTCATTGACCTGCTCGATCAGCATCAGGATCGCCTGCATCATGTCGAGCGGCTCGAAGCCTGCGATCACGACGGGCTTGCCGTCATCGCGCGCGAACGGCGCGTAGGGCTCGGTGCCGATCACGGTCGAGACATGCGCCGGCCCGACGAAGCCGTCGATCTCGACCGTGTCGTCGCTGTCGAGGATCGCGCGCATCGCCGGCGGCGTCAGCACGTGGTTGCAGAACACGGTGAAGTTCGACAGCTGCTTCTTCTCGGCGGCCCGGATCATCACGGCGGTCGGGGGCGTCGTGGTCTCGAAGCCGATGGCGAAGAACACCACCTCGCGACCAGGATTCTGCTCGGCCAGCGCGATCGCATCCAGCGTCGAATACACCATGCGGACGTCGGCGCCGCGCGCTTTCGCCTTGAGCAGCGAGGACCCGCGCGAGCCCGGCACGCGCATCAGGTCGCCATAAACGCAGAGGATGACCTCGGCCCGTTCGGCCAGCGCGGTCGCCATGTCGATGCGCCCGGCGGGCAGCACGCAGACCGGACAGCCGGGGCCATGGATCATGCGCACATTGTCGGGCAGCATGTCCTCGAGGCCATAGCGCGCGATCGCATGGGTATGTCCGCCGCAGAACTCCATGAAGCGATAGGCGCGCGCCGGATCGGCCTTGGCGCGGATGGCGCGCGCAAGACCTGTCGCCAACTCCTTGTCGCGAAACTCGTCGGCATATTTCATGGCCTGACCTCCGCCACAGCCTCGCCCATCTGCCGGAGCAGGTCGAGCGTCTCGCGCGCCTCCTCCGGATCGATCTTGGCCAGCGCATGGCCGACATGGAGAATGACGTAGTCGCCGACGGCGATCTCCTCGATCAGCGCGACCGAGACCTCCTTGCTGACGCCGTCGATCGAGACGATCGCCATGTCGTCGGCCAAGAGCTTGATCACCTCGGCAGGAATGGCCAGGCACATCAGACGGTCCCTCCAGACATCATGTTGTTTTGTGTGAGATGCAGACCGGCCACCCAGGCCTGCCCGAGGCTGAGGCCGCCGTCATTGGGCGGCAGACGGCGCGGCAGGAACGGATCGAGCCCTGCGGACCGGCAGCCGCGCACGATCTGTTCGGCCAGATGCGCATTGAGAAAACAGCCGCCGCTCAGCGCGATCGTACCGATGCCGGTCGCGCGCGAAGCTCTCACGATCCAGTCGACGCAGGCCGCGGCCAACGTGCCGTGAAACAGCCCCGCCGCTTCGACAGCGTCGAGATCACGCGCGATCAGATGCGCGAGCAGCGGCCGCAGCGACAGCACGCCATCGGCAATGGTCCAGCCGCGCTCCAGCGCTGCCGGTTCGCGCACCAGCGCCTCCAGCTTCATGGCCGCCTCGCCTTCGTAGCTCTGCACCGTGGTGACACCGAGCAGTCCGGCCACGGCATCGAACAGCCGGCCGGCGCTGGTGGTGACCGGAGCATCGGCACGATCCAGCAGCATGGAGATGTTGCGCGACTGTGTCTGGGCCGCGAAACGCCGCCCGATCTCGTCACCGCGACCGATGTCGTGCAGCACGGACGCCGCCATCCGCCACGGCTCGCGTGCGGCCCGGTCGCCGCCCGGCATCTTCAACGGAGCGAGATGGCCGAGGCGCTGGAAGCCGGCGCCGTCGCACGACAGCAGTTCACCGCCCCAGGCGCCGCCATCGCTGCCATAGCCGTAGCCATCCAGCACCAGCGCGATTGCGGGGCTGGTCACGCCATGCTCGGCCATGACCGAGGCCGCATGCGCCTGGTGATGCTGCACCGGCAGCGTCGGCAGACCGTGTGCCTGCGCGAACCGCGTCGACGCCATATCCGGATGCAGGTCATGCGCGATCGCGACCGGCTGGACGTCGAGGATGGCGGTGAGATGCGCAATCGTCTCTTCGAAGAAGCGGATCGCCGCCGCCGTGTCGAGATCACCGAGATGCTGCGACACGAACGCCTCGTCGCCGCGCGTCACCGTCACCGTCGCCTTCAGCTGAGCGCCGACCGCGAGCACCGGCGGCATGGTGCGCGCGAGCCGGATCGGCTCCGGAACATAGCCGCGCGCACGCCTGACGAAGCGGGGAACGCCGGCCACGACGGCAAGCACGGAATCGTCGGCGCGGATGACGATGTCCCGGTCGTGGGTGACGATCAGATCCGCAATGTCGGCAAGATCCGCGAGCGCCTCGGCGTTGTCGGTCAGCAGCGGCTCCCCGCTCGGATTGGCGCTGGTGCAGACCAGCGCCCATGGTCTGTCGGCAGCCGCGCGGCGGCCCGCCTCCAGCACATGGAAGATCAGATGATGCAGCGGAGCGACCGGCAGCATCACCCCGATCTTTGCGAGACCTGGTGCGACCGAGGACGCAACACGCTGGCGTGAGCGCAACAGCACGATCGGCCGCGCCACCCGCTCCAGCAGCGCGCGCTCAGGCGCATCGATCTCGGCAATCTCAGTTGCGGCGTCGGCCGTGGCCAACATCACGGCAAACGGCTTGCCGTTGCGCTGCTTAAGCCCGCGCAGCCGCCGGACGGCCTGCTCATCCTGGGCGTCACAGAGCAGCTGATAGCCACCGAGACCCTTGATGGCGACGATCCTGCCATTCGCGAGCGCGGCTGCGATATCATCGATGCCATGGCTGAGCCGCGGACCGCAGCGCGGACACGAGATCGCCTCGGCATGAAAGCGGCGCCCTGCAGGATCTTCGTAGTCGGACCGGCACGCCTCACACATCGGAAAGTGCTTCATCGCCGTGGACACGCGATCGTAAGGCAGGCGCTCGGCGATGGTGAAGCGCGGGCCGCAATGGGTGCAGTTGACAAAAGGATAGAGATGGAAGCGGCTGCCGGGATCGAACAGCTCGGCCAGGCATGCGGCACAGGTGGCTGCGTCCGGCACGATCCGCGTCGTGACGCGCCCGCCCACGCTCCCGGCGATCCGGAAGCCCGTGCCGATACCGGCCGCGATCGGCTCGACGGCGATGTCGTCGATGCGCGCCAGCGGCGGCGTCTGCCGCGGCAGGGCCTCGATGAATTCGGCGACCTCGTCGCCCTCGACCTCGATCAGCACGCCATCAGCATCGTTGGCGACGAAGCCGCCGAGCCGATGGCGGGTTGCCAGACCATGGACATAGGGACGAAAGCCGACGCCCTGCACGGCCCCGCGGACACGGAGCCGGAGGCACGTATGGTTCGCCGCCGATGTCCGGCCGGGCGTGCTCATCCCCGCACCGCGTTCGCTGCGCCCGCCCGCATCCGCTCAGACTGCTTCCTGATCCAGGCGTAGAACGCCGAAAGGCCCTCGCCTGTCTTCGCGGAGATCGTCAGCACCTCGATCTTCGGATTGACGCGGCGGGCATATTCGATCGTCTGCGCAAGATCGAAATCGAGCACCGGCGCCAGATCGATCTTGTTGATGAGCATCAGCGATGACGCTGCAAACATGTCGGGATATTTGAGCGGCTTGTCCTCGCCCTCGGTGGTCGAGAACACGACGATCTTGCAGGCCTCGCCGAGATCGAAGGCGGCCGGACATACGAGGTTGCCGACATTCTCGATGAACAGCAGCCCGCCGCGCAGTGACGGCAGCCGGCCAAAGGCTTCGCCGACCATGGCCGCGTCGAGATGACAGCCCTTGCCGGTGTTGATCTGGATCGCCGGCACGCCGGTGGCGCGGATGCGCTCGGCATCGTTGGAGGTCTGCTGGTCGCCCTCGATCACCGCGACGGGCCGACTCTGCTTGAGATCGGAGACGGCGCGGACCAGCAGCGAGGTCTTGCCGGCGCCCGGGCTGGAAACGAAGTTGAATGCCAGCACGTCATGCGCGGCGAAGCGCGCGCGGTTTTCTGCCGCGAGCCGGTTGTTCTTGCCGAGAATGTCGCGTTCGATCTGGATGATGCGCCCGCTGGAGAGGCCGGCAACCTCCTGCCCGGCCGGATTGGCCGAACAGTCGACGTGGTCGGCAGCATGATCATGTTGATGATCATGCGCGCGACCGTGATCATGCGGGTCATCATCGTGATGGTGACCATGCTCGTGAACATGATCATGATGATGATGGCCGTGATGGTGATGATGTCCGGACTGATCATGGCTGTGATCGTGTCCATGAGCCTGATGATGCTTACCGTGATCGTGATGATGATCACCGGATTCGACGGAGGGCTTGCCGTCGCTGCAGCCACACACCGTGCACATTACTCGACCTCCAGCTCCTTGACCCGCATGTCCTCACCGCCCGTGACCTGCAGCTGATGACTGCCGCAGGCCGGACAAGACTGATAGCGTTGACTGATCTCGACGCCGCGCGAGCAGCCCAGGCACCATGCCGTGCCCGGCTGTTCGATGATCTCGAGCGCTGCCCCGTGCAACAGGGTTTTCGCGGTCACCGCCTCGAAACAGAATCGCAGCGCCTCCGGCGCGACATGGCTGAGCGCACCGATCTCCAACCACACGGTCTTCACCGTGGAGAAGGCGCCCTTACGTGCCTCCTGCTCGACGATCTCGACGATGCCTTCGCACAGCGCCATCTCATGCATCGGCCATCCCCCGGAACGCCAGGTGATAGCCGACGCAGGGATCGAACGATCCGACCATCGTATGGATGGCCTGGCGATCGACGGTGCCGCGCAGCGCAACCCCCGTGAGGCTCCTCACGACAGGACCGCGCGGGTGAAAATTCCATTCCGTCGGCGCCAGATACTCGAAACGCGAGACCGCGCCGTGCGCATCCAGCTCGATCGCGTGATGCAGCCGGCCGCGCGCGCATTCGACTGCGGCGGCGCCGCGCCGCGACCCGAGCGCGTAGCTTGCGACGGCATGCGGGTCGGCCGCCTGGTCCTCCGCCTCGCCGGTCTCGATCCAGCGGAACAGCTCAGCAATCTCAGCTATCTTGGCTGAGAGACGTTCGACGGGACCAGCCGATGCCAATTGATGGCGCTCCGCATAGCGGGCCCAGACTCCGGTCTCCGGAACGCGGCCGTCGAGCTCGGGAGCCTCAGCAAAGGCAGATCCCACGTCGATCAATTGCGTGACGATGGCGCCATCATCGGCGGCCGACAGGATGTCATGCTCGGCCGGCATGTGCCTCCATCCTCCATCATCGGCGGCCTTCCGGGCCGCGTCCATCATCGATGCAAGCGGAGTTCCCGGCAGAACCGGCTCCGCTGGCAAGCCTATGCCCAGAGCCACCATGCCCGTCTTGATCTGAGACAAGGTTGCAGCGCGAGATTGCTGCGAGACGCCGGAATGCGTCTGTAGCGCCGCGATCGCCTGCAAGAGCCGTGGCACCGGCTGCGCAGCACTACGATTGTCCGCCATTGAAGCGATCAGCAGACCGCGCATGAGTTCGGCGAAGCGTTCCGTCAGCACGGCCTCGATCCGACGATGACGCGTCGACGGCTTCGCCTGCTCGCCGCGCGCCGCTTCCAGCGCCGAGAGCAGCGCGACCTGATGCGCACCGGCGCACAGCGAGAACAGCCGCGGCAGGGCCGCAAGCAGCATCTCGGCCGGCTTGCCGGCGAACAGCCGTCCCAGCGGCGGCCGCGTGCGCGGCTGAATGTCGACGCCTGTGATCCGCCGATCGGCGACCGACAGCGTCACGTCGATGCGGTTGCGAAAGCCGAGGGTCATGCGCGGCCCTCGGAGAGGGTGCCGCGCAGGAACGCGCGGCGATCGATCGTGCTCGACGCCTTCGCGGCGCGCTCGGACAACGCCTCGTCCTCAGGTGCCGCCGTCAGCGCGGCCAGCGCGGCCTCCGCCGCCGCACGCGCCGCGGCCATGTCCGCGAACTCGAACATCGGCGAGAACAGCGAGCAGCTCGCGATCCGCCCGATCCCGGCGATATCGCTGATCGTGAACTCGAACGAGCCGGCCGGAAGCACGATCTTGACGACGGATCCCGCGGAGTCCTGGGCGGCCGGAGTGACCACGTTCATGAACCAGGGCGTGACGACGATGCCGAGGATGCGGCCCTCAACCACCGAAAATCCGATCGCCTCGACGTCGAGCGCGTCGTGATAGATCGGCAGCTCGCGCATCGCACGCGCGCCGATCCCACGATAGACGCCGGCGAGACGCTCGCCCCACGCGACCGGCGTGACGTCAGACGTGCCCTGCGCGTCCGCGCTCATTGCTCGACCACCATGAACTTGGTCTTCGGCGCGTCGCAGTTCGGGCAATGCCAGTCGTCCGGCAGCGCCGCGAACGGCGTGCCCGGCGCAATCTGGGCGACGCCGTCACCGTCGGCCGGATCGTAGCGCGTCCAGCAGATGCCGCACTCCAACAGCGCGTCATCAGCGAGATCGCTGCGGACACCGTAATTCTCGAAGCCGCCGTTCATGTGAAATAGGCCTCGATGATCTGGGTCAGGCGCTCGGCCGAATCCTCGAAATCCTCGGCCGCGGCGAGCGCGACCACCGGCACGCCGCCGACTTCGAGGGTGTCGAGAATGATCGTATCCATGGCGTTGAAGAATTGCACCGACCAGACATGGCGGATGCCGGTCGCGAGCACGCAGCAGGTGCCGTAGCCGCGCGACATCAACTGGATCGGGCCGTTGCCGAGCGTCTGCTGCAGGAAGCTCATGTCGGCCGGGCTCATCGGCAGCAGCGTGAAGTTGATGGTCTGCGAGCGCTGGCCCGGTCGCCAGGACAGCGCGCGCTCGCGGATCTCGGCGAGCACCGGCAGCGCGTTCATCGTGCCCTCGGGCACCGGTCCGATCGCGATGTCATTTGCGGTCAGGTCGGCGGCCGCGCGCGACACGATCTCCGGCACGGCGCCGACCTCGATGTAGTCGTGGCGCTCATCCGCTTCCAGCCGCACCCGCCAGATGCCGGCGAGCACCGATTCCTGGATCTGGGCGAGCGTCCCGTCGGGAAGAGCCACGACGCCCGCGACCTCGCCCTCGCCCAGCACGTCGTCGATCAGCCGCCGCTCGAGATCGTTGAGGCCTTCGAGACGGAATAATTGCGTCGGTGCGCCGGCCGTCTGCGCCGCGGTGGCGGATGCAATCGTCGACAGCAGTTCGACCGCGCGCGGACAGCTCCGCGCCAGCGCCTCCGAGTCGAGCGAGGCCAGCTTGGCCAGCGCTCCGGAGGCGGTCAGCCCCTTGTGTGAGGTATCGAGCGCCTCTTCGCCGATCGGAAAGATGTTGACCGGCTCCTCGGCTCCTTCAGGCGCGATCCAGAATCCCGGCTTCATCGCTCGACTCCCGCAGGCTGATGGACTGGGACGATGCTGGCAACGACCGCCGCCGTCGCGCCCTGCGGCCGGTCGATCAGCCGCGAGATGCGATCGACATAAACCGACCAGTCCTGGATCTTGGCGATCAGGCCGAGCGTCTCTCCCCCGCGGCACAGGATCAGGCTCGGCTGCACACGCACGCCGAATCGCGCCCCGATCTCGGCCTCCGCTTCGCGCGCGACGACCGCGCCGCGCAGCCGGCCCTGAAACGCCGTGATCAGCTCCGGCAGCACGATGGCCACGTCCAGTGCCTCTGGAAACCGCGCGGGATCCCCGGCCGACAGCAGCACGGCGACAAGCCCGGCGCAATCAGCCTCGGAGAGAAAGGCATCGACGGTGCCCGTATCGACCTCCGGCAACCCGCCTCGCGCGCGCGCGGGGTCACGCTGCTGCATTTCCATCGGTGTTTCTCCCTGACCAGTTATCGTTGCCATATTCCCCATGATCAGCAATCGACGTGCCAGACGCCCACGCGGGGCCAGGAATGCTCAAGGCATTGAAATATATTAAGTTTTTATTGCAACTAAAGGATTGCGCGAGAAATCGGAAAGGTGCTTTCCAGGCAAGGCCTGCAAACTTACTTCGTCTATGGAAATCTTGTTATCAGTAATTTGGCGCCGCCCGAGGGCATGACGCCGCTACCGCAGATGCTCCGGAAGCTCCGGCTCGCGCCCGATCAGATCCGCGAAGAAGTCATCGCAATTCTCGCCGTTCACGGCCGCCTGCAGGCCGCGCAGCGCCTCGCCGATCAGCCGCGCTTCCTCGTCATCGAGCAGGCGAACGGCATTGTCGATATAGACGAGCACCCTGGCTCCGACCGGCGGATTCGACAGCAACAGCACCGAGACGCGGCGCTCCTCGCCGTCGAAGCTGCACAGCGCCGAGACGCCATCGGTCTCCAGGATTGTCATCGGCAGGCCAAGACACATGGCGGATTCCCTCGCGGCGCGGTCAATCGGCCGTGCGCGCCCCCAGCTCGTAGCTGTGATGGTCGATGTCGTTCGCGAGCAGGCGTTCGTCGCCGGCGAGCGGTTCACGCCGCGACACGGCCGGCGAGCCCCATTCCGCCAGCAGGGCGCAGGCCAGCTCGATCGCCGGCGCGATCTGCGCACGAACCGGCGCCGTCAGCGGACCGCCCCAATCCTCGAGGTCGAGCGGCTGGCAGCCGATCAGCGCAAGCCGCTGCGGATAGCGGCCGAGCAGGTCAGCCGCGCTCAGTACTTCCTGAAAGCCCGTCTGGTGCAGGCTCATCTTCTTGGCGCCGGTGAAGCGCGGCACCTCGTCGTCGCGGACGAGCTTGAGCTCGCCCGGCACCAGGCCATAGTCGATGGCGTCGAACACGATCAGGCCGTCAGCTTCCTCGACATAGTTGACGAGGTAAAGCCCCTGCGTGCCGCCATCGAGGATCGTGACGTTGTCGGGCACGGTGAAGCGGCGGTGGAATTCCTCCACCACCCGCACGCCAAAGCCTTCGTCCGCCCAGAGAATGTTGCCGATCCCGAGCACCAGAATGCGATCGCGCCCGCGCTCATCGACCATGCCGGCCCCCCACTGCTACTCGCGGAACTGCCGCTCGCCCGAGATCATCGAGGAGATGATGCTCTGACGTGACATGATGTCTTCGCGAATGGCGGCATAGACGTGCACCATCACGAAGGTGACCAGCGCCCACATCCCGAGATGATGCCAGGTGTGGACGTCCTGGCTGTTCGGCCAGATCGCGAACACCCAACCGAACAATTTGTGCTGCCAGCTGTCGATGCCGGTGCCTTCCGAATAGAGCGCAAAGCCGGTGATGATCATGAAGGTCACGAACAGCGTGAAGCCGGTAAACATGGCTGTCTGCGCCAGGGGATTATGGCCGACATACATCTTCGGCTCACGCTCGAGGAAAGCGTACCAGCGGATCTCGTGCAGCACCTCCTTCCAGAACTGCTTGCGGTGCACCGGAATGTAGAAGATCTGCCGGGAATGGTGGTTGCCGACGAAGGCCCAGAAGATGCGGGCAAGGAAGAACACCGCCAGCACCTGTCCGGCCGCGAAATGTGCAAAGCGGATGTAGCCCATCACGAAATTCGCCGACGCCTCGCCTTCGACGCTGGGCAGCGGAGTCCCGATCAGATAGCCGGTGATCATCAGCACGACGATCGCGAACGCATTCACCCAATGGCAGATGCGCACCGGTGCTTCGTACACGTAGACCGTGGGCCGGCCGACCGCGTGTTCACCGGCGGCGTCGGCCGCGATCGCCGCAAGGTTGGGCTCTGCCTCGGCGGGACGTGCAATGGCATCCATCATGGTGCGTCTCCCACTACCTGACCGTGACCGTCGCCATTTGCTGGCCGTCCGGGCTCATCACGTGGGTCGAGCACGCGAGGCACGGATCGAACGAATGGATCGTGCGCAGGATCTCCAGCGGCTTCTCCGGATCCGCCATCGGCGTATCCATCAGGGAGGCCTCGAAGGCGCCGATATTGCCCTTGGGATCGCGCGGCGAGCCGTTCCAGGTCGTCGGCACGACACACTGATAGTTGTCGATCTTGGTGTCCTTGATCTTGATCCAGTGCGCCAGCGCACCGCGCGGCGCCTCGGTGAAGCCGTAGCCCTTGGCCTCCTTCGGCCAGCTCTCCGGCTTCCACTTCTCGATGTTCGCGGTCGAGGAATCGCCGGCCTTGATGCGTGCCACCAACTTGTCCTGGAAGTAGCGCATCTGGTTCGCCGCCCATTCGCATTCCAGCGCCCGTGCCGCGGTGCGGCCAAGCGTGGAGAACAGCGCTGTGACCGGCAGGTTCAGCGTCTTCAGAAGCCTGTCGGTCGGCTCCTTGAACTCCGGCCGCCCTTGCGCATAACCAATGATGTAGCGCGCTAGCGGTCCGACCTCGACCGCGTTGCCGCGCCAGCGCGGCGCCTTGATCCAGGAGTATTTTCCGCCCTCGTCGAGCTCCTTGATGTCCGTCTTGGTGCCCTTGGCGTTGGGGCCGAGCTGGTAGTTCGGCTCAGTGACGCCGTCCCAGGGATGCAGGCCCTTGCTCTCGTCGGGATATTTGTACCAGGAGTGGGTGACGAACTCCTGGATCTGCTCGGGGTCGCCGTGATCGATCGGCAGGATCTCGTTCAGATTCCCGTTGAGGATCACGCCACGCGGCAGCTTGAGATTCTTCCCTGAATAATCGTTCGCATTCTCCGGAATGTCGCCGTAGGACATCACGTTCTTGCCGGAGAGACCGCCGCCATAGAGCCAGTCCTTGTAGAAGGAGCCGATCGCCGCCACGTCGGGCAGATAGACCTTCTGCACGAACTCGATCGAGCGATCGATGATCGAGGAGACGAGGTTCAGCCGCTCCATGTTGATCGCACCGACCGCGCCGGTGCCGTCGACATTGATCGCACACGGCACGCCGCCGACCAGCCAGTTCGGATGCGGGTTCTTACCGCCGTAGATGGTGTGGATCTTGACGATCTCCTTCTGGAAGTCGAGCGCTTCCAGATAGTGCGCCACCGCCATCAGGTTCGCCTCCGGCGGCAGCTTGTAGGCCGCATGACCCCAATAGGCGTTCTTGAACGGACCGAGCTGACCGGACTCGACGAACTTGGTCAGCCGGATCTGCAGGTCCTTGAAATAGCCCGGCGAGGACAGCGGCCAGTCCGAGACCGACTGCGCCAGCGCCGAGGTCGCCTTTGGATCGGCCTTGAGCGCCGAGACCACGTCGACCCAGTCGAGCGCATGCAGATGATAGAAGTGCACGAGGTGATCGTGCACCTGCAGGCAGAGCTGCATGATATTGCGGATCGAGTTGGCATTATCGGGGATCATGATCCCCAGCGCGTTCTCGACCGCGCGGACCGAGGTCAGCGCGTGCGTGCCGGTGCAGACGCCGCAGATCCGCTCGGTGAAGGCCCAGGCGTCGCGCGGATCGCGGTTCCGCAGGATGGTCTCGATGCCGCGCCACATGGTGCCGGTCGAGACCGCGTTGCGAATCACGTTATTGGAATCGACATTCACCTCGACGCGCAGATGGCCCTCGATGCGCGTCAGCGGATCGACGACGACGCGCTTGCCGGAATTGTCGAGATTGAAGCCGTTGGGAGTCTGGATGCCCATCGTTGCCTGCCCTGAATTCGATTAATGATCTTGCTTGGCGTCGTCGCGCTTGCCGGCGAGTCGCTTCACGGCCGTCACCGCCGCATGCGCTGCAACCGCTGCGCCCACCGTGCCCGCGGCCACCATGCCGACCTGGTCGGCGTTGTGCTCGATGCCGAACTGCTTGATGTTGGTGAGGCGGTCGTAGAACGAGCCCTTGTCCCAGAAGCCGTCCTCCGAGCAGCCGATGCAGCCGTGACCGGACTGGATCGGGAACGACACGCCGCCGTTCCAGCGCACCGTCGAGCAGGCGTTGTAGGTGGTCGGGCCCTTGCAGCCCATCTTGTAGAGGCAGTAGCCCTTGCGCGCGGCCTCGTCGTCCCACTCCTCGACGAACTGGCCGGCGTCGAAATGCGGTCGGCGATAGCACTTGTCGTGGATACGTTGTGAGTAGAACATCTTCGGCCGGCCCTGGCGGTCGAGCTCGGGCAGCTTGCCGAACGTGGTGATGAAGGTGACGACGCCGGTCATGACCTCGGCGATCGGCGGGCAGCCCGGCACCTTGATGATCGGCTTGTTGGTGATGACCTTGTCGATCGGCGTCGCCTGCGTCGGATTCGGCTTCGCCGCCTGCACGCAGCCCCAGGACGCGCAGGCGCCCCAGGCGATGATCGCCATGGCGTCCTCGGCCATCATCTTGAGCTTCTCGACGAACGGCTTGCCGCCGTCGATGCAGAACATGCCGCCCTCGTTCAGCGGCGGATTGCCCTCGACCGCAAGAATGTACTGTCCCTTGTACTTCGCACGCGTCTCTTCGAGGATGGCCTCCGCCTGGTGGCCGGCCGCCGCCATGATGGTGTCGTCATAGTCGAGCGAGATCATCGACAGCACGGCATCCTTCACCAGCGGATGCGCCGAGCGGATGAAGCTCTCCGAGCAACACGTGCATTCGAGCCCGTGCATCCAGATCACCGGCGTGCGCGGCTTGGTTTCGAGCGCGTTGGCGATGCGGCTGGCCGCGAGCGGCCCGAGGCCGAGGCTCGTTGCGGTGAGGCTGCAGAATTTGTGAAAGCTGCGCCGCGTGATGCCCTGACGCCTGATGACGCTGTAAAAAGTTTCCGTTGCCGCGCCCATGAGTCCTCCCCTGACATCGCGTTGGCGATCATCTGATCGCGTTCTGGCGAGAAGGACAGCAAGATGCGGGCCAGCATCATTGCTGGATTTGAATCATAATGATTCCAGATGCTTGCAGCAGCGAGGCCGCGATCGTGGATCCTTGGAAGGCGGATCGCGCGCGATAATCGGAAATCACGCGCTTTGCACCGACAAGCTTGTTTCCGCTTGCTGCCTGCCTGTGTGCAGCGCGCTCAATGGGCCGTGCAGACCATGCAGGGATCGAACGACCGCACGACGTGCTGAATGCCGACCGCACGCGCGCCGGCAGTGCCGACCTCGGTGCCGACCAGCGCCTGTTCGAGCGGGCCAGCTACCCCATCCGCGTCGCGCGGAGAGAAATTCCAGCTCGTCGGCGCGATGATCTGATAACGCTCGATCCGGCCGGAGCGCACCGCGAGCCAGTGGCCGAGGCTGCCGCGCGCAGCTTCCACGAGCCCGACGAAATTGCCGTCGGCCGCGCTGGCGCTGCTGTCGCAGAACGGCTCGTTGAGACGCAGCCCCTTGATCCAGTGCTCGATCGACAGCGCGAGCCGCGCAGTTTCGATCAGCCGGGCGATGACACGATTGCGGACATTGCTGCGACCGCTCGCGAGCAGCGCGGTGATCAACGGCTGACCGTCGATGGCCTGCCTTGCGAGAGCGCCGACCTCGACCGGTTCTCCCGCAAGACGCGGCGCCTTGCACCAGCTATAGGCGTCGGCTTTGTCGGCATCGGGCACGGTGCGGCTCTCGGCCGGATCGAGCGACGTATCGTGCATCCAGGCGTGCGAGACGTCCTCGGTGATGCCGTCCGACGGCAAAGCGTGGACCTCGCCGCTGCTCGTGCGGACACCAGCGCGAAAACGAGCCCCATTGAAATCGTGATACGCGCCGAAGCTCATCAAGAGACCGGGTCCGCTGCCGAGGTCGGCCAGCGCGAGCGCATCGGCCAGCCGAAGGAAATGCGCGAAGTCGCCGGCGCGGCCCTGCCGCCAACGGTCGAGTTCGTCCGATGTCGACAAGGCGAGCACATTCTCCAGCTTGTCGGCAAACACGACGCGTTCAAGGAAACCGCGAAACGACGCCGCGATCGCGTTGAGCCGCACGCGCTCGCCGAGCTCGATCGCGCGCGTCGTCCCGCCTGGCTGGAAGGCGAGACTGTGCGGCCATTTGCCGGCGATCAGGCCCATGATCTCGAGCAGTCGCGCGCGTGCAGGCAACGCATCGCGGGCCGCGCTGCCCTTCGTCGCCGCGAAGCGCTCGGCCGTAGCCGAATGCCAGGCATGCGAGGCGTAGGCGTCGCGGGCGAAGTCCGGCATGAAGAAGATGTAGAAATGCGTCAGATGGTCCGCTGCGTTCTCGGCCGCGTGCGCGATGTTGGCCGCGAGGACGCCGTTTGGCGCTGCCGCAATACCCATGGCCTGGCGCAACGCCGCAGCGGCCGCGATCGATTGCGACACCGAGCAGATGCCGCAGATTCGCGGCGCGATCACCAGGGCGTCCAGCGGCGGCCGCCCCTCCAGGATCTGCTCGAAGCCGCGATAGAGCGGCGCCGTCACCTCTGCCCTGGTGACGCGACCGCTCTCGATATCGAGCCTGACCTCGAGATCGCCTTCGACACGATTGAACGGTCCGACCGTGATCCGCGTCATGGACGGCGCTTGTCGCCGGCACGGCCCGGCGGCACCACGACATGATCCGCCGTCGCATTGACTCGGACGCGACGCGGCGTGGCCGATTTCGACAGCGCTGCGAGCGCGACGAACCAGGCCTTGGGCATGTCGGTCGGAAGCCCCACGGGAATGCCGGCGAGCTTGGCCGTCTGCAGATAGTTCTGCGCGCTCTCGAAGCCCGGCGAGGTGCAGGCGATGCAGGCGTAGCCGCCCTTGGTGCAGGAGCCGCCGCCGTTCCACGAGCGCTGATTGCAGTCGCCGACCGCTTGCGTTGCGCGGCAGCCGAGATGCTCCATCAGGCAGCCGCGCTCCGACATCGTCTCCGCGCTCGCCTTGAACTCGTAAAACTCGTTGCGCGAGCAGCCGTGATGAGCCAGGTGATTGGCGATGAAGGTCGGACGGCCGACTGCGTCGAGGCCGTCTGCCGTCAGATCGCCCGAGGTGAGCGCCAGCAGGCTTTCCATCATCCAACCCGGATGCGGCGCACAGCCTGCGACGTTGATCACCGGCAGCCCGCGTTTCGAGCGGAAGCCCGCGCCGAGCGCGCCGCCGATGTCGCTGCCCTCGAACTGCAATCCGACCGCATCGGTCGGGTTGATGCCGGCAGCAGGAATGCCGCCATATGCGGCGCAACTGCCGACGGCAACGACGTAGTCGGCCAGCGGCGCCAGATCGAGCAGCCAGTGATAGATCGAGCGGTTGGTGCCGGCGAGCATGTTGAAGCGGCCGGTCAGACCAGGTCCGCGCGCCACCGAGCCTTCGAGCACCAGCAGGTCGAGCCGCTCGCGACCGTCGCGGATCGCCTCCAACAGCTCCACCACCTCGTCTCCGGTCTGTTCGCTGACGGAGGGATGCCATACCAGATCGATGCCGGATTGGCGCAGCTCGTCGAACCAGCCGGACGCGCCGCTTTCCAGGATCGACATCGTGCAGCCGCCGCAGCTCGCACCCTGCAGCCATAGCATCCTGATCGTTCCCTCAGAGCCGACCATCATAAGGCCCCGCTCCTAGCCCGTCTTAAGCGTTCCGCTTCGTATCACCGGCGGGTTTAGCGCCCCCGCATGAACACTGGCAAGCGCTTCCCCGGGGATAGCCTCGGAACCGCGCTGGCTGCGACCGAGCAGCATGGCGACCGCCCAGATCAGTCCGAACAGGCCAATCGCGACGATCCCGAGATTGGCGACATCGTCGCCCAGCGCGGTGGCGACCCCCGTCCATCCCCCGGTCAGGCCAAGCCGCGGCGCCAACAGCGTGATCGCCTCGAAGCCGCCGATCACCAGCGCGATGGCAACGGATGCGCCGGTGATCACGAGGTTATAGCGCAGCTTGCGTGCGGGATCGGTCAGCGCCCAGCGATAGGCGCCCGCCATCAGCATGCTGTCGGCGGTGTCGACGGTGGCCATCGCAGCCGCGAACAGCGCCGGAAACACCAGGACATGGGCGAGGCTCGCGCCGCGCGCTGCCTCGGTTGCCGACAGGCTGAGAAGCCCGATCTCGCTCGCAGTGTCGAAGCCGAGACCGAACAGGAAACCGAGCGGATACATGTGCCAGGCGCGTCCCACCAGGCGGAGCACCGGGCGCAGCAGGCGGAAGAGGATGCCCCGTCCGGAGCTTCCGGCGGTTTCCATCTCGGACTGCGGCTGTGCGGCGCGGCGCCAGAGGTTCACGAACAGAATGAGGTTCGCCAACGCGATCAGCAGCAGGAAGCCGGCCGACACCGACGTGCCGATGACGCCGCCGATCGCCCTGATCGCGCTCTCTTCATCCAGGAGGTCGGCGCCGGCGATGAGGCTCACGACGATGGTGGCGATGACGACGACGCTGGAATGGCCGAGCGCAAAATACAGGCCGGCGGCGCGCGGGGCGCTACCGTCCTGCACCAGCTTCCGTACGACGTTGTCGATCGCCGCGATGTGATCCGCATCGACCGCATGGCGCAGTCCGAGCAGCCAGGCCAGCATCGCGGTGCCGACGATGGTGGGCCGGTCGGCGTAGAGCGCGAACGCCCAGGCCCAGGCGAGCGCGTTGGCGGCGACCAGCCCGCCGACGAGCGCAACGTTGCGGCCGGGCTGCGATCGCCACCACAGCAGCCGAGGGGCACGAGGATGATCAATTTGAACAATCGTCATACTCGGACTATAGCAAGAGCCAGGCCAGTTCGGTAAAGCCCCCCGCTGCAGGCAAAAACTGCAGGAAAACGTGGGCGGCCCTTCCCGGATTGCCCTCTCGCTTGGCAACCCGCTATCCAGTCACGCACAGATCATGACCAGCGGCGGGACATCTTCTTCTCTCGCCCCTCCTTCGCTCACCGCATCGAGGCACTCTGTGCCGTGATCTCGCGCCGCACGACCGCCTCGAACTGGCTCGCGGGGGCGGCGAACATCAGCCGGGTCTCCTCGTGGAACGCCGAGAAGATGCCGACCACGGCCGGCTGTCCGCCGACGTCGGCCATGATGGGGGAGCCCGAATAGCCGAAATTGGCGAGGCAATGCACCGTCAGCAGCATCTCGTCCTTGGTCATGCCGGCGCTGCAATTGCGCTGGCCGGTCGGCGAATAGCGCCGCTCCTGGCCATAGCCGATCTCGGAGATGGTTCCGGCCGTGGTCGCAGCCTGCAATTCCTCGCGCGTCAGCGCCCTGACCTCAACCGGCTTCGACGGCAGCGCGTCCTTCAGCACGATCAGTGCCCAATCGGCGGGCGAGCGGTCGAGCGACCATCTGTCGTGCCGGGTCGGGACGAAATCGGGCGCCACGATCAGCTTGTCGGCGACCGACGATGCCGCCGGCGTGCCCCTGTTCATGCCGGCCAGGAAGCGGACGTTGCCGGGGCTGACCTGCGCCACGCCGTTGAACACGCAATGCGCCGCGGTGAGCACGACGCGCGGCGCGACCAGCGTGCCGGTGCACCAGCCGCCGGTCGAGTATTGCGCGACGGTGACGACGCCGATCGACGACGCCGGCCACGAGGTGGGATCGACGACCTCGCCGATGTGGCGGTCGAGCCCGAGCAGTTGCTCCGGACGCGGAGCGGCGATGCCGGCCTCCGCCGATTCCGGCTTCGGCCGCCAGGCCGCAATGGCACTCTGGGCCTGGACGCGCTGCGGCTCGGTCAACTTGACCCGCTGCACGTCGCGGCCGGCCGATCGCACGCCGCTACGGCCCGCCATCACCAGCCAGGCATAGCCCTGCACGACGTCCTGTTTCACACCGCGGCCGTCGAGCAGCATCAGGCCGAGCATGTATTGCGACTGGGCGAAGCCCTGCGCCGCGGCGCGGCTGAACCAGCGGCCGGCTTCGCCGTAATTGCTCGCAACACCTTCGCCGTTGACGTAGGCGATGCCGAGATAGTGTTGCGCGACAGCGAGCCCCTGATCGGCGGCCTTGCGGTACCACGCCAGCGCCTCGGCGGGGTTGCGCGGTTGGCCCCAGCCGAAGGCGTGCATGAAGCCGACGTCGAACTGCGCCCGCGCATCGCCCTTGGCGGCCAGCGGCAGCAGCCGTCGCATCGCCGCCGCATGCTGCCCGTTGCCTGCCGCCGCGACCGCGTCTTCGAGCTCGGCGGCCGTGGCGCCCGCCGCGCCGCCGAGCAGCACGGCAAGAGATATGATGATGGTCTTGATCAAGGGCGTCCGCTGGCACCGAAACATCGTGACGGGCCACGAAGCAGACACGATCAAGACGGCGGCGGCGTGGCGGAAAGCGGACCGCGATCTCCTCAATCGGGCCGCCTCGCGTCTCACACCTGCTGCGTCCTCACGCCCGATCGCCCCTTACACCTGCTCGCTCTTGGCGAAGCGATCATCGAGCGCATAACCGGCGCCGCGCACGGTGCGGATCGGGTCCTGCTCGCGGCCGGGATTGAGCAGCTTGCGCAGGCGGCCGATATGGACGTCGACGGTGCGCTCGTCGATGTAGATGTCGCGGCCCCAGACACTGTCGAGCAGCTGCTCGCGGCTGAACACGCGGCCGGGATGCTCCAGGAAGAACTCGAGCAGGCGGTATTCGGTCGGGCCGAGATCGATCGGCCTACCAGAGCGCGCCACGCGGCGCTTCTCGCGGTCGAGCTCGATGTCGCCATAGGACAGCACGGTCGCCAGCCGCTCCGGACTCGCCCGCCGCAGCAGGCCTTTCACCCGCGCCAGAAGCTCCGGCACCGAGAACGGCTTGACGATGTAGTCGTCGGCGCCGGTCGCGAGGCCGCGCACGCGCTCGCTCTCCTCGCCGCGTGCGGTGAGCATGATGATCGGCAACTGCCGGGTCTCGGTCCGCGCCCGCAGGCGGCGGCACAGCTCGATGCCGGACAGGCCCGGCAGCATCCAGTCGAGCACGACGAGATCGGGAACACGCTCCTTCAGGCGCGTGTCGGCCTCGTCGCCGCGCGCCACGGTCTCGACCTCGTAGCCTTCGGCCTCGAGGTTGTAGCGCAGCAGCGTCGTCAGCGCCTCCTCGTCCTCCACCACCAGAATTCGGGCGCCCATGTCTGAACCGTCTCTCTCAGTTGCCGGGGATCGTCGATGCGAAGCTCGTCATGTCGCCCTTCGGGCGCTTGTCCATGATCTGCTGGCCTTCGATCATATAGAACACCGTCTCGGCGATGTTGGTCGCGTGATCGCCGATGCGCTCGATGTTCTTGGCGCAGAACATCAGGTGGATGCAGAACGAGATGTTGCGCGGATCCTCCATCATGTAGGTCAGGAGCTCGCGAAACAGCGAGGTGCAGATGGCATCGACTTCCTCATCGCCCTTCCACACCGTCATCGCCGCCGGCAAATCGTGCGCGGCATAGGCGTCCAGCACCGTCTTGACCTGCGACTGCACGAGATCGGTCATGTGCTCGAGCCCGCGGATCAGCTTCAGCGGATGGAAGTCGCTCTCCAGCGCCGCGACGCGCTTGCCGATGTTCTTGGCGAGATCGCCGATACGCTCCAGATCGGTCGCCACGCGCATCGCGCCGACGATCTCACGCAGGTCGACCGCCATCGGCTGTCGCCGGGCGATGGTAAGAACGGCGCGCTCCTCGATGATGCGTTGCAGCTTGTCGACCTCGGCGTCGGTGGCGACCACCTTCTGGCCGAGCGCGATGTCGCGTCGCACCAGCGCATCGACGGAATCGACGATCAGCCGCTCGGCGAGGCCGCCCATCTCCGATACCAGACGGGTGAGGTCCTGCAGATCGCTGTCGAACGCCTTGGCGGTATGTTCACTGGCCATGATGATCTCCTGAAGACAATGTCGTCGGCGTCAGCCGAACCGGCCGGTGATGTAATCCTGGGTCCGCCGATCGCTCGGCGAGGTGAAGATCTTGCTGGTGTCGTCGAACTCGATCAGCTCGCCGAGATACATGAAGGCGGTCTTGTCGGAGACGCGCGCCGCCTGCTGCATGTTATGCGTCACGATGGCGATCGTATAGTTTTCGGCGAGTTCCTGAATCAGCTCCTCGACCTTGGCGGTCGAGATCGGATCGAGCGCCGAGCACGGCTCGTCGAACAGGATCACCTCCGGCCGGACCGCCACGGTACGCGCGATGCACAGCCGCTGCTGCTGGCCGCCGGACAGCGACAGGCCCGAGGCGTTGAGCTTGTCCTTGACCTCGTTCCACAACGCGCCGCCGCGCAGCGCCTTCTCGACCCGGTCGTCCATCTCCGACTTGGAGATCTTCTCATAGAGGCGGATGCCGAAGGCGATGTTCTCGTAGATCGTCATCGGGAACGGCGTCGGCTTCTGGAACACCATGCCGACCCGGGCACGCAGCAGGTTCAGATCGAGCTTGGGATCGAGGATGTTGGTGTTGTCGAGCATCAGCTGCCCGGTCGCCCGCTGCCCCGGATAGAGATCGTACATCCGGTTGAAGATGCGCAGCAGCGTGGACTTGCCGCAGCCGGACGGGCCGATGAACGCGGTGACGCGGTTGGTGCCCAGCGACAGGTTGATGTTCTTCAGCGCATGATGGTCGCCGTAGTAGAAGTTGAGGTTGCGCGCGGTCACCTTGGCCGGCGCATCCGGAAGCGCCTTGCCGTGAAGAGCGTGATTGGGCTGACTGACGGAGACGGACAGTTCGGTCATTTGGTGTTCCTCTCGGCGCCGAGAATGCGTGCACCGATGTTCAGGGCGAGCACGGCCAGAGTGATGAGAAGGGCTCCGCTCCAGGCCAGTTGTTTCCAGTAGGCATAAGGGCTCTGGACGAAATTGTTGATGGTGACGGGCAGGTTCGCCATCGTCTTGGAAAGGTTGAGGCTCCAGAACTGGTTCGACAGCGCGGTGAACAGCAGAGGCGCGGTCTCGCCGGCGACGCGGGCGGTCGCCAGCAGCACGCCGGTGATGAGGCCCGAGCGCGCCGCCCGATAGGCGATGCGGCGGATCACCAGCGAGCGCGGCAGGCCGAGCGCAGACGCCGCCTCGCGCAGCGGGTTGGGCACGAGCAGCAGCATGTCCTCGGTGGTGCGCAGCACCACCGGGATCACGATGACCGCCAATGCAAGGGAACCCGCGAGTGCCGAGAAGCCGCCCATCGGCACCACGACCGCACCATAGATGAACAGGCCGATGATGATCGAGGGCGCCGACAGCAGGATGTCGTTGATGAAGCGGATCACCGAGGTCAGGCGGTCGTTGCGGCCGTATTCGGCGAGATAGGTGCCGGCGAACAGGCCGAGCGGCGCGCCGATGCCGACGCCGATGATCGTCATGATCAAGGAGCCGACGATGGCGTTGCGCAGGCCGCCTTCGCTGGAGCCGGGCGGTGGCGTGTCGGCGGCAAAAACCTGCAGGCTGAGGCCGGCGAGTCCGTTATAGAACAGCGTGAACAGGATCAGCGCCAGCCAGGTGACGCCGAACATCGCGGCGGCAACGCAGAGGCCGCGGATCACGATGTCTCTGCGGCGCCGGCGCGCATAGATCGGATTGACCGGCGCATCGAGTGTAAGCGTGTCAGCGCTGGACATGGCTTATTTTCCCGCCTTGGCTTCGAGCCGCATGAGCATCAGCCGCGCGCTCGCCAGCACGAAGAAGGTGAGCACGAACAGCAGCAGGCCGAGCAGGATCAGGCTCGACTGGTGCAGCCCGTCGCTCTCCTGGAATTCGGAGGCGATGGCGGCCGAGATCGTGGTGCCCGGTGCGAAGATCGAGGATGAGATCCGGAACGAGTTGCCGATGATGAAGGTCACCGCCATCGTTTCGCCGAGCGCACGTCCCAGCGCCAGCATGACGCCGCCGATCACGCCGACACGGGTGTAGGGAATGACGACGCTGCGCACGACCTCCCAGGTGGTGCAGCCGACCCCGTAGGCGGCTTCCTTCAGCACCGGCGGGACCGTCTTGAACACGTCGACCGAGATCGAGGTGATGAACGGCAGCACCATGATCGCCAGGATCAGCGAGGCGTTGAACAGGCTGAGATAGGACGGCGGACCGGCGAAGATGTCCTGCAGCACGGGGATGCCGGCGCAGAGATTGATCATGAACGGCTGGAACGTATAGGCCAGGAACGGCCCCAGCACGAAGAAGCCCCACATGCCGTAGATGATCGAAGGAATGCCGGCGAGCAGCTCGATGGCAAGTCCGATCGGACGGCGCAGCCATTGCGGGCACAGCTCGGTGAGGAAGATCGCAATGCCCAGACCGACCGGAATGGCGATCAGCATCGCGATGAAGGACGTGACCAAGGTACCGTAGATCGGGCCGAGCGCCCCGAGCACCGGCGGATCGGCCGACGGCGCCCAGCGCCGCGTCCACAGGAATTCGAAGCCATATTCTCTCATGGCCGGCCATGCGCCGACGATGAGCGACAGGATGATGCCGCCCAGGATCAACAGGACGGAGATCGCGGACAGCCGCGTGATCCAATAGAAGGTCACGTCGCCGAGCTTGAAGGCGTTGAGCGCGCGTGCCCGGTCATAGGGTCCGGCAGCAGCCGCGATATCGCTGACTTCGGTCTGAACCGCCATCTCTGCCAATTCTGCCCCCTGTTCCTTGGACACGCCTCAACCCCGGTAGCGCCCCTCCCCCGGAGGCCGGGAGAGGGGGATTTTCGATACGTCCGGATCAGCTCTTGATGTCGGCCGACCAGGTCTTCTCGATCAGCTTCACGACGCTGTCGGGCATCGGGATGTAGTCGAGCTCCTCAGCCATCTTGGCGCCCTTCTCGAACGACCACTTGAAGAACTTGATGGCTTCGCCGGACGCCGCCTTGTCGGCCGGCTCCTTGTGCATCAGGATGAAGGTCGCCGCCGTCATCGGCCAGGACTTGTCGCCGGGCTGGTTGGCGAGGATCACGTAGTAGCCGGGGGCCTTGGCCCAGTCGGCATTCGCGGCCGCGGCCTGGAAGGCCTCGACGGTCGGCTGCACGGTCTTGCCGGCCTTGTTGATCATGCCGGTGTAGGTGAGCTTGTTCTGCTTGGCATAGGCGTACTCGACATAGCCGATCGAGTTCTTGGTCTGGCCGATGTTGCCGGACACACCCTCATTGCCCTTGGCGCCGACACCGACCGGCCACTCGACGGCGGTGTTGAAGCCGATCTTGCTCTTCCAGTCGGCGCTGACCTCGGAGAGGTAGTAGGTGAAGTTGAAGGTCGTGCCCGAACCGTCGGAGCGGCGCACCACGGCAATCGCGTCGGACGGCAGCTTGACGTTGGGGTTCAGCTTCTTGATCGCGGCGTCATCCCACTTGGTGATCTTGCCAAGATAGATGTTGGCGAGCGTCTCGCCGTCCAGCACCATCTCGCCCGGCTTCACGCCCTCGAGGTTGACGACGGGCACGATGCCGCCCATCACCATCGGCCACTGCACCAGGCCGTCCTTCTCGAGCTGCTCGGCCTTGAGCGGCGCGTCGGTGGCGCCGAAGGTCACGGTCTTAGCCTGGATCTGCTTGATGCCGCCGCCGGAACCGATCGACTGGTAGTTCAGACCGTTGCCGGTTTCCTTCTTGTAGGCGTCAGCCCACTTGGAATAGATGGGGAACGGGAACGTCGCGCCCGCACCGGTGATGTCGGCAGCGAACGCCGACGTCGATGCGGCGACCAAGCCGGCAGCGACGATAGCTTTGACGAAATTCATAGCTGGTCTCCATGCTTGGGAAGCGAAGCGCCATCTGCGCCCGATTGCGCTTCCCCGGCCGCTTTACGGGGCCTCAGTGTGGCTTTTATAAAGGTTCGATGACAGTCGGATGACAGTCACAAGCCGTTGATAAGTATTGATCTTTCGATCCAACTCCGAATTTCTACGGGCCAGCCGACATATTGCAGCGGGCTGCGGCACCTCGCGTCCGTGCGAGCGTCGCCCCCCCGGGGACAGACCATCACCGCCGTCATCGCCCGCGCAGGCGGGCGAACCAGTATGCCATCGGCGGCCATGATCCGCCGAGACGCCGCGGCCTACTGGATGCCCGCCTGCGCCCTGGGGTTATGGGTCCCTGTGTCTGGAAAGTCTGCCATGATGATGGTGGGCGGGAAGCCGTTGGGTCCTTGGCGCT